>NZ_AUGY01000039.1 GCF_000422905.1 Paenibacillus alginolyticus DSM 5050 = NBRC 15375
CTACTTTTTTTTCAAATGCTGGCAGATGCCGGACAGTACGTAAACCGTTGCTCCCTTTAAGCGTGACGGCTTCATCTGATAGACAAATCGGACAGCATTGCTTTGAGGCCATAGGCACCGCTTCAATCTGTATTTCATCTGCATTCATCGGCAAAATCTGGTGAATCTGTAACTCTGGTATGTTAAGCATTTCACTGATATACTGGATTTGCATCTGTCTATTCCTTTTGTTGTTTGGTAGGACTTACAACAATACTGGATTGGCAGATGTTTTTCCATTTTCAACCGTAGTTCATACCGTCAAGCACTGATTTCTGTTTTGAGCCTGTTTTTTTGCTTTTTATTTATTTTTCGACAAAATGCTACTTTATTCCATTCAAGGCGTATTAGTTATGGACATATAAACTTACAACAGGATCGAAGGGAGTCATCTTCATTTGAAAATCACTAAAAAAAGAATCGGAATTATGACGTTGGCTGTAGGAATTATCGCAGCTAGCCTAGCAAGTGCACCAGCACCTGCTCGTGCAGATGTCGTATGGGATCATTGGCAAAAAGCGGAGTCGCTTCGAGCAAGTGGGAATAAAGCTGAAGCTGTACCGCATTGGCAATTTCTGGCTAATTACTATGCAGGCGCCGGAGAGTGGGAGAATGCAGCTTTATTTTATGGAAACTTGGCCGCCTACTACGATGCAATTGGTGATTACGATCAAGCGATTAGCTTTTACGAATCAGAAAATGAATATTGGGTGAAAGCTGGAAAGGATTGGGGGGCTGTTAAGCTTCAGCGAGCCGATCAAATTCGAACAACGGTCGAATTGTATAGACTGGATCGTAATGAGTCGACGGTACAGCAGTTAGCCCTGCCGAAGAACAGTCAACTGGCTAAGTTTGAACCTACATACGGTACTTATCTTGGGGTGTACTCCGAACAGGATCCTAAGGTGGGTAATATTTTCACGAAGATGGAAACGGAATATGGCAAAAAACACGCGATTTATTTGGCTTATGCACATTGGGGTCAAGGATTCCCTGCTATGTATGCGAAGAGAGCAAAAGATGCGGGTGGCGCTTTACAAATCGCTTGGGAACCTGACGATGGTTTAGATCCTGTTACTGATAGCGCCTATTTGCGAAAATGGGCACAAGATGCTAAGGCGGCAGGCATCCCGATCTTCTTGCGTTTTGCTGGGGAAATGAATGGTGCTTGGGTTAAATGGCACGGAAACCCTGCCCAATATATTGCGAAATTCCGTATGCTGCACGATGTATTTGCTGCTGAAGCTCCGAATGTCGCGATGGTTTGGAGTCCTGGCGATGTACCGGCGAATGATATTGACCCTTATTATCCGGGAGATGCTTATGTAGATTGGGTTGGGGTTAGCTTATATATTGAGCCTTATGAAAATGGGGATCCGTCTCTGCCTTCCATGATTTCTACGAGCAATGTAGAGAGGTTAACGAGGCTTTATAACACCTATTCGGACCGTAAACCGTTAATGCTAAGTGAAACGGGTGTCCCGCATTATGCGCACTCGGCAGGCGAGGATTTCACGGAATGGGCGAAGCTTAATCTGCAGCGATTATATGAGATTATGCCTTATAAATATCCAAGATTGAAGGCGATCACTTACTTTAACGTCGATCAAAAGATGGAAAACGCGAAAAACGACTACTCACTTTCCACTTCATCTGAAATCCAAAATTACTACAGCAAGCTGATTGCTAATCCTTATTTGCTATCCAATGTAACAGACGCAGCTAAACCTACTGATCATCTGGGTTATGTACCCGTAGATGCGAATCATCAGGTTTTTACGAAACAAACCAAGTTAATCCCTTTTGTCAAAATTCCTGACGTTTACATTGGCAAAGTAGAGTACCTCTTAAACGGACAAGTGATTGCCTCTCAATCAGATTTGCCTTACGGTCTGGAGCTGCGAGCCGGTGATGTTCCGGAGGGTTCTGTTATTCAGATCAGGGTTTATAATAAATCCGGTAAACAGACAGCTTTGCGTACCTTCGGTTTATCCTCGCAAGTATCTGTTGAAATTGATGGGAAAGAGCAGAAATTTGAGCAAGCACCTGTCATTGTAAAAGGATTAACATTCACACCGCTTCGTGCGATTTTCGAAGCGATGGGTGCAACGGTGGATTATGAGGCAGCAACTCGAACAGTTACAGCCAAAAAAGGAAGTACCACATTACGCCTAACTCTTGATGAGAAAACGGTGTATGTGAACGGCCAGGCTGTTCAGTTAGATGAGCCGGCACAGCTGGTTAACGGTTATACACTCGCGCCTGCTCGATTCGTCGGGGAAACATTTGGCGGCAAAGTCGCGTGGGATGGCACAAGCAGAACGGTTACGATTACTAACAAATAGAAAATATCTTCAAAAATAGTAGCTGTTTCATCGCCTGAGAAGAAAGTCAGAGCGTTGGAGCAGCTTTTTTCCTATGTATTAGGAAGATGTAGATAACCATGTTGTATTCTAGAATAGGGATTCATTCATACGGTAACCTCAATTAGTTGGAGATGGGGGAGGCTGCAGCGCTATGTTCAAAACAAGCAGGTGAATTTCTAAATAAATAGACATTAATAATAATTTAGTTAAACGCGTAACTGATAAATCAATTTAATGGTAAAAAGGTAGCGCTATCATATTGTAATATTGGATATTATGTCTTATAATCTAGTTAAACGTGTAACTAAAGAGGGTTGAGGAATGAAAAAACCAACAATTAAAGATGTAGCCAAAGTCGCAGGCGTTTCAGCAGCCGCAGTATCCTATGCATTAAACGGCCGAACGGATAAAGTCTCCAATGAGACGATCGAGCGAATTAAGAAAATTATTGAAACCTTAAACTACATACCGGATTTCTCGGCAAGAAGTTTAGTAAAGAACCAATCCAAGTTGATTGGTATCGTGATTCCACAGACAGAATCTCATAAGCAGCTTATACTTGAAAACCCTTTCTACAGCGAAATGATAAGCGGCATTGAGGGCAAGCTTCGCGAGTATGGGTACCACCTCTTGTTATCTGGTGTTAACCAAGGGGAGAGTTATCTGGATTTATCCGTTCAACGTAATCTGGATGGTGCCATTATGATGGGGATTTATCCGGAACAGTTTTATGACGGCTTCAAGAAAATTAATATTCCGATTGTCCTGATCGACAGTTACATTAACGACAGTTATTTCAAGCGAATCGGCATTGATGACGAATATGGCGGATATTTAGCGACGAAGTATCTGATTGATAAAGGTCACTCCAATATTGGACTCGTGACCGGAGCGATTCGTAAAGATGGTGTTGTCGAGAAGCGTTTCCTCGGCTACAAACGTGCGATTCGTGAAGCGAATTTCTTTTATAATCCAGACTATGTATTTGAAGAATCCATGAGTTATGAACATGGTATGGCTGCAGGTCAGCTCATCGCAAACAAGTTTCCCGAAATTACCGCAGTATTTGCTACGGGGGACATGGTCGCATTCGGAGCGATTCGGAGCTTGATGGACATGGGGAAAAAAGTTCCGGAAGACATCTCCGTTATTGGGTTTGATGATATCACGATGTCGAAGATGTTTATCCCGCCTTTAACAACAATCCGGCAAAATATCACCGAAAAAGGGGCTATTGCGGCCGAGCATCTCATCAACATGATTCAAGGCGGCGCCCAGCAAGAAGCGAATGAAATCATGCTGCCGCTAACGATTGTGGAGAGAGCAACAGTTAGAGCCAAGGAATAATTAACACGTAGGAACCGGAAAAGGAGAACGTCATGGTCGGACAAAAGAGATTTTCCAAAGCAGTTGTCATTATTGGATTTTTATTGCCAAGTTTAGCGGGATTGCTTCTGTTCCAACTCATCCCGATGCTGTCATCGGCGGTCATCTCCTTTACGAATTGGGATTTGTTAACCCCGGCGAAGTTCGTTGGGGTGGATAATTACACAGAAGCTTTGCAGGATGAGAAAACGCTTACATCACTTAAGAATATTCTTCAGTACATCCTTGGTTATTTACCCTCTGTTCTTGCTTTTGGTTTACTGTTCGCGGTTTTACTGAATAGGAAGCTAAGGGGAATTAAGCTCTATCGGATCTTCATCTTTGTACCCGTCATCACCTCATGGGTAGCTGTTTCCATCGTATGGCGCTGGCTGTTGAATGGACAGAGCGGACTCATTAACTACCTGCTGTCGCTAATCGGAATTCAAGGACCTGTATGGCTGCAGGACTTTGTATGGGCAATGCCTTCGATTATTGCAGTGAGTGTATGGAAGGATATCGGTTATGTGACCGTCATTCTTCTTGCGGGACTGCAGGATATTTCGGACGATTATTACGAAGCGGCGACGATTGATGGCGCAGGCGGGTTTCAGCAGTTTTTCCGTGTAACACTGCCGCTGCTTACGCCTAGCATCTTTTTCGTGCTTGTCATATCGCTCATCAATGGCTTCCAGCTTTTTGATCAGGTGCTAGTCATGACAGGCGGCGGTCCAGCTGGGCAAACGAGCACGCTTGTGCAGCAAATTTATGGGAATGCTTTTCAAAGCTATAAAATGGGCTTTGCCTCTGCGCAATCATGGATCTTATTCGTCATTATTTTCGCCGTCACCATCGTTCAGCAGCAGCTTCAGAAAAGGTGGGTTACCTATGACAGATAAATATATGCCGTATCGGAACTTGCTTTCACACCTTATTTTGATTGTGGCGGCTGTCGTTCTCATGTTTCCTTTCGTTTGGATGCTGTCGGGTTCCTTTAAGGATAACTTGGAAGTCGTCCGAATGCCGCCTAATTTAATACCGGATACATTTAAATTCAGCAACTACGTCGAGATTACGAAATACTTTCCGATCTATCGCTTTTTGGGCAACAGTGTAGGTGTTTCCTTAGTGACGACCGCTGCGCAGATCGTTGTGTGTGCGATGGCTGCATTTGTTTTTGCTAAAATACCGTTCCGAGGCAGGGAGACTTTATTCGTTCTCTATTTGATCACGATGATGATTCCCATGCAGGTGACGATGACGCCACTCTTTATCGTGTTTCAAAAACTGCACCTGACGAATACGTATCTCGGTCTCATTTTGCCAGGAATCTTCAGCGCTTACGGGACTTTCCTGCTTCGACAACACATCATGACCATTCCTGATCCATTGATTGAAGCAGCCAGAATAGATGGAGCTTCTTATGTGAGAGTATTTATGAGCATCATTCTTCCGCTTAGCAAACCTGCTCTTGCGACGCTAGCCATTTTTGCTTTCATGGCATCGTGGAACAATTTTTTATGGCCGCTTATTATTACGAGCGATAAGGAGTTGATGACACTTCCGATTGGACTAAGCAAGCTGCAAGGCAGATGGGCGACGGAGTGGAACATTTTGATGGCGGGGAATGTAATCAGCTTTATACCGATTTTCATTGTGTTTTTATTCGCGTCGAAATACTTCATTAAGGGAATGACCATGAGTGGGGTTAAAGGATAATGAGAGGGGTGATGGAAGTCGTTTGAGAAGCAAGTGATGAAACAGAAAAGGGTAAGTTAACTAAAGAAAATTCATAAGAAGAGAGGGTTTAAAGATGGTTACTAAAAAAACAGGTTGGGTCGTAACGTTAGGTGTGGTTGTTTCTCTTGCAGCTACGGGGTGTGGAACGGATACGAAAAAAGAAGCTACGCCGACGTCAAAACAAGAGCCTACAGCAGCTGCTACGGCAGCAGCAACACCAGAGACAAAGAAGGAACCGGTTACCCTTAAGTTCATGCAGTATACCGCAAGCGGTTCTCAAGAGCAGACGCTAGGCGATATGGTGAAAGCGTTCGAGTCGGCCAATCCTGACGTGAAGGTCAAAGTGGATATCGTCGATTACAACAACTACTACACGAAGCTCAATACACAGCTCGCATCGGGGGATGCGCCTGACGTATTTGAGGTCGGTTACGAAAACTTCGTCTCTTATGCCGCCAAAAATACACTAAAAGACTTGACGCCGATCATTGCGAAGGACACGACGTTCAAGCCGGAAATCTACAAAGGTCTTGCCTATGACTCATTCAAGTATAGCGGTAAGCAATACGGAGTCGTAGAGTCATTTTCAGACGTAGTTCTTTTCTATAATAAGGACTTGTTTGACAAAAAGCAAGTTGAGTATCCGAAGGCGGATTGGACGTGGAAACAAGAATTAGAAGCGGCTCAAAAGCTCACCGACGCCAAAAGCGGCGTATGGGGAACCTATTCGCCAATTCAATTCTATGAGTTTTACAAAACCATTGCTCAGAACGGCGGAGGTATCTGGAGTGCAGATGGCAAACCTACTGTAAACAGCAAAGAAAATATCGAAGCCCTGAACTGGATGCTGGATAAAGCGAAAAAGTATAAAGTGTCTCCAGCGCTTAACGACGATACTTTTAACCAGCCAGATGCTGACTTAAACGCATTTAAAGCAGGTAAGATTGCTATGTTGCGTGGCGGAATTTGGAACTTTGGCCGTTTTGCGGATGCTCCGTTCAAATGGGATATTGCACTGGAGCCTGGTAACACGAAGAAAGCACATCATTTTTTTGCGGATGGCCTTGTTGTTTCTGATAAAACGAAAAATGCCGAAGCGGCCTGGAAGTTTATCAAATTCATGTCTTCCGATCCTTCTGTTGTCAGCAAACGAATTGAGAAAGGCTGGAGTGTACCGGCTGTTTCGGATGAAAAAGTCATGGAGGCTTATTTCAAACAAACGCCGCCAGCTTCGAAGAAAATCGTACTTGAAGCATTGAATTCACTTGTACTGACGCCAGTAGGTCCAATTCCGGATAAATGGAACGATTTGACCAAAGCGATCGGCGACGAGCTGGACAAAGCGAAATTGAAATCCGATTACACAGCGGAAAAAGCGCTCAATGAAGCGCAAGCTAAGATTGAAAAATTAGTAACTAAATAGCATAGTGCGGACATAGAGTCGGCAGGGAAGGGGCATTGTTGCGGCAACGGCCCCTTTCTCATTCATACACGGATGGAGTAGGAGGATTTATGGTGCAAACAATAGATTCAAATCAGAATGTTAAATACTTTTTAGATGAACATACGGGCCAGGTTACAATTTCGGGGCAGCTTGCCACTTTTCGAGATATTGCATTTTTGAGTTATGCGCTAATTCAGCGAGGTGAAGCGGAGCGTGTATTGCCTGTACTGCGTTTGATGAACAGTGATCAATTTAAGGGTAAGTTGGCACTAACGGATGCGGCGCTCCGGATATGGGCTTTCGGTGAATATCTCAAGGTAACGGAAGATCAGGATTTCAAATTGGAGATAGAAGGGATTATCGAGGATACCACCTTACTACTAGACAGCAATTGGCAAAAACCGCAGCCTCATTGGCTGCAGCACGGGAACGAAGGCATTTATTTGAGCCATTTAGCGATGTACTTCTCTGCGGTTCAAGCGAATATTCAGAACGGGGTTGGCGAGCGGGGTGTGCGTTTACTGAAGGCGATTCGTGAACTCGTCTTTGCCAGCTTCATTAAAGAGGGCCGAGTCATTAGCGAATTGGGTGATACAGCAATTCATGGGGATATCCTCACAGCAGCAATTCCATTCGGTATGCTGGGTATTGAAGACCGCATTTTAATCGAAGCGTTGTATAAATTGGAAGAAACACTCGTAAGTAAAGGGGTAAGATTTAAAGCTGGAGACACCTTTTATGGAGGCTGTGAGCGATCTGATCTTACCTGCCTGTTAGCGTGGTACTACGCTAAAAAAGGGGACACAGTTCGAGCAAAAGAACTGTTAACTCATGTAGAATCGCTTCGGAAGGAAAATGCGAAGCTGTATGAAGTAGAAGCTTCTACAGCCAAGGAGCCTTTATTGCTGGCTTATTGGTGTGAACATGCAGGGGAACCACCCGTCAGTACATGGGGTGGCGTACTGTTGGAGCTAGCACAGGCTGCGCTTATTTCAAGTGATGTCCGTAGTGAAAGCTTGGACAGCGTCACTCTGGTGCATCAACCAACGGGTTACGATGACCCTTACGTCATCCTGCCTTACGAGCGGTTTCCTCGTCATCCCGAAGCGGGGGATTCGGTGCTTGTGCGCCTCCTGACTCAGCCTTTTCAGGCGAGTCAAGTAGTGACTGTGCAGGCCGCCGTTAATGGCATTCCGGCGGCCGAAGCCGTGACCGCCGTCATGAAAGTGACAGACGGCGGGGAAAAGGTCTGGGAAGCGCAGCTTGGCCCTTACCTCACAGGTGACGAGGTCAGCTATGCTTTTGCGCTTCAGAGCGGAAGCAAGTCGCTGAGTTCAGCGACTTACAGCTTTCAAGTGCGGGCATGGACGGCGCTGGAGCGCGTCCATGAACTGTGCGAGAAGACGGATGGCTTCGTCGTCGAATTGGGTTACGGTGCGGAAGCCACTCGCACCGCACAGCTATCTTTCCGCTCCGACGAGAGCGGCGCTATCAAGCTGACGTTCGCCGCAGACGGCGAACGCTTGCAGGGCGCGCCGGCGCAGCAGGCGGCGCTGGCGGTTGGACGCGCACGGCTGGAAGCCGAGGTGCGCGGAGGCAAGCTTGCGCTCGCGCTGCGCAGCACGGAGGGCGTGCTGATGGAGGGCTTCGCCGCCGAAGGGAAGCCGCTTATCGAGGCTTTAACCGACGGCTCGGGAAGCCTGCATAAGCTTCGCTTGAATTTGCGTACGAGACCGGAGCATCGCTGGTTCGGCATGGGGGAACGCTTTTCCCATTATGAATATTCGGGTCATGAAGTCGATCAATATGTGTACAATCAGTATCGGGATCAAGGTTTGAAGACTTACATGCCTGTTCCTTTTGCCATATCTTCTGGCGGCTATGCGATTTTCGTGGACACGGCTCTTTACTCGACCTTCCGCTTTCATACGCGCTTATCTGATCTTGTTGAAGTGGAAGCGGACGTGTCGCAGGCAAATCAACAGCTGGTTGCCTATTTATTTGCGGAGGATCCGCTCGCGATGGTCGGACAGTTTACCCAGTTATCAGGCAAACCTGTATTGCCGCCGAAGTGGTCGTTTGGACCATGGATGTCGAGCAATAACTGGGATTCCCAGGCTGAGGTTTTGAAACAGGCCGAGCTAACAGCGAAGTATCAGATCCCGTCCACGGTGTTAGTTATAGAGCAATGGAGTGACGAGGCGACGTTCTATATTTTTAACGATGCGCAGTACACTGTCAAAGACGGTAATCAACCGTTTCGCTATGAGGAATTCCAGTTCCCGGAATGGGGCAGATGGCCGAATCCGAAGGGAATGGTTGAAGAGCTGCATGAGCAGGGTTTGAAGGTGCTGTTATGGCAAATACCCATTCATAAACATATGTATGGCGTGGCTCACGGTCAGCGCGATCAGGATGAAATTACACTGCTTGAGCAAGGTTACGGTGTGAAAACGGCAGATGGGGAACCGTATACATTGCCTTATAACTGGTTCAAGGATTGTCATATTCTTGACTTTACGAATCCAGAAGCGGCGAAATGGTGGTTTAATAAACGCCAATACCTCGCAGATGAAATCGGTGTGGATGGTTTTAAAACCGATGGCGGCGAGTTCGTGTTCGGTCACGATTTGCAGTTCTATGACGGCTCTACAGGACGCGAAATGCGCAATCTGTATCCGAATTTGTACGTGGGCAGCTATTACGATTTCATCCAGAAATATGCCAAAGACGGAGGCATTACCTTTAGCCGGGCGGGCTATACTGGAGCGCAGAGTTACCCAATGCACTGGGCTGGCGACGAGCGCTCGACCTTCCAAGCCTTCCGCTCTTCGATGATTGCCGGGTTATCCAGCAGTATGTCGGGCATCCCGTTCTGGGGCTGGGATTTGGGTGGCTTTCATGGCGACATTCCGACGGCGGAGCTGTTTATAAGATCCGCCCAAATGGCCGCGTTTTGCCCGGTGATGCAGTATCATGCCGAAACGAAAGGCGAGTTCAACCAAGACCGAACGCCGTGGAACATTGCTGAACGAACAAATCAGCCTCTTGTTATCGATTTATACAAAAGGTACGCGGACATTCGGATGAACTTATTGCCTTACATCTATGATCAAGCGATTCGTACCAGCCGAACGGGGCTGCCTATGATGCGTGCAATGTCCCTTCAATTTCCATCTGATCCGCATTGCACCGAAATGATTAGTGAGTACATGTTCGGAGAATGCTTGCTGGTCGCGCCCGTTACGGAGGAGGGTCATGGTGCTAAAGAGATTTATTTCCCGGAAGGGTCCTGGTTATCTTTGTTCGATCAGGAAGAGGTCCAAGGTCCTTGCCTAATGAAAGTTGCTGCACCTTTGGAAACCATCCCTGTTTATCAGAAACAGGATAGTGTCATTGCGCTAAATTTGGCTGAGAATTTTTCACTTGGCGATCATGTGGGCAATAGCGTAAACAGCTATGAGCATTTATGTTTCCGAGTTTATGTTGTGGGTGAACTGCAGGCAGAGTTTGAGGATGACCTAGGCAATCGTGTGAACATTTCAGCAAAAAGAGTCAGTGGTCAGGTTCGTTTGCACTGGTCAAGCAGTCCTAGTCATAATCAAGCAATAACCTTTATTTTACATCAACCGGATGGTGTATCCACCGTTTCAAGTTCAGAAACGGAACTGTCACCAGTCGATCATATGGAACATCTGCTTCCTGGTCATTATTTGAATAGACACAAGAATCTACTTATAACTGTCCAGGAACCGGCAGGAAGTCTGGTGATAGCGCAGTGATTTTGTTCGGGTTCCCTCACTGTGGAGATTACACAAAGTCGTACCTTACTTGGAGCAGTGGCTTACCCGCTCGTGTTAGGTTTCAATGTGTTGAACTGAGTCAAGCCCGATTATCCATGCGCGAGGTTTCCTCTGAACTGTGGGAGCAAGCTCTGCACGAGACCTGTCAATACGTCAAACAGCAACTGATGCCTGGTGAAGAATATGTGTTTATCGGTCACTGCTGGGGCAGCTTGCTTGCCTTTGAGGCCAGTCATCGCTTGAAAGCAGAAGGAATCGCTGAGCCACGGCACTTATTTCTATCTGGCTGCAGTGCCCCTCATCTTATTCGGCCTCGCGGTTTACCGAATGGCATGCAGGGGGAAGTATCCGCGTTTGGCTGCCAGCCTGTGGACGAATATCGTACGCCATTTAATCGAGAGCCGCTTCGTGCTAGATTCAGTGTTTTTACAGGTAAGAAGGATGAGCATGCGTTAGTTGATCATTTGTCGGAGTGGAGTCGTTATACGGCGAAAATATGCGATGTGCACGTTTGTGAAGGCGATCATCGTTACTGGCAATCGGATCCAAACAAATGGCTGCAGCTCGCACAGACGATTGTGGAAAGGGAATATCTGATTTAATCTTACGGCGGTCGCGATTGAATAGGATTCGTGGCCGCCTAATATTGAAAGGGGGGGATGCTTGGAGCAGTGCATACTAGGTCAGGAAAAATAGTTGTTGGAGCTTTTAAGTCATTCATGTTCATGCTTGGCAAACAAATTTCGGTACGAAAGGGGAAACTTTTATGAATGTAAGGAAATTATTAGGCCCATTCCGATTTTCTCTCTCTTTTTTGCTCTGTTTCTGTCTCTTCGTCCCCTCTATTTATGCCATTGACGGTGTTTATCATGCGCCATACGGAATTGATGATCTGTACGAGATTCAAGCGACGGAACGGAGTCCAAGAGATCCCGTTGCAGGCGACACTGTGTATATCAAGATAACAACGTGGCCCATTGAATCAGGACAAACGGCTTGGGTGACCTGGACGAAAAATGGTGTCAATCAAGCGGCTGTCGGAGCAGCTTTCAAATACAATAGCGGCAACAACACCTATTGGGAAGCGAACCTTGGCACTTTTGCAAAAGGGGATGTGATCAGCTATACCGTTCATGGCAACAAGGATGGCGCGAATGAGAAGATTGGTGGACCTTTTACTTTTACTGTAACGGGGTGGGAATCCGTAAGCAGTGTCAGCTCCATCACGAATAACACGAACCGTGTTGTGCTGAATGCGGTGCCGAATACAGGCACATTGACGCCAAAGATCAACCTTTCCTTTACTGCGGATGATGTCCTCCGCGTACAGGTTTCTCCAACCGGAACTGGAACGTTAAGCAGCGGGCTTAGTAATTACACGGTTTCGGATACCGCTTCAACCACTTGGCTGACAACTTCCAAGCTGAAGGTGAAGGTGGATAAGAATCCTTTTAAGCTTAGTGTGTATAAGCCTGATGGAACGACGCTGATTGCCAGTCAATATGACAGCACCACAAATCGCAACATTGCCTGGTTAACCAATGGCAGTACCATTATCGACAAAGTAGAGGATCATTTCTATTCACCGGGTTCCGAGGAGTTTTTTGGCTTTGGCGAGCATTACAACAACTTCCGCAAACGCGGATATGATGTGGACACCTATGTATTCAATCAGTATAAGAATCAAAATGACCGCACCTACATGGCAATTCCTTTCATGCTTAACAGCAGTGGATATGGCATCTTCGTAAATTCAACCTATTATTCCAAGTTCCGCTTGGCAACCGAACGCACCGATATGTTCAGCTTTACGGCTGATACAGGGGGGAGTGCCGCCTCGACGCTGGATTATTATTTCATTTACGGAAATGATTTGAAAAATGTGGTGGGTAACTACACTAACATTACCGGTAAGCCAACAGCGCTGCCGAAATGGGCCTTCGGGTTATGGATGTCGGCTAACGAGTGGGATCGTCAAACCAAGGTGAATACAGCTATCAATAATGCGAATACCAACAATATTCCGGCAACGGCTGTAGTGCTTGAACAGTGGAGTGATGAGAATACGTTTTATATTTTCAATGATGCTACTTATACGCCTAAAACGGGCAGCGCTGCGCATGCCTATTCCGATTTCACCTTCCCGACAACAGGGAGATGGACGGATCCAAA
The DNA here is from genome assembly GCF_000422905.1 of Paenibacillus alginolyticus DSM 5050 = NBRC 15375. Classification (GTDB taxonomy): domain Bacteria; phylum Bacillota; class Bacilli; order Paenibacillales; family NBRC-103111; genus Paenibacillus_E; species Paenibacillus_E alginolyticus. The sequence goes on from NZ_AUGY01000039.1 coordinate 12,930, forward strand.
AGCGATGGCAGACAATGTGCATAACAATGGGATGAAGCTGGTGCTCTGGCAGGTCCCTATTCAGAAATGGACTTCAACGCCATATACCCAGAAAGATAATGATGAAGCTTATATGACGGCTCAGAATTATGCCGTTGGCAACGGCAGCGGAGGCCAGTACCGGATCCCTTCAGGACAATGGTTCGAGAACAGTTTGCTGCTTGATTTTACGAATACAGCCGCCAAAAACTGGTGGATGTCTAAACGCGCTTATCTGTTTGATGGTGTGGGTATCGACGGCTTCAAAACAGATGGCGGGGAAATGGTATGGGGTCGCTCAAATACCTTCTCAAACGGTAAGAAAGGCAATGAAATGCGCAATCAATACCCAAATGAGTATGTGAAAGCCTATAACGAGTACGCGCGCTCGAAGAAAGCTGATGCGGTCTCCTTTAGCCGCTCCGGCACGCAAGGCGCACAGGCGAATCAAATATTCTGGTCCGGTGACCAAGAGTCGACATTTGGCGCATTTCAACAAGCTGTGAATGCAGGGCTTACAGCAAGTATGTCTGGCGTACCTTATTGGAGCTGGGATATGGCTGGGTTCACAGGCACTTATCCAACGGCGGAGTTGTACAAACGGGCTACCGAAATGGCTGCTTTTGCACCAGTCATGCAGTTTCATTCCGAGTCTAACGGCAGCTCTGGTATCAACGAGGAACGTTCTCCATGGAATGCGCAAGCGCGTACAGGCGACAATACGATCATTAGCCATTTTGCCAAATATACGAATACGCGCATGAATTTGCTTCCTTATATTTATAGCGAAGCGAAAATGGCAAGTGATACTGGCGTTCCCATGATGCGCGCCATGGCGCTTGAATATGGGGCGGACACGAACACGTACGGTTTGACGCAGCAGTATATGTTCGGGGGTAATTTGCTTGTTGCTCCTGTTATGAATCAGGGAGAAACAAACAAGAGTATTTATCTTCCGCAGGGGGATTGGATCGATTTCTGGTTCGGTGCTCAACGTCCTGGAGGTCGAACAATCAGCTACACGGCCGGCATCGACGATCTCCCGGTTTTTGTGAAGTCTGGCAGCATTCTTCCTTTGAATTTGAACGCGCAATATCAAGTTGGCGGGACCATTGGCAACAGCTTAACGAACTATACGAATCTGACGTTCCGCATTTATCCGCTTGGGACAACAACGTATGACTGGAATGATGATATTGGCGGTTCGGTGAGAACCATAACGTCTACAGAGCAATATGGGTTGAATACAGAAACCGTGACTGTTCCAGCGATTAATTCTACCAAGACATTGCAAGTGTTTACGACGAAGCCTTCCTCTGTAACGGTGGGTGGTTCTGCGATGACAGAGTACAGTACTTTAACCGCCTTAACAGGAGCGTCGACAGGCTGGTACTATGACACTATACAGAAATTCACTTACGTCAAGCTTGGTTCAAGTGCATCTGTTCAATCCGTTGTGCTAAATGGCGTCAATAAGGTGGAATATGAAGCGGAATTCGGCCTGCAAAGCGGCGTTTCAACGAACACGAACCATACGGGTTATACAGGTACAGGATTTGTGGACGGCTTTGAGACACTTGGAGACAATGTAGCTTTTGATGTTTCTGTCAAAGCCGCAGGTACTTATACGATGAAGGTTCGGTATTCATCCGGTGCAGGCAATGGCTCAAGAGCCATCTATGTGAATAATACAAAAGTGACGGACCTTGCTTTACCGCAAACAACAAACTGGGATACATGGGGGACTGCTACGGTTAGTGTCTCGCTGAGTGCTGGTCTCAACACGGTGAAAGTCAGCTATGATGCAACCAGTTCACTCGGCATTAATCTCGATAACATAGCAATCGTAGAGCAATAAAAAATCGGGAGGGCAAATCCCTCCCTTAATTTCCAATCGAAAGGGAGTATCATTAATGAGTCTACCAAACAAAGAAATTCCACGTATCCTTGCTTTTTTTACAGTGTTTACGTTGTTTGGTTCAACCCTTACCTTGCTTCCTGTTTCGCCTGCACATGCCTATGTCAGCAGCCTAGGGAATCTCATTTCTTCGAGTGTCACCGGAGATACCTTGACGCTAACCGTTGATAACGGTGCGGAGCCGAGTGATGACCTTTTAATAGTTCAAGCGGTGCAAAACGGTATTTTGAAGGTGGATTATCGTCCAAACAGCATAGCGCCGAGCGCACAGACGCCGATGCTCGATCCTAACAAAACTTGGTCAGCTGTAGGAGCTACGATTAATACGACAGCCAATCCAATGACCATCACGACCTCCAATATGAAGATTGAAATTACCAAGAACCCGGTGCGAATGACGGTCAAAAAGGCTGATGGCACTACGCTATTCTGGGAACCAACAGGCGGAGGGGTATTCTCAGACGGTGTGCGTTTCCTTCATGCCACAGGGGATAATATGTATGGCATCCGGAGCTTCAATGCTTTTGATAGCGGGGGTGACCTGCTGCGGAATTCGTCCAATCATGCCGCCCATGCAGGTGAGCAGGGAGATTCCGGTGGTCCGCTTATTTGGAGTACGGCAGGATATGGATTATTAGTCGATAGCGATGGCGGCTACCCCTATACAGATAGCACAACCGGTCAAATGGAGTTTTATTATGGCGGGACCCCTCCTGAGGGACGTCGTTATGTGAAACAAAACGTGGAGTATTATATTATGCTCGGAAACCCCAAGGAAATTATGACTGACGTAGGGGAAATCACGGGGAAACCGCCTATGCTGCCTAAGTGGTCGCTTGGTTTCATGAACTTTGAGTGGGATACGAATCAAACGGAATTTACGAATAATGTGGATACGTATCGTGCCAAGAATATCCCCATAGATGCTTACGCCTTCGACTATGACTGGAAAAAGTACGGGGAAACCAACTATGGTGAATTTGCGTGGAATACGACTAATTTCCCTTCTGCTTCAACGACTTCTTTAAAGTCAACAATGGATGCTAAGGGCATCAAAATGATCGGAATTACGAAACCCCGCATCGTTACGAAGGATGCTTCTGCGAATGTGACGACCCAAGGGACGGACGCGACAAACGGTGGTTACTTTTATCCGGGCCATAACGAGTATCAAGATTATTTCATTCCCGTAACTGTACGCAGTATCGACCCTTATAATGCTAGCGAACGTTCCTGGTTTTGGAGTCATTCCATTGATGCGCTTAATAAAGGGATCGTTGGTTGGTGGAATGACGAGACGGATAAAGTATCTTCGGGTGGAGCGTCATATTGGTTTGGCAATTTCACAACAGGCCACATGTCTCAGACGATGTACGAAGGGGGGCGGGCTTACACGAGTGGAGCGCAGCGTGTGTGGCAAACGGCTAGAACTTTCTACCCAGGTGCCCAGCGGTATGCGACTACGCTTTGGTCTGGCGATATTGGCATTCAATACAATAAAGGCGAACGGATCAACTGGGCTGCCGGGATGCAGGAACAAAGGGCAGTTATGCTATCCTCCGTGAACAATGGCCAGGTGAAATGGGGCATGGATACCGGCGGATTCAATCAGCAGGATGGCACGACGAACAATCCGAATCCCGATTTATACGCTCGGTGGATGCAGTTCAGTGCCCTGACGCCTGTTTTCCGAGTTCATGGGAACAACCATCAGCAGCGCCAGCCATGGTACTTCGGATCGACGGCAGAGGAAGCTTCCAAAGAAGCTATTCAGCTGCGGTATTCCTTGATTCCTTATATGTATGCCTACGAGAGAAGTGCTTACGAGAATGGGAATGGGCTCGTTCAACCATTGATGCAAGCCTATCCGACAGATGCGGCCGTCAAAAATTACACGGATGCTTGGATGTTTGGTGACTGGCTGCTGGCTGCACCTGTGGTAGATAAACAACAGACGAGTAAGGATATCTATTTACCGTCTGGGTCATGGATTGACTATGCGCGAGGCAATGCCATAACTGGCGGTCAAACCATCCGATATTCGGTTAATCCGGACACGTTGACAGATATGCCTCTCTTTATTAAAAAAGGTGCCATTATTCCAACACAGAAAGTACAGGATTACGTAGGGCAGACTTCCGTCACTTCCGTTGATGTGGATGTGTTTCCGGATACGAAGCAGTCGAGTTTTACGTACTACGATGATGATGGCGCCAGTTATAACTATGAGAGCGGCACTTATTTTAAGCAAAATATGACTGCGCAGGATAATGGGTCAGGCTCGTTAAGTTTTACATTAGGAGCGAAGAGCGGCAGTTACACGCCGGCTCTCCAATCCTATATCGTTAAGCTGCACGGTTCTGCTGGAACTTCTGTTACGAATAACAGCACTGCTATGACATCTTATGCAAGCTTGGAAGCATTAAAAGCTGCCGCTGGGGAAGGTTGGGCGACTGGGAAGGACATCTATGGGGATGTCACCTATGTGAAAGTGACGGCAGGTACAGCTTCTTTTAAATCTATTGCTGTTACAGGTGTTGCTGCCGTGAGCGCTATTTCTTCGCAGTACGAAGCTGAGGATGCATCGCTTTCTGGCAATTCGGTTGCAGCAAAGGCGTCTATAAACACCAATCATACCGGATATACGGGAACTGGATTTGTAGATGGTTTGGGTAATGATGGCGCTGGGGTCACCTTCTATCCAAAGTTGAAAACTGGCGGTGACTATACTGTTTCTTTACGTTATGCGAATGCTTCAGGCACGGATAAGACTGTCAGTATTTTTGTTAATGGAAAAAGAGTGAAGTCCACCTCGCTCGCTAATCTCGCAAATTGGGACACTTGGTCTACGCAATCCGAGACACTGCCTTTGACGGCAGGTGTGAATGTTGTGACCTACAAATATTACTCCGATGCGGGAGATACGGGCAATGTTAACATCGACAACATCTCGGTGCCCTTTGCGCCAATTGTCGGTAAGTATGAAGCAGAAAGTGCTGAGCTCACTGGCGGCAGCTCATTGAACACGAACCATTGGTACTACAGTGGTACGGCTTTTGTAGACGGTTTGAGTGCCGTAGGCGCTCAGGTGAAATACAACGTGAATGTCCCTAGCGCAGGAAGCTATCAGGTTGCCCTGCGATATGCGAATGGCAGTGCTGCGACGAAAACGTTGAGTACTTATATCAATGGAGCTAAGCTTGGGCAAACCAGTTTTACAAGCCCTGGTACTAATTGGAACGTTTGGCAGGATAATGTGCAAACGGTGACGTTGAATGCAGGGGCAAACACAATTTCGTTGGCATATGACGCCGCTGACAGCGGGAACATCAACTTAGATCGTCTGCTTCTTTCAACTTCGGCAGCGGGAACGCCGGTTTCTGAGCAGAATCTGCTAGACAATCCCGGTTTCGAGCGTGATACGAGTCAAACCAATAACTGGATGGAGTGGCATCCAGGCACGCAAGCTGTTGCTTATGGCGTTGATAGCGGCTCAACCACCAATCCGCCTGAATCTCCGTGGTCGGGTGATAAGCGGGCCTACTTCTTTGCAGCAGGTGCCTATCAACAAAGCATCCATCAAACTATTAGTGTTCCTGTTAATAATGTAAAATACAAATTTGAAGCCTGGGTCCGCATGAAGAATACGACGCCGACGACGGCAAGAGCTGAAATTCAAAACTATGGCGGATCAGCTATTTATGCGAACATCAGTAACAGCGGTGTTTGGAAATACATCAGCGTAAGTGATATTATGGTGACCAATGGCCAGATCGATGTTGGATTTTACGTGGATTCACCTGGTGGAACTACGCTTCACATGGATGATGTCCGCGTGACCAAACAATAAACAAAACAACCAGCTCTCCCGTTAATGGGGGGCTGGTTGTTTGTTATGATAATCCATCTATTTGGAGTGGATTAAACGTTTTGAAGTGCTTGCTGAACTTCTTGCACAATGGATAACGCCGCGGTGCGGGCGCTTGAGAAAGCTCGTTCTGCAAGCTCTCCCTTACCTGTACAGCCGTCTCCGCAGAAGTAGAAAGGCACGTTTTCCACACGTATCGGCAGTAGATTATTGGAAGCAATGTTTTTCACGCTGGAAACCATCGCTTTCTTGGAAACCCGTTTCACGGCTGTGACATCGCGCCAGCCTGGATAATGTTTATCAAATAAGGCTTCCATTTGGAGGTTCTTCTCTTCCAGGTATGCTTTGCGCTGCTCCTCGTTATCGAAGCGGTCGCTTAAGTATGCGATACCTTGCAGCAGCTGACCGCCTTCTGGTATTAGTGTGTGATCCGTCGCGGAAACATCGCTGATGAATAGCTTGTTATCCATGTCGCTGATGTAGCTGAAGGGTCTAGCGACAACACGGCTTAATCCAACGTCGTACACCATGACTTCGGTTGCGGTATTGGATTCATATGGAGCTAGGAACGGCTCCCATGCAGTACCTTTCAGAAGCTTGACGACTTGCTGAACCGGCATGGCGAAAATCACTTTGTCAAAGGCGACTTCACGGTGTTTGGTTTGCAATACAAATTTGCGATCCGCATATCGCAGGCTCTCCACGCCTTCTTGAAGGGCAATCTCCCATTTGCCAGACGTTGTCAGCTTTTGCTTAAGTTGATTCGTAATGACGGCCCAGCTTCCCAATATATAATTAACTGGCTTCGAGGAAAGGAACAAGTTGTGATAGTACTCGCTGATTACCGCTCCGGAGACGTTGCGAGCATCCTCAGGCGTAATGAAGAAGTTGGAGCAAACCAGATGCTCCCATAACTCTTTAACATCCTCGTCTGCATTGGATTCTGCCAAATAATCTGCAAGCGTTGCGTAGTTTTTTAGGTTGTGAATATTCGCGATAATAGCGGTAATTTCACCGACGAATCTTACTTTTTGCATGGTGCTGAGCAAATCAGTTTTTAAAAGGTTAATCGCATCGAGCGGTGCTGGCGTAAGCTGATTATTTTTCGCATAAAAAACTTTGCGTTTATCTACTTGCTTAGAAGAAAAAGATAGTCCAAGCTCACGTTCCATGTTTGTTAATGTATGACGATCAATCCCATAGATGGCATGTGCGCCATAATTGAGTGTAAATCCTGCTTTTTCGTAAGTAAAAGCACGTCCTCCAAGCTGCGGGCTGCGCTCGAAAAGGATACCTTCGACATGCGGATTCTCAGATAAATAAGCGGCCGCTGTTAATCCAGCCAGGCCTCCGCCAATAATAGCTACTTTCATTTTGTGTTCCTCCTTGGGGACTGGTTCTACCTGTAGGGATGCGTAAGGCTCCGCGGAGCGTATACCTACCCAAAGCCAGGCTAAGTTGTTTTTCATCATGGAGAGTAAATCGGCTTCTTCTTGATTGCACCAAGTACGGACCGTTCCCGTATACATGCAAACGAGCAGTTCGATTTTTCTTGGTTCAGGAAGCCAATGTAATAAACTTTCAGATAATACGTTTAATTGCTGCTGTTCTTCCGTTTTTACGGTTTCATTTTGCAAGGATAATGCTTGTAAGCTTCGGACTAGTCGTGGTGAGGAATGAATGTTGGACGATAAGTCTAAAAATAAGCGATTAATATGTCCTTCTAAGGACTGAACCTTGGACGGAGGCTGCTTCACCCATTCTTGAATCAATTGAATTTGTTTACTGTAAAGTGCTGAAATGATAGCATCTTTACTTTTAAAATAATGATAAAACGTTCCCTTTGATGATCCCGTCGCTGCGATGATATCGTCTACGGACACATTCTCATAGCCTTTTTCCATAAACATGGTTAAAGCGACTTCCATCATCACATCACGCTTTTTGCGGGTGGAGGCTCTCATGAATTGGCTCATCCGCTCACTCCATTCCAACCATCGATTTACTCCTATTATATGCAAAAATAGACTTTCAGTCTACATATTAATTGACCATCCGCATAAATTTTGAATAAGGAAAAAACAATCTAAATAATTGTTTCCCGTGTGATGTTGCTACCAGCGGTCTATACTTCAGAATAGAACCACATGAGAGGATGAAATATATACTTGAAAAATGAAGATTTAGGATGGGATTCCTTTTTTGAAAAAGCTTTCGAACCTTACCGAAACGAAGGATACCAGGTTGGACGGGTGTCCTTGGAACATAAACATATGTATCGCGTTCAGACGGAAGTCGGGGAAGCGCTAGCCGAGGTATCGGGTAAAATGCGGCATCTTGCTTTCCGGCGCGAAGACTACCCAGCTGTAGGCGATTGGGTCGTACTGTCCATCAGGGGAGAAGAACAGCGAGCAACGATCCATGCTGTATTGCCGCGTAAAAGTAAGTTTTCCCGCAAAGTAGCTGGTCAAGTCACCGAAGAACAAATTGTTGCCTCGAATGTAGATACAGTGTTTCTATTCACAGCGCTCAATCTAGATTTTAATGTACGCCGTATTGAGCGTTATATGGTGTTAGCTTGGGAGAGCGGAGCAAATCCGGTAATTGTTCTAAGTAAAGCGGATTTATGTGAGGATCCGGAAGCGCTGGCCGCTGAGGTCGCGGCTGTTGCGGTGGGTGTGCCCATTCATATTATTAGCTCAGCAGAAAATCGCGGACTGGATGCGCTTGCTGCTTACATTTCTCCTGGCCAAACTGTCGCTCTTCTTGGCTCGTCAGGAGTGGGTAAATCAACCTTGGTGAATCGCATCTATGGGAAGGATATTCTGGACACAGGGGATATCCGTTCTGGGGATGACAAAGGGAAGCATACGACGACCCACCGCGAGCTCATTACGCTGCCTGGTGGAGGCATATTGATTGATACGCCAGGGATGCGTGAACTCCAGCTGTGGGACGTTTCGGAGGGGCTAAGCACGTCATTTCAAGATATCGAAGAACTTGCACAAATGTGCTATTTTCAGGATTGTAAGCATGAGAATGAACCGAAATGCGCTGTGAATCAGGCGTTAGATGAAGGAACTTTGGCTCTTGAACGATTTCATAACTACTTAAAATTACAAAAGGAACTCGCTTATTTGGCGCGCAAAGAAGATAAAGGGCTTCAAGCAGCTGAGAAAGCGAAATGGAAAAAGCTGCGCCAATCCTTAAAAAGTCAGCCTAACCGTTAAGGCGCCGCTTTGCAAGACAAATCCTACCGCTAGCAGCATTGTTAACCTTATCCTTACTTCCCTATTATTAATAGAATGAAACCCATTCAATCTAGATCCATCTCATCATCAATGAGGTGTTTCTTTTTTTTGCAAATATTCCATTTAAAATTGTAGATTGGATTGGATTTTTTCGTTCTTATCCGATAAAATTAAATGTAGTAGTTTCACGAAAGAGGGGGACAAGCCGAACAATGAGTGATTGTATTTTCTGTAAAATTATTGCGGGGGAACTTCCCTCTAAGAAAGTCTATGAGGACGAACAGATTGTTGCTTTCCATGATATTCAGCCAGCTTCTCCGATTCATGCTCTTATTATTCCTAAGAAGCATATTGCTTCACTCGCTGATGCGGGAGAAGAGGATTGGAATATAATCGGTCAAATTCAGCGTGTGGCTGCGCAAATTGCTAGAGAACTAGACGTGGAAGAATCAGGTTATCGGGTTATAACTAATATTGGAGCTAACGCGGGGCAAATTGTTCACCATCTTCATTATCATCTTATGGCTGGGGCGCGTTTATCGCCATTAGGCGTGCACAATTAAGCTTCCTTTCTCGAAACGAAAGGTTTGCGATTGACACCCTAATTACTATGACCTATAATGAGATTTGATGAACCGTTTTGTCTTAGATGGTCTGTTCGGAGGGAGGGAAAACTGTTGTCAGAAACTCGAGTTCGTAAGAACGAAACTATAGATGCTGCACTTCGTCGCTTTAAGCGTTCCATCGCTAAGGATGGCATTCTTGCAGAAGTTAAAAAACGTAAACATTATGACAAGCCTAGCGTTAAGCGTAAGCTTAAATCTGAGGCTGCTCGTAAGAGAAAGTTCTAGGAGGCAACATGAGCTTAAGCGATCGATTGAACGAAGATATGAAGCAAGCGATGAAGAGTCAGGACAAGTTCAAACTCTCCGTAATTCGAATGGTAAGATCTACCATTAAGAATTCAGAGATTGATCTGAAAAGAGCCTTAGATGACAATGAAGTGCTTGACGTTCTAACTCGTGAAATCAAACAGCGTAAGGATTCCCTCCAAGAATTTACGAAGGCCGGCAGAGATGATTTGGCCGAGAGCCTGAAGGCAGAACTTGTTATTCTAGCTGAGTACATGCCGCAACAGCTTTCTGAGGAAGAAGTGAAAGCCATTGTACAGCAGACCATCCAGCAAATTGGTGCTTCTTCCAAAGCGGATATGGGCAAAGTGATGACGGCATTGATGCCTCAGGTCAAAGGACGCGCTGATGGTAAACTTATCAATCAGTTAGTTCAACAATTATTAGGTTAATAACAAATATGTTAGAAAAGACCGAGTGGGTTAAGTCCTCTCGGTCTTTTGTTGTTTCTTGAGCAAAAACGAAACAGTTTGTGTATTGCAGCGTACATATTAGTGATAAGGAAGATTCAAGGAAAGGAGTGAAAGATGATGTTTGTAGAAAACTTATCTGCCTTTCTGACTCATCCCGTAACAGCGACGGTATTATTAGTGGTTGGGATCATTGGAATTGCATTGGAACTGCTTTTTTTCAGCAGTGGATTGCTCGCTTTAGCGGGGGTAGCTGGCTTTGCACTCTATTTTCTTGGGTTTTATTTAGCTGGTTTTGCTGGTTTCGGTGACATGGCTGTTTTCGGAATCGGGTTACTTCTTCTTATCCTAGAATTGGTCGTTCCGAGTTTTGGGATTCTAAGTGTGTTAGGTGCAATATGTCTATTTGGTGGGGTTCTGATGGCTTCTTCAGATCCCACGCAAGCCGCGATAATGCTAGGTATCGCCTTGTTGTTAGCAATCGTTGCAATCTCCTTCGCGATCAAAACCTTTAAGCACCGCGGTATTTGGAACCGTTTCATACTTAAGGAGCAGCTAACAACGAACAAAGGATTTACGTCCAACCCAGATCGATCCTATTTGATTGGAATGACGGGAGAAGCGATTACTCCGCTGCGCCCGGCAGGAACGGCAATCATTCACGGTGAGCGTGTGGATGTGGTGACGAATGGCAGCTTTATTCCCAACGGAAGGAGTATAATCGTTCTGGATGTAGAAGGAGTTCGCGTTGTAGTACGAGAGTCGGATACGAAGTAAAGCGGAGAGACTTTGAACTACGCGTCCAAAGATCCCAAAGCGGAGAGACTTTGAACTACGTTCAAAGATCCCTATATTAGGAGGAAAAAAATGAATTTAGAACCAGGATTATATTTGGTGTTGGTTGCGGCCATCATTATTATTGCGCTTTCGGTATTGCTGAGTGTTGTACCTGTCATGCTTTGGATTTCGGCGCTTGCTTCCGGAGTAAGAATTAGCATTATTACTTTAATTGCCATGAGGCTTCGCCGCGTGACTCCGAGCAGGATTGTTAATCCGATGATTAAGGCTACTAAAGCGGGTATTGATTTAAGTGTCAATCAGCTTGAAAGCCACTTTCTTGCAGGCGGTAACGTTGACCGGGTTGTCAATGCTTTAATTGCTGCTCACCGAGCGAAGATTCACTTGGAGTTTGAGCGTGCAGCGGCTATTGATCTAGCGGGGCGGGATGTGTTGTTAGCGGTTCAAATGAGTGTAAATCCACGTGTCATTGAGACACCTAATGTTTCTGCAGTGGCTAAGAACGGCATTGAAGTAAAAGTTATTGCCAGGGTTACGGTTCGAGCCAACATTGACCGGCTTGTAGGGGGCGCGGGCGAGGAAACGATCATCGCACGTGTAGGTGAGGGGATTGTTACTACAGTGGGTTCCAGTGACTCTCACAAAGATGTTCTAGAGAATCCGGATTTAATTTCTCGAACAGTTCTGGGTAAAGGATTGGATGCCGGAACGGCTTTTGAAATATTATCGATTGATATTGCAGATGTGGATGTAGGTAAAAATATTGGCGCCCATTTACAAACGGAACAGGCCGAAGCCGATAAGCGAATCGCACAGGCTAAAGCCGAGGAAAGACGTGCTATGGCTGTTGCTGCCGAGCAAGAAATGAAAGCCAGAGTCGTAGAAATGCGTGCGAAGGTTGTCGAATCGGAGTCGCAAGTACCACTTGCGATGGCTGAAGCACTTCGAAATGGTAAACTAGGTGTCATGGACTATATGAATCTTAAAAATATCGATGCTGATACACAAATGCGTTCTTCCCTTGGCAAAATTAATGATGGCAAGAGTGAGAAAGAATAGTAGTTTTGAAGAGGTGATCAGATGGAACAGCTCATTGGAATTTTGTTAAAGAACTGGTATCTGGTTATTGCAGTACTTGCCTTTTTTTATCAAATTCGAAGTAAGAGCCGGCGAACGAATCAGGAAACCAAGGCGAGGCCAGGAATGCCATCCTTTGGTGATACCCCTAGTGGCGCTACGCGACCGGTAGCAGCGAAGAAACCCGAGCAGAAGGGGTGTGGTTCGACCTTGCAATCGGGACGCGTGCAAGGCGAGTTTGGCCGTTCTAACAAAGCCAAGGCAGTCTCGACTATGCCTAATCAGAAAGCATCTCCATTCGGCTCGCCTACACAGGTTATTCAGGAAAACTCGCCTATTTATGCAGATGCGATTTCTACGCAAAGTCCATTTCCAGAACAACCGAGTCAAGATCAGCTCCTGCAAGGAATTTTGTGGGCAGAAATTCTAGGCCCGCCTAGGTCTAAGAAGCCTTATCGCCGATAAAGTATGTAAGAACGCCCTCTCGATGGATCGAGAGGGTGTTCTTTGTGTTACAGGTTTTTCACATAAAACTGGCTCTCTCCGCATAATTTGGTAGAAAGTCTCTGCGCTTTTTCTGTATTCATGATCATCTAGTTAGAGGGGGTACTCCCAGCTATGCGTCGCTTGACCCGCAAATGGAACCAGTTCACGGCCAAAATCCTTGATCTTCCTCAGGATGTGGTACAGGACTTGCCGCGAATTACGATGATCGGCAACGTACAGCTTTATGTAGAGAATCATCGGGGTGTACTTCATTTTTCAAGTGAAAATTTAAAGCTCGAATTAACGAAAGGAACGCTCGAAGTGTTCGGAAAGCAATTAGTCATTCGAGCTATTCTTTCAGAAGAAGTGTTTATTGAAGGCTTGATCGATCATGTGAAATATGAACCATAGATGAATGAATGGACTGAGAACAGGAGGCTGAGTCATGAAACAATCCCTTTTCATTGCTCGTTTGCGAGGTTATGTGCGCATCCAAATACGAGGTGAAGGTTCTGAGCGATTAATTAATCCCATGATGGAGAAGGGCTTCTCCATATGGGATATTCAAGCAGGAGATGGGGGAAAGCTTGAGCTTTTTATCCTGATCAAAGACTTTTTCAAACTTAGACCGCTCCTGAAACGGACAGGCTGCCGGGTGCATGTTACCGAAAGGCACGGGCTGCCTTTTTTTATGGACAGACTGGGCCGGAGAAAGGTTTTTTTTGCAGGCATGACTGCTTTCATCATAGGTCTCTACTTATTGACTTCGCTCGTATGGCAAGTTAGTGTGGAAGGGAACGATCGTATCTCTGAGGCAGAAATTTTACAAGCTGCATCCAAACAGGGCATACATACGTTCCAATGGAAGTTTAAGTTGAAGAAAGCTGAGGAATTATCGCGCGAAATTCAAGGCATGCTGCCGCATGCGGCTTGGGTTGGTGTCGAAATTCGAGGTACGCATATTACGATCAAGGTTGTTGAGGCAACCATTCCTGACAAGGGACCACTCATGAATCCTCGGAATTTGGTTGCTGCCAAAAACGCGCTCGTTACCGAGATTTTATCAGATAAAGGCAAACCTATGGTGAAGCCGAATACGTATGTGCGAAAAGGGGACGTGCTGATCTCCGGAACCATTGGCGATGAACAAAATAGCCAAGTAGTCGTTGCAAGTGGTAAAGTAAGGGGCATCGTTTGGTATACCTCCCGAATCGAAACTCCGCTAACGAAAACCTATAGGGTATATTCAGGTGAAGCTATGACTCGCAACTATCTTGTATTTGGGACAAGGGCCCTGCAAGTAAGCGGTTATGGCAAGCAGAAATTCGAGCAGTTCGAAACAATTCCGGAGCGTAAAACGCTGGCTTGGCGGTCTTTTTCACTTCCCCTCGGTTGGCTTCATGAAAAGGTGTTGGAGGTTCATATTGTAGAGGAACCTATTGATCCAGTGATTGCTAAAAAGACGGGATTAGAGCAGGCAAAAGCTAAATTACTTGCAGCCGAAGGAGCAGATGCTAGAATTGTCGGCGAAAAAATTTTGCATGAAAAAACAGAGAATGGTAAAATTTATATAGACGTGCATTTTGAAGTCGAAGAAAATATCGCCGAAGAACAACCAATTGTGATACGAGGAGAATGAGGCCTGTTGGTAGAATACGCGCAATCTGTGAAAATTACATTAAAAAATCCGGTTGAAGGACTGGCCTTGTTCGGACCGCAAGATAAATTCTTGCATGTCATCGAACGGGAGATTCCTGCACAAATCTATACACGTGAAGCCGAAATAACGATACAAGGGTCTGCTGCGGAAGTGAACTCACTTCAGCAGCTTTTTGAGGTTCTCTTACAGCTTATCCGTAATAATTATACGTTGACAGAGCGGGATGTTTTGTATGCGGTTGAACTTGCGAAGCAGATGAAAACCGACCAATTGCTTGATTTGTTCAAAGGTGAAATTACGACTACACATAAGGGTAAGCCAATACGTGTCAAAACGATCGGGCAACGGAAGTATGTCGAGACGATTAAGAAGAAAGATATCGTCTTCGGCATTGGACCCGCAGGAACTGGTAAAACCTATTTGGCTGTTGTACTTGCCGTGACGAGGCTTAAGGAAGGTGCCGTCAAAAGGATTGTATTAACACGTCCTGCTGTTGAGGCAGGAGAAAGTCTAGGCTTTTTGCCAGGGGACTTGCAGGAAAAAGTTGACCCCTATTTACGCCCATTGTATGATGCTCTTAATGATGTCCTGGGACCTGAGCAGGTAGCCAAGTCATTAGAACGAGGACTTATTGAGATTGCACCTCTGGCTTATATGCGCGGGAGAACATTAGATGATTCTTTCATCATTCTGGATGAGGCGCAAAATACAACGCCTGAACAAATGAAAATGTTTCTGACAAGACTTGGTTTCGGTTCCAAAATGGTGATTACCGGTGACGTTACGCAAATTGATTTGCCTCGTGGCAAATCGTCCGGTCTCGTGGAAGCAAACCGCATTCTCAGCGGTATCGAGGAACTTGGCTTTATTTATTTTGATGAGCAGGATGTGGTTCGACATTCACTTGTTCAGAAAATCATTGTTGCGTACAATGCTGAAAATGATAAATAACTGAGCAAGGTTGTTAGGCAGAGAGGAATGACCTTCCGTGAAGAAAAATGAAGTGCAAATGAGAGGCAAATTTCATTACCAGCTGAACGGATGGAAATACAGTGCAGGTATACGGGTACTGTTGTTTCTCTTGCTGGCTTTAATTTTTTATATGTCCCTTTACGTCAAGCTTGTGCCTCAAGTTTATGATATTGTGTTAGGAACGACGAGTGAAAAAACCATTTATGCGCCTAGACAAATCGAAAATGCAGTTGCTACTGAACAAGCGAAAGAAGATGCGGCTAAGCGCGTCCAACCCGTTTATCGCATTGTAAATCTCAAAAATGATACGCTTATTGATGTTATTTATGATAAATTATTGCAAATTAATGCGGATGAAGAAGTGAAATTTGATGACAAAGTCAGCATTTATCGCCGTGTTATTCCGCAGCTAATCAGCGATACGCAAAATCAATCTATTAAATCACTTCGTATCAGCGGTCAATATAACGATTTATTACTTGAACAAATTGGGCAGGGGCTTGCCGAACAGAATTACCCGCTGCCGGAGGAAACTTATTTTAAGCTTCCAAGGTTGACCAAGGATGACTTAGCGGCCATGCGTCCTGTGACGAAAGACATCGTTAACAAGTTGATGAATGATCAAATCTTGGATGCGCAGACGGCCCGAGCTAAAGTCGCTGAGCTGGTGAATACATCTAACCTGACGAAGAATACTTCCCGTGAAATGCTTACCGAAATCGCGAGAGCCCTCATAACGCCGAATAAATTTTTTGATCAAAAGGGTACCGAGGATGCCAAAGGACAAGCTAGAGAGAGTGTGAAACCGGTATACATCAATAAGAATGATGTTCTCGTTAAAGTCGGGGATGTCATAACGGAAGAGATATACGCTAGGCTGGATAAACTAGAGCTTTTGAAGGACAAAGCGAATTACTTGCCGCAATTAGGGCTCTGTATTCTTTCGGCGCTCTTGTCTTTCGCTATTTATATGTTTGTCCGACAAAGCACTTTGCCGATCAAGTACAATAATTCTCAGCTCGTGATGCTCATTCTTATATTTCTTATCAATGTTATTGGAATGAAATTGATCTCTCTCGTTCAAAATCTAGATTATCCTTATATTGGTTATCTAGCTCCGACCGCGTTAGGAAGTATCCTGATTGCCATTTTACTGGATGCTCCGCTAGCGTTCATTGCATCGGTCTTATTCTCCTTAATGGCTAGTATTATCTTTAACACGGAGCATGTGCTGCTTTTTGACTACCGTTTCGGATTAGTTAGCTTGGCTATTTGTTTTACTGCAGTGTTTACGATTCAAAGGGCAAGCCAACGGGCTACCATTCTAAAAGCAGGTCTCATGATTGCCTTCTTCTCCATGTTGACGATTACATCGATGCTGTTGATGGAAGATCATTTTCAAAAGAAAGAGGCCCTTCTGTCGCTTTCTTTCGCGGCTGCAGGCGGATTGTTAACGGTCGTATTCGTTATTGGGCTGCTGCCTTTTTTCGAAGTCGCATTCGGTATTCTATCACCGCTCAAATTGGTGGAGCTCTCTAATCCGAATCATCCGTTGCTGCGCAAGCTGCTTACGGAGACGCCAGGGACCTATCATCACAGTGTCATGGTGGGCAATTTATCGGAAGCTGCTGCTGAATCCATCGGAGCCGACGGGCTGCTGTGCCGAGTTGGTTCTTATTATCACGATATTGGCAAGACCAAGCGCCCAAGCTACTTTATTGAAAATCAAACGAATATTGAGAATCCGCATGATCGAATTGATCCCAATTTAAGTAAGTCCATCATCATAGCGCACCCTCGTGATGGTGTTGAAATGCTTAAGGATTATAAAATGCCTAAGCCGTTGCGTGACATTGCCGAGCAGCATCACGGAACGACGCTTTTGCACTATTTCTATCATAAAGCAATAAAACAAGCCGAGGATGAGGGCAGTGAGAAAGAAATCCGCGAAGAGGATTTTCGCTATCCAGGGCCCAAAGCCCAATCCAAAGAAGCCGCCATTGTGGGTATAGCGGATAGTGTCGAGGCTGCTGTTCGATCACTTCGTAATCCGACGCTAGAACAAATCGATTCTATGGTGCACAAAATTATTAAGTCCCGATTGGATGACGGCCAATTTAATGAGTGTGATCTTACGCTCAAAGAGCTCGATAAGATTGCCAAAACATTAAACGAAACCTTGCTAGGAATCTTCCACTCCAGGATAGAATATCCAAGTGAGCTAGCTCCAAAGAAGTCAGGGGCTTGATGATATCTATGATCAATTAAAGGAGGGCACAGTATGGCAAGTATGGATTTAACGTTAGAGTGGAGCAGTGAGCAGGAAGTGAAAGAAATCACGCCTGCTTTTATAGAAAAGCTTGAAGAGCTGCTGCGTTTAGCAGGCAAGCTTGAAGGCGTTACAGAGGGGGAAGTTGCCCTTACATTCGTAGACGATGAAGCGATTCAAGAGCTTAATAAACAGTACCGTGACTTAGATAAACCAACCGATGTTCTTTCGTTTGCAATGAGTGAGTTCGGAGATGATGAAATTCAGATCAACTACGAGGATAATGGAGATGGCGACTTAGAAGATCTTCAAGACGGTGAGACGGTGTCTGAAGGGTTTATTGAGCCATTAGGCGATATTATTATTTCGGTTCCACGTGCGATTGCTCAGGCCGAAGATTATGGACATTCCGTTGAGCGTGAGCTCGGATTTCTATTCGTTCATGGGTTCCTTCATTTGATCGGCTATGATCACCAAAGTGAAGCGGAAGAAAAGATTATGTTTGCTAAGCAGGAGGACATTTTGCAGAAGGCAGGTTTGACCCGCTAATGTCGGACGGCTTCCGTAAATGGCGCAGGAGCTTCCGGTATGCCTATGAAGGAATCAAATATGCTTTAGATACGCAGCGCAATATGAAATTCCATTTTTGCGTTGCTTTTCTTGTTTTGTTGGCAGCGCTTTTTATCCATCTGCCCAAAACGGACATTTTATTTATTCTGCTTGCAGTAACGCTAATGATTGTTACTGAGCTCATCAATACGGCTGTGGAGAAAACAGTGGATTTGGCTATGCCAGATCGCCATCCGTTAGCCAAAATTGCGAAGGACGTCGCCGCGGCGTCCGTATTGGTGTCTGCAGGTTTTGCAGTGATTGTTGGCATGATAGTATTCTATGAGCCGATTGATCACTTACTGCGAAATTCCAGAATGCAGGATAATCCTGTATCCGCAGGAACGATATGGGTCCTTATTGCCCTTGTTGTATTGACAGTTATCGTGATTGAAACGCGTTTCTCGGATAGAGGGAAATTAGTACGACCTAGTTTATTGACGGCAATTGCCTTTGCGATTTCTACTGTCATTACGATTTTCGTCTCCCAAACAATTGTTGCACTGCTTGCATACACGCTCTCTGCCCTTATTTTTATTATGCTGTATGACAAAAGAAAGCGGCCATTTCCAGCACTAATTCTTGGAGCGCTCATTGGCATCATGGTGACAATCCTCGCTTTTTCCTGCCTTAACATGCTATAACGTTAATATAAAATGAAAGTAGGTTGATGATTATGAATCAACAAGAACTCATTCAACACGCGAAAGAAGCGATGAAAAGAGCATATACGCCTTATTCAAATTTTCAAGTTGGTGCGGCGCTTCTGGACGCGAACGGTCAAGTGCATTATGGATGTAATGTAGAAAATGCCGCATATGGACCGACCAACTGCGCTGAGCGAACAGCATTGTTCCGTGCAATCGCGGATGGTCATAAGGCAGGTTCCTTTCAAGCAATAGCGGTTATGGGGGACACGGAAGGCCCAATTACCCCATGTGGTGTATGCCGCCAGGTATTGGTAGAACTATGTCCACCGGATATGCCCGTTTATCTTGGCAATATGAAAGGTGATTTTGCAGAAACGACTGTGTCTGCCTTATTGCCGGGTGCTTTCACAACGAAAGATTTGCATGCAAATGGAGGATAACTAGAAGTGGCTAAAAAAGAATTTAAATCAGGCTTTGTCGCTATCATTGGACGTCCGAACGTAGGGAAATCAACACTGATGAACCAAATTATCGGACAAAAAATTGCTATCATGTCAGATAAGCCTCAGACAACAAGAAACAAAATCCATGGGGTTTATACATCCAATAACGGCCAAATTGTTTTCCTGGATACGCCTGGTATTCATAAACCGACTTCCAAACTAGGCGATTATATGAGTAAAGTGGCGCATGGGACGCTTGGGGAAGTGGATGCGGTCCTGTTTTTGGTTGATGTTGCCGAGGGGATTGGCGGCGGTGACCGCTATATTATCGAGCAGCTAAAGCATGTTGAAACGCCCGTCATTCTGGTGTTAAACAAAATAGACCTTGTTCAGCCTGAAGCGCTGCTGGCGATTATTACAAATTACAAAGATTTGTATAACTTTGCTGAAATTGTGCCGGTTTCTGCCCTTAAAGGTAACAATGTTACAACACTGTTGGAACAAATTGTTCGCTACTTGCCAGAAGGTCCGCAGTACTACCCAGCCGACCAAATTACGGATCACCCGGAACAATTCGTATGTGCTGAACTCGTGCGGGAGAAAATCTTGCACTTGACGCGAGAAGAAATTCCGCATTCCATTGCCGTCCAGATTGAAGACATGCGTGTCGAGTCCAATGGTGTAGTCCATATTTCAGCCGTCATATTCGTGGAGCGAGATTCGCAAAAAGGTATTGTCATTGGCAAACAAGGAAGTTTACTGAAAGAAATCGGCAGGCAGGCTCGCCGTGATATCGAGACACTGCTTGGTTCCAAAACTTTCTTGGAGCTATGGGTTAAAGTGAAGAAAGACTGGAGAAATCAAGACAGAGTTCTGCGTGATCTTGGCTTCCGTCACGACTAACAGATTTTTCCCTAACAGTTCCAGTTTTTTTATCGCATAGAGAAGCTTCCTCTGAGCATCCTAAGAACATCACGTTCAATGGGGAGGATGCTGAACATGAAAGATTTTTCGTGGACGTATTTTTCAAAGACCGGTGATGTAGATGCCTATCTGCTGTACAAACAAGTTTCCGGAGAACCTGGTATGGACACGGATGTACAGGAAGAGGATCAAAGTAACGAAGAGCCGCTCGAAGGTCTGAATATGTAAATTCATATTCATTAGCTCCTATGTTCAGAGCGGCATTCATGGGGGAAGTCATTTGCTGCGCAGCGTACAGGGGATTGTACTCCGTAGTATGGACTATGGAGAGGGAAACAAGATTATTAGTTTATTCACCCCCGAGTTGGGTAAGGTTGGTGTCATGGCTCGGGGCGCTAAGAAAGTGAAAAGTCGACATGCCGCCGTTACGCAGCTTTTTACGTACGGCGATTTTGTTTTTTTCAAACAAAGAGGTCAGATGGGGTCTCTGAATAGTGCTGAGATTATCGAAGCCCATCATGCTTTGCGGGAAGATTTACATATGTCTGCGCATGCTTCCTATTTGGTGGAGATGACAGACCGAATGCTTGGTGACGAAGAAGGCAGCACTTATATATTTGAGCAGCTGAAAGCTGGATTAATGGCGATTGAAGAGGGCAAGGACATGCAGATCGTCGTTCACCTCTATGAAATGAAGATGTTTGATCTTGCCGGTTATCTTCCAGTGACAGATGCTTGTGTCTCCTGTGGAGAAACGTCGGGGATTACGACCTTTAGCCCTGCAATGGGCGGGACTTTATGTGCTCGCTGTCGATACAAAGATGCTGCGGCTATTCCTATTGGTGAAGGAGCGCTTAAGCTTCTGAAAATATTTCCTCGCATGGATATGCGCAGACTTGGTGCTGTACAAGTAAAGGAAGAGACAAAGGCGCAGCTAAAGACCTGTATGCGAGCATATATGGATATCCATGTTGGTGTTCAGTGGAAATCCAGAGGCTTTATTGAGCAAATGGAAAAATACAATATATAGTGCTATTGTCTAATTTGACATGTGATTTCGGCTTTGATATGATGTGGTGGAAATCACCTCGCCCTTGTGCTGTCCGCATATCGGTGAGGTTTTTCTCATGTTTTTCGTTCTGTTCTCGTCTACTTTACATACTAATGTCTAATGTAGGGCCTCGTCCCTGCTGAAAGGGGCTAAGGGAAATGGACCACCCACTACCTACTCGTGTATATGTTGTTTCGGATTCTGTTGGGGAAACGGGAGAATCTGTCGTTCGTGCCGCTGCGATGCAGTTTCATCCTGTACCGGTTGAAATTATGCGAGCTCCATTTATCCACGATTTTGAAGGAATAGATAAAGTCATCAATGCGATTAGAATACACGGCGGAATTGTCGTGTTTACTTTGGTTATTCCTGAATTGCGTGATGATCTGATTGCCAAGGCGAAGCAATACGATATCCCGCATATCGACTTGCTTGGACCTGTTGTTGCTACCTTAGGGCAAGCATTACGTCAAGAACCGCGCAGGCAACCGGGAATGATTCATCCCCTCGATGAGGATTATTTCAAGAAAGTTGAAGCTGTTGAATTCGCAGTCAAATATGATGACGGTCGAGATTTTAGCGGTATACAAAAAGCAGACATTATTTTATTGGGCGTCTCTCGTACGTCCAAAACACCCTTATCTATGTACTTGGCGCACAAAAGATTTAAAGTCGCTAATGTTCCATTGGTACCTGAAATGCAGCCGCCTGCAGCTATTTATACGGTTCCGAAGGATAAGATCATTGGACTGCGGATCGACCCTGATAAATTGAATGTCATTCGCCAAGAACGGCTGCGGACACTAGGGCTTGCAGAAAATGCAACCTACGCCAATGTAGAACGTATTAAAATAGAACTGGCTTTTGCTGACAAAATTATGAGCAAAATCGGTTGTGTTATCTTTGATGTTTCCAACCGTGCCGTTGAGGAAACAGCAAGTTTAATCATGGACCATATCGAACGAGTGCAGTAAGGTTTTATGTTATTCCTTGCAGGATTTTTTACAAGTCCATCGTATATAATAGTACGGTGAGATTTCGTATAGAGAGCAGGGCTGAAGTGTATGCGAGCGAGAAGTATTATCGTTGATGCCGATGCTTGTCCGGTAAAATCCGAAATTGAGCAAGCAGGTAGGCAGTTTGGTGTACAAGTTGTGCTAGTTGCTTCTTTCGATCATCGGATGAAGGAGAACCCTGGCGTCAAGGTCGTTCAAGTGGACCGTTCCGATCAGTCTGTCGATTTATATATTGCCAATCAGATTCGGCAAGGTGATATTTTGGTGACACAAGATTTTGGACTCGCCGCCTTAGGATTGGCTAAGGGATCTATTTGCTTAACGAATCGAGGGCAGGAATATACCGATAGTTCGATTGATTTTCTATTGGATCGTCGCCACGTATCGGCGAAAATGCGCAGAAGCGGAAAGCATTCGAAGGGACCAAAACCTTTTACGGAAGCAGATCGTCAAAATTTTCTACATGGTTTGACAAAACTTTTGAAAAATTTGCAGGAAATCGAAAACAAGTAGCGAATAGTAATTAGTCGGAAAAGCGACCTGAATTGTAGGTGGATTAAAAATGAGGTACGGACGCATACCTGAAGAGGTCATTGAGGCTGTACTTAAGCGCCATGACATTGTTGATGTCATAGGTAGGCACGTACATTTGAGCAAGCAAGGGCATTATATGAAGGGGCTATGCCCATTCCATTCTGAGAAAAGTCCTTCATTCACTGTCACGCCAGAAAAACAAATTTATCGTTGTTTTGGTTGTAATGTGGGCGGGAATTTGATTCGATTCGTAATGGAAATCGAAGGACTTAGTTTCTCCGAGGCCGTTAGCAAGCTGGCTGAAGAAGCCGATATCCCCATCACATGGGAAGAAGCAACTGAGGAGCAAACTGAGCAGCAGCAAGAGAAAGCAACCTTGTTAAAAGCTTATGATTTTACTGCAAAATTGTATCATTATATTCTTGGCAATACGGAACAAGGCAAAGTGGCTAAAGGATATTTGGCCTCAAGAGGAATATCGGATAAGCTGATCGATACCTTCCAAATTGGTTATGCGCCAGCCATGTGGGATACACTCGTTCAACAGCTAGATAAGCGAGAGTTCGACTTAGCCCTAATGGAGAAGGGCGGCTTAATCTCTGCCAAACACGAGAGTAACGGCTATGTGGATAAATTCCGGGAACGCATCATGTTCCCTATTTGCGACTCTACTGGCAAAGTTATCGCATTCGGGGGCAGATCGATGGGCGATGCGCAGCCCAAATATTTAAATAGTCCGGAATCTATTCTTTTTAATAAAAGTCGGACGATGTACAACCTGCATCTAGCTAGACCCAATATGCGTAAGCTTCAACAAGCTGTTCTCTTTGAAGGCTACGTGGATGTCATAAAAGCATGGGAAGCGGGAATTAGTAATGGTGTCGCCACGATGGGGACAGCATTAACGAAGGAACATGCTGCTCTGCTGAATCGCAATGCTGACCAAATCGTTGTTTGTTACGATGGGGATAACGCGGGACAATCAGCTGCTTTCAAAAGCATTCCTATTCTGGAAGAGACAGGCAGCCGAGTCACGGTAGCCATGCTGCCAGATGGCAAAGATCCAGATGATTATGTTAGAAATTACGGTTTTGACCGATTCGTACGGGAGATTATTGAGCCAGCCGTACCATCGATGAAATATAAGCTATTGTACATCCGTAAAAATTTTAAGTTGCATGAGGACGGTGACAGACTTCGTTATCTGCAATCCGCTGTGAAATTAATCAGTCAGCTTCAATCTCCGATGGAACGTGAACATTATTTGAAACAGTTGGCTTCTGAATTCCCGGAATCTTCGTATGAAGCGATGAAGTTAGACCTTCACGAAATCTTGCTGCAATCGGAAAAAAACCGACCAGAGGGGGATAATAAACCAATTCTGTGGAATAATGTTATGAATAATGGGAGAACAGCGGAACGAACACTCAAAAAATCACCTTCGCTTTTACCCGCTTATCATAATGCAGAACGGTTAATATTAGCGGTAATGATGCATGACCGTGAGGTCTGCTCACAAGTGGAAGCACAATTAGGTGATCAATTCAATGTTGAAGCTCACGCAGTCTTAGCTGCTTATTTATATGCTTACTACGCTCAGAATGCTGAGCCGGATGCAAGCCGATACATTGCCATGCTGCAAGACGAACAGCTGGAGAGCTTGGCTAGTTCCATTGTTATGATGGGTGCTGGTCATGGAATGAACGAACAAGTGATTGACGACTATATTCGCCAAATTCGCAAAGTTCCAATGCAAGAAGAAGTTGAACGTAAGAAAGAAGAACGAGTTCGCGCTGAACGCGCGGGCGATCATCTAAGAGCTGCACAAATTGCTACTGAAATTATTGCCCTAGAAAAACGATTGAAGTCAACTTAGAATTACTGCAATGACTAGGGAGGAGGGAGTCCGTACCATGGCGAATGATCAGCGTACAGAACTAGAGACAGAATTGACCCTGGACCAGGTGAAAGACCAGCTTATTGAGCAGGGGAAAAAGCGGTCCTCACTAACTTACAAGGATATTATGGAGAAATTAGCTCCCTTTGATCAAGATCCTGAACAAATCGATGAGTTTTTCGAACAGCTTTCGGAGCAAGGGATCGACGTAGGGAACGAATCCGATGAGGATTCCATGAATCCAGAAGAAAATGAGCGCGATGAATTTAACTTCGATGATGATCTGGCTTTACCGCCAGGGATTAAGATTAATGATCCAGTTCGGATGT
Organism: Paenibacillus alginolyticus DSM 5050 = NBRC 15375; assembly: GCF_000422905.1. GTDB lineage: Bacteria > Bacillota > Bacilli > Paenibacillales > NBRC-103111 > Paenibacillus_E > Paenibacillus_E alginolyticus. Next base: position 38,021 of record NZ_AUGY01000039.1, read on the forward strand.
ATTTGAAGGAAATTGGTCGAGTACCGCTTCTTTCCGCGGAAGATGAAGTAGGGTTAGCCAAACGGATTGAAAATGGGGACGAAGAAGCGAAGAGACGTTTAGCAGAAGCTAACCTTAGACTCGTCGTCAGTATCGCCAAAAGATATGTAGGTCGTGGCATGCTGTTCCTAGATTTGATCCAAGAAGGAAATATGGGGCTTATTAAAGCTGTTGAAAAGTTTGACCATACCAAAGGATATAAGTTTAGTACGTATGCAACTTGGTGGATTCGTCAAGCGATTACCCGTGCCATTGCTGACCAAGCGAGAACGATTCGTATTCCGGTACATATGGTCGAAACGATTAATAAACTGATCCGTGTTTCCCGTCAATTGCTGCAAGAATTGGGGCGTGAACCTACGCCGGAAGAGATTGCCAAAGAGATGGATTTGAGCACAGATAAAGTTCGTGAAATCATGAAGATTGCACAAGAGCCTGTGTCGTTGGAAACACCGATTGGTGAAGAAGACGATTCCCACTTGGGAGATTTCATTGAGGATCAAGAAGCGTTGGCTCCAGCTGATGCTGCCGCGTATGAGCTTCTGAAGGAACAGCTTGAGGACGTTCTAGATACGTTGACGGAAAGAGAAGAGAATGTACTTCGCTTGCGTTTTGGCTTGGATGATGGACGTACACGTACACTTGAAGAAGTAGGCAAAGTATTCGGTGTTACACGTGAACGGATTCGTCAGATCGAAGCTAAAGCTTTGCGGAAGCTGAGACACCCTAGCCGCAGCAAACGATTAAAGGATTTCTTGGAATAAAGACGCTGTGAGAGGGCCCTGCCATATTCGGCGGGGTCTTTTTTTATTGTAAAACTACTACTAAAGGCTGAGCATGAAATCACCGATAAAGAAGCTAGGAAGGTGAGCGAATTAATGGATGCAGAGAAACGAAAATTAATTGTAAGGGAAATCCATCATTGGCGCAGAAGCAAATTGCTCCCAGAGCATTATTGCGATTTTCTAATGAATTTGTATGTGGATGAATCAACACCTAAACCTGCTTCATTAATGGGGGTATCCGCATCCTCGGTAGCAAACAGTAATTGGAAAATATGGTTGGTCATTATGGCGGTGATTGCCGCTCTGACCTTATCTGCTCTTAATTTTAACTCTTTTGGATTGCCAATGCAAATTGGAATTTCCACGCTTTTTGTCATCATTTGTTATGCTTTTGCATACAGGCAGAACCAGAAGGCACCTGTTGTTTCTTATTTGCTTTGCGGTGTTTCTTCGATTGCTTTGCTTTTTCTTGGTTTGTATTTATTAGATTTCTATGATGTGAGTTCTGCTAATGCTTATATTGGTTATTTAGCTTTTTGTAGCAGTGTCTGGTTGTTTAATGGATTAGTAGGCCGTATGGCCATTTTCCAGATATGCGGTTGGCTGGGGCTAGTTGGTACGTACGGGTGGCTATTGCTGCACAAGCTGAACAGTCCTGGATGGTTCTCACTTGAAATTAGTTGGATTCCGGTTAGTATTGTACTTATATGGATGGCTTGGCTTGCGCATCATACGAATAAGCAGGCAGCTAGTGTGCTTCTGTTAGTTGGAATTATCGTTTGGTTTGCACCTGAAGCGATGACGTTTCTAACAGATGTAAATATGAGCTCTCGTCTTATTCAATTATCGTTTACGGGAAAGTTAGTTTCTGCAGGCGTAGCATTATTTTTGCTGCGTAAAAAATGGGTAGAGTGGGTAATGTAACATATGGTGAAATTATCGAAAAGATTGCAAATGATAGCAGATCGAGTTCCTTTAGGATCAAAAGTAGCGGACATTGGTTCCGATCATGCCCTATTGCCAACGTATTTGGCACAACAGGGTATTATTTTGTTTGCTGTGGCCGGCGAGGTGAATCCAGGGCCATTTGAAGCAGCAACACGGCAAGTTCTTGAAAGTGGATTGTCCAAGAAAATTAGTGTTCGTTCCGGTGATGGACTCGCTGTTATCGAGACAGGAGAAGTGAACGTCATTACGATCGCCGGAATGGGCGGAAGTTTGATGGCTAGTATTTTGGAAGCCGGAAAGCATAAGCTCCAAGGCGTTTCTCATCTCATTTTGCAGCCTAATGTTGGTGAAGATCATGTGCGGCGTTGGTTGCTGGAGCAAGGCTGGAAGCTGGAGTCCGAAACGATTCTAGAAGAAGATGGTAAGATTTATGAGATATTGACAGCCATAGCAGTACCTGATGAGGAAAAACGGACATTGGAGGCTCTTTACAATGAACGTCAACTGCCAGGTGAAGTGAGGGTTTCGAAGGAACGCTTGCTCCAAATGGGGCCATACTTCATCAGCGAGGCTCCAGAAGTATGGTTCACCAAGTGGGAAAGCGAACTGAAAAAGCTCGCCATGATTAAAGGGCAGCTCCAGCTATCTTCCGCTGAAGCATCTGCAGCGAAGGCGGAGCAGGTCAGTCAAGAAATAAAGGAAATAAAGGAGGTACTCGCTTGTTTGCAAAAGGTCAAACCGTAATCCAACTGTTTGAGCAGCTGGCGCCTAAGCATTATGCGATGCCTGATGATAAAATAGGTTTACAGCTAGGGTCTTTGCAGAAGGAAATCCAGAAAGTCCTAGTTGCTTTGGATGTCACTAATGAAGTAGTTGAAGAAGCGATTCAGCAAGGTGCTAATCTTATTATTGCTCATCATGCGATTATTTTCAGACCGCTCGCTCATTTGCAAACAGATACGCCTGCTGGTCGTTTATATGAAAAATTAATCAAGCACGACATCGCTGTCTATATCGCTCATACGAATTTGGATGTGGCGGAGGGCGGCGTGAACGATATGATGGCCGATAAGCTCGGTTTAACCGAGCTTACTCATCTAGAGGATGTGCACACGGAGAAGCTACAGAAGTTGGTTGTTTTCGTCCCTGAGACGCATCACCAGGCTGTGCTGGATGCCCTATTCACCGCGGGAGCGGGGGGAATCGGGCAGTACAGCCACTGCAGCTTCAACATCCCCGGAACGGGGACGTTCCTGCCGCAGGAAGGGACGCACCCGTTTATCGGGGAAGCAGGCAAGTTTGAACGCGTACAGGAAGTACGCGTTGAGACCATCGTAACCGCCAGCGTCCAGCGCAAGGCGGTTCAGGCTCTATTGAAGGCACACCCCTATGAGGAGGTGGCCTATGACCTCTATCCGATGGACCTCAAGGGTAGAGTGTTCGGTCTGGGCCGCGTGGGCAAGCTGCCCGCGGCTGCGACGCTTCGCGAGCTGACGGAGCTCGCGAAGCAGGTGTTCGACGTGCCGGCGGTGCGCGTCGTCGGCGATTTGGAACGGCCCATCCGCAAGGTGGCCGTTCTGGGGGGCTCTGGCGGCCGCTACATGCGGCACGCCTTGTTTGCCGGCGCCGATGTGCTGGTCACCGGCGACATTGACTACCACACCGCGCACGATGCGCTCGCGGCGGGGTTGACTTTGATCGACGTTGGCCATAACGTCGAGAAGATCATGAAGCGCGGCGTGGCGGATTATCTCGCCGCGCAGTTGGTTAAGACGGACACGCAGGTGCTGGCATCCGAGGTGAATACCGAACCATTCCAGTTCCTGTAGGGATGGTGATTTATTAACTTGCTGAGTTGCAATTGGTATTAGAGGAAACGAACAGCAGTTGTATTTCGAAGGCATTCCTAGTATACTAGCAAATGCGCCGGAAAGTTTGACAGACAATCGCTGGCTGTGGGTAAGCCACAGCGAGAGGAAAGTCCGGGCTCCATAAGGCAGGGTGCTGGATAACGTCCAGTCAACGCGAGTTGAAGGATAGGGCCACAGAAATGGACCGCCGATGGTTTCCCGCAAGGGATTCACAGGCAAGGGTGGAACCGTGGTGTAAGAGACCACGAGGTTCTATGGTGACATAGATCCTGGTAAACCCCACTTGGAGCAAGACCTAGAGGAACGCAAGCCGCTTTCGAGGCGGCAGTCTTAGCCTGAGACGCGTTCGGGTTGGTCGCTTGAGCTGTGCAGCAATGTATGGCCTAGATAGATGATTGTCACTTCAATGGTGGCAGGGGACAGACGCCCGCTATGACCACTGGAAGTACAGAACCCGGCTTACGGCAAACTTTCCATACTGTCGGTTACCCGCAAGGCTTAGGCTTTGCGGGTATTTAATTTGTCTGGAAGAAAGTTAAGAGTCTCCAGAAGCTTCTATTTTCCCAAAAATGGCTAAAGACACGGAATAAGAGTCCCTACAAGAGACTCTTATTTAACTTTAGAGAAGGAGCAGCGGGACTTGTACTTACTTCAGAAAATCCGTATTTAAGAATACTTGGAGAGGCTCCGGATCCCGCGGATCGTAGAATTGTCCATGTACGTTCCACGCCAAATATCATAAAAGTGGATATTAACTAAAAAAAGGTTGATCAGCTCAGAGGCTGACCAACCTTTTTTTTAATAGGCATACTTTTTCGTAATAAGATGCAATTGACGAGATAAGCTTTGTGGAAAGAAAGAAACCTGCTTTGAGCTTTGTTCAGCCATATTCACAGCTTTCACAACATCAATTAAACCAAAGCCGAAATATTTATCTCTTCCTTTAGTACCAAGATCTTGTGCAGATTGTTTAATAATTTCGTAAACTTCCGTGTTTTTCAAATTAGGATTTGCCGATCGAACCAAGGCTGCCAACGCCGTGACATGAGGGCTAGCCATTGATGTACCTGACAACGCGGCATATTGGTTGTTAGGATACGTACTTGCGATACTGACACCTGGAGCCGTTACAGCAATATAGTCGCCATAATTTGAAAAAGGTGCTTTGTTATTCTGAGAATCACTCGCGGCTACAGCTAACACTTCGGGATAAGCAGCTGGATAACCAGGTCTTTCTGTATTGTCGTTACCGCTCGCCGCGATGAGTGCCACATCTTTATTGTAAGCATAACGGATGGCGTCGTGCAGAAAGCTTGAATCCGCGTAATTGCCAAGGCTTAGATTAATGACCTTAGCGCCATGGTCGGCAGCCCATATGATACCTTGAGCGACTGAATAGGTACTGCCTGCTCCAGTTTGGTCTAAAACTTTGACCGGTAATACTTTGTTATACCATGTCATACCTGCTACTCCAAGATTGTTGTTAACTAATGCAGAGATAACTCCAGTAACATGTGTGCCATGTCCGACATCATCCTGTGGGTTGTCATTGTCACTAATCACGTTATAGCCAGGTAAAAGCTTATTATTCAGATCAGGGTGCTTCAAGTCAGCTCCTGTGTCAACAACGGCGACAATTACATCTTTCGAACCGCGAGTTAATTGCCAGCCCTGAACGGTCTCGATGAGGGGCAGGTTCCATTGATACTTACTGTATAAATTATCATTAGGCATAAAATTAGTCGTTATATCTGTCGCTGACGATGACGATGTTCCTGAATCGGTTTGACTGGAACTGGAATCATCTTTATTCGAAGCTTCTTCTTGATCGTCATAATAATCATTTGTTAAATAGAGGAAATGAGGCTCCACATAGAGGACATCCCATTTCTTGAAATAAGCCATTAATGCTTTGGCTTCCATGCTCTCCGTACGGAATACATACGTATAACCAAGTTTTTGGGCGGAAATGGCTTTTATTTCGTTTTTGATTTGTGTTAGCTGAGTCTCCGTTGGATCCTGCTTGAAGCGGACCACAACTTCATTTTGATGATAGTGGCTTGTTCCTTGATTATCTTCAGGATGATCGACGACTTTATCTTGTAAAGTGTCCGTATCCACAGACTCGACTTTCCATCGATTTTCGCTAGGGTATGGCTCTAGGCGCAAGTTTTTCATTTGGTGATCTGTTACTTGATAAAGAACATCCTGATGAATAACACCTATTAGCGAGTTGTCTCTATTGGTTGAAGGGGTGCCCTGAACGAAATAAACATGCTGCGCAGCACCGAATTTAGGGGATTGATAATGTTTTCCTTCATCGACAGCTATTTTAGCTTCCTTTAAATAGGAGGTGGCCTGTTCTTTATAAGAACTCGGCATTTCACCTACAGTAATCCCTTTTTCCAGTGGTTGACTTTGCTTTGACCAAATAAGCACATCCATTTTTTCATGCTCTTTTTTCATTTCGCTCAGCACGTTTAATACGGGCTCTCCGCTATCAATCTTGCTAAGCATTCGCGCATAATCGATGGAACATTGGCTTCTACATAGATCATCCGTCAGTTTAACATCCTGTTCAAGAAGAGATAACTTTGCAGTGGTTTCGTACTTTGTACTGTACACTTCAGGTCCAGGTGGGTTCTCTTTATTTGAATGTTGAGGGAAAAGGATAATGCCTAAACCAAGAACTAAAGTCATAGATGACAGGTAACGCCACATAAACAGCTCCTCCTTCTAAACTTGCTTAGTATTCCGCTGACGAAACGAATTACCTTTGACTAGGGTGAGGCGCGGAGGATTGTTTTATACATGGAAACTGGAGTTTTACATATACCACTTCGGGTTAATTTATGGTAGGATAGGAATAGCGCAATTATAGGAGGTCTTCATAAATGGCTGTTTTTAATGTGAAAAATATTTGTGATTCAACGCGTACGAAGTTAAAAGAAACGACTGCCAAAATGGAGCTGTTTCTGAATCAAAATTCGCTCGCACAGTTAAATGTGGAGAATGATCCGGCTATGGATGAGTTTTACCGCGGTTATTTGCAGGATACTCGTCATTTATTAGTATTTTGTGAAGTGGCCTATGAGAAATTAGGCGTTAGCTTGAGACGTCCTACTTTTAATGTGGATTTTTCGGAAAAAGTACTGTATGAGGTTTATCATACATGCGTCAATACATTTTTCTACCCTAAAAATGAATGCTATTCCGAAGATGGTCGCTATGCTTATACAGGACAAGATGCTATTCGTTTCCGCAAAAAGCCATCACGTGAAGTGCGTGATTTGACGATTGAGCTGTCCAAAGTATTCGAGGAACTTCGTGAAGATTTGTCTTACTATGAAACAGACTACATCACACAACGTCGTATGCAAGGCGAAAAAGTATAATTTTAATCGAAATGGCAAATACAAGAAGGGATGCGACTATAAGCGCATCCTTTTTCTTTTAAAAGGAGACATGGTGCATGGAGCGTGAGCAATTAATCAACAGCAGTATCTCGATTATTAAGCTAAATCAGCACCCTAGCGGGGGTTATGCAGCTTCACCGTTATTTCCGCCTTACTCTTACAGTTGGCTCAGAGATGGAACTTTTATCGCAAATGCGATGGACCGCTCGATGGAAACCGAAAGTGCTGAGCTTTTCTACCGTTGGGTACATCTTGTTTTGAAGGACAAGCGTTCACGCGTGGATGCATTAATTCGTAAACAGGAAGCCAAAGAGTGGATCGACCGCTCCGAATTTTTTGGAACGCGCTATCATTTAGATGGTCGTGATGACTTATCTGAGTGGGGACATTTTCAACTGGATGGTTATGGAGCGTGGCTTTGGGGTCTTACGGAACATATTCGTATAACAGGTCATACTTCGCTATTGAAAGAATTGCGGGAGAGTATTGAGATAACCGTTGATTATTTGATGACGTTCTGGCATTTTCCGAATTTTGATTGCTGGGAAGAGTTTCCCGATTATGTTCATCCGGCTACACTAGCATGTGTTTATGGCGGTTTAAAGGCACTTGGTGAACTAGAGAATCGTCCTCCATTACTAGAGAAAGCGGACTTGATTAAAAAGTTTATTATGGATCACGCGGTCTATGAGGGGCGTTTCGTTAAATCCATTCATTGCTTAGGAGAAGTATGGCAGCCGGCTTTAAATGGCGTGGATGCAAGTTTGCTTTGGCTGGCAGTCCCGTTCGGCGTCTGTGAGGTTAATGATCCTATTATGTTGAAGACTGTACAAGCTATTGAAGCTGATCTCAAGCATGGTGGCATCCAAAGATATGTCGAGGATCGCTACTATGGAGGCGGAGAATGGCTGTTGCTGACCGCATGGTACGGATGGTACCAAGCGGAGCTAGGTCATCGTGAAGAGGCTCAGCGATGCTTAGATTGGGTAACAAGTAAAGCAGATAAGTTGGGTCGATTGCCGGAACAAGTGGCAGAAAGTCTTAGAGATCCCTCATCCCACCCGGAATGGATCGCCAAATGGGGAGAGCCAGCGCTGCCGCTGTTATGGTCTCAAGCGATGTTCTTGGTGCTTTCTGACAGCTTAAAATAAGCATAGTTCACCCTGATAGCGGGCAAATTGTTAAAGGGGTGATGATTATGCCGGATGTTAAATGTGCAGTTGCCAATTGCGAATACTGGGCGCAAGGCAACAACTGTAGTGCAGGAACGATTATGATTGAAGTCGATCAGCATGCTGCCGCCAACTATAATGAAGAGTTTGCAGGGGAATCATTTGATACGGATCATCAAGATGCAGCAAACAAAGTAGCGAATACTTGCTGCCACACTTTCAAAGCTAAGAACAAACATTAAGGTGCGTAACATGGAGGCAGCATGAATAAAGACGATGTCCCTCTGGATCATGCCACCAAGGAGCGGTTCCAAAAAGATCAGCTCCGCATTGAAAGCGGATTGAACCATAAGGAAGAATACGCAGCCGAAATTACTGCGCCTACCCGAAGAATCAACTATGCCGAACAGTATAAGGCCAAAAAGACAGAGAAGCCAGAAACCCACTCCGATGTGTCTGATGAAGAAGTTGCGGAATTGGTAGAGGCTGTCACGCGTAACAAAGCAGTAGGCTATGTCGCTCTGTTCGTTGCCTTGGCTTCTCTTTTTGTATGGCCTGTGTTGTTAGGTATATCGGGTATTGTGCTTGGCGTAATTGCGTTTCTTATGGGGAATAAGAGACTGGGGTCTTGGTCAATCGCGCTTGGTTTTATTGCCGTCGCCGCCTATTTATTGTTAGTACCCTATTATGCTTGACCGATTACAAGCAAGCCGAGAGATCGGCTTGTTTTTGTTTTTTTGAAAAAAATCGCGTAAATTCGCGTTTCAAAGGGATAAATAGCGGGTAGAGACTCATTAAGGCATCGTTTTAATGCGTATACTCTCATTTGCTCGTACTATTTGGCTTCAGGAGTCATATTCGCACCTTTGAATGATTACAGTATTATTATATAATGAAAAGTGATAATTCAAAATTCAAATCGAAATTAAGGGAGGTGTACCTACTCTCCTTGGTGCGGTAATCGTGCTTGATAGGGGATAGGTAAGGTATTGGAAGATCCTTTGCCCGGAACGTTAATCAGTTTTCTGTTAATGTTTGGACTGGTCATATTAAATGGTTTTTTTGTCGCAGCTGAATTCGCGATGGTCAAAGTTAGAGGTAGTCGCATTGATTCACTTGTTGGAGAAGGACGCCGCAATGCGAAATTTGCACAAGGAATCATGAATAATCTCGACGCCTACTTAGGTGCTTGTCAGCTCGGGATTACACTTACTTCGTTGGGACTTGGTTATGTCGGGGAACCGACGTTCGCCAAAATTCTGGAACCGTTATTCGCTCCTTTGAATTTGCCAGATTCGGTGTTCCACACGATTACCTTCATTATTGCTTTCTCCTTAATGACCACATTGCATATTACATTAGGCGAACAGTTCCCTAAGACGTATGCGATTCGTAAAGCTGAACAAATAACTCTGCTATCTGCAGGACCCATGGTTTTTTTCTATAAAGTGATGTATCCATTTATTTGGTTGTTGAATGGTATTTCGAACTGGATGTTACGACGTGCGGGAATCGAGCCTGCGACTGAACATGAATCGGCGCATACGGAGGATGAAATTCGTGTCCTTATGAAAGAAAGTCACAAAAATGGACTTATAGATAATACAGAGCTCACGCTTGTTGATAATATATTTGGATTTGCAGAGACAACAGCCCGAGAAATTATGATCCCAAGAACCGAAATGGAATGTTTGTATGCCGGACTTTCCTATTCTGAGAATCTTGCGATTGCCATTAAGGAAATGCGTACGCGCTACCCGGTCTGTGATCCGGACAAAGACAATATTATTGGCTTCGTTCACATTAAGGATTTGCTCAAGCCGGATGCGAACCTGAAAGGGATTAAGAAAATTATCCGACCGATAACGACCGTTCCAGATTCGATTCTTATCAGTGATTTGTTGAAAATGATGCAGAAAAGAAAAAGCCAGATGGCACTGCTTATTGATGAGTACGGTGGAACATCAGGTCTTGTAACACTCGAAGACATTATGGAAGAAATTGTTGGAGAAATTCAAGATGAATTTGATGAAGAGCGTCCAACGATCGAAATCAAGGATGAAAACACGTATTCCATTGACGGTTTGCTATTAATTGATGAAGTGAATGATTATTTCGGACTTGAAATTGAATCGGATGATTATGATACAATCGGTGGATGGATTTACTCGAAAACAGAGATACCGCCAAGCAAGAACCAGCAAGTAAGCTACAACGACGAGTTTTTATTTATCGTGGAAGAGACAGATCATCTTCGGATTTCTCGTGTCATGGTAAGAAAATTGTCGGATGAGAGTGAGCTGCTGCAGCAAAACATTTCTTGAGATGGATGAGAGACTGTCAAATGACGGTCTCTTTTTTTATAATTCCTTCTAAATTGGGGATAGTCGTCAGGGCATAAAACGTGTACAATGAAGACAATGATGAATGATAGAAACGAGGTCTGACGGATGAACAGCACGAACAGCATTGACCCTAGAGTAATGAAAGAATTGCTCCAGCTTCAGCTGCTTAATAAAATGAGTTTGCTATCCGGTGAAACCGCGACATCAAGTACGGACGATACAGGCGATTTTAGTGCGCTGCTCGACACGATTATGGGACAATCTGGTGGAACTGGCGTTACAAGCCAAGACACTTTATCTTCCATGCTGGGTAACACGACAAACAGTTTGCCAAGTTCTTTGGGCGCTTTGAATAGAGCTTATACACCGCTGCAAACAGTGAGCAAAGCATCCTCAGTTTCTCAGTATGAAGGTTTTATCCAAGAGGCAAGCCAAAAATACGGTGTGGATACTTCGCTAATTAAGGGAGTTATTCAGCAAGAATCCGAATTCAATCACCAGGCCGTATCGCCGTCAGGTGCCAAAGGTTTAATGCAGCTTATGGATGGGACAGGCAGCGGCTTCGGTGTGACGAATCCGTTTGATCCTAAGCAAAATGTGGATGCAGGGACTCATTTCCTTAGCAATTTAATCAAGAAGTACGATGGAAATGAAGGGGTTGCTCTCGCAGCTTACAATGCTGGGCCTGGACGAGTTGACCGATTAGGCATCAAAACTGATCAGGATCTGGCTAACAAACTGCATTTACTTCCAAAGGAAACGCAAGGCTACATCTCTAAAGTGATGGGTCACAGGCAGAATTTTTCGTTATAATCATTAACTAGTTAGCTGATTTCCGCATGTTTATGCGGAGGTCAGCTTTTTGTGTTACCGGTGTATGCTTGAGTTATGCCCTATTTTAGGCTTTAATGATGTAAGGAATTCAAATTGATTGTGCGCGGCAGCAAGAGCGTGAAAAAGGGGAATGAGCAAAAATGCTTTATTTGGACTATGCGGCGACAACGCCAGTTTATGAAGAAGTCATTGATACGATAGCCGAAGTAATGAAGGAGCATTATGGAAATCCATCTTCGATTCATCGATTAGGGATACAAGCGGAGAAGCTGCTAAACAGCTCCAAAGAGGTGATTGCAGGTGCATTAGGTGTGCTACCTGCTGAAATTATATGTACATCTGGCGGAACGGAAAGTAATAATTTGGCAATTAAAGGTGCCGTTTACAGTTATCAAAACCGCGGAAAGCATCTCATTACTACGCAAATCGAACATTCCTCCGTGAAGGAAGTTTTTCTCGAACTGGAAAATGAGGGCTTTCGTGTTACTTATTTACCTGTAAATAGCAGTGGGAGTGTTGAGCTAGAGACCTTACAAGCAGCAATAACAGATGATACCATCCTTGTCAGTGTGATGTATGTTAATAATGAAGTAGGGACGATTCAGCCTATCCAAGAAATTGGCCGGTGGTTAGCTCAATATCCAAAGGTGTTATTTCATGTTGATGCCGTTCAAGGCATTGCAAAGCTTCCTTTTCACCCTAAAGAGTGGGGTGTTGACTTATGCAGTGCATCAGCTCATAAATTCAGAGGCCCTAAGGGAGTTGGGTTTCTGTACCGCAGAGCGGGTGTACAGCTCAAACCACAGCTTCTAGGAGGCGGTCAAGAAAATGGCATTCGCTCAGGCACGGAAAATGTCCCACTCATTGTAGGAATGGCCAAAGCGCTCCGGCTTTCCGTAGACAACCTTGCAGCGAAAACAGAGCATAAGTATCGGTTAAGACGCATAATTGTTGATGGTATCTCATCGATCCCTGAGCTTACCCTTACCGGATCCGATCAGGACGAGGAGATGGCTCCCCATATTGTTCATTTTGCTTTCGCGGGAATGAAGGCGGAGGTTGTTGTTCATGCTCTCGAGCAGCGGCACATCTACATTTCTACGAAATCAGCCTGTGCTTCAGAGGAATCAGATCCAAGCACAGTAATGCTTGCTCTAGGCTGCAGTCGTGAGAGAGCTGTTAGTGGACTAAGAGTTAGCTTTTCTGACGAACATCAAGAGAAAGACGCACAGCTATTCATTGCCGCATTGCGAGAGGTCGTGAAGGAACTTGCTCCCATGCTCAGCAAATCATCAGTCAGAAGGGGGACGAGAAGATGAAACCGGATTGTTTAATTTTGCGCTTTGGCGAGTTGACGCTGAAAGGGAAAAATCGTAAGCGTTTTGAGCGAAGTGTCATGACGCAAATTCGCAAAGTTTTAAGCTCTTTTCCTGATTTAAGGTATATTCCTGAGTTTGGACGCGTATATGTGGAGCTAGGGGGAGCAGCTTATGAAGAAGCTTCAGCGGCTTTGCAACGCGTTTTTGGACTTGCATCTTTTAGTCCTGCCTATCATGCTCCTATGGAGGTCGAAGCCATTCAAGAGATGGCGCTGCGTATGATGCAGGCATTGCCTAAACAACCAGCAACTTTTAAAGTGACCGTTCGCAGAGTGAACAAATCATTCCCCCATGATTCACAGCGAATGAATTATTTGGTTGGAGGCTATGTGCTCCAAGCATCACCGGGTCTTCAGGTGGATGTTCATAATCCTGAGGTTGAGCTGCGGGTGGAAATTCGCGAAGAGCAAGTACTCATGTATGTAGAGGTAATTGAGGGGGCAGGAGGATTCCCGTCTGGAACGAGTGGGAAAGCGCTGCTGATGCTGTCAGGGGGAATTGATAGTCCGGTTGCCGGTTGGTTGGCGATGCGCAAGGGACTTTCCATCGAGGCCGTTCATTTTCATAGTTATCCTTATACCAGCGAGCGTGCGAAGGATAAAGTGATTGAACTGGCACACCAGCTGTCTGCTTATACGGATTCCTTGAAGCTTCATTTGGTTCCATTTACGGATGTACAGACATCTATCCACCGTGAGTATCAAGATAATTTATTAGTAACGCTTATACGTAGAGCGATGTATCGCATTGCCGAACAGATTGCAGACCGAGAAGGTCTAAGTGCGTTAGTGACCGGCGAAAGCTTAGGCCAGGTGGCTAGTCAAACGCTGCCAAGCCTAAATGTCATAGGGCGCGTTGTAACGCTGCCGCTTTTACAGCCGCTCATGATGATGGACAAGCAAGAGATTATTCGAATTGCCGAATCCATAGGCACGTTCCCGATCTCCATTTTGCCTTATGAGGATTGCTGTTCCTTATTTCTTCCTCCATCCCCAAGTACAAATCCTAACTTACGTATGGTTGAGAAAATCGAGAACAGCATGGACTTCTTACCTGAATTAATTGAGAAAGCTGTCTTAGAAACAGAAACCATTGAAATTGTTCATGGACAAATGAAGAAGGTGTCGGACTTAATATAGGGATCTTTGAGTGTAGCTCAAAGTCTCTCCGCTTATAACTCTATTCGCCGCTATGATTCGCAGCTATCGTCACCTGCTCGCCATGCATCCTGGGAGGTTGTAAAGCATGATTGATGCGCTCATTTTGTTTTTACAAATTATGTTGATCAATATTGTGCTTAGCGGTGATAATGCCGTGGTCATTGCATTGGCTAGCAAAAATTTGCCGCTTGCCCAGCGTAAGCTTGCGATATGGTGGGGAGCTTTCGGGGCTATTGCCTTGCGGTTAATTCTGACTTTAGTTGCAGTTAGCCTTCTCGATATCCCATACATTCAAGCCGGGGGATCCCTTCTTCTCTTCTGGATTGCCATAAAGCTTCTTACGGATGATGACAGCCATGCCAATGTGAAAGAAGCCTCAACGCTTGGAAAAGCGATATGGACGATTGTTGTAGCGGATTTCGTGATGAGTTTGGATAATGTTCTTGCGATTGCGGCTAAAGGGAATGGGAACAATACCGTTATCATTCTTGGTATAGGACTTAGCATCCCCATCATTATATGGGGAAGTACGCTAGTGATGGATCTACTGCATAGATTTCCAATTCTCGTATTTATGGGGGCAGGCATTCTCGGTTATACAGCGGGGGAAATGTTCGTTAAAGATGAGAAAATGATTGATTGGCTGCTGCATGATTATGAATCGCTGCAAGTATGGATCCCTATTGTGGCGGCTTCGCTCGTTATTATGATCGGCTTAACCTTCAAATGGGTGCGATTACTGCCATTTAATGCAAGAAATGAATAGAGGATTTGGAAAACCGCCAAGCTGAAGCTATCAGCGAAGCGGTTTGTTTTTTTATGTTAGAAATTGAAACTTTTTTCCAATTATGTCGTCTAGATATGAAGTAGGTTATGCATAGAAGGGAGTTCATAGCGTGAAATTTAGTTCGTTTAAGACACGTACATTTCGTCTCACCTGTTTTCTAGTATGTTCGATTCTTGCTTTATGTTTCCAAGCTTTGGTTCCCATCTCTAGTGTAGTTCATGCAGATGACGCGATGATTGAGATTCAATCTGAAGTCGGATTCGGAGCTTCTAATGTCAAACAGGGGCGTTGGACGCCTGTTACCATGACACTTCGTAATCAAGGGGCTGATTTATCCGGCGATCTCGTGGTCATGGTAGCCAATCCGAATCGGAGTAAGGATTTTAGTTATGTGCAGCATGTCGAGCTTCCAAAAGGCAGCACGAAAGTGGTAACTATGCTCTTACCGGGTTACGCGTATACCAAAAGCAATAATACGATAGCCTTTTATGAAAAATCATTGAAAAACGGAAAGAAAAAAGCTTTAGATGGCAAGACCTACCTGGAATCCTTCCATTTACCTAAAGAGACTTTACAGGTTGGTGTTCTCGCCCGAGATGTAGATACACTGAACTTCCTTTCGCTGCTCGGTCAGTCAGGCAAGAAGCTCAATGTTCTTCATCTTAAACAAGCAGATATTCCGCGTGAGGCTTTGGGTTTAGATGGCTTAGATGTTCTCGCCTTGAACGATTTCGCCTCGGATACACTGACAGGAGAACAAGTACAAGCCATTCTGCAATGGACAAAAAGGGGAGGAACCCTCCTTCTAGCTGGCGGAGCTGGCTATCCGAAAACTGCTGCCCCTTTCGCAGAAGCTTCTCCTGTGACATATCAAGGTACAACGACAGTGACAGAGCTTCCTGAGCTCGCTAAGGTGGGGGAGAAGGAGCTGATTCTCACACAGCCGTTCACACTTTCACAAGCAAAGCTGGTTAAAGGAGGGGGATCGGTTGTTACTGACGGAGCGCTGCCTATATATGCGAGAGGTGCATATGGGAGCGGGTTCGTGACTTACGTGGCGTATGATTTATCTCTAAATCCACTTGCCTCATGGAACGGGAATGCTAGAGTATGGGAGCAAATGCTGTCAGGACCGCTAGCGTCTGCGAATGCTTTTAATTTAAACCAGATGAGGTACGGCAATGATCCCTACTATGAGTTGGATCGGGCATTAGAATACTTCCCATCTTTGCAGCCGCCTAAATTGGCTATTCTAGCCTTGGTTTTACTGCTTTATGCGATTGTAGTAGGGCCGTTATTATATCTGATTTTACGTCGATTAGATCGAAGAGAATGGGCTTGGTTCGTCATTCCAATTGTTGCTATCATGACAAGCATTGGAATCTTTCAATTTGGGGCGTCCAATCGCGGGAGTACAATGGCTCAAACGTTTCATACGATTACATTAAATGGCTCAGGCTCTGGGATAAAGCAGTCCACATTATCTGTATTTTTACCCAAAGGAGGCAGTATGGAGCTTAAATTCCCAGGGAAAATAGCCGTATCTCCTTTTATGCAAGGTGAAGTTTATCCTAGCTTACAGCTGCATGATCGAAGTGAACTTGTTATAAGACAAGATCAGGAGGCAGCAATTGTAGGATTTCAGGATATCCCATACGCCTCGATCAGCAAATTGGCAATAGATGAAGAGAAGCCGGTTCAGTTAGGGATGCTTGACTACAGCATATCTGAGTTATCTGCCAAAGAAGCGAAAGGGCAAATAACGAATAATACCAAGAAGGATTTAACAGACGTATCTGTGTTGGTGAATCAGTCGTTTGTCAAAATCGGTTCCGTTAAGGCTGGAGCTTCAGCCAGCTTTGATACAGCGAATGGTTTCGGAATTTCCAATAGTCCCGATGTTGCGCAGCTTGCATTTCCAAATCCCACAGTGAATACCGGTTATGACACGGGCTTGCATCAGCGTTCCATGTTAAATGCGTATTTACATCGCAAGGTCACGCTTTCAGGAGGATTTGATCCGATGATTATCGGGTGGGTAAAGGAACGGACTTCCTTAAGCCTTTCATCAAGCGGCAGCATACCAACTGAGGAGTTAACGCTTATAGCCCAGGACATGAAGATTAATTATGTGACACCTGAGGGCAAAATTGTGATTCCAAGCACAGTGATGGTACCTGAATTACTTGATAATCATTTGAAAATGAGCGCCATTCAATTCCAAAACGGTCCTTTCATGCAAATGGGCAGCGGAGATGTTACGCTCAGTTATCAATCACCATTCATTGCGGGTGCCAGCTATCAAACGATGGAAATGACGGGAAATCCCAATCCGGACGTTACTTTGGATTTATGGAATTCACAGTCCAAGACTTGGGAGCCATTAACTTTAAAATCATTCCAGTCCTGGGAGGGAGACAAGCTGCAGCCATATTTGCTTGAAGGGAAATCGATTCGTTTGAAAGTAACCACAATACAAAATAATACCATTTTCCGAATCCCTGCAGTTTCTCTGGAAGGATCGGTGAAACGATGATTACGACGAAGGAATTAACGAGAAAATATGGCAACTTCACGGCACTTGATTCATTGACCATGCAAATCGATAAGGGAACCGTATTTGGTTTTGTAGGTCCTAACGGAGCAGGTAAATCAACAACGATGTCCATCCTAGCAACTCTTTTAAGTCCGACATCGGGCACAGCCTTGGTTGGTGGATATGATGTTACGGAGAAGCCGAGAGAGGTTCGAAAGCTGATTGGGTATATGCCGGATTTTTTTGGCGTGTATGACAATTTTAAAGCGACAGAGTATCTGGACTTCTATGGAGCAAGTTACGGTATTCCTAGAGCCAAACGATTGAAGCTGATCCCTCAGCTACTAGACCTTGTCAATTTATCGGAAAAAGCAGACTTCTATGTGGATTCATTGTCAAGAGGAATGAAACAGCGTCTTTGCTTAGCTAGATGCTTGGTGCATGAGCCGGAGGTGCTTATTCTCGATGAACCGGCTTCTGGACTTGATCCTAGAGCTCGAATCGAGATGAGAGAAATACTCAAAGAGCTCAAAGCGATGGGTAAAACAATCATTATTTCATCACATATTTTGCCAGAGCTGGCTGAAATGGTGGATGAAATCGGAGTTATTGAATATGGGAAGCTTATCGCGAAAGGGAAAGTCTCTGATATTCAAAGCCGGATGAAAGCCAATCGTGTACTTCAAGTACGCATGGTGAATAGGACGGAAGAAGCATTGGCATTCCTTGAACAACAACCGCATGTCACCCTTGTGTTTAACGATGAGAAAGGTTTGCACGTTCATTTTGGCGGTACGGATGAGGATCAGTCTCTTTTACTTGCACGATTGGTTGAAAAAGGCTTTCCTATCCTGTCATTTAGCGAAGCTTTGACGAATTTGGAAGATGTATTCCTGGAAATAACGAAAGGAGGCGGAGCGCACGATGAACAGCAAGTTAAATTGGATTAATCCTGTCATGGAAAAAGAATTTCGCTTGCGCATGCGGACCATTCGATCTCCGATCTCCATCCTGGTTTATCTGATAGCCATTGGGCTGTTTGCCCTTGGATTTGCTTATATAAACATGAGTAACCAGCAGGCAGGAGTACTTAATGCAGCGAGAAGCAGTGAACTATTTTACTTTCTAAGCGGAGCACAGCTTGTCTTGATCGCTTTTATGACACCAGGATTAACAGCTGGGGTTGTAAGCGGAGAACGTGAAAAACAGACATTAAACATGCTTCTTACGACGCAACAGAGCTCGGGGACGATTATTCTCAGTAAGCTGTTTGCTTCCCTAAGTTTCATGCTGCTGACGGTAGTGGCTACAATGCCGCTGTACAGTATTGTTTTCTTATATGGCGGCGTTTCTCCAAATCAAGTTCTTTCTGTATTTGTTTTTTATGTATTTGTTATGCTTCTCTTCGGTGCTGTGGGGATTTTCTTCTCTACAATCCTAAAGAAGACGGTAGTTTCTGTGATAGCGACGTATGGCTTTGTACTCTTTGTTTTTGGATTTACAGCTCTTGCTGGACTTTTCTTCGGAAATTTAGGAAGACAAGGGATGAATGAGGAAATACTTGGTTATTTCCTGAGTTTTAACCCGATGGCTGTCCTTGCAAGTTTGATGGTTCCTGATTTTGCCAAGAATCTGTTTAAAGGGCATACGCTGCTGCAAATGTGGCATATTTTCGTTGGCAGCTACACGGTTCTCTTGCTGGTCCTGATCTGGCTTAGTGTGAGGTATTTAAGGCCGATTATGAAACGGAAGAAATAAAGATCAGAGAGGAGCTGTCAGCACTTGAAATTTGCATCGTTGGATTCGCTGCTAAAACCAGTTCGAATGCGATTGTTAAAAGCAAAGGGACTGGACTATTTTATTCGCAGTTTGACAATGGGTTTAGAGCTTGCTTGCATGTGGATGGTGTGTGGACGGCTCTTCCTGGTTAGTGGATATCGGTACGGAGCGTTGATCAGCTTGGTAATAATCGTTGGGATCGGGCTCATTTGGTGGTTGTTACATCGGCCTAATGAAATGGATGCGGCAAGGCTGCTTGATCAGCATGGGTTGGAAGATCGGATAGTAACAGCTCTCATTCATCAGGATCAAACTTCTTTGGTGGCTTCTCTTCAAAGGCAGGATGCCCTTGAGAAAGGGAATCTTTTTGTAGAGGAAAAGTTGAATAAGGTTGTTTCCATGAGGGTGCCTAGAAGTAGGTGGTTGCCAGGAGCTTGCGCGTTGATTGTATTGATTTTGCTGTTCCTTCTGCCTAATCCTAAAGATTCGATTCTACGTGATGAGGTAAAAGATAGAGCATGGGTAGAAGCGCAGAAAAAACAAGTGGATGAGCTTGTTAAACAATTGGCATCAAAGCCGTCTCCGCTGCCGATCATGAGGCAGATGACGGAGGATTTAAAAGAGTTGGGACGCAAATTAAGTCAAACACCAACATCAGCCAAGGCTTTGGATGAATTGGAAAAATCGTTGAAGAAGATGGAAACGCGTATTGGGGATTTGGAAAAGAAAAAACAACGCTCGGAGCAATGGGCAGAGTCGATGCAGCGAACCGAAGCGCTTCGTGAATTAGGCAAAGCACTCCAGCAGAAGAGTGCGGAGAGTATTGAGCGCGAGGCTGAGAAGCTTGGCGAGCAGGTGCAGAAGATGACGCCGCAGCAGAAGCAGCAGCTCGCCAGTGAGCTGGAGCGCCTCGCGGCATCCGCTGCGGCAGCATCGCCGGAAGCTGAGCAGCAGCTTCGCGAGCAGCTAGGGCAGGCCGCTAGCGCGCTGCGAAGCGGCGAAGACGCTGGTGCTGCGCTGGCCAAGCTGCAAGCTGGGCTTGCAGCCGCGAGCAACGCACAGCAGGCTCTAGCACAGCAGCAGGCGCAGGCTGCTGAGGCCGTGGCAAGCCTCGCCGCGGGTGCGCTGCCGCAAGCGCGCGAGCTTGCTGCGAGCGGCGCGCAGCCCGGGCAAGCGTGGGCGCCCGGCGGACGCGCGGAGCAGCTTGCCGCTGCTGGCGCGTCGCCGGCTGCGGGCGGAAGCCCGGCGCCAGGCGGCGCAAGCGCAGGCACAGGAACTGGAGCAAGCGGTGCGCCGGCAAGCGGCGGCAACGGCAGTGGCAGCCCCGGAGGCGCAGCTGCAGGCGGCACCGGAGCCGGTGGCTCTGGTGCGGGCAGCGCAGGAGCGGGCGGAACCGGCGGTGGCAGCGGCGCTGGTGGCACGCAAGGCGGCACCGGAACGGGCTCGCGCGGGCTCGTAGCGACGCCGCGCGAGCGTTCCGGGACCGGAGGCACGTACGTCGACGGCGGGCCAACGCGCGGTAGCGGCGGAGAAGTGAGCCAAGGAGGCTCAACGCCAGCCTTGGACGGAGCTTCTCGGCCATATGAAGAAGTATATGCCGATTACGCGGCAGAGGCTTCTAGTGCATTGAATCGTTCCGAACTTCCACAACATATGCAAAATTTAGTAAGAGACTATTTCCTTGAAATTCAACCACAGCGTTAAAAGGAAATGCATTGATGAAAGGGGGAGCAGCAGCAGATGGTCGATTCGAAAGAGCAGTTAGATGCGTGGGGATCAGCAGTCAGCCAGATGAAGGAGCAGATCGGCCGTGTTATCGTTGGCCAGCAAGAGGTTGTAGAGCAGTTGCTATGGTGCGTTTTGGCTGGAGGGCATGCTCTCATTGAAGGGATACCCGGTCTCGGCAAAACGATGCTTATCAAGACGATCGCAGATACCGTTGACCTTAGCTTTTCACGTATTCAATTTACTCCTGATTTGATGCCGGCGGATATAACGGGGACGAATGTCATTCAGTTCGGAACGAAAGGTGAGACGTCCTATAAATTTCAAAAAGGTCCTCTATTCGGCCATGTTGTGCTCGCAGATGAAATTAATCGTGCAACACCGAAGACTCAGAGTGCCCTCCTCGAGGCTATGCAGGAGAAAACAGTTACCGTTGGTTCAGAAACCTACGAGCTTCCATCTCCTTTTTTCGTCTTAGCTACGCAAAATCCGTTAGAGCAGGAAGGTACTTATCCGCTGCCAGAAGCACAGCTCGATCGGTTTCTTCTAAAAATTAACGTTACATATCCATCTAAGAGTGAGTTGAAAGAAATTGTCTTGCGCACGACATCTGCTAATCAGCAGCAGGCGGAGAAAGTTGCGGATGGCGCTCTTTTACGGGATATACAAATGGGTTTAAAAGAAATTCTTGTTGCTGAGGACGTACTTGATTATGCGGTTCAATTGCTGATGAATACGCATCCTGAAGAAACGACAGCACTCGAAGAGGTCAAACAATTTATTCGTTTCGGCTCGGGTCCCAGGGGCGTTCAGTCTATGATAGCGGTAGCGAAAGCGAGGGCTTTCCTAGCGGGGCGTTTTCATGTTTCCAAACAAGATTTGCAAGTAGTAGCCGTTCCGGCATTGCGGCATCGCCTTTTTCTGAATTTTGAAGGTCAAGCTATGGGAATTTCACCAGATAAAATCATTCAAGCAATTATCAGTTCTATGGAGAATGGGCGATGAGCAGCGGGGCACATTTACTTGACCCTACACTTATGCGTCGACTGGATCAAATGAGCATAGCTGCAAAAAAGCGAATACGTGGGACGATGCAGGGGAAAAGGCGATCAAGGGATTTGGGGTCTTCCATGGAATTCGCGGATTACCGTATATACACACCTGGTGATGATACGCGGCAGCTGGATTGGCATGCTTTTGGTAGAACGGGTAAGCCGTTTATCAAGCTTTTTATGGATGAGCAGGAGCTGCAGGTAAATCTGTGGTTAGATGCATCCAAATCGATGGATTTTGGCAGAGGAGAGGGGGCGAATGCCCTTCGACTTTCCAAATGGGAGTATGCCAAACAGCTGGCTGCAGGTATTGGTTATCTGTCATTGAACCGTTTTGACCGTGTAAGCGCGGCTGCTTTTACTACACAGATGACCAAGCACCAGAAGCTGCTTCGTGGAAAAGGCAGCTCTTTAAGGCTTTTTGAATTCTTGGCTAGTTGTCAAACGGAGGGAGCCGGAGATATTGGGGCTGTTTTTCGAAATCCCTCTATTCTACCGCGTCAGGCGGGGATGACATGGTTATTTTCGGATTTTTTGTATGAGCAGGGCATTGAAGAATCGTTAAAGTATTTGCTTGCTGCGAAGCAAGAAGTGGTTGCTGTCCAAGTCCTTGCCCCTGAAGAGCTTGACCCTAAACTTACAGGAGAGCTCCGGTTAATTGACAGTGAATCTGGAGCAGCCAGGGAAGTGGCGATGAGCAGCAAAGTGCTGCAAACCTACAGAGAAGCTGCCTTGCAATATACACAAACGCTTAGGGCATTTTGTTATGAACGGGGTATCACTTATTTGCTTGCCGTAACCAATGTTTCTCCGGGTGATTTTCTACTTGGTGAGCTTCGTCGCAGCGGGTTGGTTCGTTGATATAAAGTTGCGTTATGCCTATTAGTGCTGCGCAATCTCAATCCCACGTCCACGTCGAGCTTGCCAAAAGCACCATCCATAAATAAGCATGAAAACAAGAATAAGGACGGTCGAGTAACGATACATCAGCGCATAACTCCCGCTTATGTTTGCGATAGCTCCCAAAACCATCGCTCCTAGCCCTATGCCGAGATCATTGGCCGAGAAGAAGGTTCCGTTGGCTGCACCGCGACGATTCGGCGCAGCGCGTGCAATGGTCCAGGCCTGAAGCGCCGGCTGCAAGGATCCGAAACCTATGCCATAGCAAATCGCTGCTGCGGCCAAGTTAGCTTCTGAGTGAGCATATGAAAGAAGCAGGAGTCCTACAAGGGTAAAGAGAGCACCGGGCAGGAGCACCCATTCGGGTCCTTTTCGATCAAACAGCATACCCGTTATAGGTCTTACTATAAGCACCATGGAGGCATTGCATAGGAAAAACCAACCGACATTCGAAATGCCGGCTTCGTGGCCGAACAACGTAATAAAGGTCACAATTCCTCCATAACAAATTGCTGTAAATAGCAATAAAACGGAGGGAAGCAATGCGGTTCGTTCCCACAAGCGATCCATAAGATTCGGCCTTATAGCCGACTTTTCAACTGGCAGCGGTTTGGTGTATGTGATAAAAAGAGAACTAAACAAGGAAAGCAGTGCTAATAAGGTTGAGATTAAAAGAACGCGGGGGAAGCCATAGGAATGCATCAACCATAGGCCAGTAAGCGGTGCAAGTGCCATTGCGAACGTGTTGGACAACCCGTAATAGCCCATACCTTCTCCGCGGCGCTCGGATGGAATGATGTCGGCTATAACAGTGCCTAAGGAAGTTGTGGACATCCCCCAACCGATCCCATGAACAAAGCGGGCAGCAAGAATAAGCGTAACCGCAGCCATATAGGAGTATCCGGCAATCGTTAGCGCACAAATCGCAAGTCCAACTAGAAGCACATGCTTTCTTCCGAACAAATCAAGTGCTCGCCCAGCAAAAGGGCGGGTAAGCAGTGAAGAAATCGTGAAAATCCCAATGACGAGACCGACTTGAACGTCATTTCCGCCTAACTGCGACACATGTGAAGGTATCGTTGGTATTAGCATTTGAAAACTAAAGAAAAGCAATAAGTTGGATAGCGAGGTAATCAGAAAAGCTTTGGTCCAAAGCGGTTTTCTCTTCTTTTCATCTACAAATAACGGTTCCATGTTACCTCCCATTTTGTCCATAAGCCAACCTGTTTGACTGAGGAAAAACGGGTTGGACGCGTAGTAGTATGCCCATGCTAAAGAATTTGAACGCAAGATAAAGCGAGGTCGTTCGCTCTTGGAAAGGTGAGTGCTCATGCAATTCGCATCGTTAAGCGGGATATGGTTCTCGCTTTCAATCCCCTTTATCTTGGTGCTTTATTTGATAAAACGCCGCTATATCGATACAGAAGTATCCAGCCATATGCTCTGGCGGCGTGTTCTTCGCGAGCAGGAGGCCAATCGGCCATGGCAGCGTCTAACCCGACAATTATTACTCCTGCTTCAACTGCTTGCAGCGTCCATACTTGTGCTTGCTTTGATGCAGCCCTATATCCGTGGCCAACAGACTGCGAAATCACATATTTTTTTCGTCCTAGATGCTTCAGCAAGTATGCAAACATCAACCGAACGAGGAACAAGGATAGAAGAAGCGAAGCAAGACATCTTAACTTTCGCGCGCGAAGAAGCCCAGAACAGCAGTTATTCGCTTTTAATCATGAAGGATCAACCAGAATTGCTTCTGCAACGGGAATCAAGTCTGTCTTCTTTACAAGCCGCTTTGAATAAAGTTGCTCCCTTTTACGGCAAAACGAATGTAAGGGAAGCCTTATCCCTAACCTCCGCGCTCACACGGGAAGAACTAGATGGGGAAGTACGCATTTATACGGACAGCCAGTGGGTGGAAAACGCCGAAGGGGTTACCTTTTCAATTCCAGTCAGTATTCAAGAGCCTGGGATACAGAGACGAGCAGGTGATGAAGTCACCAACCCTCCAGAGAATGTAGCAATTACGCAATTCGGTGTTAAAGAAATTCAGGATTCGGCGGAATATAAGGCTGTTGCTGTTGTGAAGAATTGGGGAACTGTAAGTATTTTGGTAAAAGCAGAGCTTTACGCGGATTCGAAAGAAATTCGTACGGATTCCCTGAACCTTAAGGGCAGTGAGCAAAAGTCAATCTACGTGGATAAACTTCCACGTGCTGATGTCTACAAGCTGCAGCTTAATGGAAAAGATGTATTGGAAGCTGATAATACGGCTTATGCCTTTCCTGAAGGGACTGGCAGAATCCAAGCAGCTTATGTTGGAGAAGGCAACCTTTTCTTAGAAAAAGCACTCACTTTGGCAAAGACGGATATTCTCCATATTCAAAAAAACATTGACGGAACTTACCCGCCACCTTTGGGGCTTGAGCCAGACCTAATTATTGTTGATGGTGTGACCGAATCGACTTTAAAATCGGATGTTTGGCAGCGCCTGCTTGCATCCAAACCTGTGTGGCGGTTTGCGCCCTCCTCAAAGTCTGACTTAGAGCCTCAGCAAATCATTTCAGCATCACCGTTTTCGATAACGGATCATCCCATCTCGCGTTACATTCATCTGCAGGACGTGAATGTTGCTCAGGCTCAGACTAGAGCGCTAAAACCATGGGAGAAAGCTATCATTTCGTCAGCGTCCGTACCGCTTGTTCTAGCAGGTACAGAAGAAGGTATACCTAATCTGACATTTACGTTCGCGCTTGAGCAATCAGATCTGGCACTGCGTTCGGAATTCCCCATTCTCGTTCAAAATGCTGTTGCCTGGTTGACTCAGCACCATGGTGGCAATCTTGGCTGGCTTACTGCAGGGGATCGAAAAGAAATTGTTCTTCATCCAGAAGCGACGAAAGCGATTTGGAAAGCAACCATGGAAGGTGTAAACGAGGAAGAGGCAGAGCGAAATGGAGACCAGCTTTCGAGTATGCAAACTGCGCCTAAGCTCCCGGGTCTTTATGAATTTGTTGAATATAATGCAGGTGGTAATAAGGTACAGACTCGTCTACTTGAAGTTGTCATGGATCCCAGGGAATCTAATGTGAATGGGAAAATAGAAAACAAGCTGGTTTTCAATCCAGATAGTGGAGTCGATGCCGGTATAGATCGAAGTAAAGATATCTTACCAAACAATACGATGTTAATTCCTTGGCTTATCGTGATCTTGCTTATTCTGCTAGTACTGGAATGGGAGGTGTATCGACGTGGGCATTCAATTTGAACACTTGCCCGTCTTACTGTTGATTCTACTTCTTCCTTTTTATCTGGGTTGGCTGTGGAAAGGCTTGCACCGTCTACAAGGTGGACGAAAAAAGCTCGTAGTTTCTCTGCGAGCCTCAGTATTCATTCTTCTGATCTTCACCCTTGCGGAAACCCAAATAACTACTAGGCTAAATCACAAAAGTATCGTGTTCACGATAGATCGATCTGATAGTGTGAAGGAAGACAAGAAGGAAGCTCAATGGATTCGCGAAGCTGTCAAAGCCCGTTCTTCCGAGAAGGACGAAGCGGGTGTTGTTTCGATGGGACTTAAAGCTTCCATAGAGAAGAACATGGATGCTAGAGAGATGAATGGATTTCAATTTACTGCCCAAACGAACACACAATTTTCCGATATAGCCTCGGGTTTGCAGCTAGCTTCTGGTCTACTTACGAACGGAAAATCCGGCCGCATTATTTTGATGTCGGATGGCGAAGAAAATGTAGGTGACGTATTGCGCCAAGGCAAGCTCCTACGCGACCGCGGTATCCAAGTAGATGTCGTCCCTCTCGCTGCCAAAGAGCGCAAAGACGCCTCGATTGAAGCCGTTCGTGTTCCGGATAAATTATATCAAGCAGAAGCCTATACGTTGGAGGTAGTCATCCGTTCTACAGGATCCGGGTCGGCTCAATTACGGGTTTTTGAGGACAATCGAGAGATGACCGCTGGATCGATTCAACTGAATAAGGGGGAGAATAGATTCGCCTTTCAATCACTCGCCAAGGAACCGGGTTTTCATCGGTATCGAGCGGAAGTGTATTTGGAAGGGGACGAGCAATCAGCCAATAATGCGCATTACGCATTTAGTAAAGTAGAGGGTCCTCCCAAAGTACTTATTGTTGAGGGGAAAGCAGGTATTTCCAAAAATGTGGAGGGGGCACTGCAGTCCGCGCTTATCCCTTTTGAAACGATAGCGCCTGAGCTGCTTTCCAATGATTTTGTAACGTATACCGGGTATGAAAGTATCATTTTAAATAATGTAGCCGCAACTCAAATGCCGCAATTGAAAATGGAAATGATCGAGCAGGCTGTCCGAGATTACAGCGTAGGGTTGGTCATGCTTGGGGGAGATAACAGTTATGGATTGGGAGGATATTTCAAAACGCCGATCGAGCGTGCGCTTCCTGTGTACATGGACCTGCGCGGGAAGCGAGAGATACCCTCATTAGGCATTGTGCTTGTAATGGATAAATCGGGCAGTATGTCAGGTGAAAAAATGAAGCTGGCTCAGGAAGCCGCGTCACGAACAGTCGACTTACTCAGGGATAAAGATACGCTTGGGGTACTTGGATTTGATTCATCCCCTCAATGGTATGTGGAACCGCAGAAGCTAACGGACAAATCAGGCGTCATCCAAAAGATTAATGCGATACCCGCGGATGGCGGAACGGAGATTTACACAGCTGTAGAGCAAGCATACGCTAAGCTTTCTAAGGTGGAGGCCCAGCGTAAGCATATTATTTTGTTGACGGATGGACAGTCCTCCACGACTCAAAGCTACGAAGCATTGACCGCCGATATGCAAAAAGAAAATATCACGATGTCTACTGTTGCCATCGGAACCGATGCGGATCAATTGCTGTTGAAGCAGCTAGCTGATTTGGCGAAGGGAAGGTATTATGCGGCTGTAGATCAGACGACAATCCCGGCGATTTTTAGCCGAGAAGCTGTTCTGATATCACGTACCTACGTAGTTAATCAGCCTTTCGTACCGGCCTTTGCGGGAGGGGCTGACTGGCAAAGTTTTTTGGGAAAAGGGCTGCCTTCGCTAAACGGATACATTGCCACAACCCCTAAAGAGGCTGCAGAGGTAGTGCTGACAAGCTCTGAACCGGATCCAATTCTAGCAAGATGGCAGTACGGTTCTGGGCGATCAGTCGCCTGGACCAGCGATATGACAGGAGCATGGTCAGCGAACTGGGTAACGTGGCCTGCCTTTTCACAAGTGCTTACTGGCATGATAAAGTGGACGTTTCCGCAGTTTCAATCGTCTCCACTTGAGCTTAACGGACATTTGGCAGGTCAAGAGTTGACCTTAGAAGCCAAAAATGGAACTAACACACTTGACGGTTCACATGGTGAACAAGGGGAGCTTAGAGCTGTCGTTACGGATGAATCTCTTGGCTCACAGGAGATTCAATTTACATCTACAGCACCTGGCGAATATTCAGCACAGTTATCTGTGGATAAGTCTGGCGTTTATATCGCTAAGACGGAACTGTTTGCAGCCGGCAGCGAAGAGGGGACCGAGAAGCGGGTTATCGGCAGCTCAACTTCCGGCTTCGTGATCCCGTATTCACCGGAATATCGGATCACGGACGGACAGGGCCTGGGCAAGCTCCAGCAGCTTGCTGAGCTTACTGGCGGCCGGATGCTCTCGCTCGAGCATCCGGAGGAAGCCTTCGCTTTCGCTTCTGCCGCGCAGAAGCGATTGACCCCCATCAGCGAGTACCTGCTGATGGCGGCGCTCGCGCTGCTGCTGATGGACATCGCAGCGCGGCGCTTGGCCCTGCCGCCCGGCCTGTGGGCCCGGGCGTTCGCTTGGAGGCGGGCCGCTCCGGCGGGCCCGCCAAAGCAGGCGGAGACGCCGCTGGCGCGTCTCCGCGAGCGCAAGCAGCTTGCGGAGCACAAGCTGCAGCGCAAGACCGAGCGCTCTGCCGCAGGCAGCGCTCCACACACGGCCGTGGCTGCGCCGCCGCGGCCTGCCGAGGAGCAGCGCGAAGCTGCTCCGGAGCCTTTACCTCCGGCGGCGAGTGATGCGCCGCCAGACAGCATGAGCCGTTTGCTCGAAGCCAAACGGCGAGGGCGCAAATAGCGCAAAACACCTAGCAATTTCTTGCCAGGTACGATAAACTATTTGTTGAAGGGTGTCGAAGTTGATCCCTTATTGACAAGTGAATTAGGAGGGGATTTGATTGGCTAGAAATAGCTACTCCATTGGTATCCTATTAATTGGCCTGGCCGCCCTATTGCTTCTTGGTAAATTAGGTTTTTTCCATGTTCTTCTTTCGTTCTTCTGGCCGCTAGTTTTACTCATTCCTGGGCTGCTGTTCCACGTATTCTTTTTTAACCGATCAATGCCAGCAGGCGTTCTTGTGCCTGGAGGTATATTATCGACTTATGCATTAATGTTCTTTTACTGCAACATATTTGGATGGGGTTCCATGAGCTATCTATGGCCGGGATTTATACTTGGTGTAGCCATTGGGTTGTATGAGATGCACCTGTTTGATCGTGGAAGTGATCGAGGTGTTTGGATAGGTGCAATGGTGCTGGGAATTATTTCAGCTGTGTTTTTCGGGTTAACTCTATTAATTCATCTAGGGATCTATGTAATCGCTTTGATCCTTGTGGTGGCTGGACTTGTCATGATGTTCCGCAAGCGTAGTGTGTGGTAATTTCGAGCATTTCCTTGTAAAAGTTTTATGTAGAGCGGCATTTACCTTGCATAATGTCGAGAAACTGCGTATAATAAGTGTAAATGTCAAGCGTCGGCGCTTTCGTCCGACGCTTGTTTTATGAACAGAGACGAAAATTATAGGGTAGAGAGGGTTTGACATTCATGCACGCAAGAGACAAGATTCGCAATATTGCAATTATCGCACACGTTGACCACGGTAAAACGACACTCGTAGATAAATTACTTCAACAATCCGGTACATTCCGCGAGAACGAGGCTGTTCAAGAGAGAGCGATGGACTCCAACGATCTCGAGAGAGAACGCGGTATTACCATTCTTGCAAAAAATACAGCAATTAATTATAAAGACTACTTGATCAACATTGTGGATACACCTGGACATGCCGATTTCGGTGGTGAAGTAGAGCGTATCATGAAAATGGTAGACGGCGTTTTGTTGGTTGTTGATGCTTTCGAAGGCACAATGCCACAAACGAAGTTCGTTCTACGTAAGGCACTGGAAAGCAACCTTTCTCCGGTTGTTGTTGTTAACAAAATTGACCGTCCGAATGCGCGTCCTCAAGAAGTTGTTGACGAAGTTCTTGACCTTTTCATTGAGCTTGGTGCTACGGATGAGCAGCTTGATTTCCACGTTGTATATGCTTCCGCATTGCAAGGTACTTCAAGTCTTGATCCTGAGAAGCAAGATGACAATATGGAAGCTATTTATGAAACAGTTGTCAACCACATTCCAGCTCCAACGGAAGATGTTGACCAACCGCTTCAATTTCTTGTTACTTTGATGGATTACAATGAGTACTTGGGTCGTATCGGCGTAGGCCGTGTGAACCGCGGTAAAATTCGTCAAGGTCAAACCGTTGCGGTTATGACGCGTGAAGGCGGACAGAAGCAAGCAAGAATCGAGAAGCTTTTTGGTTTCACAGGCTTGAAACGTATTGAGATCGAAGAAGCAGCTGCAGGGGACATTATTGCCATTGCAGGGATCAAAGATATCAACATTGGTGAAACGGTAGCAGATCCTGCGAATCCGGAAGCATTGCCAGTCTTGAAAATTGATGAGCCAACACTGCAAATGACATTTATCGTAAATAACTCACCATTCGCAGGACGTGAAGGGAAATGGGTAACTTCCCGTAAAATTCGCGAGCGTCTTTACAAAGAGCTTGAAACAGACGTAAGCTTGCGCGTTGAAGATACGGATAGCCCGGATGCTTTCGTAGTATCTGGCCGCGGTGAGCTTCACTTAGGTATTTTGATTGAAAACATGCGCCGTGAAGGCTTTGAATTGCAAGTTTCCAAACCAGAAGTTATCATTCGTCAAATCGACGGTCAAAAAATGGAGCCGATTGAGCGTTTAATCATCGACGTTCCAGAGGACAGCATGGGTTCCGTTATGGAGAGCTTAGGTTCCCGTAAAGCAGAGATGGTCAACATGATCAACAACGGCAGCGGCAACGTTCGTCTTGAGTTCTTAATCCCTGCACGTGGTCTTATCGGTTACAGAACGAACTTCTTAACGTTAACTCGCGGTTACGGTATTATGAACCATGCTTTCGATAGCTATGGTCCATACCAAGGAGCTGGTGTTGGCGGACGTCATGAAGGCGTGCTTGTTTCCAGCGAATCAGGCGTATCTACTTTGTACGGAATTCTTTCCGTTGAAGATCGCGGTATCTTGTTCGTTCATCCACAAACGGAAGTTTACGAAGGAATGGTCGTTGGTGAGCATACGCGCGACAATGATATCATCGTTAACATCTGTAAGGAAAAAGCGGTAAACAACATCCGCTCCGCGAAC
This sequence comes from Paenibacillus alginolyticus DSM 5050 = NBRC 15375, assembly GCF_000422905.1. Lineage (GTDB taxonomy): Bacteria > Bacillota > Bacilli > Paenibacillales > NBRC-103111 > Paenibacillus_E > Paenibacillus_E alginolyticus. The sequence continues at coordinate 69,274 of NZ_AUGY01000039.1, forward strand.
AAAGAAGAAACTGTCAAAATGAAAACTCCTCGCATGTACTCTTTGGAGCAAGCACTTGAGTATTTGAACGATGATGAATATTGCGAAATCACGCCGAAATCCGTTCGTATTCGCAAAAAGATTTTGAACAAAAGCGAGCGCGAGCGTGCGGAGAAACACCGCAAAACAGCTGAAGCTAACGTTTAATTCACAAAGTGTTCTAAATATGGGAAATGTGGGCTACCCTGCCGCATTTCCCTTTATTTATTTAACATTTTGAGGGATAATGGTAATTGACTTTACTTTTTGAATGAAATGGAGTGTATGTTTTGACTGCCTTGAACGAGTGGTTTGGAAATCACCTGTACATCACTTATCTGTTAATCTTTATATTTATGTCCTATGTGTATAACAAAGTTTTCCGGACGCGGAAATTGCCGGTTCTCAAGACAGCTGTCATCTATGTTCTGCTGGCCATAGGATCGGTTATGCTGCTTGTTTTTCAAATTGTAGGACTGCCTATCGTGCTCTGCCTGTCTGTTGCCATAGCGTTAATGTTTCTTGTTCGTATTCGGTATTTCATTGAGAAAAGAAGCGGCAATAGACCAACATAATGCTACGATGTTAGTTTGGCTAAAGCAAAACTCAAGTTAAGCTTACGAAGCAAGTTTTCTCACGAAAACTCTTAGGAGGGGCGAATGACTCGATACTGGTTAACTCCGATTGTAGGCTATTCTCCTCTAGTGTTGGGAGCTGATCGCATAGAATGCTCTCCACTCACCAAGTTGGAAGCTTTCCGTGAATTGGCAAGTAGGAGACACCCCAGATTGCTATCTATGTTTAAAGCTAGCCTGCTGTTAAGCGACGACGAAGAGATATGTGGTTCTGAGTTCGTAGAACTTGATTTATCGCATTCTGAGGCTGTTGTGTTTGATGGCGACCCCTTTCATCTATCGCATTGTGCAGAAGCCTTTCTAGATCGTCTGCTGAAGCGCAAGGAAGCTTGGGACCTCGTGTCATCGCTTACTGACAGCGCATTAGATGCACAGCAAATTATTTGGAAAAATCAATGGCTTCGTTGGCTGGAACTAGGCTGCGATGTTATTTTACTTAGAGAGGACGGGCGTTAAATGAAACTGCAAGACGCCTTTTTTAATTGGCTGCAAATGCATATTGTAAGTCAAGCAAGACCGGATGATGAAGCGGCCAAAGAGACGCTTGATTTTTTTGCGCTTATATTGCGCGAAGATCATGGGGTTAGTCATTTGGAAATTGTGGACGAATCGGATCGGATGAAAATACACATCGCTTACGAACAAGAAGGCAACAAGTGTAAACAAAGTTTTGATCGTGAATCGGCAGAAAAGCTGCTTGATGATATTAACTCGAATCCGATTTACAATAATCAATAGACGTTCATGTTTGACGACATAACTTTTTTTTACCGACGTACACTAAGGTATACCTGTCTGAAAAAGGAGTGTTCGCATGAGGCGAAAATAGATACATAAGGGTGGAACGCTTGCCACCGGCTATGCTATACTGTAAGTGTAAGGAGCGTTTTCAACCACCTAGTAGGAGGCGCAAACGATATGGCTGAACACAACACAGCTTTACCGAAGCAATGGATAGATCGCGCCCAAATGATGACCGAGCCTGAATATGAGAAAACTTGTGTAAGCCGAGTAACTGTGAATCCAGCCGGCCGAGTTTTTGATGCGATAAAAAAAGCCTAGATCTGCGTATGCAGTCAGGCTTTTTGTTATCTTCCGTGGTTTACGGGTTCGGCATTTCCGCCGGATTCGTACCATTAGGTCCCGCATTGTTTGGCGTATTGCGAATATCACGCGGCAGCTGAGGCATTACACGGCCTATGATGTCTGCCATTTGCTCTGCGAATCCAGTAACTGGTCTTCCTGCTTGAACGTTATCCCGAATGTTGCGCAAGCGTTGATCCAAGTCCAAATCTGCAGTAACAATGGCATTGACTCCGTATGGATCTTTCTTGAGCGCTTCAGCTACCGAATACTTGGCGGTGCCGACTTGAGCTCTATCCAAATCTTTCTTAATGTTGATGCCGACAACAGCTGTATTACCGAAGACGACGCAGTGCGCGCTTTCAACCTGAGGGACGCTGGTGGCTAGGTTTTCCAAACGTTCTGCAACAGCCTTCGAATCTTTTATCTCGAGCTTTTGTGGGGCGATTTGTTGAACTTTTACTTGATTTTGATTCGGATTTTGAGAGGGGGCACCACTTTTCGGCGCTTGACTACAGCCAACCGCGAGGGTCAGTATTACTATAAAAACGCACAATAGTCTCACTTGAATCGTTCCTTTCTTTCCTGAATCTCGCGTTTAGTTTGTCCAGCACAGCTAGGTTGTATGTATTTAATATAACCAATGATCTAACGCCAAATTTGGGAGGGGACACACCAATGAAAAAAATTTACGTGTTGGATACCAATGTTCTGCTTCAGGACCCTAATGCTTTATTCGCGTTCGAAGATAATGAAGTAGTCATACCCGCCGTGGTGTTGGAGGAAATCGATTCTAAGAAACGAAATGCGGATGAAATAGGCCGTAATGCGAGACATGTTTCGAGATTGCTGGATGGACTAAGAATCAAAGGCAACTTGTCCGATGGCATCACACTCGAGCATGGCGGCAGCATTAAAGTGGAACTCAATCATCGCAGCTTCGCGAAGCTGCAGGATACGTTTGCAGAATTAACGAATGATAACCGAATTCTCGCGGTCGCGCTCAACTATCATTTGGAGGAGCAGGATAATGAGTATCCGAGACCTGTCGTTATCGTGAGTAAAGATACATTAGTTCGAATTAAAGCAGATGTCCTTGGTATACCTGCACAGGATTATTTAACAGATCGCATTGTTGCGCAAACGGATATGTACACCGGATATATAACGTTATACGTACATCCATCTATCATTGATGAGTTTTATTCTTATCGATTCTTGACTGTGACCTCGCTGAATTTGGGCTATATGCTGCATCCTCACGAATTTGTCATTTTGCGGGATGAGCTGGGTTCTTCCAAATCAGCTTTACTGAAAGTGACGCCCGATGCCAAAAAGCTGGAGCCGCTCTTCATGAGTAACGATCCCATCTGGGGGATTGCCGCGCGCAACGCGCAGCAACGAATGGCTCTTGAGCTCCTGCTCAATGACGAAATCCCGCTCGTCACCCTGACTGGGAAAGCGGGTACAGGTAAAACGCTGCTCACGTTAGCTGCAGGCCTTATGAAGATTGAGGATGACCGTAAATATAAAAAACTGCTAATTGCTCGACCTGTTGTTCCAATGGGCAAGGATATTGGTTATCTGCCTGGTGAAAAAGATGAGAAGCTGCGTCCTTGGATGCAACCGATCTATGATAATTTGGAATATTTATTTGATACCAAAAAACCGGGAGACATTGAAAAAATACTAGCAGGTCTTGGTAGTATTCAAGTCGAAGCACTGACGTACATTCGCGGACGCTCGATTCCTGGCCAATTCATCATCATAGATGAGGCGCAGAACTTATCCAAGCATGAGGTGAAAACAATTGTTTCCCGTGTAGGAGAGGGTAGTAAAATTGTTCTTCTAGGTGATCCAGACCAAATCGATCATCCTTATCTCGATGCCTCGAGTAATGGTTTAACTTACGTGGTTGAACGATTCAAGCAGGAAGGTATTAGTGGGCATATCACGTTGGAACGTGGTGAACGCTCACATCTGGCACAACTGGCAGCTGATCTGCTCTGAAAAATTCAAAAAGCCCACACTTGGTAATATCCCCTTTAAGTAGACACTCAAAAAAAACCTTATGGTACCATAAGGAAATGAGTACAACTTGGAGGGGATATTTCTATGGCTAAAAAAGGACAAACATTTAATCAGTATACGGAGGAATTTAAGTTAGCTGCCGTTCAGGAATACATGAAGGGATCATCCAGCTATAGAAGGGTAGCTGAAAAGTTAGACATTAGAAACTGTACTCAATTGAAGGTATGGGTGAAGAAATGGCTTAACGGAGAGGCCTTTAAGGTACGATCAGAGAAGACAACTACACCTCTTACAGGACGTCCTCGCACGATTT
>NZ_AUGY01000040.1 GCF_000422905.1 Paenibacillus alginolyticus DSM 5050 = NBRC 15375
GATCTGCTGGAAATCATTGAGGCTCGGCATCAGAATGCCTCAACGATTTTCATCTCTCAATTTGCTCCCGAAGGATGGCACGATAAAATTGGAGAACACACCATGGCGGACGCCATCTTAGACCGTATCGTTCATAATTCCTATCACATGCTCATCGACGGCGAAGATTCGATGAGAAAGCGAAAAGCACAGTTGATTTAAGTCCAGCATTGCTAACGAGAGCCATCTATTCGCGGTGGCTCTCACCTCTGAGAGGGCGGCTCTATTTCATTAACAACGTGGCTCTCACTCATTAACCCAGCGGCTCTGCCGCACCGAAATATTCAATTTCCAACAAATGCATGAGCTCTTATATCCTTTGTTATTTTATTTGGGGAGACTAAGGGGGCTTCTCCTTTACTTATCTGAATATGCATGCAATTCACTTTGTTATTTCTTGTATTATCAATTCAATGATCGTTTCAATAGGTAATAATCCATCAACAATATAGTCCGAGTTAGGCTTTACTGTACTTAACATATTTAGATATGCATTTCTACCGCGATCATGATAATTAGTGATATCATTTTGAATTATTTCGGTCTTCGTATTTTTGTAATCTCTCTGAATTCGTCTACATAACGCTACATCCAGTGGGGTATCAATAAAAATTGTAAAGTTTAATAGCTCACTCATTGCCTTGTGCCGATAAGCAAAAGGATAATCAAGTATTATATATTTGAGTGACTGGTTTTCAGCAAAAATTAGAGATCTGAGATCATTAATTAGTGGTGTTAAATTCCATTGGCTATGATCAGCCCCGTTCTCTACCCACTCACAAATGTCTTTTGGACTATCATCAAAATCATACTCATCAAAATATAATGCCTTGGATTTCACTAAAGTAGCATTCAATTGTTTTACTAAAGTGGTTTTGCCACCACCAGATACTGCTGAAACAGCAAGTACAAATGGTTTTTGTTGAAGCATCCGTACACCTTCTTTCAAAAATAGAAAATTTTTAAAGAATTTCGTAAATGTCCTCGCCTTCATCAAGTCGCTTTCAAAGTAAATTTCCATTTAAATGTGAATTACTCTTTAATATGTTCTTTACTCTGGTAATTGTATTTGAGCTTTTAGGCAGACCAACAATTCTATTCAGTAATAACCATCTAAGGCAAGCTATTGCCTCAAATAATTCTAGTTCTTCATTTGTATATTGATTTTGCGATTTATAAGCAGAACGATAAACGGAACCATACCTTTCTCCAACATAAATCTTAATTAAAACAATTGACCAAGCAATATCATATCTTGGGTCACCAAGTTGCCCGTTCGTCCAATCTATTATTGTGAACTTACCTTCCGCTTCCAAAATATTTCCCAAATTAAAATCACCATGAATAAGACAATCTTGTTTAAGATTCGCACTTTCAGTAAGCCGGATTAATAGATTCTTAATGTCCTGATGTTCTTCAATTCTCGGGTAAAAATAGCTGACAAAATCATGTTTTTGATATATTAAACTATCCAAATCTTCTAGAGGAAATCTATGAATATTGGTTAATAACTTTGCAAGTTTAGTAAGTTTAGACTGATTTACTTTATTTATAGGTGACCCGTCAAAACTGGTTAGTAAAACCTGATTTTTATTCTTATCCAAACCCCAACCAAAAGGCTTTGAAACTGATAACCCTCGGATATAAAGAGCATCTAGCAACTTATACTGACGTTCAACATCTGGCTTTGAATCCCTATTCCATACTTTTAGTACAAAGCTTGTTTCGGCTGTACAAATTTTTGTTACTTCTGCTTCAAGTCCAGAATCCAAAGGGATAATGGTTAATGAACTTCCTTGTTCTAGCAATGAATCAATTACTTTGCTTTTTACTATCCAGTTAATATCTCTAATTGGTTCACCCATGGTTCTCTACCTTTCGCGGGGATTTCTTATTACCTTCCAGTTAATGCAATTCCACTACCTCTTTACATTACCAAATGTAATTTTCATGTTTGGTGCATATGTTAAGTAAGAATGATCAGCGAATTCCTTTGAAAATAGCAACTCAGCTTCATATTGCTCCATCGCCTCATTCAGCATTAATCCCTGATTCACTAAATTATGAATAAATTCCTATTTCTCTCCAGGTAGTTCCCCTAACCCTTCTTCCCTCAAAGAGTTAAAAAGACTTCGCTTACTTAGCAAGTTCATATTCTGATCCAAGAAATTAACCTTATCACTTACTCTACACTCAACGTTCTTCAAACCTAACTGACTGAGATAGATAGGTAATTTGATTCCAATATTTCCGTCCTTACCCTTGCGATTAAAATCTCCCTCGTACAATTTTTGCAAAATACCCAATTTAATCACTTGAGACTGCTCCAATTCATCAAAACCGTAGTTTGACATGTTAGCAATCCAATGTGGTTCAAAGCAAATGACCATTCCATCATCTAAAACACAATCAATCATCTTCTGAAGTATTTTCTTCGAATCAGTCATATGTAATAAAAAAGCATGACAAATAGCTATGTCATACTTTCTATCAATTGTTACTTCTTCAATATCACTTATGAAAAATTCTGATGGATAAGGCTGATTTTGAAAGACCTCCCTTGCCGTATTAATAAGTTCATTCCCCTTGTCAATTCCCGTATAGGTTGATCCTTCAGGTAAAAGAGGCAACAGTTTAAGCCCTAAATATCCAAAGCCACAACCATAGTCGATGATGTTCACCGGTTTTACAATCTTCCAAACACTTTTCACTAAAAACTCTAAATAATCATCATTGTAATACAGCCCTCGCGTATTTCTTAAATATTCAATCTTGTTATCCCAGTAATATTCGGACATTTTAAGGTTCCTTCTTTATTATGACTTAAGGTGATTTCATTTTTCATTCACTCCGTTGAATTTTTGATTAATGATTTTCTTTTAAAAAAGCATGTAGTATTGGTTTATCTGGAGGACTAATATTGTCAGGTATCTCACCTAATTCAAAAAATCTAATTTCTGCTACTTCTGACTCGTCTTGATTGATAATTCCATCAAATTCTTTACAAATATAAGCTGCCACTACGTTATAGACCTCATCGCCGTGTGGATATTTGTAGTACAGCTCCTGACCTGAAAATACATCTAATAACTCAAACTTCTTGGCTTGCAAACCGGTTTCTTCAAATAATTCTCTTCTTGCTACCTGTTCCATTGTTTCCCCAGGCTCTAAGGATCCTCCAGGCAATCCCCACATGCCATTATCAGTTCTTCGCTCAAATAAAATGGAGTTATTATGAATAACAACGACACAAGCACCGGCCATAATCAAAGGTCTTGTTCCAACGTTCTTTCTTAAGTCCATTATGTAACCCATAGTTATATCACTCCTCGAGATTATCTATTTTCTTCGACCGATATACAATAAATGTGAAGACACTCCTAATATGTGAGGATTCTCAGATTCTTTGTAAATCGTATTCATTACTTCTTGAAATTCTTCTTCGCCACGGGAACGCCAATATTCAAATTGCTCTTGCTTAAATGAGCCAGCTATACTTGATGACCCAATCAATTTGATGGTCTCAAATCCCTGAGATTCCATGTATGGATTAATGTCTTCTATGTTAAAATAATACGCCCCTGTGAATCTCCCTTCATCCTGATGATTAAATATACCCGTTTCCAAAAATAAGTTGATATCTGCTATGTTATCATTCGGTTTCCAGTGTTGAGGGTATAATAAGGAAGTGGTTAGGTGACGTATCCTTGTCATAAATGCGACAAATACAATACCATCCTTCCTAGTAACTCGATGCAATTCTTGTACGGCAGAATCCCGGTCCGCTGATGTTTGTAAATGATATAATGGTCCCAACATTAAAGATGCATCAAATTGCTCATCATTGAACATGTCTAAATTTCTTGCATCAGCAATATGAAAACCTTTGAAAAATTCTTCCAATTTCAATTCGACTGCCTTCTCACCAGCTAATTCCACTAATCTCGGAGTAAGATCCGTTAATGTAACATCATAACCATTTTTCGCTAACTCAACTGAGTATTTACCTGGTCCAGCTCCGTTATCTAAGATGTGCCCTTTCTGCGGCAGCAAGCTCCTAATATGGCGCCAGTTAACAATGAATTCAATTGGCTCTCTATCAAGCCGGCCCCATTCGTCAAATCTATTATAATAATCTATCACTTTATCCACGCATATCTTCTCCTTTATTTAATATCACTCCTTTCTTTAATTCAATATATTCCAAAATATCCCTCTATTTCATATAAGGAGAAAATCAAAAAGGACAGCACCCCCTTGGAGTATCCGTCCCGAAGACAAAAATGTGCGCAAAAAAGCGCACGTCACTAAGCAACATGCGCTTTTACCATTACATTGACGATGAATCTCGTAATAAAATTTTATAAAGTTTAATGATACTTATATGCATGCCTTCATGGTACAAATTAAAACTAAGAAACTGCTCTGGCGTTTCCAAGGTCATTCCGGCTGAAGTTGTATAAGGTGGAACAATCTTCTCATGCATGCGAAGATCAAGCACGTCACGTATCCGCCCTTGCTGATCTTTCAGCAAGTTCTCCAACTCTGGCAAAGTAGGAACTAAAGCGGAATCGGGCCAATTTAAAGGCGTAGTACCATACTCAAACTGCTCCTTGAACCCTTCAGGCAAACGAATCGGCAGTCCCAAATATTGAAAGGCGAACCGTTCAAGCACCACGTAAATGTGCCCCAGCTGCCAACGGATCGTATTTCGAAAGCCATCGGGGATACGGTCAGCTGTTTCTTCGGTAACTCCATCCATCAATTTTAAGGTTTGGCCCCTCACGAAAGCCAGCTGTTTGAACAAATAGTGTTCTATCGTCCTCACTCCTTCAAATCATTGTTTATGGCATATTATACCATAATTTCATAAGGATCGATTTCTTTCTATTAAAAAACTACATGTTCAAATTACGCTCTTCTTTACGCAGCTTGCGCGCGGCAAATCGTGTTTCGGCTGTTTCGAACAGGCGCTTTTCTTCATCCGTTTCAGGTATGATTTCCGGCACCGGACACGGTTGTCCGTTATCATCTAGCGCCACGAAGGTTAGGTATGCTGTTGCAGTACGCTTCTTTTCGCCTGTCAGAAGGTTCTCCGACTCGATTTTCACATATACCTCCATCGAACTTCGATGGGTCCACGTAACAAATGCCTCTAATTGAATAGCCTCACCTAGTTTGACAGGGGCGAAGAAATCCAAGCTATCACTAGATGCTGTTACGACACCTCTGCGCGAATGACGCATCGAAGCAATCGTTGCTACCTTATCTATATATTGCATTACACGGCCGCCAAACACGGTATTATGATAATTCGTGTCCGCCGGCAAAATGATTTCTGTCAGCACGGTTCGAGAAAGTCTTGCTGGTTTTGCTTCCATTGTGATTTCCTCCTGATGATGACTTTTGACTTGGATAATCTATTCTTATTCGTAGTTTAGTTTAAGTAGTCCAGCTGCTTGCTTCGCTAAGCTTCGCGCTTCCTCTACCGTATCTGCACTGCTCAGCGCAACAGCCATGCGGCGTCCCACTTTCGTCTCCGGTTTACCAAAGACGCGAACCTGTGTACTGGGTACGGATAAAGCTTGCTCTAATCCGCTAATTGTATACTCTACTTGTTCACGATCCGCTTTAAGGGTATAGCTAGCACCTGGCGTCAAAAGACGAATTCCTGTGATTGGCAGCCCCAGAATAGCTCTAGCATGCAAGGCGAACTCGCTCAAATCCTGCGTTGCCATCGTAACCATGCCTGTATCATGCGGCCGCGGCGAAACTTCACTGAAATAAACGCCTTCCTTGGTCAAGAACAGCTCAACCCCATAAAGTCCGAAGCCTCCGAGAGCATCCGTAATGGTTTTGGCCATGTGTTGGGCGTCTAAAATTTGCTGCTCCGTCATTGCATGAGGCTGCCACGATTCGATGTAATCTCCATCTTTTTGAATGTGACCAATCGGCTCACAATAGGTTGTGCCAGAAACAGATCGAACAGTCAACAGCGTAATTTCTGATTCAAAATGAATGAATTCTTCTACAATCACACGAGCGTTTTTCGCGCGGCCGCCTTCCATTGCAATGTTCCATGATTGTTCTACATTTTCAGGTGTGCGACATACACTTTGACCTTTACCCGAGGAGCTCATGATCGGTTTAATGACACATGGTGTACCAATCTCCGCAACAGCTGCATGTAATTCTTCTAGGCTATTTGCAAAAGCATACTTCGCTGTCCGCAGCTCTAGTGTTTCTGAAGCAAGGCGACGAATCCCCTCACGGTCCATCGTCAAACGGGATGCTGTAGCTGTAGGAATGACGCGATAGCCCTCCTTCTCAAGCTCCACAAGAACAGGCGTAGCGATCGCTTCAATTTCAGGTACGATAAGATCCGGACGCTCTTGCTCAATCAAGGCTCTAAGCTGATCTCCATCAAGCATATTAATAACATGACTGCGGTGTGCTACTTGCATAGCTGGTGCATTCGCGTAACGGTCAACGGCAATTGTTTCAATCCCTAGGCGCTGCGCTTCGATAACAACTTCTTTCCCAAGCTCCCCAGATCCAAGCAGCATAATTTTCTTGGCTTTGTTCGATAATGGTGCTCCGTACATGAAATGAAATCCCCCTTATGTGATGTCGAAGTAAGCTAATAAATGGTTTGACGTGTATGTAAGTAAAAAAACAATAATAGTGATAAACTGGGCATTTCTGCTAACATAAACATAAAAATACCTTGATCTATTGTAAAGGATTTCGACATTAAAAGATAGATTTGAGCAGAAGTTTGCGCAAAATAGGCACCAACTGTTCGGCGAGATCCTCCACATTGGGGACGACAATACTGCTGCGCCCATACATGTTGCGCATAGCAAGTCTCTCCGTTTCGTGGACAGCGCCACTGGCCAGAAAAATGCTGATGACCTCAATACCTTGACGACGAGCTTGCAGCACGGCTTCATAGGTGTCGAGGATACCAACATCATTGTAATTGGCGGCCGAAGGCTCGCCATCCGAGAACACCAAGAGGATGCGCTGCCGTTCTGTGCGCCGCAGCAGCCGCTCCGTCATGCGGCGAATCGCGAAGCCGTCGCGATTGTCCTGCTGCGGCTCAAGCTGCAGCAGAGCAGCGCCGCTTCCGGACGCTAACGAGGAGCTGAAGTCGACCGCAACCTGGAACAGGTTCGGCGCTTCCTGCTCAGTGACGCGGTCCGCGTCCTCCCAGAATCCCACGATTTCGTGAGGGATTCTCAAGGATCGGAGCGTCTCGTGGAAGAGCACGAGACCGAGCTTGGTTTCGTCCATTTTGTCATACATGGACGCCGAGCAGTCGACGAGCAGCGCGAACGCCGCATCGAGCTGGGGTACCGGCGCGCGCTTCTTATAGAATAAGCGCGGCATCTCTTGCGTCACGGCTCGCGTAAGCCGCTTGTCGAGCCGCCCGAACAACCGATCGCCATGCGGGGCGATCCGCTTCTGCTCCAGCGTGCGCCGAATGGCACGCTGCAAGGGCTTCGCGAGCGGCGCTGCGCGCTCGCTCAGGCGCCTGTACCCGGCCTCCTGCGCAGCAGTCGGCCGTGCAGGCGCCAGCCAAGTCGCCGTCGCATACGCGGCGACTGTGCCCTCCCCGGGCCCCGCGGCAGCGGGCACGGAAGCACCCTCGCGCCGCTCGCCGGAGGCGGCGCCAGTGCGCCTGGCGCGCACCGAGCGCCCTTGGGCGATGGCGAGCGCCTGATCGGCCGCGTCGTCCTCGCGGGGCGCAGACCCCTGCGCGGCTGTGCGCGAGCCGCGCTCCAGCTCGAACCGCAGCAGCCCCGGGCTGCGGTCGCTGCTCTCGCGGTGCCAGGTCGGCATGCGCTCCTGGCCCGGCAATTGACGCTCCCCTTCTAGCTCGGGGAGCACATCATCATTGGCGAGCCGCTTCGCACGCTTAAGCTCGCCCTTATACCCTGCAGGCAGCGGCTCCGCCACTCCGCTGCCCGGCTGCATCCAGAAATAAGCGGCTGTCGCATCTCTGTCTAACCAATAAGACAGCGAGTCCATCATCGCCTCGCAGCAAGAGGCAACATCAGCTGTATGTGCCGCTTCCTCAATCTGCTCCAAAATCGGATACAACTGAGCTAACCGGCCAGAAAGTCCAGCACCAGCATCTTCTAAGCCTCTATGCCATTCCAAACCAGTAAACCAACCATACACCAATAAAAGAATAGCGTCTGCCAACTCGCTTTTGCTCAGGTGTGTCCGGAGCTTATGTTGAAAATAGGCACGCAAAATGCGATGCCGATGTGCGAATACATGGGCCGTCCCCGGTCTGCGGGCTCGACAAATACGCTCTAACCGCATATCCTCACATAGTGCAAAGAGCGAATTAGCCAGCTTCGGGAAACTCACTCTTTGGCAAAAGCGTAGATATGACTTTAACGCGTCAGCCCCTGTGTACCATGCACTACCGATACCACGCAGGTAAACATCACTCTTCATTCCTGCCGTTTTATCAACCGGAGGATAATCCCGCCAAAACTGACTCACGGTTATACGACCGGAAGCTTCTTCATAGTCTGAATGGAACGCTGCTTCTACCTCAAGTTCTTTGCGCTTGGTGAACATCCGGGCCAAATCTACAAGCTGCATTTGCAGCATTGCATCGATTTTATCCTCTAATAAGCTTAGCTTTCCTACAAACATAGGCTCAGAATAACGTCTCGGCCGCATTCATCACGGCTGCACGCTCCCTTTCATCCTCCAACTTATCCGCGATCGCTCGCGCAACTGCCCGCATGGGAGGAATATATGCAGTCAAATCGCAAGCATCCAATAAAGCTCGAATTGATCCTGCTTCATCGGGCAGCTGCCCCATTTCAATAAGAGATAGTAAGTCGGCAGATAACTGTACGAATGTTTTTAACTGCTTTTCATCCCGTAAAACAGATTTGCTCTTAAGCAGTTGAAATAGTGTCTCTCCTTGCAAATAAGGAACATCAATCGTCACAAATCGGTTTTTCAGGGCTTCATTCAGAGGCACTGTGCCAATATAGCCTTCGTTAATCGCTGCAATCACTCGGAAGTCCGGATGCGCAGTAATGACCTCCCCTGTAAAAGGGTTTGTAATCGATCTGCGATGATCCAAAACACCGTTTATCAATGGCAAAGTTTCCGGCTTGGCCATATTTATTTCGTCTATGTATAGAAAATGTCCCTTCGTCATAGCTTTCATGATCGGACCGGGAATGAATGAAATCTGAGTACGACCGTGCTCATCGTGTGTTAGTGTTTTAAATCCTAGCAAGGCTTCAGCATCGAGATCCGTTGAACAGTTTACGGCATGCATGGGCTGATCAAAGAACGCTGAAACGTGCTCAGCCAGCTTCGTCTTTCCCGACCCTGTTGGACCCTTCAACAAGATATTTTTGCCTAAATACAAAGCAATCAAGGCATCCGTTATAATGTCTTCACTAGGGGCTTCGTAAGCTGCAGTTCCAATAAGTTTACGTTCTTCTGAGGTATGCTCTTTATGTCTTTGCTGTTTATTTTTCTCTATGTGCTCATGTATTTCTTGTGGTAAAGTGTCTGTCATCTTGTCTTGATGGTCCTTCCCTGATCCTTAGTCCTCTTACTATTTATCAGGAAAGCTTAGATTGTCAAGCTTTTTAGGGCAGCCACGGCTCATCAATGATCGAATGCGAATAAAAAGCCATCGATTCTCCGCATTTCGGACAACTCGGTTTGGAAGGGATATCATTATAATACAGCGCCAAACCGTATGCCGTTTCAAAGTTAATCGCTTGAATCACATCTTCTTTATGAACATAATCACACTCTCGCGAACTACAATAAGCACGGACCTTATACCGATTGCTCATTCATCTTAGTAGACGGTTGTCCAGCATTCAGAATTCAGATACTTCGAATGCATTAACATCGTCGGTCTCCTTTTTATAAAAGTCATTACACTTTTTAAACAAGTAAATATACGACAAAACCCCCAGCATACAGCTGAGGGAGCGCAATTATGGAATGTAACGCAATTTATCTTTTTAAGCATTTTTAAGTTTAAGGTAAGACATTTCTTTGCCCCGTGGAATAGGTCGGGAACACATAATGGACCATCGTGTTAAATTCATTCAAATACGTATCCATTCGTTTATTATTTCGCTGCTGGGTGTCATAGTACATCATCCGATTCACGAAATGTGGATTCGACGAGATGAAAATATTCGTTTCCGGATAAATCCGAGTTAACAAATGTCGAATGGCATTGGCACTTTCCGCTGGAAGCGGTTTGGCCGAGAGCCAATCCATCTGTGAGCCTACCCCCGAGCCGAACAAGCCTGCTTCGTTTTCCGGGTCATTATGTTTACTTAACATTTTAATGCCATCATCGGCGCCCATCGCTTGCATGCCCCCCATATCAACTGCAACATAAATATTGTTATCGGTTACTGCAACCGCTGTAGAGCCTAGGTGCGCCGCTTGAATAATCTGATCCGCCAAATCCCGATTCAGCTTCAAATGCGTGTTGATATGTGCTTTCACATTATCGATCGTAGGTTGAAGCATCGTTGGCTGCGGCGATTGATTGACACTTTTTGCACCCATTGAAGGATTTTCATTGTTTCTTAATCCTGTATCCCAACTGCCAGCTTTCGGGTTAGAAGAGCTTGCGCCTGCTTGATTTTTGGGACTCGCTGCTGTGCAGCCTGCTGAAAGGCCAACGAGTAAAGCGGTCACCACGATTTTGAATATCGTCTTTTTCATATGTGCCCCCCATCTAATAGGTCAAACTTAACTATCGTTACTCTGATCATCTTCTTGCGTGTAAGCAATTAGGGCGACCTCATACCCCAGTTCATCCTTCATACGGGACTCTAGGCTGCGCAGATCTTCCAGCAAATCTTCGCGTGGGCCAAAGTTAGCAAAACGGTAGGACTCTGTATCCATGATTTCTCCCTCCTCTCCTAAGCAAAAGCCATTAGTGTTAATATGGACATTTATCCTGATTTTTACTAAACAAAAAAAAGCCCGCCGCCGAAACATCGGCAAACTGGCTCATGTAGAAAAATATAATAAAAACACTCCATTATCGTTATTCCTTTTTATTGCGTGTTTCATCCAGTTCCTCAAGTAATTTACGAACCGCTTCCGGATCTACATTTCCCTTTTCACGAAAAGTTCTTAGCTTATTTAATAGATCCTGCGCAATCTCATCATCCTCTGTTTGCTGCACTTCATGCGAAGGGTCGAACCAAATGTAAAATCCCTCTGGTCCATTTCGCAAAAATGATTTCTGCCAATGCTCTGGATAGGCGTAGCCCTGCTCCCCAAATATCAAACCGAGCACATCATCGCTGTCAATAGGCAGCAAATAATGAAACGATTCCGGCTCGCCGGTGTTCGTAAAATCCCGATGCATGTATGCATAATGCAGATAATGCTCTCCTGTTTCTACGTCCTTAGATACCTCATACATATCAAGCTCCGTTTGCAGTAACTCTTTCACCGAAATAATTCGCATAGCAATCGTCTCTGCCGAAATCTTTTGCTGTTGTAACAATGAAGTTTCCATCTTAACCATCCTCCTTTCAAACTTTAGATAACAGGATGCTACAGATCAGCTCTACGTGTTGTCTCACCGATGGAACCCCGCAAGGAACGTTTGGGCAATTTCCATTTATAAAAGACGGATAGCATTCTCAGAACCACGATTAGTGAAAATAGTACAGCTAACTGCCAAGCTCCTTGGGTCCAACCAAGTCCGACTAAAGCACCAGCCAGCATGCCCCATACGGCATAAATTTCATCCTTAAGCACGAGCGGCTTGCGTCCTGCTAATACATCCCGAACCATCCCTCCGCCAATTCCCGTTAGAACTGCGGCAACAATAATGGCACTTAGCGGATGTCCCATATTCGTTGCATACAGCGCACCTTGGATGGAGAAAGCAGCCAAACCAATCGCATCAAAGAAAGCTTCCCAAGTCTTCCATAATCGAATGTATCGAACGGGCATAAAGAACACAAGCGTCATTGCAAACAAGGCAATTTGAAAATATATACCTTGCTCCCATAGCAAGACGATCGGTTTACCAATCAGTAAGTTTCGTATGACGCCGCCGCCGAACGCCGTAACAAGCCCGAGTACATAGACGCCTAATATATCATATTCTTCTTCCATCGCAACTATGGCTCCACTCACCGCGAATGCAATCGTTCCGATAATACTAAATAACTCCCAATTCACTTCCTGCAGCCCCTATCTACTCGATGTCCCAATCCAATTTCACTTCATTCCCCGTTTGCGACGAACGGTAGATCGCATCCAAGATCAAATTATTCGTATAACCCGTCATGACGGATGTCAATGGCTGTAAGCCGCTCTCGATACACGATAAGAAATGTCTCGCCATTCGGACACGAGGTCCTTCATCGAATTCAGGCACCGTAAGGTCAATGTCAGCTTCGCGATCAAACATTTCTGCGAACAGCTTGCCTTTCGTTCCGCGAATCGAAGCCCCGCCTTCGCTTCCAAGCAGTTGAACATAAGGCTGGTTATCTGTTTCAATGAGAGCTGCCCAACTTACATCCAAAGATAAGGTAGCGCCATTGTCAAATTTAATCAGAGCCGTTGCCAAATCCTCCACATCATATTGACCATCCCAGTTGGGTGCTCCCCATGATCCAATCCCTTTTTTTCGCGGGCCGAATTCAGCGTAGGTAGCTCCATAAACCGATACAGGCTTCGGATTTCCCATTAAGTATAAAGATAAATCCAACATATGCACACCAAGATCAATCAGAGGTCCGCCGCCGGATTTTCCCATTTGGGTAAACCATGTTCCCCAGCCCGGAATTCCTTTGCGTCTTAACCAGCCAGCCTTTGCATGATAAATGTGACCAAGCGCTCCTTTCTCAACCTGCTGTTTCACAGCCAGCGATAAGGCATCCCAACGCAGTTGGTGCGGAATCATCAGGACTTTACCTGCTTTGCGTTCCGCTTCAACAATTTGTTTAGCCGAAGCAAGATTTAATGCCATGGGTTTCTCAAGCATAACATGCTTACCAGCTTCTAGGGCTTGTACCGCAATTGGCGCATGCCATTCATTGGACACGGCAATAATTACCGCATCTATAGACGGGTCTGAGAGCAGCTTGTCCGTACTCTCATAAACACGTTCAATGTTATGCTCTTTGGCTCTAGCTTCCGCAAGTGGCAAATATGCATCAGTGACGGCGGTAATTTCAGCCTCCGGTACTTTTTTCAGCACTTCCATATGTACATTTCCGATATTTCCGGAACCTATAATACCTATACGAATTGGCTTTCCAGTTGTCATTTCTTTATCCCCCAGAACGTGTTAGATTTCAATCTTTCTTATTATAAATGTGCTTATCCTTCCCCGCAACAACCAATATCTTGTGCTCAAATTAATCTTTGAGGAACTGGCCCTCTAGAGCTATTCTTTACATATAATAAATTGCTAAAACTTTTTTAATAGTTTGACCCTAACATATCTAACATTTGAAATGTATCCTTACTGTGTAGACCAGACTTAAACAATGGGTAATACGTAAGAAGTACGAAGTTAGTTTTCCCAAAGGAAAACTCGAAGGAGGGCTTAAACATGCAAGCATTAACCATTAAATTCAAAAACAAAACCATCCCTGTGCTTAATTTCACACATAAACGATCCCATATGGAACTGTTGTCCAGTAAACTTAAGGAACTTGAGTTGAATTTTGAATTTCGCAAAAAATTAAAAATGATCTCGATGATCGAGATCATTGGTGATGTCGCCATTTTCAAATATAACGACGGCACGAAATTGTATCTGGAAGTTTCTTAATCTTTCGTTGGAAAATATTCTTTCTGTAACTGATCAAGCTCCTGCAGAGAGCGTCGGGCCCACGCTTCCATTTCCGACAGCTTACTGATTTGCGCCATTAGCGCTCTCTTCAGAGAATCTTGGTAATCCGGAATCTGACCCGCATAAGGACGTATAGTCGATATAGGCATTAAGGCAATTTCTTGATAAGACAACGCTCGTCGTTGATGAAAAAAAGCTACACTTGGATCCATCGGGTTATGTAAATCCCCCTGTGTCGGGTGCTCCTTTACAGCCAAAATGCGGACTGCCGCTTTCATCGAACTGCTTACCTCCACAACCTCACCAAAATAAACCCCTGTTTTATACTCAGCAGTTACGCGATCTCCTATTTGAAAACTACTCATACTCATTCGTCGACAACTCCATTCTCCTCTAATTCACATGCGATTCAGTGGCAGCAGTTTACGGTACAGCTCATCCACCGATTGCATGCGGTACATAAATTCTTTCTCTTTTCCCTGTTCTAAGATGACTATACACGGTACACTACTAATTTGCCATTCACGAGTAATTTGCGGAAAAAAGTTAATATTGCACTTTACAAGCGGTAAAGCTGGCAGCATTGTCATAATGATGTCTAACATTCGTTCCGTCACTTTGCATGTTCCGCAAAAAGGTGTATACAGAAACACAACTAACGAACCTTCTTGTGGTCTGCTTACTCGCTCTAGTAGTTCCTGCTCTGTTAATTCCTGCATACTAGTTCCCTCTTTCATCCAACCAAGCTAAACTATCTACAGCATACGCGATGAGATGAGGGAAATCATCAATTTGACTTTCATCTACTTTGCGTCCGAAGGATAATGTGATTTGATTATGATAGGAAATTGGATGTAGACCATATTCATAAGAAAGCAGCTGAATTATTTGAGGACGCTGCTCCCAAATGGCACCTAATTGCTCTTCGATATAAGGGCACTCAATCTCTGGGTTTTTCACTTTGGTGAAGAGCTTAATGGTCAACGTACAGCCTGGCTTGGCTGTTGGATTCTCTAAAATTTCAGCTGCTAAATCACTCAAATGAACATGCAGGTTAATTTCGGCTTTACTTGGTTTATCGATCTTACGGGCAAATTCAATGGCATATGTGCGTGACATCGAGGATAGATCCACTTGATCTTGCCGCCGTGTGATAATAATTTTACCGTCCAAATCCAAGTCATAGACGGCTCCCTCAAGCACAACCTTGATATTGTCATAGATCGTTGGATCAAACATCCCCTACACCTTCTTTCATCTTTTCTTAGATTCGATTATACTAAAAGCATACCACGTAAAGAAGGTGTTCCTATGTCAGACAAGCCTGAAGATCAACTGGGTGAACAACAAGGCCCAAAAAAAGTTAGTTTAGCTGATGCGATTAAACAGAAACTTGCCCAGAAGAAAGCGGATCAAGCCGCAGCACGCGCAAACCCGAAACAAGCTGGAAACAATAATCAAAGCGGCAAAAGTCAAATGACCAAAAAAGTAAACAATCAACGCCGTCGTACTGGCGGCAGCTAAACATCGCTTTGCGTAGGCAAAAGCGCCCTGAGAGTAACACGTCAGGGCGCTTTTCATTTATCATTACGCGTATTGCGCTTCGCGTTGTTTTTGCACATCTTCGCTTTCTAGGTATTCATCATAGGTGAACATTTTATCGATGAGTCCTTTAGGCGTGATTTCCATAATGCGTGTAGCAATCGTTTGGATGAACTGATGGTCATGGGAAACGAAAAGAATCGTACCATCGAAGTCTACAAGACCGTTGTTAAGCGCCGTAATGGACTCCAAATCCAAATGGTTCGTAGGCTCATCAAGAATGAGGACATTGGATCCGCTTAGCATCATTTTGGAGAACATGCAGCGTACTTTCTCTCCACCGGAAAGCACATTTGCTTTCTTCAAAGCTTCTTCACCTGAGAACAGCATACGACCCAGGAAGCCGCGCAAGAAGGATTCATCTTGGTCTTTGGAGTACTGACGAAGCCAATCTACCAAAGTTAAATCTGAGTTGAAATAATCTTGACTGTCTTTAGGGAAGTACGCTTGGGAAGTTGTAATCCCCCATGTGTACGTACCTTCATCCGCTTCCATTTCACCCATCAGGATTTTGAAGAGCGTCGTTTTGGCGATGCCATCCGGGCCGACAAAGGCAACTTTATCCCCTTTATTGATAGTGAACGAAATATTGTCTAACACTTTAATGCCATCAATCGTTTTGGACAATTTCTCAACAGCCAGCAGCTGTTTACCCGCTTCACGCTCACCTTTGAAGTGAATGAACGGATATTTACGGCTGGATGGTCTAATATCTTCAAGAGTAAGCTTCTCCAGTTGTTTTTTACGGGATGTAGCTTGCTTAGATTTGGAGGCATTCGCGCTAAAACGTGCGATAAAGGCTTCCAACTCTTTACGTTTTTCTTCGGTTTTCTTGTTCGCGTCTCTAGTCAAACGAAGTGCCAGTTGGCTGGACTCATACCACCAGTCATAGTTACCGACGTACATTTGAATTTTACCAAAATCAATATCCGCAATATGCGTACATACTTGGTTCAGGAAGTGACGATCATGGGATACAACGATAACTGTGCCTTCAAAACGGGAAAGGAAGTTCTCCAACCAGCGAATGGACTCTAAGTTCAAATGGTTGGTAGGCTCATCCAGCAGCAAAATATTCGGATTGCCGAACAAGGCTTGCGCTAAGAGAACACGTACTTTCTCATTGCCATCAAGGTCTTTCATTTTCGTGTCGTGAAGGGAAGTCGGGATACCGAGTCCGATGAGTAGCTCAGCTGCATCCGATTCTGCCTGCCAGCCATCTAGATCCTGGAATTCGCCTTCGAGATCAGCCGCTTTCATGCCGTCTTCTTCTGTAAAATCAGCTTTGGCATACAAAGCATCTTTCTCTTCCATAATTTTAAACAAGCGAGCATGACCCATCATGACCGTTTTCAAAACTTCGATTTCGTCGAACTCATAATGGTTTTGCTTCAAAACAGCCATTCTCTCGCCAGGTGTGATGCTGACTTCGCCCGTGTTAGGCTCAATCTCACCGGAAAGAATTTTCAGAAAAGTTGATTTACCGGCACCATTTGCTCCGATTAGACCGTAGCAGTTACCCGGTGTAAATTTGATATTGGCGTCCTCGAATAGGGCTCTCTTGCCGTAACGAAGCGTCACGTTATTAACATTAATCATGTTTAGTACATACCTGCCTTTATAGTAGTTTGTTCTATCATATCATATATAGGGATCTTTAATCGAAGATTAAAGTCTCTCCTTTTTGGGATCCCTGATCGAAGAGCGAAGTCGAGAATAAAGTCTCTCCTACTTGTTTCGTTCAATTTCCTCTAGCAGCTCGGATAAATAAGTCCATCTTTCCATCGCCGCTTCCAAATCAACTGCCGTTTGCTGTTCTTGCTCATACAACTCGCGAACGCGGTCAAAGTCGCTGCCAGCCGCTTCAATTTGCTTTTTCAAGCTAGCCGCTTTGTCTTCCAAAGAAGCTATCGTACTCTCAATTTCGTCCCATTCCTTTTGTTCTTTGAAAGTTAGCTTCTTGGGACGGTTCGCATTCGATGCGCCCGCTGCAACAGGACTACTGCTATCTATGGGTGAAGCAGTGTTGGAAACACCATCAGACTTGGCAGAGCTTGCATGACGTATCAATTCTTTCCGAGTCTGATCCGCTTCTGCTTGCTCCTGCTTCTCTTCCAAGTAATCGGAGTAGTTGCCAATGTAAGGCTCGATCTGGCCTCTACCATCAAAGGCAAATAGATGCGAAACCGTACGATCCAAAAAGTATCGATCATGGGAAACCGTAATAACGGCCCCAGGAAATTGATCCAGATAATCTTCCAGTATGGTCAAAGTTTGGATATCCAAATCGTTGGTCGGCTCATCCAGAAGCAGTACGTTTGGTTCTCCCATAAGCGTGCGGAGCAAATAAAGTCTGCGCCGCTCACCGCCGGAGAGCTTGCCAATAGGCGACCACTGCAGGGTTGGCGAAAAGAGGAAGCGTTCGAGCATTTGCGACGCCGAAATCGTCTCCCCATCCGAGGTGCGAATCTGCTCGGCCGCCTCTTTGATGTACTCGATGACGCGCATCTTCTCATCCATCTCGACGTTCTCTTGCGTGTAGTAAGCAAGCTTCACGGTCGTGCCGGTCTCGATCGTCCCGCTGTCAGGCTGAATACGCCCGGCGAGCATGTTCAACAGCGTCGATTTGCCGCTGCCGTTCGGACCGATAATGCCGAGACGATCCCTCGGCATCACGATGTAGCTGAAGCCGCTCAGCAGCGGCTTCCCGCTCTCGAAAGCTTTGGTGACGTCTTCGAGCTCCATCACCTTCTTGCCAAGACGGCTGCCAGCCAGCGCCATGTCAAGCTTCTCACCGGGACCGTCAACCTTGCGGTCCCGTAATTCCTCGGCGCGCCCAATACGCGCCTTCTGTTTGGTCGTGCGCGCCTTCGCGCCGCGACGGAGCCAAGCCAGCTCGCGGCGCAAGAGATTCTGCCGCTTATCTTCGCTGGATGCTTCGGACTCCATCCGCTCCGCCTTTTTCTCGAGGAACCACTCGTAGTTCCCCTCGTAGCTGTAGATCTTCCCCCGGTCCAGCTCCAGAATGCGGGAGGTTACCCGCTCTAGGAAGTACCGGTCATGGGTAACGAGCAGCAAGGCTCCGCGCCATTTGCTGAGGAATTCCTCGAGCCAGATGGCCGTCTCGTTATCAATATGGTTCGTCGGCTCATCTAGGATGAGCAGGTCGGCGGGCTGAATGAGAACGCGCGCCATGGCAACGCGTTTGCGCTGACCGCCGGACAGCTGGCCGACGGGCTTGTCGAACTCGCTGATGCCTAGCTTCATCAGCACGGTTTTGGCCAAGGTGCTGGCTTCCCAGGCACCTTGCTCATCCATGCGCGACTGGGCGCTGAACAGCCGCGTTTGTTTCTTCTCATTGGAGGCGTCAAGCTCCAAGTCAGCAAGCGCAAGCTCATAGTCGCGAAGCGTCTTCATGAGCGGCGTATCGCCGTGGAATACTTGCTCAAGAACCGTGGAGTTCGGATCGAACTCCGGGTTCTGCGGCAAGTATTCCACTCGGAAATGGTTCGCGTGCACGAGCTTGCCGCGATCCGCTGTTTCCAGCCCCGCTAGCAGCTTCAGCAGCGTGGACTTGCCGGTTCCGTTCACGCCAATGAGACCGATGCGCTGCTTCTCGTTCACCGTGAACGAAATATCATCGAACAGCACCTTGTCGCCGAATGTTTTGGTTATATTAACTGCACTAAGTATATTCATGCTTGGTCAGGCTCCATGATATAGGCAGCAAGAAGAGCTGCAGTATTCACTACTGCATCCATATGCGTTCTTTCCATGCTATGTGACGCATGAACACCTGGTCCTACCAACGCGGCACGAATATCACGTCCGCCTCTAAGTGCGGCAGATGCATCTGAACCGTATCGCGGATAAATATCAACGGCATAGCCGATTCCCAGCTTCTCGGCCAGCTCAATCATTTTCGAAGTCATTTGATAATCATAAGGACCTGAGGAATCCTTCGCGCAAATCGATACATCGCGCTCGCTTCCGCTCAAATCATCACCGAGAGCACCCATATCAACGGCAATAAAATCCGTAATATCTTCAGGGATAAAGGCAGAACCATGACCGACCTCTTCATAATTGGAAAAGAACAGCTTGATCGTAAATTCAGGCTTCAAGCCCTCATCTTTGATCAGATTTAATAGCCCAAATAAGGAAGCCACACTCGCTTTATCATCCAAATGACGCGACTTTACGAAGCCATTTTCCTTCACTTGTACGCGCGGATCGAATGAAATATAATCCCCCACTCGAATGCCAAGATCCTGAACCTCTTTCTTGGACTTCACAAGCTCATCAATTCGCACTTCCATGTTGGCTTCATCGCGTTTATATTCCCGTGCATCTTCATACACATGAACAGATGGCCTCGATGTCAGAATAGTCCCATCATAAACGCGTTCATCGCGCGTATGAATTTGAACGTATTCATTTTCGATAGCGCCCATCATAAAGCCGCCTAATGAAGTGATTTTCAAAGTGCCATTATCTTTGATCGAACGCACCATAGCGCCAAGTGTATCCACGTGAGCAGAAATACCAATGACACGGTCTTGGCGGATACCAGGAATCGTCACAATACCGCAGCCCTTTTTTGTATATGTAAGCTCAAATCCGAGCTTATTCACTTCTTGTTCAACTTTTTGCATAATGTGATGCGTGTAGCCTGTTGGGCTTGGAGTCCTCAGCAGCAACTCTAGAATTTCTGTCATATAAGTTTTATTTAAGTTCGTTTTCACTCGGGATTCCTCCCTTTTCTATTTATTAGATTTCCTAAAGACATAAAAAACAGTGCAGCCTAGGTTTCGTAAGCAAGCCTATGACATAAGTCACAAACAAGTCTCCTCTAGTGATACTACACTGTTCCCCTATGTTTTTCAAACTAGATTAGCTTACAAAATCAACGCAAATGGACGTTCCATCAAGGACTGTCTTCATATGAGCCTTCACTTCTTCATGAAGGGGATGCGTGTCATATACCTTAAGATCCTCTAAGGAATCAAATTTGGTAATCAACGCGATATCATACGAACGTTCCAGATGCAAAATGTCGGTTCCAACCTCTATATGACGCAGGACTGGGATTTTACCTTCCATGTTCGTAAGGACAGCCTTAGTTACTTCAACCGCTTCCGGACTGCGATCTTTGAGCTTAAAAAACACAACGTGAGTTAACATGAATGATTTCCCCCTAATTGGTTACTTTTGCAGACCATTCTTCCACATCCCACACTCTTGTTACCCAACCTTCATAAAATTCAGGTTCGTGACAAACGAGCAGAACGGTTCCTTTATATTCTTTCAAAGCCCTCTGAAGCTCTTCTTTGGCAACAACGTCCAAATGGTTCGTAGGCTCATCGAATAACAACCAGTTACTTTCTCTCATCAGCAGTTTACAAAGCCTTACTTTCGCTTGTTCACCACCGCTAAGCTTACCCATTGCACGTGTGATGTGCTCATTCTTGAGCCCGACACGGGCAAGTGCCCCTCTGACCTCATTCTGAGTCATCGAAGAGAACTCGTTCCATACGTCATCAATCGGTGTCATGCTCGGTGCTTTAACCTCTTGTTCAAAATAGGCAGGACTCAAGTAGTCCCCACGGAATGTTTTACCGTTGAAAGGCTCAAGCTTACCAAGAATCGTTTTGAGAAGGGTAGATTTACCTACACCGTTGCATCCAACAATCGCAATTTTCTCGCCGCGCTCAATCGTTACATTCATCTTCGGTAAAAGAGGACGATCATAACCAATTTCCAAGTTTTCGGCCTCAAAAACAACTCTGCTGCTTGAACGTGATTCCTTGAAAACAAAAGTCGGTTTCATAGCCGTCTCCGGACGCTCAATTCGATCAATCTTATCAAGTTGTTTCTCCCGGCTCTTGGCACGGGTTGACGTTGACGCCCGCGCTTTATTTCGCGCGATGAAATCTTCCTGTTTTTTAATGTACTCTTGCTGCTTTTCATAAGCGTCAATATGCTGAGTTTTGTTCATTTCAGCCATATCTAGAAATTTCTCATAATTCGCCGTATAACGTGTCAGCTTCGTGAATTCCAAGTGGTATACCACGTTTACGACTTCATTCATGAATTCTGTATCATGTGAAATCAACATAAAAGCAAACGGATAATCTTTAAGGTACATTTTCAACCATTCAATATGCTCAACGTCCAAATAGTTGGTCGGCTCATCTAAGAGAAGAACAGTCGGTTTCTCCAAAAGTAGTTTAGCCAAAAGAACCTTGGTCCGCTGTCCACCGCTAAGGGAAGTAACGTCACGGTCTAAACCAATGGCATTAAGGCCAAGCCCGTTACCCATTTCTTCGATTTTCACATCCAGCATATAGAAACCGCCGATATCCAAACGCTCTTGAATTTCGCCCATTTGCTCCAGAAGAACTTCAAGCTCTTCCGGTGTGGCATCACCCATTTTCTCGGTAATCGCCATCATCTCCTTCTCCTCTTCAAAGAGAGGAAGGAAAGCATCACGCAGAATATCGCGAATGGTTTTGCCCGCTTCTAACACGGAATGCTGGTCCAAATATCCATAATGAACGCGCGGCGTCCATTCAACTTTACCTGTATCTTTTAGAACTTTTCCGGTCAATATATTCATTAACGTGGATTTCCCCACGCCATTAGCTCCAACGATACCTACACGCTCTCCAGCGAGCAGTCGAAAGGATACATTTTTAAATAACGTACGATCTCCAAAGCTATGGCTCAAATCTTCAATTGTCAAAAGACTCATCTCGTAATTCCAAACTCCTGTCTATTTCGAAGATAATCGCTCTTACTCACGACTTCTTATTATAACACTGCTCATGCAAGACAGGAATAGGTAAATTCCTCTGGGAAGCGTATTCATTGGCTTTTATACAAAACTATGCAAAAAAACGTCCCACTTGGGACGTCGCAGTTATAGCCAAAGATCGTGTTTAAGTTTTAACTCTTTCACAATCGAAATTTAATCTCCTGCCGTACAATTCGAATCTCATCTCCATCTTTTAATGGATAGGGCTGATAAGTAACTAATGGTTCGCCATTTAAATAGGTTCCATTCGTTGAACCCGTATCTTTAATCATGTAACCCTCTTCATTCTTTATTATTTCAGCATGTAATCTGGAAGCTCCCGCTTCATCCAAAATATAATCGACCTTCAAACTGGCATCGCCTCTGCCCATCGTAAAATGATCGTTATTCAGAGGAACAGATTTAGTCGCGCCTTCAGACTGCCATTCAAGCTTAGCTATCGATGGTTGATTCACATGCCTGCCAAGGAACACGGTAGCGTTTGGCTTTTTGTTAGTGAGCAAGGTCGTATGCATATGTAAATTTTCATAATAATTTTGAATATTTATCGGTTCAGGTGTTGGTGTTACTAGGTTTAACTCTCGCTGCTTTTCTGAAATCGGCAAGAAAGTCAGGTTTACCCCGTTGCTTTCTTTTATGTATCTTTGAATGCGCGGTAATCCTAAAAATCGAATAACAAACCAAACATTCATGAGTAAAATCGAGCTTCCTGCTGTTATTTGCAGATTACCTGTGGAAGGGTAAGTCAAATAATTCTGCCAAAGAAACGCTGTTAGCAGAATAACAACGACAAGGACTATCTGATTTCCTTTTCCTTCATTTATTTTCGGAGCAGTATGGGGCTGCTGCAGCTCCTCTATTGCGGTGTTTTTGCGAATTTGCTGCTGACCTTCTTCCCGCTTCCAAAGTGGCTTGGGCAGCTCATTTTCTTTTACAGGAGACATCTGCAGGTTAATAGGTTCTACTGTGTCTTGTTCACCATCCTCATGACTTGATATCTGATAAGCATCTTGAACGAGTGTTTGTTCGTCCATTAGTGCTAGAAGATTCTCCTTATATCCTTGCAAGCTCTGATTCCGCGACAATGACTCCATCCATAAAATCACTTTGCTCCTCTCATCATTATTCAATTTCTGTGAGAGTTGTTTCATCAATGACGCCAGTGATAGGAAGACGGAAACTTCATCATTTATTGATTCAAGCGGCACATATGTTAGATATATATCCGACCAATCACTGCCAATAAAGATGAAATTATCTTTCAAAACATATCCTGATTCAAAAAGCATGTAATTTTTACTTTCTCCTAGTGCACAAACAATCGCATACATGAGCTTTGCAAAATGCTGTTTAGACAACCCTTCCACCTTCAGAACATGGGACAGCATGCGTTTAGACGACAAGTTATATAGTAAACTTATGCGGAAATCCACCTCTTGTATTTCTAGCGGTAGAAGGTTCGGTACATCATTGGCTTCAAGCATCTTGACCTGCAAAGTCGAGAGAGTCTTCGAATCCAACCCATCTTCCTTATGCAACACCATGTAATGACCATGTCGATATACAAATTCATAACGAAGTCCAAATACTTCTTGCGTCATGGATTCACCTCTCTCATAAAAACGAATAATACCAAGTCAATGCAACGCCTGGTACAACCGCATACATAAACGGAAATTTCATGTTTTTTTGATGCTTCATTCCTAGCAGACTACCCATATCTTGAATAACAACAATAGAGACTAGCCACGTGGCAAGTTTATGACCTGTATTTATCATCTGTTTACGGATAAAGAGCAAGATAAGTCCGATAACGCCTGCACAAATGATGGCATAAAGCATCGATTGAAGGACGAATGTAACTCCCATGATCGCCCCAATTGCAGCAAAAAGCTTCACATCACCTGCACCAAGAGCGCCGAAAAAATAAAGCAAAAGAAGTGCCGTAAACCCAGTAATAGCACCAATTCCAGCAAAAAGCACACCGCTCCAACCTTCAGTAAATGCATGGAATACAAAGCCAACCATTGTTCCGCAGATAGTAAGCTTGTTTGGAATTAGTGATTTACGTGCATCAATTACAAATGCAACGGCAATAAGTATAAATAAGACCAAATGATTCAAAGGAAAAAGGTCCCCTCCTAACCGTTTCTTAAGGTTCTTAGGCGCCTACCCATGCCCGCTCCACAGCCTTCTTCTTTAATATGATCGTGTGACTTATAAACGGCAGCGGAAGCCTGTACGTGATTTGAGCTTCAATACCAAAAAAGGCATCGCCACCGCTTTCCATACTCGGGAGAGTCACAGAAATGACCTTGAATTTCTCTTTTTTCATGATTGTTTGATTGCAAAAAGCATAAACGATCGGTGTGAAAACCGCATGAATGCGCGGCTTAACTTGACTCTCGTAAAGCTCATCCAGTTCTTCTTGAGCCTTCCCCTCACCTAGCTCACGCTTTTCCTTTTCCAATTTAACAAGCTCAAGGAGTGCATTCGGAATATAAGCAGCGTATTCATCAGCCAGATTCTCCGTGTTTTTCACCAGATCTCGAGCCGTTTGTATACGATCTACCACGGAACCCATCATTTCACCAATATGACTCTGTTCGAATTTCGATTTGCCTTCTTGGACAAGAAGCCGAACAGGGTATAATTGACCAGCTACCGACTTCGTTGCCTCCGACACCCCGGCTTGCAGTTCCATTTCTAATACAGCAATCTGAATACAAATGATTAGACCCATTACAAAAGCTAAAAAGAAGGGCAGCACCAAAGAAGCCTCTAACACCATTCCGCCTTTTTGCTCATGATGAAACTTTCGAAGCATAAACAGCCCCCTTTTCCTCAATAAGCAACAGCTGAAGTACTGCTGAATCGGCACCGATTCCCTTGCACTTTACACCCCAGCAAACCAGTTCCATCTAGCAGCTTCATGATTTGCGGAATAAACCACAACCTTACTTCGCTTGATCCGTTTCCCTGTATATACGTCGTTTCTTGAACCAAGTCTTTCCCTGTTTCCAGTTCGATAAGTGCCTGCATTCTAGCCATAAGTTTCGAATTATTACTGTGTAAAAGTAGAAAAATACGTAAATAGTCCTTATACGTCAAACTTAAAGCTGATGTAGTGATTTTGGCAGATAACTCTACAGATTCACCTTTTGTTAATTTATTCATATCTTGAAAAGCTTCCATCGCGCCTTCTGCAGCAGCAGCCAAGAACACGAGTAAGGGTGAGCCTATACCGAGCAACTCTTTTTTCGGATCAAGTAGTGATTCGACTGTGCGGATCGCCATACGGAATGCGAACATTTCCGCATAAGCGGATGAAATATTAGCCCCGCAGGAAGAAAATCCATATAACAAATACTCTACCTCTTGATTTGCCAACTTATGTGACCCTGGATTCACCAGTTCATTTGACAATTTGGGTTGACCCGCAGGGTCTTTTTCCAATCCATATGTTCGGTAATTAAATTTCGTTAGGGCAAATTCATTCACATAAAGCTCATTTCTCATCGATTCTGCCGCGTTATTAAACGCCTCAAGCATCCCCATCGCTTTGAAGCTAACAGGTTCTGGTTTCTCTAAATCATAAGCAATCTCGCTGCCAATCGTCGTATCTTGAGCATTAGCTTCTCTGTACTTTTGGTACAATCCTTTCTCACCTGCTGTTTGTCCTGCATCCCCCTGAACGCGGCTGTATAGTTCATTGTCAGTACTTATAGTACTCAGCAAGCTGCAAGAACCGATTGACTGCTTCGCTTGATCCAAAATGGCTTGTATCTTGTTTTTTTGCTGACGCTTATTCGCTGACGTTGCCTCATTTTTGTCCATTCTTGTTTTTTCCAAAACACTTTGCTGCTTATGAAATTCGCTAGATTCAGAAAAATAAGCATTATTCGCTAGGTTTGCTTTGCTAGTATTATCAGATGTGTATAAATATACGGAATTAATAACTTCTTGGAATGCAGTGAATAACGAAGTAATGCTAGCTATAGCTGTCTGATACCTATAGAAATATTCATCACCCATAACAGGAACATTTTGAAACACTTCATAGACACCAGAGGTTCCACCTTGAGTTCCACTAACCGAACTTTGATTTATCCCACTTAACTTCGTACGGATCTCGTCATTTCGCTGTTTTGCTAACCGTAGAATTGGTTCGATGGTTTGCTGAAATTGCCCAATTTCACTTCCTTTGGCCTGAACCTCCAGTTTCGTAGCAGCTAGGAGTGCAGCGTATTTAATGATCAGCTGTAGCAAAGCTTCTAACTCGTTTAACTTTTGAGCGACGACCTGTGCCTGAGAAGCTAGTAGTTGTTTTGACGCTGCGAGTGCTTGAATGCCTGCCACACCGTCAGGTCCAGCTTGACTTAGTGCTGCTATTGAAATATCCAGATCCCTGATGGAATCTTGAATCGATCGCAGCTGATTTTTCACATTCTCGATTTCGTTCCTCACTTCATCTACTGTATGAATGCCGATTTGGGCAGCTAATTCGTCTAATTCTTTAATGCGTTTTTGATAATAAGCATGATTTTTCGATATTTTTTCAATCAACTCTTCGCTGCTCTGCCATGCTTCATCTAGCGCGCTTTCTCTTTGATCCATGAGCTTTTCAATCTCTGCCGCTTCTTTCAAAAACTGAGACCCAAGATGGAAAGGGGCTTTAGTCCCGCTTTTCCTGAACTTATCGGTAATCTCAAGTGTAAACTCGATGGGTGCCTTGATCTTCATATCCTCGAGCACCTGCCGCTCAAAAATCACATGACTGGCTAAAGTGTACACCGGAGTAACACGCATACCTTTCTCTACGGGTCTTGTATCCACATAATGGAATGCGCCAGCCGATACTTGACTTGACAAATTACTTGCAAAAACGTTGCGGAATAACGCATCCGTTTTATCCTGCGAAATACCAAGACCATAAAGTCCCATCGCTTGCAGCTCTTTATCGTATGATGACATAACCGATCGGGTTGCCGCTTTGACTGCAGTTTCCGTCTCTTTTTCGGCCAGCTTCATTCTTGCGAAATCAATGAGGACGGCTTGAAATAAGAAAATCGGCACAATAATGAGAATCAGATAGACAGATACAGCACCTCTCTCTGAACGAACAAATTCCCTCAAAAACTCCCCCCTTTCTAATTATGGATGACAACCACAATGCCTTTGCGCTCCAGCTCCTTACGAAATGAATTAGAAGGCATTCCTTTGCCGCTGGCATCTTTTTTGAAAAAGTGCCACACGATGCCTTTCACTTGTGCCCTTTCATCAAGGAGCTCTAAATCCTTTGGCAGCTGTTCAGTGCGAAGCTGAAATTCCGTCATATTGTAAAAAGCTTGATGACCAATACCTCGAGCATCCAGTGCATCAATTGTTCTGCTTTTTCCTGATGTTGTCTTCAAAATGACTTCTGTACCCCCCACCAATGATTTCAAGTATGCCGCGGCTTGACGCTCAGATTTTATCGTTACACTTGGTCCAGACAAGTTACCTTGAATAGGTTCTACAAGTGCATCTCTCGCCTTCTGAGGGGAAATTCGTCCTTTAATCGCTTTGAAATATGTACGTGTAATATCTGTTAATCGAATGAGTTCAACCGACTCCACAACATGTGAAACAGCCTTGCCAGTTGTTTGCTCAGAACCCAACCATCTCTTCAGCTGCGCCGGCATAAGAAATGACTTTTTCAACTTCACCTCAACCTGATGGTCAAAAAGATAGTTGGCGTATTTGGCAGTTCCCGTCACACCCTGTGGTAGCAAAGCGGAGGAATTGGCAAGTTTGCTCTCCACGTGACCACTTGTACTGCCTGAGGGAATCAAGACTTCTGTTGTGCCACTCCCACTCAGCATTCCGAATAAATCTGATACACCATCGCGTGTAAGTCTCCAATAAAGACCATCTGTTTCACTAGGGTTAAAGTTTCCAGTCACCAGATCTTTGTGACTGTTATTCCAAGTAAAGGCAAGACGCTCAGCCGTAGTTCTCGCAAGCTGCTGAACAAATACGTTCTGATACGCATACATGCCCACAAAAAGCAGCGTAACCGTACAAAATAGAATCAGCGGAAATACAAGAGAAGCTTCTAACGTAAAGCTTCCGTCCTCATTAACACGGAGACTACGTAAACACCTATGGCGCACAGCTCGTTGTTGGACTAGGCGCACAAGGAACAACCGCGCTGTTGTCTTTCAAATCAGAATTGGCATCACCAATTAGCTTCTGGAACCATGAGACGATCCACTTTCTGAAAATGATGGCTATAGCGACAAGCACAGCAACGATTAATAAAATCTCCAAAGTGCCTAATCCTTCTTCATCTTCCCAAAACTGTTTCAACCAATTTACCGCCGTTTTCATCCTTACATACCTCCATTATTGTTTCATCATTAGTAAAGCTGGGGCCGCAACGATGACCATCACGACAACGAAAATGAGCACCATAGGAAATACAAGTTTTGAAGATGCTTCTTCACCTAATGTTCGTGACACTGCTTTCCTTCTTTGCCAAAGATCCAACGAGAGTGCATGAAGCGCAATTACAAAATCGCTACCGCCTCGCTTATAGTTCAGAAGAAGAGTAGATGTGAACAATGACACTTCATGAAGTGCGCAGCGTTTGCTGAAATCCTCCATTACTTTTGCAAAGGATACATTCATCTCCAGCTCATGAACGGCTTGAGCCAGTTCTTTATAGAGCGGTGTTTGCGCTTTATGCGGTCGGGCTTCTACACAGCGTATCCATGCCCGATTAACGGTCTCTCCTGCATTTACGAGCAGCACGATTGTACTCAATATTTCTGGTAATTCGAGAATCATCAGCTGCTGTTTCTTACGGATTTTCGCATCCAAATCACGCACCATGATCAAGGGAACGAGGGCTGCGGCTAGCAAACCAAATCCAAACAAAGAACTATCTCCACCAGCCAGAACGGCTAACAATGTTAAGATTACTAAGCATAATGTCGCGGCCGAGATAAGCTCTGCTAGAAACCATTTACTGCCATGCGCAGCGAAGCTTCTCCCATGCAATGTAATTAATTTGTGATGTACTTTAGCCGTAAAATCGGGCCATTTTTCCATCAAATGGAGCTTGTCGACGAGCAAATAGCTATAAGGTAGCAGCAGTTTCATTTGAAACGGATATGTGTGAGATTTGATAATCTCAGCATATTGCATGCGCCCCCATAGGAATAACAGAATACAAACGGCAATCTGGGAAATAAACAAAATCGTGATCCACATGCTACACCTTGATATTCATTATTTTTTGAGTGAGTATGTAGCAAGCACCAAGCAGCAGCAAGCTTACTGACATGATAATGACGCCGCTGCCTGTGTAAAGAGGAACCATGTACTCCGGTGATGAGAACGCAAGCACGGCAACAATGACGATCGGAGCAAAGAGCAGCACTCTAGATTCAAAACGTTTCTGTGCAATCATCACGGAGATATCCTGTGATATTTCAAGCTTTTCGCCAATCACCGCAGCCGTTCGTTTCATGACCTCCACCAAATTGCCCCCCGTCCGCTTACAAGTTAAGAAAACGTCCGTGAAGCTTCTTACATCTTCTAGATGACAGCGATCCGCTAAGTTTTTCAGAGCAGCTTCAATGGGCTCACCGTTCTCTACTTTTCGGCAAATAATACTAAATTCAATGACAATCAAGCATGCCGGATCAGGATACAGCATTTTAAGATCTTCTAATGCCTCTCTAAACGCGGTTTCAATTGACTTTCCAACCGTCATGGAGGAGGATAGGCAGCTTAGTGCTTGTTTAAACTGTACATACAGTTTGTTTTTACGTAATTGAATTAATTGCTGCTTGCGTATATGAGGAAATGTGAAGCCTACCGCAGCCAATATTGCAGCTAGAACGAAACTTTTGTAAAAAATATAACCTACAACGAAAGCTGGCAAGGCAAGCATCAGGAAAGCACTTACTTTTTCCTTGGAGGTTAGCTGATAATGGTTATAGTCAATTAACTGGTTAATTATAGAAGGTTGCTGGATGGGCCGAGATTCTGTTCTCTTAGTTGATCTTTTTCTTCGTTCCAAATACAAAAGAAAAAACCAGCTGAAAGCACCACACATGAGGAGAAGCAGCATAAGCTTCATCCTGCATCACTCTCTACTTCGAAGTGTGCAAACCAAGCTGGCAGCTTCTTGCCTGCCATTCGAATTTTGTGTATGTTGTGCAGTCGATTTCCAGTATAGACAAGCTCTCCAATAACCTTGCGATCCATCGTTTCCCCTTTTTCATCAAATAAGAAAAGGGGATGTAGTTGAACTTCACCATCCTTCACACCTAGCACCTCATGAATTTCTGTTACTCTTCGAGTACGATCACGAATTCTGCTCACATGAACCATTACATCTAATGCAGAAGCAATTTGCTTACGAATGACGTCTACTGGAAGCGGGGCTCCACTGAGCACCATCGTCTCAAGTCGGCTGAGCATATCCACGGATGTGTTCGCATGCCCTGTGCTGAGAGAACCGTCATGACCAGTATTCATCGCAGATAGCATATCTAATGCCTCTGCACCACGGACCTCCCCAACAATAATTCGATTGGGACGCATGCGCAGCGAAGAACGAATAAGGTCTCGAATCGTGATCTCACCTTTCCCTTCCGTATTGGCATTTCTGGTTTCCATTCGCACCAAGTTAGGGACAGTTTGTATCTGAAGCTCGGCAGAATCTTCAATCGTAATAACGCGCTCATGCGGCGGAATCCAGGCACTAAGTGCATTTAGAAATGTCGTCTTCCCTGACCCTGTACCACCACCAATAAAAACATTAAAACCTGATTCAACCATCACTTGCAGGATTTCTGCTGCCTCCTCTGAAATACTTCCCATACCAATCAGATCCACCATTTGCAGGGGCTTTTCCGGAAACTTTCGAATCGTCAAGGTCGGCCCGCTCAAGGAAGCAGGTGGAAGTACAATGTTGACCCTTGACCCATCGGGTAGACGCGCATCGACAATTGGCGTTGCTTGATTCACAATCCGGTTCACTTTAGAAACAATCATCTGAATGAGATCCTCTAGTTTCTCTGCACTTTCCAAAGGATATGGATAACGCTCAACAGCGCCCTTCCTTTCGAAAAAAATACACTCATGCCCATTGACCATAATCTCTGTGACAGATGGATCATCGATCAGCGGTTGAAGGATATCCAAGCCTCGAAATGAATCGAATATTCGCTTTACTAAAGCTTGCATCTCAGTTGAGGTCCAGCCGTATTCTCCTGCTGCGCTGAAAACGGACTCCTCAATTAATTCAATTAATTTGACATCGCTGACCGTGCTGGAAAGATCAATCCTCTCCTTAATCTGCTGCTTCAAGATAAGAAACAAGTCATGATTCATGAAGCAACTGCCCCTTCCCTAACCGAAGAAGAATGACCTTTTCCCAAATGGATAGCTGTGAACATCTCATACGTCTGTTCTGAAAATAAGCCAGATTGCCAGATCTGCTCTGGGGTGCTTAAAACTTTCCACTCAGGAATATACGGAAGTTTATACGTGATGTCCTTGCCTAAACCTGAGAAATCATTCGTTTGCTTGCCTGTATATTTATTGATAACAAAATGTACATTCTGCAAGGATCCCATTTGTTTCGTTAGTGCCTCTGTTTTAAACAAATCATTCAAATCGTCCCGCACAATCCAGATGATATGATCACTGACATCCAAACTTTTTACAATTCTCTGATGCACAGAGGCTTCTAAATCAACAATGATGTAATCATACTCGTTCAACGAGATCAATGATTCAATAAGAAGACGAACATGCTCGCCACTTATTTCTTGCATCTCCCTGATCTGATCTTTGGGAGTCAGATAATCGAGACGCAGCCTTGAATCGTGGGATTTTAGCAGCTGCAGCTTAGGTCCTAGTAAGTCAGGTGAACTTTTCATATAATATAAAAGCTGTGAAAATCGGCCTAAATCACCCTGTAACCACTGAGAGGCTGAACTGACCAACTCCAAACTAAGATAAAAAACTTGGTCTCCACGAAAAGACAACTGCTTCGCCAAATGAATGGCTGTCATCGTTTTCCCACTATTCCCGCTGCTGCTATAAACAGATAGAACTTTAGTTCTTTTCGTCCCAGGAACCGCATCAAATCGATGCTTTTCCGTATAAAAAGCAAGTAGGCGCGATATTAATTGATTCAGCGATTGAAAACGATATAAGAATGGAATCTTTGTCTCCGCTTCTTTGGAATTTGCAATTGTTTCACTCAAAATCATTTTGAATAAGGATGTACTTCGATTCATCAACAGGGGAAAGTACGCCTCGGATAGTAATAAAACACCTTCTAATTGCTGATTCTCAAAGAAATCTATGACCAACTCTAGTTTCGAGAAAAGCTTCACCTGGATTCTCTCAGCGAACTCAGAAGACCGAATGAAGGCAGCGAGTCTCTCCGCGTAAAGGAAGTCATCATCTAAGACATAAAGTTGAATTTTACTCATTCCTACCTCCTTTTTTTAAGTCATGAAACCATGGCATACACGCCACTGGCGATTAAAACTAAGCTAATAACGGTGAGCACAATCGCAATGCGAATGGTCGTCTCAACCTTCATGCATCAGCCTCCTTCGCGATTCGGAGAAAACAAAAAAGCACGCGCCGATTGAGGAGATAAGATCTCCACGATCAGCGGTGCTTCCGCTTGTCCGATTTAATTTATCCAAATTGTACCACATTTTAACAGGAAATCAATCCCTTTTATTCCCAAGGGTATTTCATCGTGAAAAAGCTTGCTAACTTCTTACTTTCAACTCTTCGAATTCGTCTCATTTCTGCACGGTGTGGCGCCGATTCATGCAGCTTCTTCTCTTCTTCCGTTTCTGGAACCACATCTGGAACTTCAACTGGAACTTTGTTGTCATCGAGTGCAACGAATGTCAGGAAAGAGGTTGCGGCAATTTTTCTAGACCCTGTTTTCAAATCTTCGGTTACGACTTTGACGAAAACCTCCATCGAGCTTTTGCCTGTCCATGTCACGAATGACTCCAAGCAAACCGAGTCTGACGTATGTATGGGCGACAAAAAGTCAACAGAATCTGTTGAGGCTGTCACAACAGACCTCCGGCAATGTTTATGTGCCGCAATCGAGGCAATGTCATCAATATAGGACATCAGCTTTCCACCAAAGAGCGTGTTGTGATTATTTACATCGGTCGGAAAAATTCGTGACGTCTTGAAGCATCTGGATTCTCTAGCAAATCGTTGTTCCATATGTATGACCCCCTATATCTGCATCAAAATGAAATATGACTCATCATAACACAATTAAAGCCGTTTGGTTATAACTTGAGTATTGATTTACAAAATTATTAAGGGGGCTAACTAAGCTTTTTGAATCGTGAGAAGAAAGATTTGCTCCCCTTCAGACTGTTTTTGTTAACCGTATCAGCTGGCAAAATTTCTCTAAGCAAAGGGGTTAGTGCATCTTTCAGCTTTTCCAAAATCTCGGTCTGATCTTGAATACATTCCCCTTTCCAGACAGCACGCATGACTTCAGCACGCGGAATTTCAGGCAGGGTGCATAACGGTGCCGCCGGAAGCGAATCTACCCACTCATTCCGGAAATGTCCCGACATCGTGCTGTTCGCCACATAATGCACCTTTTTACCACGCTGCTGATACCTATCAAATCCCTTGAAATGCGCCCGTGAACTTGGTCGATTACATTTGCCTGGAGAAGAGTCGATGACAACGATGATCTCATCCGAACTATGACAAAGCTCTTTAACGGAAGGATCCTCCCAATGCGTGGATACATCCCAAATGACGATCGGTTTTTTTATCGTATGAAGAAGTTTGAAAGAATCCGCAGGATGCCATGCGTTTTGAAACCCCTCCGGATGAAGGGGTACCCATGTCGTAAAACCGTTGGTCCATGATGAAATCGCTGCTGACATTTGGTCACTAATGAGATTCGACACGAATGTATAATCCTTAGGAGCCTTACTATCGCCGTAAAGGAGCATGTATAAATCAGGTTCTATTGTTGGCTGCTCAACAAGCGCGTTCGGAATCTGCATAGAATGAAGAATTCTCGCCAATGTAATCGCCAGGAATGTCGCACCTACACCAGCAAATAAACCGCCAATAACAATTAATTTATCAGGTGTTGAAGCGACGAATGGGGTGTGCAGATTTAGAACTTCTGGGGCCGCAGTTGGTTCGGAATAGATGGAACGAAGTCTCATTTTAACTTCCATGGCGGATTGACAGCGGTTTTGAGGATGTTCTTGCAGTAGTAATCGTACGGTGGAGGTTAAAGCTTCCGGTAAATCTGGACGAATTTGTTCCAACGGTTTTTGGGTGATATACGCATATTGGCCGCCTGATAATAAGTAATACAGCATGGAGCCGAGTGTAAATAAGTCCGTGCGCGCGTCGGTTTGTAAGCCCAAGAATTGCTCTGGAGCCGCAAAGCCAATCGTACCCATTTGCATGGTATCGGATTGTTTACCGTGTTTGAAATGTCTGGCAACACCAAAATCGATTAATCGGACTTGGTTCTGCTCATTCAACATCACATTGGAAGGCTTGAGATCGCGGTAAATAATCGGACGAGGCTGAAACGTGTGCAAATAGTGAAGTAAATCGCATAGCTGAAAGGCAATATGAACTATTTTCGCAACGGGTAACTCGCGCCCCTTATCTTCGAATAAGTCTTGCAATGTTGGCCCTTGAATATAATCCATAACCAAGAAGCCTTTCCCATCCTCAGTTGTAAAATAATCAACTAACTGCGGCAGCTGTGGGTGCTGGAGCCTAGCGAGCATTTCCGCTTCCTCCAGGAAGAACGTCATATCAGCAGCTTCAAAAGGCAAACATTCTTTCACTGCCCATTTCTTCCCTTTCAGCTTCAAATCCTCTGCTAAGTACACGTGACTCATACCACCTTGACCGAGTAAATCTTCAATACGGTATCTTCCCCCAATACATGTTCCGATCCAGCTTTGTTTATTCATCAATAAATAAATGACCCCCTTATCAGGTAAGATTTACCTTGATTATAAGAGGGCCACCTTTAAAAATCTACATATTTTTCCACATTCTACGACTTTTGCAAATAAAGTGTCAATTCTTCCCGATTGTGAAACAATTGTTTGGCTTTAAGCAGGAAGAGAGTCGGCTCCAAAATCTTCAACACATCACGAACCGTTTGGAATGGTTTTTTATGCATGAGTTTGACCGTAATGATCGCCGTTCCTCCGCTTTGTAAGGAATAGAGTAAATCAGCGACTAAACGACCCATTTGACGTGGGTCCCAGCTCATATCACAGACGAGCAAATCAAACTCATTTTCCCGCAACTTTACATCGCCAGCATTTTTCTTAAGGACCGTGAGAAGGGGGTTACCTTGAAGTCTAGGACTCATGGATGCAGGGTCAATAGCCGTAACACGCAAGCCACGTTCCAAAAGTAAGGATGTCCAACCACCAGGGGCTGCGCCAATATCTAGTGCCGTACGAGCAACACTGAAATCAATACCGAATCGCTGTTCCGCTTCCAAAAGCTTGAATTTAGCACGTGAGATTTGATCCTCTTCCTTCATGAATCGGATCGCACCGCCTGACCAATCCGACAAATTGTCTGCAGGCTTGGACAGCCCCACGAATAGCTTCTTGGCACTTATATACACAGAAATGATTTGATCCGCATACCGAACGACGGGTTCAGCCTGAATCTCCGAAACCAATATTTCATCTAAAGCTGCCTTAATGGTGAAAGGCGCATAAGGTACATCCGCCCGCTCTTCTTTGCGCACTTGGGTAGCTATTTTATCGCCTGAACTAATAAGCCCTGTAGAAATAGCTTCTCTTAGCCAAGCCTTGAGGTGTTCGACATCCGCATCCGTTCGGCTTAGGTCCCAGTCTTGACTTACAGGCTGAACATGCCTAAGAAACATAGGCTCCTGCTCTTTAAGCGTTGTGATCATATCTTCTGTACCCTCAGGCACTTCGAATATAAATACCTCTGTCGGCACTAACAAAGTAAACTTAGTTAAAGGAAATAATTTACGAATTTCATCCTGTGCATATTGAGCGAAACCGTGATTCGAAGTACCAATGTATGTTGTTAAATGTGTCATAGCCGCATCCTTTATGTAATCTACTATCTTGATTCAATAACCTTAATCCATGGTCGTTCTTGGAACCATTCCAACGTGATATCGATCCCAAAAGCTCGATGAATATTTTCCGGAGTCAATACCTCTTCTTTGCGCCCAGCTGCAATGATTTCACCTTGTTCAATAATAGCAACATGCGTAAATAAAGGGATTATTTCTTCGATATGATGCGTTACATAAACGACAGTAATGTTTTGCTTGCTAAGGTCGTTTACATCTGTAAGAAAACGTTCTCTCTCGTATAAATCTAGACCAGCCGCTGGTTCGTCCATAATAAGAATGGAAGGCTTCATCATGAGCGATCTGGCAAGCATGACCTTTTTACGCTCTCCTTGCGAAAGGCTACCTAAAGGCTGATGAGCCAAATGAGGAATACGGACACGCTCCAACATGACTAGAGCACGATCTTTCACCTCTTGCGGTATTTCCTGATAAAACCGTAGATAGGCGTACTCACCCGTGGCGACAACCTCGAGGACGGGGTCAATTAGGTTCAATTTTTCGAATAAAGACTGTGAAATATAGCCGATTTTCTTGCGAACTTCCCTCACATCACATTGGCCATATCGGTTGCCCAGCACGTCTACCGTTCCCCGACTTGGGAACTCGTATCCATTCATCATTTCGAGCAATGTTGTCTTTCCTGAACCATTGCGGCCTAACAATACCCAGTGTTCACCTGGCTGAATGTGTACATTCACATCCTGTAAAATATGACGTTCTCCTCTAATAAAATGAATACCGGATAAATGGATCATTTGCGGTCGATTCCTTTCTGACTATGGCTCCCTCTTATAAGTCCTTTGAGCAATCTGCAAGAGCAAATCGTCAGGAATTCGGTGAGGGTATAGACTCATCCCTTCGGGTTTGGCCGTGTAAAGCGTTTGGTACATAGCCGTACAAGCCGAGGGACTGGAAGTATGAATATAAATCGTTTTGGGAAATTTACGCTGCTGCGTCAACCAAATGACGACGTCCATGCCTGTCTCCATCGTAGACCAGCCCAAATCGTGATCTAATGACAAAATATCAACATCAAACTCCTGAAGCAGTAAAATGCATTCTTTGACATCTTTGGCTAAAGTAAATCCTTGAGGACATGGCCGTAAGTCATCTAAGTATACATGAATCATGATCGGATTTCCTTTCCTGTTCATGATGGAATGAATGAAGTAACCAAAGATTTAATGAATCAAGTACTAGTAACCAAAGATTTCACCAGTTCAATTTCCTGAGCATGCGTACCGTCACGACCTGAACCCGTTTCAAGAACGATTGGAATTTGCTTCAAAAAAGATGAGGCTAGCATCTTCTGTAAATTCTCAAGGCCAATATAACCAGCACCAATATTCGCGTGGCGGTCTCGGCGGGAACCATAAGGATGGACGGAGTCATTCAAATGAACAGCCTTCAGATAAGGAAGATAGTCAAGCTGTTTACCCTTGGTCTCAAGCTCTAACCAATTATGCCCCTGCCATAAACCACTTGCAAATGCATGACACGTATCTAAGCAAAATCCAACCTTCTCAGGTGCTTCACTGAGTTTACGTACTTGAACCATTTCTTCCATGGTTAGCCCTAGCTGAGCACCTTCTCCAGCTTGATTCTCAAGCAAAATCAAAGAAGACCCCTCATATCCCTGAGTAGCACTATTCAAACATTGTATTATATTTTTATAGCCTTGTAACGGGTCTTTTCCAATATATTTTCCAAAGTGCACCACTAATCCCACTGAACCGCAGGCATCCGTAATTTCTAAACCATTCCTCAAAAGCTTTACCATTTGCTCGCGTTCACCAACTTCAGCCGCTGGGTTCAAGGGATACGGAGCGTGCCCAATTGACAAAATGCCATGTTCTTGGCAAAATTTCACGCATGCGTTTGTATCTCTTTGATTAACTAATTTCGTAGAAAGACTGCGCGGATTCATGGGAAAGTATTGAAAGGCATTAGCCCCTATAGACAGAGCGGTTTTGGCCGCACCTAAATAGCCGCCACGCGTACTAACATGAGCGCCAATAAACATCATGAATCAGCCCTTTCACGCTTGACAATTAGCACAGTAGAAGCATTTGCGACTTGAAACTTCTGTCTTGATTAGTGGATGTCCGCAGCGCAAACATGGCTCACCTTCTCGATCATATACACGACACTTCGCATCGAATTGCCCCGTTAAACGGTCTCCAACAAACAAAGGCTCATCAATATATCCACCGAATTGAATAGCTTCGAGAAGTACCGAACGCATGGCTTGAAATAAGCGATTTTGCTCATCTTCTGTCAGTGAGGACAGTTTACGAGTAGGGAGAATGCCCGCATAAAAGCATATCTCATCAGAATAACAGTTCCCAATCCCTGAGAGAAACGATTGGTCGACAAATGCTACTTTCAAGTTGCTATTCTTACTTTTCAACACCCGTTGGAATTGTGTAAAAGTAAACCCGGAATCCAGTGGCTCAGGCCCAAGCTTGCCTAAAAGCAGATCAACCTCAGGCAGTGTATGCATGTGTAAATATCCTAACCGCAAACCGATGAAATATAAGTGCCTCGTGCCAAAATGGATCACAACTTGCGTTGTCCGATCCGGCTTCTCATCCTCCGAGCCATAGAACATCCAACCACCGAGCATTAAATGCAATAATAAAACTTCACCTGTTACCAAGTGAAATAGCAGATGTTTAGCTCTGCGATCTATTCGTTCAATGCGGTTCCCGGTCAGCTTATGAATAAAAGTTTCCGGCTCGACATTTAATGATTTCGGACGCGTAACTTCCGCCCCTGTGATTGGCGCACCTTGAATCAATCGCGT
Organism: Paenibacillus alginolyticus DSM 5050 = NBRC 15375; assembly: GCF_000422905.1. Classification (GTDB taxonomy): domain Bacteria; phylum Bacillota; class Bacilli; order Paenibacillales; family NBRC-103111; genus Paenibacillus_E; species Paenibacillus_E alginolyticus. The sequence continues at coordinate 39,302 of NZ_AUGY01000040.1, forward strand.
CAACTGCTGTCGATACGTTTCCATCTCTGGAAGTTCGGGCATGGCACTCTCTCCTTGCCGTTTTCTTCCTTGTATATCCAAATGAGTGGGAAAGTAAACAAGATTACCTTACATAGGCTTTAGGTTGGTTCTGGTTGGTTCTGGTTGGTTCTGGTTGGTTCTGGTTAGTTCTTAGTGTTCTTGGGTTTCTTAGTGCTCTTAGTGCTCTTAGTGCTCCTTTATGTACACCCCTGTTTCTCTTTTTACAAAACGCAGATTGTCCCTTCGTCTTGAAATCCAAAAAATAAGAGCCCCTAGAGACTCTTATTTCAATCATATTGGTATTAAAATGAGTAATAGCAGTCTTTAAAGACTTCTATCACAATGGAATGCTATCAAAATTGTTGAGAATGTTTAAAATAGAAGCCTTTAGGGGCTTCTATTTCTTGAATTATTGATGAAAAATGACATTTAGCAGCCTTTTGAAGCTCTTATCTAATGTATTGAGTTGACTAGAATTAACATAGACGTAGAAGACTCTCCATAAATAGATCTACGCTAAAGGATCTTCAGTAATAATATCTTTCCCCATTAAATCAACCCTTCACTAACGTAAATCGGCTTTATTTTATGTGTTTTGGTTTTCGCTTTCGAGGTGTTCTTTCCCTTCACAGCAAGTGATGTTATCTCAACCGGATGACTTTCAGCTTTTCTCAACTTACCTTTCAATCGGCGGATTCGTTTCTCCAGTGCTTCCTCGACCTCGTTTTGCCTTTTATCTCCACGATGAAGCGAACGACGGCGCCAGAGCTTCGCCCAAGCCTCCTCAGCGTAAAATATCGCCTGAGAAAAGTTCTTCTCTCGATGCTCGTAATACATCGCTAGCTCTAAATAAGGCTCTAAATGGAGCGCAATGCTCGCGTTTTTAATAACAATCCAGCGCTTCCACAGTTCAACTGCTCGAAGATATTCACCATTCTTCTTGTAAAAGGCAGCTAATAGAAGAATGGCTGATTCTTGATCTGCTGGATTAGATGACTCCAGATCATTCAATAACCTAGCATACAATATATCGAAGTAATTCTCAGCAATTGCAGAACGTCCCATTTTGTCTAGCCATAAACCTGTTCGGAACATTTCTTCTAATTCGAGTTCGGGATCAAGTTCACTTTCTCCACTCACTAGTTTGCCGAAATGTATGGCAAGTGCAGCTAAAGTAACAATATCGTGCTCATTATGAACGAAAACACCTTCAAGTACGGATGGATTTTTTTCCGCTAAATATTGAAAATATAAAGCAGGTGCCATAGATCCTGGCACATCATCTACTCGCTCAAAACCTAGGCGGCTCTCTTCAACTTTACTCAATCGGCAAGATGGCAGCGTGTTTCGCCACAGGCTTCGCGAGGGGTAAAGAAGATCAATCTGAAGCAGCTTCGCATCGTCCAATTGGAGTCGATTAAGCACATACCGATTCTTTAGAATAGGCCAATCAAACGTTCGGCCATTGTAGGAAATAATATGCGTGAAGCGGTCGAGCAGTTCTTGCAAATAAACAAGCATAGCATGCTCTTCCGCTGGGTTGCGAATCAACAGCTGTTCTACCGTGAACAGCTCACCGGTGTAAAAGCCGATGCCGACCATGAACGGCACGTTGCCTGCACCGACGCCGAGTCCGGTCGTTTCGGTGTCGAAGAAGAGCAGCTCTTCGAGCCGGACGACGGCGTCACGGTCGTGAAAGCAGGACAGCTGCTGTGCAACACCGGCCAGCTCACGCAGCCGATACTTGCCGTGCACGCTGTCCGCGCCGTACACACGGCGCCGCATGACGAACGAGCCCGCCGGGCTCGTTTCTACATGGGCGCCAAGCTGCGCCCACTCGCCGTCTGCCATAGGCAGGGACGGCGGAGCTATTTGAGCCGCAGAAGGTCCCCGCAGGCGGCCAAGCTTCTCACGGAGCCCGCTCATCGGGCACCGCCTTCGAGCCGGTTTATGTTCTCGTGCGTTCTCAAGCGTATTTTAATGTAGCAGGGTACAGAGCCACGTATTTTCATATTACCCCCAACAATTCTATGCTTTTTTGTTTTGCGTGAAGTCCCTCAATTTCCGTACCAATACATGAAGGGCAGCCGTCTTCACAGGGACATTTTCGAATTAAATGTCTTGCGGCAGCTTTTATATCGTCAAAACGCCTATAAACGTCTTCGGCAAGTCCAATACCGCCAGGGTAATGGTCATATATGAAAATCGTAGGCAGCTGCGTATGTTCGGCCCTAATTTGTGAAACTACGTGTATATCGCTTCGGTCGCACATTACATGAATTGGTACTATATGCCTTAGGACATTGGAAATTCCTAAAAGCAGCTGTTCCAGTGTTTTCACCCCTAATGTCGGGTCAACCTCTTTTAACTCTATCCAGGTCGCGCTGGTATGCAGTTCTTCTTCGGGTAGGTTGATTTGGCCGTATCCGATATTTTCAAAACTGCTTAAGCGGATTTTTTTAAAAAGCGTTGGCATCGCATTTACTCGAACATCTCCATAATTTAGTGACGTAGTTCGCCTGTTTTCCGTCCGGTCAACTTCTAATACGATAAGCTTTATTGCTAGGTTTGCGTCCGTATAATATTCTACATCCACTTCCCGTACGTATGCCTTTTTATGTTCCCAGTCCAGCTTCTCTACTTGAAACTGTACCCCTTCATGAAGATAAATAGCTTCGTCATGTAACAGGGTCATAGCGCTAAATCTGTCCATTTCCCCAATAATTTTTACATTCGCTACGTCCGACTGGTCGATTATTACTACATTTTCTTGCGCTGCCGAACGCAGACTTACTTCGCTTGCTGGGAAAGACTGATTCGCCCAAAAAAAAGAATCCCCCGCTTGGTGCAGCACCCTTTCTTCTACCAGATATTCCAGAATGTCGGCTATCTCTAAAGGCCCAAACTCTTCCCCCTTCTTCATAGGAAGTTCATAAGCAGCGCAGCGTAAATGATCGACAAGAATAATTAAATTTTCAGGGTTAATTCTTGCTGATTCCGGGGAACGGTCGAAAAAATATTCAGGATTTTGGACAATGTATTGATCTATGGGTGTATTGCTGGCTACCATAAGGACCAGGGCTTCCCCATGCCGTCTACCAGCCCGGCCTGCTTGCTGCCATGTACTTGCTACACTTCCAGGGTAGCCACTCATAATGCAGACTTGCAGCTGACCTATGTCAACTCCCAATTCTAAAGCGTTCGTGCTTACTACTCCTAAAATTTCCCCGTTCCTTAACCCTCTTTCAATTTCCCTACGCTGACTTGGTAAGTAGCCTCCCCTGTAACCCCTTATAGATTTTGCCCCTAATTCATTCTTAACCAGTTCTTGTATGTGGCTTAAAATTATCTCTACTCGTACCCGGCTTCGAGCAAAAACAATAGTCTGTACTTTATTTGCTAAGAATTCCCTGGCTAAATGGTTTACTTCTACTGTTGCACTTTTCCGAATGTTTAACGCCTTATTAACAATTGGCGGGTTATAAAAAACAAAATGCTTCCTTCCCCTGGGGGCGCCGTTATCGTCAATTAGCCGCATAGGCTTTCCTGTAAGCTGTTCTGCTAGCTCCTTCGGATTTGCTATTGTCGCAGAAGTGCAAATGAAAAGGGGATTGCTGCCATAAAATTTGCAGATTCGTTGTAATCTACGTATAACATTCGCTACATGACTGCCGAAAACACCCCTGTACGTATGTAATTCGTCAATGACAATGTATTTAAGATTACTAAATAAACTTACCCATTTCGTATGATGGGGAAGGATTGCTGCATGTAACATATCTGGGTTAGTAATTACAATATGCCCTACAGTTCTTACAAGCTGCCTAATTGCCGGGGAAGTATCACCGTCATATGTGAAGCTTTTGATATCAATGCCCATTTCAGCAATGATTTCGTTTAATTCGCTTTTTTGGTCTTGCGCCAGAGCTTTCGTTGGGAATAAGTATAGCGCGCGGCTTCCGTCATCTTCGGCTACTGCCTGTAATACAGGAAGGTTATAGCAAAGTGTTTTACCCGAAGCAGTTGGTGTAACAGCAACAATATTTTCACCTTTACGTACAGTTTCATAAGCTGTGTGCTGGTGAGTATATAACTGCTCTATTCCTCTTTGAGCTAATGCGGCCTTTATTCTAAGGTCTACGCTTTCAGGCATTGAATGGGTCTTTGCTTCTTGCGGTTCAACTTCGTGCCAGTTAACAATATTTTCATTACTTTTTAATCCTTGTATTAAATCCGATAGGGATTTTTTTCTTATCATATTTTCACCACTCCGCATAGAACGATTGTTCCCCTATTATAAACGTCTCACACAAAATAAAAAAGCCCCATTTATTTACTAGGGCCTCTTTATGTAACCTACTATTCATTTTTTTAGCTGCGGTAGTCCCCGGAAGCGGTTGCCTGGTAATATACCTTCGTATGTCTACATAAGATCGGATGAATCATCATAATCGTAACGTATTCCGTCATGATCGGCGCTAGCAAGCTGAGCATTCACATGAAGGGCTTGTTCCGCACTTTCTTGCATTTTGAGCAAAACTTCACGATAATCTCTTGATCGATGCTCATCCCTATCATATTTCATCGCAGTTCTTAGCGCTCTTTCAATAATTATTACATCATGACTAGTAAAATTCACGGTTTATCGCACCTCTTCTTGGTCCTTCATTTCATAACAACTAGTTTTGCCATAATCATGAATAACCATACAATTCAAGGGGATTTTCAGAAACTCGTAATTCAATTTGAAATCAGGTAATATTAGGAAGATTACAAAATAAGGAGGAATTCATAATGACAACTTCTTTACCTGCTGAAGTCGAAACCAATCGCCAACCTGATCACGAAATCAACCCTCAATTCCTAACACGTTGGTCACCACGCTCCTTTACCGAACAAGAAGTGACAGAAGATGTTCTCCTTAGTCTTTTTGAAGCTGCTAGGTGGGCACCTTCCGGAAGCAACTTGCAGCCTTGGCGCTTCATAATTGCGCGTACACCCGAGCAAAGAGGCAAATTTCACAACTTCATTATGGCAGGCAACCGAGAATGGTGCGAAAAAGCCCCCGTCCTCACCCTTGTCATTTCACATACCAAAACGGCAAGAGGCGGCGATAACCCAAGTCACGCCTTCGATGCTGGTACTGCTTGGGGCTACTTGGCTTTAGAAGCAAACAATCAAGGTCTAATCACTCACGCTATGGGCGGATTTGATCGGAATCAAGCACGTGAAGCCCTTCAAATCCCTGAGGATTACGATATTCATGCGGTAATCGCCATTGGTTATCGTGGTCCTGTCAACGCTCTCGATGAGAAGTTCCAAGAACGCGAAATCCCATCAGGCAGACGAGAGTTAAGCGAGCTATTATATGGCGGAGAATTTGGTCAGACGCTTTAAATTTTAAAAAAAGAACACTTCATCACGATTGAATCGTGTAATGAGGTGTTCTTTTTCAATGTATATGGACTCGACTTTATCAACTTTCGCCTTGGTTGATCACGCCGGCCAAAATTGGTTTAGATACTTACCTTCTGATTAAAAAACGCCAAGTTTCAGGTTTCCAGCCATAGCGAGCAGCAGAGAGCAACAGCCCAATTGTAGGCATTGGATCATGAATCGACAGAGTATCATCTGCAATTTTCGTCGTCCACATCGGTGGATCCATTTGAAATCGCTTAGGATTGCTAATAAAATGAAGTATTTCACCTGGGATAATTGAGCGGCTGTATACACCAACTTGATACGTATGAACTGGCTCAATACTTTTCCCTATAGCCAATTGATATTGCAACCACGGGAAATCGATACCTGCACGAACAGCAAGAGGAACTGATGCCCAGAATCTTGGATTAATCTCCATGAGTTTCGGCTCACCACTTCTCGGATCGATCATAAATTCAATATCAGCAACACCATACCAATTCAGGTGATCCATCAGTTTTTTTGATATCTCAAGGAGTTCAGGATACTCAACACTTTTGCATACTGTACTAGGACCTCGATCAAGAGGATAATTGCGAACTTCTTTTTGGACAAATGATGCTTGAAGCCTATGTTCGGCATCATAGCATACACAGACATCATATTTAGGGCCTTGAGGAATCATTTCTTGAATAAGCAGCTTCGGATAATATTTATGCACTTCCAAAAATGTAACAAGCAATTCATCAGGGTGCTCCACACAACGGATACCTCGTGAGCCCGAACTTTTCCTTGGTTTAAGCAATAAGGGATATCTCATATGTTCGGTTCGTTTCCTGAGTATGTCGGCATCTATTTCATCATCATCCCACTCTACCGTTTGTGGACAAGGTATCCCGAGCTTTGATGCAACTTGTATCGTTTTTCCTTTATCAGCAGCTATACGATAACTCTCTGTCGGTGGTATTACGACCCTGCAGAGAGATTCTAGCAAGTCTCGATTATCCATTACAATTTCTAATGTGTCATCATCCATTGGAAATAACACATCACAATGTTCTTTACGGATGGTATCGACTAACCACTCTAGATACTGTTCAGGCACCTTCCCCGGATCAGGTGATAGGACAGAACTTGAGCAATATTTAGAAAAACCACTTGCATGCAACCTTGTTTTTTCTGCAGTAATTGTCCGAATCCCACGAGAGCCGAGTGAACGAACAACACAGAGAGTTTTGCTTAACAAGCCATTGGTGCACAATACAATACTCATTCAATCCCCATCTTCCCTGATCTTTCACTCCTAGTTAGCGAATAACTTATAACTTGCCAGCCACAGTAATTCTGGAGGAACGTCCCTGAGTCTCGGTATATACAAAACAACTTTGACATGACTTCCCATGGGATTGACAATTATTGCTTTCAAACTCCCAGCATGGCTTGCTTTCTTGTTCATAAGCTGGACAAGATTGACACATATAAGACGGAGCGCTGCACATCTCCCAACAAGGTCCTAATGGCTTATTCGAAGCAATTTCAGGACTCGTTCGCTTGCGTTCGAACCATTGTATAAACGCTTGAACAACCATTGCATCAAGCTGTGACCCCTCTGAAGATCTTAGCATATTGAGAGCTTTGTCAAACGGTAGCGGCTCACGATATTTACGTCCTCCGATTTTAGCAAGAAACGTTTGTACAACGGCAATAATTCTTGCTCCTACAGGAATATCACATCCTTTTAAGCCTGAAGGGTAACCATTACCATCCATCCGTTCATGGTGATAACGAATGCTATCAGCTACTACCTTGTCTCCAATTGTCATTTCTACGATTGTTGCCCCGACCTGAGCATGCAGCTTCATTTTTTCAAACTCCGTTTCCGAGAACTTCCCTTCTTTCAGGTATAGATCCTCAGGTAACCCCAGTACGCCAATATTGCTTAAATATGCAGCCAAAGATATAGCAGCGATTTCCTTTCGTGGTAGTTTCAACTCTTGAGCGATTGCCGCTGAATACAAAGCCATCTGCTCAGAATAACCCACCGTGTAGGGATTTAAGTTATCAATCGTTCGTGAAAGTAATTTCAATAGCTCGGAATATGCTGCTGCTAAGAGCTTCATTTGGCCCTGAGCCCCTACTAATTTCGACATGCTTTGAGCAGCGGCTGAGAGTGCAGATATCTTCTCGCTTTCGTTCCAGTCCCCCGATGTATTCCGTTCCATTCTGCATACTAGCACTCCATGATTTATTCCCATTCGGAATCTGCAGAAAACAAATGTGTCTCCTTGCTGGCTTTTAAATATTTGTGGAATACGTTCATAAAGCAAGTCTCGCGGACTTACAACTATGGTATCTTCTTTAAGTTCTTCTCGGTTAAAAAGCGGGCGAACCCATACTGCAGCATCAGCCAGTTGAATTTCAGCTTCCTCTGCCCAACCCTGTGCAATCACAGGAGATGTTCCATCATTTTCATTAGTTAAAACAAAAGCAGCATTTACGCCAAGCGCAACTGAAAACATGCTGACCATTTTACTAATTGCAGCTTCCGAATCCAGAGCCATGGCTCCGACAGCGTGAAGAGCATCACCCGAAGTGACAATAACCTCTGTTTTCATCTTCATTTGCTCAGCTTCAATTAGCAGATCCAGTAGTTTGGGCAATATACTTGCTACGAATTTCAATTGACCTATGGCTTTTTTTGATATCCGCGACAGAGGTCCAATACGAATGAGTCCGTATTGACCGACTGGCATGCTAAACAGAGGAAGTTCCCCCTCCTTACCCAAGGTAAGCTGTGTAGGAGCTGCTTGTGCAGGCAGTGAAAGCACAGGCAAATAAATTTCTTTATTGTGCGGAAGCAGCCCACTATAGGAAGGGGCCATTGTTCCGGGATACTTGTTGGAATTGCGTACTGCTTTCAAGCTAAATTGATGGTTTTTTGTATCGAGAATATAGAAGGCATAACCAGGTGCAATTACAATTGTGCCTATGAGCTCTAACACAGCTGAAAGGTTATTTTCTAAACCAGCAGAGGGCTGTAAGCGTTCCAACAATAGTAAAGCGTGCTCTAATCGACTTTTTTCTTGCTTTCTGAATTGATTGGCAATGCGGAAGCAAAGAGCAGCCAAGAGAAATAAGCCGACCAGAACAATGAACATTTCCGTTTCGTAGGGTGCTATTCGTTGCATAGACATTTGCCATATCGAATTGATCGTTATGCCCATGTTGTCCGTCTCCTTTCCATATACTGCTGCAAAATGATACTATCGTTTTATTCAACTTTTTGATGTTCGCTTTGCTCCTGCGGCTTTTGTTCAAGATGCTGAGACAATGCAATGCGCTGCGCTAATTCTTTGATTTTTTCATTTAGTATAGAAATTTGTATAGATTGAAAAAGCACAAGCAGCAGCAAAACGAGCGTCGAAAACAAAAAGATAAGAGATGGCGGATAGCTAACATGCACCATTTGGGCAAGCTTGTCTACCATTTCAGGAAATGCAGAAAGAATCAATATCAAAATAGCTGCGCTCATCCACGCAATGGAGTTGCGTTCACTTATTTTTTTCTTAAGCAGCAAACGAACAACTACCGTACCAAATCCTAGACCGCATGCAAGCAGGATCAACTTTAATAGCTCACTCATGGTCGGGTACCTTCTTTGTTAGTTGATGGCGTAAAATTACAATTCCGATACTTAGCATAATTTTTAACATATAAAAGAATGGCTTTAGACCTGCATGCATGCTGACTCCTGCAAGGCGTTGGCGCATTTGCACCGGTATTTCTTTAACTCGATACCCTTGTAATATCATTTGAATCAAAATATCCGCATCTGGAAAATCAGCTGGAAACCTATCTCGTACAGAATAATAACCAAATACTTTACTTGCTATCCCACGCAAGCCAGAGGTCGGATCAGAAACTTTTACCCCGGTTAATCGAGCAATCAACCAACGAAAAAAAACAGTAGCTAATTTCTTCATAAAGCCAGCGGCAAATCCAGAATCAACTAAATAACGGGATCCTATCAAAATGTCTGATTCACCCTTCTTCAGTTCATCAATCATCGATGGAAGCGAAGCAGGGTCATGTTGATCATCCGCATCAAATTGAATTAAGTAGCGGTATCCCTTTGCAAATGCATACTGATAACCAGTTTGCAGCGCAGCACCATAACCGAGATTACATGGATGCGAAACGACGATTGCAGATTGAGATCTTGCAATAGCTGCTGTTTTGTCAAGAGATCCATCATCAATAATAAGCACATCAACAGGAAGCTTCCTTGCATAAATACCTTGAAGCACTTTACCGATATTAGCTTCTTCATTAAAAGCTGGAATAATAATCAAATATTCATTCATCTGCATTCCTCCCGTAAAGCTCTAGGTAACCTCATATAGTAATAAGCCCACATATTCAGAACGATCGCGTTGACTGCCGCACTAATCGCTGCCCCTATGCCGATACCTGCTGCTCCCCATAAGGAAGTCATCCAGGCATCGAGCGATACATTCAAAATGGCAGTAGCACCGTAACTGATAACCGGTATATGCATCCTCCCGATTGTCAAATATAAACGAAGATAAACAGCTGATACGGCTTGTCCCACAATCGCCAACGAATATCCAGCAAGTATAGCTGATGTAATCGACTCCGAGTGCTTGTCAAAGGAACCATGACCAAATAGAACATGTATGATCGGATCACGAGCGAAACATAGAATGATCGAAGCTGGGACGGAAATCCATAAAGTAACCTGCAATCCGCGATGGAGCATTGCTTTCATTTCCAGTAAATTATTTTCATTCCAGGATCTAGCTAAAGCAGGTAATACCACCATGGTTACCGCAGCCACAAATACCCAGTTTGGAAATTGCGCCAACCGATAAGCGTAATTTAATCCGGCCACAGTTCCTATTTCCATGCGAGAAGCAAACCAGCGCTCCGCTGATAACACGAACTGTGTACTTATCAAAATCGCTAAATAAGGCCAAAAAATCCGATAGAAGGCTTTCAAATTGGTTTTTTTTACGTTAATTGTATAGCCACTAGTCACAGAAGGAATAGAACTCCGATTACGTTGTACCCGTCTAATCACAACGATGCCTAAAAACAAAGTCTGAATCACGACGCCAAGGAGAACAGCAATTGACATCCATTTTGTTCCTTCAACAATAGGGGGCCTTAAAAACATAAGAGAACTAATGACTAACAATCCAATGATATGGTACAGCACTGGAGCAATAGCTATTGGCACAAATATCTGTTTGACCTGAAGGTAGGCGGAAACGACCATAGCTATAGGCAATAATAGTACGATTGGCGTTATGATCGCATATAGCTTATAGCTCAACGTCAAACTTGAATCAGGCAAACCAGCGCCAAGTGTTCCAAGTAATGAATTTTCCAACAAATAAAGAAGGCTGCAGATGATCACCGAAGCAACAACTACTCGCCAAGTAATCGCCATAATACTCGTTCGAATGGATTGTCCATTTTCCGAATCAAGCCATGATGCGAAAAAAGGTACACAAGCCACCCCAAGTGCTGCTGAACTTAGATTATTTCCCACCATATCCGGTATAAAAAAAGCAAGTGAGAAAGCATCAGCGGCTGCAGAAGTGCCAAGGTAAGCCGCAGACACCACATCTTTGACAAAAGCGACCAAAGCCAGTAATAAATTGATTAAGGCAACTACATTGATCGCACGCAGAAGTTGTCCAAATCGATCGAGCCCCCGCATGTATTTGATCAGTGCACTCATCATGAATGGGTACTTCCCTTCGAAAGTACGGTTTTGGTTGGTGAGGTCAATGTTTTCATCGGGTAGCTCTCATTTTTCTGAAGGATTTCCCCAAGTGTTGTAAAGGAGAATTCGCTCAACAATCGCTCCAGCTTACGATAGGTAGTGCGCATTCCGTAATAATGTGACAACCGAGTAAAGGCTGAAGCCTTCATTCGAGGCTGCTCAAGATCGATTTCCCATGGATGGATATAAATCATACCGTGACGGGAGTTGTTAACTTGTTTCAGTGCTTTTCGTACGACCTGATACGGCATAGCTCTTAGGTAAAATCCGCCTGAAAATGGTAATGTTAGAGCCTTTAGCTTCAAAACCGTAGGAGGAAACTCAATCAGTTCTAATGCTTCGCCTCCCACAATCGGCACAAAGGGTTCAACCGGTGCACCGGCTACACCCGATAAAGGTGTATGAAAGGGTTGCAAGCTCGAATCACATGTAAATCCTTCCTCTTGCATGATTCGCAAATAATCATAACGATCTGCCGCAACGGACCAAGAAGGCGCTCGGAATAACGTCACTGGCTTTTTCACAATTCGCTCCAGAATTTCTTTAGATGCGCGTAGATCCTCACGAAACTCGTTAGCCGACAAGGTTGTAAGCATCCGATGCCAGTATCCATGAGAAGCAACCTCATGCCCTCTTCTATCAATTTCCTCTACTAGATAAGGATGTCGTTTGGCTACACAACCGAGAACAAAGAAAGTCCCTTTGACCTCATATCTATCGAACAATTCTAATAAATTCATCGTGCTTGTGACCACACGATCTTCAAACCCTCCCCATTTTTCCTGCGGAAAATTGAAGTCACTAGTCATATACCAATCCTCTACATCAACCGTGAGTGCATTAAGCAATGAAAGGTCCTCCTCTCTATGAACTTCCAAAATCAATTCGGCAGATTCATGCTTGTCAAATGATTAATGTTCTTTCCGATGCAACGGTTCCGGTCCATTAACGACGGATTCCGGATTATTGAGAGGATCTACAGGATATTTAAAATGATAGATCACCAAATTGTCATCCTCGTAATATACGTCTGGCTTCGCATGCGTCTTCTCGAACTCTTCTAACCATTTTGCAAATAAGGCATTCTCTTGTTCTCTTCTTTGGTAAGTAGGCTCTAAAACAGTAGAAATACCAACGGTTTTGGGTAAGCGATAAACCTGCTTTTCATGAAAAACGAATGCATCAGGCGCGATATATTTGTCCGGCTTAGTTTGACCTTTCCGTGTTGGAAAATTTGACTCTCCTGTAGGGTCATACATAGCGTAAAAGTCCCTTAAATAGGTATGAAAGCCATTCCCAAGCGCCAAATCGTAGCCTTCTTCTTGTGAAAAGATCGTCCAAGTCTTCGGTCTGTATTCAGAAGCAATCCGCAGATATTGTCTGACGCCGCTTTCCCACTCCATCTTGATGGCCTTAATGGGTTGTAAAGGATTCACTTGATATAGCCCTGCAAGAAGACTAGCACAGACTATGGGCTCTAGGATTCGATACTTTGGCATAAACGCAATCAACTTCCATACAGAAGCTAACCCCATTCCAATACTAAAAATAGAACCAATGGCCCATTCATCATCCGCTCTCGACACAATTACGACACTATGCGACAAATGCCCCCCATAACGATAGAACAAAAGCGCAGTGATCCCAAAAACTGCTGAAGCTAGCTCAGGTAATCGTTCCACTTTTGTTTTCTTTGGCAGCAAAGCTGCTATAAGTGTTAGTAATATGCCGGCCGCAGCTACATAATCCCAAGGCTTTAATTCAGTTGGCGGCACACTTACCTTGGAATTAATAAAATCTTTAACAGAGTCATTTTCCGATGCGTGAATCAACTTCGCTAGAAGTAGCTGGGACACCGACTCAACAGCAGAAATACAGCCGATTAAAGACACCCATACCGCTCGCATACCGAATTGCCGTAAAGAAAGCAGCAAGGCAGTTCCTACCGCGCATGCGACACCTATGGCCAAATAACCATAAGCAAGAGTATGGACAAAACCAGCAACAGAGCAAGCGGCTAACAGCGCTGTAAGTACATCTCGTTTACCCGTTTGCAGGTAACGAATCGCAAAATAAATGGCGGGCATGATGAATACAAACGCGAATTCCTGCGAGTTCGTGCCAATTTGCCGCTCCCACACGCCTCCTAGAAAGATGTTTCCAGCCCAACCGTAGAAAGCAGCCGCGATAATGCCAGCATACCGATTTCCACTTAGCCGAGAAACTACGAGATATTGCCCCAGTGCGATAAACAGAGACATCAAAGGCCCCGTATACTTCAATACATATAGCTGATCAATCGCAGCAAATTTATGCAAGTAGGCTAATGTAATGTGAAAGCCTGCTGGGTAAAAACCGTCGTGAAACAATACACGTCTTTCGATATATTTCATCCATGCTAATGCAACATAAGAATCTGATAACGGAGGTGAGGCTTGCGTGAGCGCATCGAAATATCGAATATAGGCCGATCCACCAATTACTAGTACAAGCAACCAAAATGGTGCTAGATTCGTTAACTGGCTTACCATCCATCTTAGATCTCTCTTTCCTTTACCCAAAACACTTACATCAATCGGCACTTCCGGGGAATTCCGCATAGGTCGGAATCGCTTGAAGGGAAGTACATTTCTCCCTCGCCAATTCGCTACAGTCTGGCGGAGCATAAATCCTGATTCTAATGCATCGTAAAAACGATATCTAAAGTTATTGATCGCATTCTCTCGTTCCTCTATTTTGCCTTTGCGCAAGTAGGGAAAGATAAGGACACAAGCTATGACAAAAGCCACCGCTAGTACTTCGTAAAGATGGGTGAGCACCAATAAATACCCAATACCAATGTAGAAATAGCAGGCCTTCACGAATAAATTGGTTAACCGCTCTAACCGATCCACGCTTGAATCTTGAAAAATGAAGCGTGGCAAGAGCCAATACAGTATCAAAAATGCTATTGCAAAGTGAGCCAAATGATACGACTGGTTGACAAGCGAGTCGTAACGCATAGCGACCTCCTCTCCTTGCTACTGCAAACGTATTACGAAGCGGAGTACAGATAGTAATCGAGTCGTCCCAGCATCTTAATCATGCTAAGTGTTGTAAGAACCGTAAAGAGTACGGAACCGATAAGAAGTCCGTATACCCCCCAACTGTAATCCACCCAACGCGTTAGCAAAAAACCAATTAACACATTTGCCGCGAAAGCTGGCGCCAAAGCTCGATTCACAAATCCAGGCTGCGAAAACGAGAACATAATAACAGCGTTCATTAAACCAATTGATAGTATCGCATATGCAATGAGGGAGATCACAAATACAAACCACGCCGTATCATTTGGTAGCAAAGGTTTACCCGCATAGACCAAATATTTTACATTAAAATAAAGTACCGCGTTGTAAACAATGATAGCACTAATAATCGCTGTCGCTGTACTAACTGCTAGCATTTTAACGTATGCTGCTCGATACAATCGATTCATTTTAGCGTAATCAAATCCAAGAAAACTTTTCTGGCTGATCTCCAAATCACGCATCAAATTATTAACAATGACCTCACTGATTCCAAGTGGAATCATCAGTACTAATAAAGCGAAGTCTAGTCCAAGTTCATAAGGACCACGGAACCAAATAAAATAAGGCATATATTGCTGATCAAAATCCCAAGGATGATCCGTTGACCAAGAAATTACTCGATCTGTATACAAAAAAGCAAAGTATAACAAGCCATAAATAAAATAGGGCATTATCGCGTAGATCATAATCGACAATCTCGTCATTTGGGGGGCGATCCCCCGCTCCTCCCTCTGCTCTGCTTTTCTGAAATAGTACAGAGCTAAACCCATACCCGTAATGGATACAAGGGTTACAGCGATCAATTGCGACAATACAATCGGAATATTTAGAATTACAAACATGAGATAAACCAGACCGATACCAGCCACAATCAAAGCTGTAAAAACAAGTTCCTTTCGGAGCATATACATAACCGTCACTGAAAGCCATATACAGCTTAGGAAAAAGTAATACAGCACAATAATCATAAACATCTTCTGCGGATATATGTTAAAAACTAAATTAACAAAATAAAGTAATACAGAAATGATAACGCATGCCACAATCCCATAGCGAATAAAGAAAAAAGTAATGCGCCGTGCCATATTATAATAATTCTGAAACAAGTAAAAAAAACCGCGTCGAGCAATGGCTTGTGTGAACCCGCCTACGGTAAGAAAGCTTAAGATCGTGCCTACTGCGATGCAGGTTGCAAATTCAATGGACAATTTTTCGTAGGACCACAGTGAAAATCGCAGCGTAAGCATCGCAAAAACCGAAATAGCCATCGGTAAAGCAAAAATAAGTCCTCTCAAAAAGCTTTTGAAAATATCAAGAGCAAGCTTCAAACCTACTAATCGATCTGGAAGTGTAAACGGTGTATAAACCACTCGTTGTCGGATAGCTTCCCAGAGTTCTTCCGCAAGTTCGAATACATCCTCCACTCCAAACGCGAGATTGGCCCTAGTATCATTCCAACCCATAGATTCCAATATAGCGGCAATCTCATAACGATCTTCTGGTTGATGTCTTCGTTCAATTATCAATTCAATTAATTCTTGAAATTCTACTGAGCCGTTGGAACGAGCCCTATTCACAGGATAGCTAACCACATTATCCATTAGGCATCGCCTACTCCAGTAATGGTCATATTAACGATTAGCTCCGGTAATTTACCATGACGATCTGCTAGAGCAACCACTTCGGATGTAATCATCTCGCCTCGACTAATAAGTCGTTGACCGTTGGGAGCGATCAGGTCTTCACCTGCCGTTTTGCCTACAATATATCGGGAACGGATTGCCATAATCTCTTCATCGAGTACTGGACTGCCCGATCCTTCAGAAGTTGAAGGTGACAATTGTTCAGCAGATTGAACTTTATCCATCTTTGAGACTTTTAAATTTTCTAAAGTAATAGAAGGTTTCTTCTCTTCGGGTACAGTAGCGGAGTATGTTAAACTATCTGTATTATGAATGGAAGACGTTGACATTTGTATCCCAACTGGGTGAACAAACTCTTCAACCTCACTCCAAAACTTGGAACGTTTCCGAGTTTCATTTGCGACGCATAATGGGGCAGTTATCTCTGGCTGACTGCTTGGCTCAACTAGTACGGAAGACAATTCATTGGCTGTCGCTTGCTCCATAGAACTCATTGAAATTTCTTTTAACTCCAAATCAGTCGGAATAATCGTCAATTCCATAGGTTGATCCGTCGTATTAGGTTGCGAACTTGCCTCAATCTGATCAAGACTCTGTTCATGGAGCAATGTCAGCCCGTCAGCGGTTACAAGTTGCTTCGCATATTTATCTACGATGGATCTGGCGCGAAATTGAATAACTTGAGCCAACTTCACTCTGGATTCGGCTCTTTGTGGCAATACAGCCCTATCTTGATCATCAACATCGGTTTTCGGTAAGTTTTCATTTGGCTTCGTTAAGCCAATGTCATCAATTAAACGCTTCGCCTCAAGACTTTTTGCCGCGATTGTATATACAATCGATTCCTCAAGTTCCTGCCAACCTTCGTCACGTAATCGTTCAATTAACGATGCCAACTCCCGCAACAAATCTTGCGTTAACTCACTGTATCGCTGCGCTTTATGCTTCAGCTGAATGGTTTTATTCTCGTAATCCTGATCCACCTTCGCACGAAAATTCTGAATCGCATTATTCTCTTCTTCGGCAAATTGCTGCAAAATATGGATGGCATCAGGTAATCGCTCAATAGCCAGCTGCCTTAATTTGTCTTCCGCGGGGAGTCCTCCTTCGTTCTTTTGAAGCAACTCATTTCGCTGTTCCAGCAAACGAGCCCTCTCCTTCTGGAGTTCATTCTTTTTGACCATCAACGACTCCAGTTCTGCATTCTGCAATCTTCCCAGTCTTCGAATTTCTTGCCGTACGTCACTTTTTTTCAGCCCAAACCACTTATTTTTAAGTTTTCCAACTTGATTATCCATTCTTAACCTCCTTCCTGCTCATTTTCTAGCTTTATTTGCAACTTTTGAAGTTTTCTTAGCAATTCGACACGAACAGATTCCTTGCTTTCCTTCTCATCATCTGCCAGATCCTCATGCTTCGCTTCGGATTGCTGAAGTTCTTCCATTGCCATCATCACAAGCATTGTTTGACTTAAATGGGCTTCAGCCAAAGTATGACCTAAGCTTTCTTCCCATGGCACTTGAAGCTGGTACTGAAAACTAGTGATTTCCTCATGCAAATTTCTATTATCTTCTGATAACTGAGCAATTTCTTGCTGTAACACTGAACTTGCTAATTCGTGCTCACTACGCATGTGATCCATTCGTTCTCGTACCTGCAGCGGGTCATAGCCACGGATTGAACGTTTCACCATTTTGATCCCCCTTACGCGATTTCCTGACCACTACTTTGAAGCCAGTCTATATAGGCTTTACATTTATCAAGCTCCTGGAAGGATTGATCATACTCACCTAGCCTATTGAAAGCCCTCGCAATCTCCGTTAAAAGTACGGGCACATAACTAGAAATAGGCTTCTCTTTCACAGCAATACGGAATTGCAAAATTGCATCCCGATCCTGACCGATAGCCAATAAAGCGTACCCCCGATCCATGTGCAGCTTCTGCAAGTCGGCTGCAACTGGCTTTATACGTTCTACGACTCGTTCTTCGGCACGAGCAGCTAATTGTATATAGCTTTTTAGATGCAGATCCAAAACTTTTCCCAGCGTAAAGAAGTTCATGGCTCGTTCGCGTCCTTCACGCCCTAACGAGTGCCTCAGCTCCGGATTTTTCAACAGTTTAATCAACCCATCAGCAAGTGCTTGAGGATCTCTTGGCGGTACGATAATCCCCGTCTCACCGATGGCCTCACTTACTCCACCGACATCCGTTGCTACAATGGCCTTGCTTGACATCATGGCCTCTACAACTGAGTAGGGAAAAGCTTCTGATATACTAGATAATGCTACTACATCACCGCTTTGATAAGCGGCCGACATGTTACTGGTATGTCCTGCAAAAATGAATGAATCATTTAGATTCAACTGCTCACGAAGCGCTAAACATTCCTCATAATAAGCTTGAACGGAAACCGATCCGTACACGATAGCTTTCGCGTCTGGTAGAGTCTTACGAATAATTGAAAAGGCTCGAATGAATGTCAAAATATCTTTTAAAGGATCAATTCGAGCTATCATCGCGATAGTCGGATTGGCTTGAGGAGCGGATGGAACTTCGCTAAACACACGATCATCCACACCGTTATAAATCACCTTCACGTTTCTTGGCGATACCCCGAAACGCTTCTCCCAACGTGTATTATAATTACATACGGGTGACACTTGATCTGCCGTTGCATAATTGATTCCTACAACCGATTGAACGAAGCGTATTAGAAAGGTACTTAGAAAAGAGGAATACCCTTGTTTGGATACTGACAGATATTGTTCCCGTAAATAAACACCATGCTCCGTTAACAAATAGGGCGTTCCATATCTAAGCTTAGCTATCGCACAAGGAATTCCACAAAAAGCAGCAGCCGAGGAGTGGGTTACATGTACCTTTGGGATCGGTGTATTGACTATGTTTAAGAATCGATACAACCAACCAATACTTTGAATCATTCCATATACATCAGGTTGTGCTATTCGATTATTCGAATCACTGCAGAAGCCCAAAATCAGAGATTTATAGGTTTTCCATACTAGTTCGGACTTAAAGGTAGCCTTGTATTCATAAACTTGTAAATAATCATTAAGCGCTATCAAAATGCGACCAAAGTGCAAGGCATCCTTACGAGGTTTAACCACCTCTTCCACAAGATCCTGAAATATTGGTAAAAAATGCATCTTAATCACCGATTCATCTGTTCGCAGCTTAGCTCTTAATACTTGTGAAAAAGGAATATTTAAATGCTCCGCAGGTTCTTCTGTTCCCCATAGAGGCATTTTCACTACAGAAGCGTTATCAGGCAATGAGAATTTCTGAGTAATAAACGGATTGGCCAATACGCTGTAAATGATGTAATCAACATCAGGTAGCCTGCGAACTAATAAGTCGCACCACGTGCTGACCCCTCCCTGATAATAGGGATAAGTCCCTTCCGTCGTCAGTAGAATTTTCATATTACTGCCCATTTCGCACACACCTACTTTTAGTTAATACTCTTACGTACAAATATTGATTTTCAATATTTCTTTTACAAAAATAAAGTCGCTAATCTGCTTCCCATCTCCATCTATTATAGGCGACACTTTCTCCAATAGCTTATCAATAAATATGGAAACTACTCCATATAAAATTTCGACATAATTCGAGTTCCATGACTGCAATGAATACATCCGCTAATTGTCTATATGTGTTATCTACATTCAAAAATTCGTTGTATTCATTGAGGTTTCCTCTTTTTTTGATCTTAATTTATCCACGACAGTAATTCTTTAATTTAGCCCCGAAGAACTAGTTCCTATTACCTACATAGTATCATTAATAACAGTTCCCCTACAAGACGCCCCTTATAATTTTCTAGGCCACAAAAACAACATTACCTAACATTAAATGTACCAATTCGCCAAAAGAAGCCTTACTCCCTAAAGGAGCAAGGCTTCAATTCTATCAAACATAAGGCGGATCCCAAGCCTTCTTATCCCAACCAAGCGTATCACTTACCACATTCATCTCCCGGTCTAGCAGCACATTGACACCGAAAGGGAGCTTGCGTTTGTGCCAAAAGCGCACATCGCGCCACTGCACTTCATAACCGTCGTTCTTCTCTTTCCAACACACGTGAATCCGCTGCGCGAAGTGCAAGAAGGCACGAACGCCATCTGTTGCCATTGTAGCCTGAACAATAGGATGCGAATCGTTCTGATTGTAATCCGCTTTACTGTATTCCTCTTCAATTAAAACGCGACCATGCCGGATTTCTCCTAGATAGAAGCATGTGTCACCCTCAAGAACGAATTGCCATTGAAGCCAACTTAAACTCGGAATGAGATGACAGATGCCATCTGCGAGGTTCAATTCACTTTTTACGAGCTTAACGAATCGATTGCGCTGCGAGGCTCTTATAGCTATATAGAGGAAGGTTGCCGCATATATCAATGCGAACATTTCTCCGATATGGCTGCCACCATTTCCATGCCAGATGAACAACCATAGCAGGACTCCGAAGCCATGAAGACCAAATAAGAATGGTTCATAAAGACAGAGGGTGTCGAGATGGAACCATTTCTGTGAAAATGGACGAAAGCACTGGACGCCATACACATTGAACAAATCTAGAAATACGTGTAACACAACAGCTGCAAATGTCCATAGATATAAGCTAATCAGATGCTCCCATACACCAAACATGGCAGCAAGGGGCAGACTTAGAAGGATGGGCCAAATGAACAAAGCAGGCAACGAATGTGTGATCCCTCGATGAACGCGAACATAGTTTGCATATCCTCTCAGACGTGCCAAGGTATCAAAATCAGGGGCATGCGAGCCTATGAGTGTTCCTGCAAGTATGGCATGAGCCAGTGCAGGTTCCTGTGCGACGGCCGGTTCCAAACATGCTAATCCCGCTAAAGTGACGCCGAACAATAAGTGGCTTCCTGTGTCCATGTGTCGATCACCAATCCTTTTGGTCGTTGTGTGAATCATCCTGCTGCTTCCGTGGTCAAATCTATACTCCCGCTCACATCGTTACTTGTATTATTGGCAGCTGCTGATGGAAGCTTCTCCCATCGTTCATGAACATTAAACCAATAAAACCAAGCTGATGGCTTCTCACGGATAACCCGCTCCATGAACGCATTCAAAAGCAAGTTAGCTTCCTCACGTTCTGAACGTCCTGAACGTCCTGAACGCTCAAATTGTTCGTATAAATGCAGGGGAGTGCCAAAAACTAGCCGATGTTTAAACCCTTTGACACGATACCCGTAGAAGGGTACAACCGGCACATGATGATCAAGCGCTAACATGGCTGCACCTTCAGGCGTTCGAGTTAGTCGGTCAAATAGCCTGGATAATGGAAAGGTCGGTCTCCAGAAGTCACCAAGGATGAAAATAACACCGCCGCTCTGCACATGCTTTTTCAATGTACGATATAGCGCAAGCGGGGGGACACTATCGTAATCTAAGCCATTACAACCCATAGCGGCAAACTTCATATACAGGGGTTTAAGTTCGGGACTTCCCGCTGAAGCCACTGTTAAGCAATCAAATTTCTGTGTCAAATACCAATAATAGTTAAAAAAATTACCAACATGCGGTGCATAGACAATGAATCCCTTCCCCTTTGCTCGATGCTGTGCTTCTTGTAGATATTCCTCACCTTGCACGTCAAGGTGACTAGCATGAAGCTTTTCCAATCGAGCAGAAAGGAAAAGAATTTCATAAAGGGTATAGACTACATTTTGAACATATTGCTTGGAGATAGCCCTTAATGAACTCTTTGACATATCACCAAGTAAATCTATTAAATTGTGTTCTACTCGTTTTTGAAACCCTTTTCGGAATGCCCAATGAAGCGCAAACGCTAACATAGAACAAAATGCCGACATCATCCATATTGGAAAAACGCGCAGAACTCTCTCGATGCGATCTAACCTTCGTTCATTCAATGTCAGCTTGGAAATCCATTCGTACAAGGTAAGTCCTCCTTACCTGGTTAAGTAGTCAGAAAATGGCGTTTATAACGACGTGTTACCCGATCTTTTTGTAAAATAATAAAGAAATCAACGGTCTCAAACAACTCATCATAAGCCGGATCTCCGCCAATTTCTGCCCCGAGCCATTGATAGCCTTTCATAAGAGGCGGCAGTTTACGGAACAGCTCTTTTTCATTGGAAGCAATTTCAATTCGAGCAAGGCCAGGTATGCGATGCGTCGCAAGCGGTTCAATACCGAATCTGTCTGTTATCACCTGCTTTTGGCGCAGCATTGAGTAAATCAAATTTAGTTCCTCCAAATTGCCCACATGCACACTCGCACAACCAATTAAATGCGTATAGTTTCGCTCGCTTATATAACCAGCAATTCCTTCCCAAAGGAGTTGAATCGCTTTTCCACCTCGATATTCGGGAGCAATACAGCTCCGTCCAAGCTCCAGCGTTTGGCTTTTCAAATCAGAATATGCGGTTAGATCAAATTCTGTTTGGGAGTAAAATCCGATCCCGTTCAAAGCTCGATCCCCAGGCAGTAGCCGATAAGTACCGATCACTTGCTCGGTTTCGATATCTTTCACAATGAGATGATCACAATAATCGTCGTAGGCATCTTTCTCAAGCCCCTGCTCATTCAGCATCCTCATGTTCTTCTCTTCCTCGACGAAAACTTGATATCGTAGTCGCATAGCCTGCTCAATCTCTTGTGCGCTGCTTGCAAGCCTTACAGACAGCTTGGCATGCTGGGGCGCCGTATTCAGAAGTGGTCCACTCATCTTCCTCACGCCTTTCAACTGGAGTCTTATAACTCAAGGTTAGCAGAGGATTATTAAGTGTTCGTTTTCGTGTTATTAAGAATTTGTAATATTTCGTCAATGACGCATCCAAACATGTCATCATCATTATCTATATATTTTAGAATGAAAAAAAACAGAGCTCTTATTAAGAACTCTGTTTCTCAGCATGCACGGCATTATTTTAACCATATGTAAATGGGGATAAATAAAATCGAAGTCATAATCCCACAAATTCCCATGGATAGTCCAGCAAATCCTCCTTGCTGTTCAGAATCCTTGAATACTTTGGCTGTTCCAATGCCATGAGCCGCTGTTCCAATGCCATGAGCCGCTGTTCCAATGGCAATGCCGATCGAGATATCATCTCTAATTCTAAACCAACTCAAAATCCGAGTGCCGAACATACTACCCAGCAGCCCAGTTAAAGTGGTTAGTACCGCTGTTAATTCAGGAATCGCGCCTAATCGCGCGGCAATTTCAATGGAGATGGCCGAGCTTACCGATTTGGGAAGCATACTTAGGATAATGGACTGACTCCCTCCCAATAGCCCCACAATGGCTGCACTAGCTGCAATGCCCGTAATTGAACCCGCCAAAACACTTATCATGACACGCGCCAAATTTCTGCGTATTAATTCTTTATATTTGTAAAGAGGTACGCCTAACGCAACGGTTGCTGGCCCTAATAAAAGTGTTAGCACGTCGGCCCCTCGCTTAAAGTCCTCATAAGGAATACGAAAGCTTACTAATACAATAATAATGAACCCCGTACAACTAAATAGAGGATGCATAAACCGCCATCGTTGGTACAACAAATTGGCTAACGCATAGCTGATTACACTTAGTGAAAGACCAAACAATGGATGCTGCAGTATGCTATTCGCCATATTTGGTATTCTCCTGTCCTAACTTTGACGATACCCAACCAGTTACTACAAGAACAGCCACCGTTGCACCAACAGTCCCACCGCATATAGCAAGCCAATTAGCTCCAATGATCGGAATAAATGCTAGTACACCAACCGTAAACGGAATAAAAAATAGCATCATATGTCTCGTCAAAAGTGAAGCCGCTTCTTCTACCCAAGCCAATTTTATGACCTTAGTGAACAATGCCGCGGTAAAAAGAATGAGCCCGATCACGTTGCCTGGTAGGGGCAGGTGCAGGCTCATCTGAATCACATAACCTAAAAAATTAAAGCCTAATAATATAGCAAAACCGAGCATAAAATTCTCCATTCCAGCTGCTAGCAGCACTAACCTGAGTCTCTGTAATAATTTCGTATTTCCCTAAACATAACACAAAATATCGAGGACATAAAGATAGAAAGCAGCACTTCGGCAAGTGTAATTTCCATAGAATCACCTCGGTTGACATGGGATTATGTTAATTGTATGAGAGAAATCAGGGAAATTGACCTCTTTAACAATGAATAATCTGATTGACCTTGTGGAATCGTATAACAGGATGTCAATCTATCGTCTTAAGGGAGGGAAAAAATACTGTGGCAAAGCCAGACAATCGCGAAGATAATCCAGCCCGTTTGCAGAACGCCATCGATCATACGATAGCTAATTTGCACGAAGCTGAAGACTACTTGGACGAACATGCCGATGAAATAACTGCCGACGAAAAACAAAGCATCGAATCCAAGAATGAGCGCCGCAAAGAAAGTATCCGCGGCTTCATTGAGGAGAAAAAAGACGAAACGAACACATAAGCAAAGTGAGAAGCCCCATCCTTAATTGGAAGAGGCTTCTCTTTTTTCACCCTTTGCGCGGCACTTCAAAGCTCCAGAAATCTTTAGCTATGTAGCTGTTGCTGTGAATCTTCTGAGCCTCTTGCAGAAGCTCCATTACGGCATCCCCCTGATAGCGCGAGCTGATATGCGTCATGATCAGCGCATTCGCGCCCGCTTCCTGAGCAGTTCTTGCCGCATCGATTGAAGTGGCATGATCAAACGAATACGCAAGCTCCTGCTTATCCATAGCGAATGTAGCCTCGTGCACAAGCACATCAGCGCCTCGTGCCAAGTGCTGAGCCCCGCTGCAGTAGCGTGTATCACCTAGAATAACGATAATGCGCCCAGGTATCGGCGCCCCTAGAAAATCAGTCCCATGAAGCGTACGACCATCCTCCAACTGGACGGTTTGGCCTTGCTTCAATTTACCATAAATCGGACCTGCCGGAATGCCGAGTTCCGTTAGTTTGTCCTGCATCAGCTTGCCAGGTTGATCCTTCTCTATGATCCTGAAACCGAAGCATTCGATCCGATGCTCTAGTCGTGCTGTCTCTACTTGGAAGCTATCATCTTCGAAAATCAGACCTTCTTCCTCGATTTCCACGATCTGCAGCGCATACGTTAAATGAGCCCCGCTTACTGAGAGGGCCGTCTCAACAAAACTTTTAAGACCCCGCGGTCCATATAACGTAAGAGGTGTATCTCCACCTAAATAGGAACGACTCGTTAACAAACCAGGTAAACCGTACAAGTGATCACCATGCAGATGCGTGATGAAAAGCATTTCCGTTCGTCCCAATTTCACTGGAGAATTCAAAATCTGCTGTTGCGTCCCTTCGCCACAGTCGAACAGCCAGTAGGTTCCGCGTTCATCCAGCAAATTTAAAGCAATTGATGTGACATTTCGTTGTTTGGAGGGCATACCCGCCCCCGTGCCCAAAAAATACAAGTCCACGATCTAAACCCCATTCTATCTAAAATCACAATGCCAAAATGTAAAGCGAGGACGCCGACGGAACCGTATAGTCCGTACAAGCTGCCTCGCTTTTTACATAAACTTTCTATCCTACGTTAAAGTATCGAGCTTCCTTATGGGCAAATACGATTGCTGAAACCGATGCTTCCGGCTCCATCATGAACGACTCCGTCAACTCCACGCCAATATCCTCTGGCTTCAGCAGATTGAACAATTTCGCTTGGTCCTCGAGATTCGGACATGCCGGATAACCGAAGGAGAACCGTTGTCCCACATATTTGGCACCAAATCTCTCATGCATCGTCATATCTACACGATCGGCTATTCCCCAAACATCTCGCATGATGTGATGAATCCGCTCGGCAAAGCCTTCAGCCATTTCCAGTGCCGTTGCCTGAAGGGCATGGGATTTCAAATAATCCCCTTTATCCCGCCATTCTTTAGCCAACTCATTAATATCATGCCCTGCCGTCACCAGTAAGAAACCGACATAATCCATTTGACCGCTTTCTACGGACTTCAGGTAGTCGGATAAGCATAGGTAAGGCTCTTTATCCTGACGCGGGAAAGTGAAGGTTTCTAACACTTTACTGTGATCCTGAGGGTCATAGACGATGACATCGTTACCGCTGGATTGTGCTGGGAAGAAACGGTACATCCCGTGGGCTTTAATAATCCCATTGTGTTGTGCAGCATGGAGAATTGAATCCACTGTATCCTTAAGTTGAAGGGCTTTCGCATCTTTGTCGCTAAGCAGCTGCTCTACTTTACCTTTCAAACCAAGATGATGTCCTAGCAGCATCTGCATGTTGACATAAGGCATCAGATGGCTAATCGGGTAATCCCTCATGATATGGCGATCTGTATCCTGCGGCACTTGCACAGGAAGATCTTTGGAGACAGCAGACGAACTCACCCTTGTGAGCTGCGGCAGTTTCTCTTCCTTCTTCCCGGTATCCATTACATCGGATTCCAAGCTTTCTCTGAGCTCCTGAATGAGACGTTGTCGTTGTTCAGGGTCACTCAGTCGGTTGGCAATATCCAGTCCATCCATCGCGTCCTTCGCATAAAGTACGACACCCTCATACTCAGGCTGAATACGCGTTTTCGTGAATTTGCGAGTAAGCGCAGCCCCGCCGACCAAAATCGGTACATCCACACCTGCCGTGCGTAAATCTTGAGCCGTGATAACCATTTGCTGAGCCGATTTCACAAGTAATCCAGATAAACCAATCGCGTCCGGTAACTCTCTTCGATATGCTTCGATGATTTGATCCGGTGGTACTTTAATCCCAAGATTAATAATTTTATAGCCGTTATTCGAAAGGATGATTTCGACGAGATTTTTTCCAATATCGTGTACATCACCTTTGACCGTTGCTAAAATAATTTTCCCTTTTACGGCTGTTTCGGATTTCTCCATGAAAGGTTCCAAATAATTAACTGAAGCCTTCATTACTTCCGCGCTTTGTAAAACCTCAGCCACAATCAATTCATTGCCATTAAAGAGGCGTCCAACTTCCTCCATTCCCTTCATCAGAGGTCCGTTAATGACTTCAAGCGGCGAATAAGTCTGTAAAGCGATTTCCAAATCAGGGATCAACCCTTCTTTGGTCCCCTCCACGACATAAGAGGCAAGTCTTTCTTCCAGAGACAGATTCGAAATTTTCTCTTTCTTCTCCACTTTTTTCTCACGGAAATGGGCAACGAATTGTGCCAGTGTTTCATCATTCGTATTGTAAATAAGTTCTTCAGCCAATTGACGTTCTGTATCCGGGATAGATGCATAACGCTCCAGTTTTTCTGTATTCACAATGGCATAATCTAGGCCTGCCTTCGTACAATGGTACAGATAGACGGAGTTCAGCACTTCACGTCCTGCGTCAGGTAAACCAAAAGAGATATTACTTAAGCCAAGAATTGTTTTAGCAGCAGGATATTTTGCTTTAATCAGCTTGATGCCCTCAATCGTCTCAACGGCTGAACCGATATACTGCGGATCTCCAGAGCCTACTGGGAACATATTGGGATCAAAAATAATATCCTCAGGTTTCATGCCATACTTCTCAGTCAAAAGCTCGTAAGACCGAGTCGCGACTTCGATCTTCGCTTCACGCGATACAGCCTGACCTCGTTCATCGATAAGAATACAAACAACGGCAGCCCCGTAACGTTTGATTAAAGGTAAAATGGCTTCGAACTTCGTTTCGCCATCCTCCAAGTTGATGGAGTTAATGATCGCCTTACCTTGGGAGTACTTAAGTCCGAGCTCAATGATGTGGTCATATGTCGAGTCAATCATTAACGGAACTTTGACTTTTTTTACAACCTGCTGCATGAACTCTTCAACGGCATAAGCCTCGTCAATGTCTGTATCCTGCAGGTTAATATCAATAACATGAGCGCCGTTCTTAACTTGATTACGGGCAATTTCAGAACCCTCTTCAAACTTCCCTTCTTTAATCAGGCGTTTGAATTTTCGTGAACCCGAAATATTGGTCCGTTCGCCAACCATGATAGGACGATTTTCTGGCTCAATAAATAACGTTTCAATCCCTGAAACAGCCGGTAAATGCGTACCATATTGCGTTCTTGGCTTAAACTGAGAGAGTGTCTCCGCCATGGCTCGAATATGATCCGGCGTTGTACCACAACAACCACCGGCAATATTCAACCAGCCCTGCTCGGCAAATCCGGCCATCTTCTTAGCTAAAGATTCAGGGGACTCATGGTAATGTCCGTTCTCATCCGGCAAACCGGCATTCGGATAACAACTAATCGCTGTTTCCGCAATATCAGACAGCGTACGGATATGATCTCTCATAAATTCAGGACCTGTAGCACAGTTCAAACCCATTGAAATAGGCTTCAAATGTTCCAACGAAATATAAAAGGATTCAATATTTTGCCCGGCTAATGTTGTACCCATCGGTTCAATCGTTCCCGAGATCATAATCGGAAGTTCAACACCCAATGTTTCATATGCTCTGCGAATCCCGATACTGCCAGCTTTTACGTTCAAAGTGTCTTGGGAAGTTTCCAAAAGGAGTGCATCTACGCCTGCCTCGACGAGAGCTAACGCTTGCTCATAATAGCTTTCCTCTAATTGAGCGAATGTGACTCCACCAGTTACCGACAACGTCTTTGTCGTTGGACCCATAGCTCCGATAACATAACGAGGCCACTCCGGTGTTGAATATTTATTCGCTGCTTCGATAGCCAGTTTGGCTGCCGCAAGATTTAATTCGCGATGACGGTCTTGCAAATCATATTCTGCGAGCACCACACTCGTGCTCCCGAATGTGTTTGTTTCTATCATATCAGCGCCCGCGGCGAAGTAAGCTTCATGAATTTTGCGAATTACATCCGGTCGTGTAACACAAAGAATTTCATTACATCCGTCCAGATCATCGCTGCCGAAATCTTCAGCGGTTAAGTTCTCTTGCTGAATCATTGTACCCATGGCACCATCTAGGATCATGATCTTCTTTTTAAGCTGCTCTTGTATCGGTGTTTTGATCATTGCATGACTCCCTTTCAACTTATCCAACGCTATTGACAATAAAAAAAAACGACAAATTATGTTATGTTTTAGTGTAACAGAATCCGGCTTCTATGAAAAGAATTTGAATTATCATATTTACCTATAGGTTTTATCGGAAATTCTTATGTTCAACCATCGACAGCTAGCTATATTTCCACTATAATACAAGTATATTTACTCAGAAAGAGGGATGTAGCGTGGCACAAATTAGAATTCGCAATACGAATGAACGTATAGAAGGCGAAGAGCAAGTCAAAGCCTTTTTGGATAGTCAAAATGTTGTTTATGAACACTGGGATGCGAACAAACTTCCAGAAACACTGCGTGAGAAATTTATTCTAAGTGATGACGAGAAAGCGCAAATTATTAGCACTTATGAAGAAGAAATTCGTGATTTAGCTGCTAGACGCGGTTATGAAATTTGGGATGTTATCGCGCTTTCCGATTCAACGCCTAACATTGAAGAACTGCTGAAGAAATTCGAACAAGTACACACCCATACGGAAGATGAAATCCGCGCAATCGTTTCTGGACGAGGGATTTTCATTATCAAATCCGAAAGCGAAGTTGGCTATTTTGACGTTGAACTTGAACCAGGCGATGTGATCTCTGTTCCTGAAAACACGAACCATTTTTTCACACTAATGGAGAATCGTGAAATCGTTGCCGTTCGTCTCTTCATCGAAAAAGATGGCTGGGTTGCTTATAACATTGATGATCCAGAATTTATTAAAGCTTAATCTATTATATGAACAAAAAAACCCAACTGAGCTGGACTTACCGTCCTATGCATCCGTTGGGTTTTTGATTATTTCATGTTATCCGTTCGTAATAATCGTCAAAATATCTTGAAGACGGGAAACCTCATACGCAGGAACAATCTCATCTCCACTTTGAAGTCCATGATGATTAATCCAAATATTGCGCATACCTACGCTGCCAGAACCTAGGATATCGGTTGTCAATTTATCTCCGATCATGATGCCTTCCTCTGCTTCTATTCCAAGTAGTCCAAGTGCATGGTTAAAAATGGACTTCGCTGGCTTACCTACTCCAAATTCACCAGAGATCACGATATGATCAAAGTATGGTGCGATATTTGGGACACCTGCTAATTTTTCCTTTTGTAGATCTGGCGAACCATTCGTTAACAACAGCAATTGATAGCTGCCTTTTAAAGCATCCAATACTCGGAACGTTTCCTCATATACGTAAGGACGACGTCGGCGTTCTGCTGGAAAAAGTTCACCAAGCTTATACCCGAGCTCACGATCCTCTATCCCTAACGCTGCAAGCCCTCTTGTCCAAGACTCCGTACGATATCCTGGCGCTAATTTCTCAAGCTTACGAAAGTTCTCATTTTCACCTTGCGTGAAGTTCGCCCATAAGCCTTCGAATGGATTAATACCAATCATTTTCGTGAATTCAAAGGTTTCAAAAGATTCATATAAAGAACGAGCTTCTTTGCGAACAGAAGCTTCCAATTCTTCGGGATTCACGGCTACATGCTTTGCAGCTTCCGCACATGTCGCTTTAAAAGCTTCCTGCACACTGCGATCATCCCACAGAAGCGTATCATCTAGATCAAAAAGTACGGCTTTCAACGTCATCATTCATTTCCCCTTTTGAATGTTGTATCTATAATGAGCAGCGATTACTCTTCGTCCGTAAACTTGATGGAATCAAGTTGAACTTTAAGATTGCCACGGAATGCTTCAATATATTTCTTTCTGAGTTCGTTGCGCTCATCGATTTCCGCGTCTGTTAAGCCAACTGTTTTCGCTTTACGAGCAAGCTCATTAATACGTTCGATAGTTTGTTCCATGTTGTCACTCATTGTGATCCTCCCAGTCAAAAATTCAATATGAGTACTACTTTGCCATCCCTATTAAGGAATGTCAAGAGACAACAAAAAGAGGCATAGGAACATGTCCGAGCCTCATCATATTTAGATTCTATCAGGAAAGCATAATGAAATTAAGGAAGCAATAAAACCTGTCCTTCTTCAAGGGAGCTCGTGGTTAAATGATTGATTGTCTTCAATTTATCAACATAAGAACGAATGTTCTCATTTCCTTTTTTGTGAGTGGAAGCAACATCCCAAAGAGTGTCTCCGCGTTGAATGACGACTTGATCTTGTACGACTGCTTTAGGAGAAGAGTTAATAGAATTAACGGAAACTGGGGTTTTTGCAGTTGCTGCCCCATCCCCTGCATAGGCTTGAACCATAGCACCGAATGAAAACACAGTACCTAGAATAACTGCTAATAGGACGAAGCGAACAATCGCTTTGGTATAACTAGAATTAAATGTCATCCCTTTGGATGTGCTAGCAGATCTATGAGGTGTGTGTGTTGAATTAGTGTTTGAATAAGCCATATACATGAGTAATCATCCCCCAAACGTTTGTTCTGTTATTAGAATAACACGAACACATGTTTGAGTCAACCCTTTTCTCGAACTTATGTTTGTACGAACTCGGGTTCTATGTTATACTTTGGGTAATGATTCCCAGTATTGGAGTGATAACTATTGAGTAAGATTTCGCAGCGTCAACAAGCTATATTGGAATTCATTAAGAATGAAGTGAAAGATAAGGGTTATCCACCTTCCGTTAGAGAAATCGGTGAAGCAGTTGGACTAGCTTCTAGTTCTACAGTGCACGGGCATTTAGAGCGTCTTGAGAAGAAAGGTATGATTCGTCGAGATCCTACTAAGCCTCGTGCTATTGAAATTCTAGGACTTGACGGTGCTGAAACGCATTTTGCAGTTTCTGTAGCTCGTGTACCTCTCGTTGGTAAAGTTACAGCAGGTGTGCCTATTACAGCAACTGAGAACATTGAAGACTATTTCCCTCTTCCCGTCAGCATGGTAGGAGATAATAATGTGTTCATGCTTAGCGTCATGGGTGACAGTATGATCGAAGCCGGCATTCATAATGGCGATTATGTCATCGTTAAGCAGCAGCAAACCGCGAATAACGGGGACATTGTTGTAGCGATGACTGAAGATGATGAAGCAACGGTGAAACGCTTTTACAAGGAAAAGGATCATATTCGTCTTCAACCAGAGAACTCGGCTTTGAAGCCTATCCTTTTGAAACATGTTACGATTCTTGGCCGTGTCATTGGTTTGTTCCGGGATATGTAATAGTTCTACAGCCCTTATTCTACCTACAATACCAATGAGAAAGAACCGAGAGGACAATCGTCCCTCGGTTCTTTTGGATTTAAACAGTTAAAAAGCATGGAGCTTTGGATTAGTAGAGAAACTTGAAAAATAGTAGGCCGACCGATCCAAAAATGGATTTTCAAAGTTAATGATATTGGCTTTAATCTCGCCATAGCCATGAAGGCTGAACGTGGATTCAGGATTCAGATAAGAGTCTTTAGAGACTGCTATTACGCCATTAAAATCGCATTTTGCGGAATTAGGAGCTTCTAGAGGCTTCTATTCGGTAATATTTGGCCCCAAATTGCTTCAATTTTAATGAATAGGAGTCTTTAAGAGTACGTTTCACAATGTAATTTATTTGAGAATCTGCTTCTCCAATTTGAATCGGTACTTTTCAAAAAAATTAAGCAGAAAGCTGAGGGGTATTCATTGCTTGGTTAATTCGATCAACTGAAAGTTTACAGGATGTATAAAGTAAGCAGGCTAACTCCATATGCATTTTGGCTTTTTTACCTCCACGATGACGAACATTATCAAGTTGGAACTGTCCTTTGAGATAGGCAAATACACGTTCAACAGCTGTTCGTTGATCATACAGTTTCTCATGGGCTTCACTACCCCGTGCTGGAAACGTGTACTTGCGGCGATTATCGGATA
>NZ_AUGY01000041.1 GCF_000422905.1 Paenibacillus alginolyticus DSM 5050 = NBRC 15375
CAAGTACACGTTTCCAGCACGGGGTAGTGAAGCCCATGAGAAACTGTATGATCAACGAACAGCTGTTGAACGTGTATTTGCCTATCTCAAAGGACAGTTCCAACTTGATAATGTTCGTCATCGTGGAGGTAAAAAAGCCAAAATGCATATGGAGCTAGCCTGCTTACTTTATACATCCTGTAAACTTTCAGTTGATCGAATTAACCAAGCAATGAATACCCCTCAGCTTTCTGCTTAATTTTTTTGAAAAGTACCGATTCAAATTGGAGAAGCAGATTCTCAAATAAATTACATTGTGAAACGTACTCGCAAAGACTCTTATTTGGACTCATTTAGCCAGTTTTGCAGAAATAGAAGCTCATAGAGACTCTTATTCGATGCAAAGCCATGGAGCTTTATTTTGGAGGATGAGCAATCCAGCTGTTTATGCACCAATAGAAGTTTAGCTTAGGAAGGAGGTGCCCAGCATGTTAGCCAAAAGAATTATTCCTTGCCTAGACGTCAAGGATGGCAGGGTGGTCAAGGGCGTTAATTTCGTTAATTTGCGTGATGCAGGCGATCCGGTGGAGCTGGCAGCGATTTACGATAAAGAGGGCGCGGATGAGCTGGTGTTCCTCGATATTTCGGCTTCGGTGGAAGGAAGGGCGACGATGGTGGAGGTTGTCCGTCAAACGGCAGGAGAGATTACGATCCCTTTCACCGTTGGCGGCGGCATCTCTAGTGTGGACGACATGAAACGCCTGCTTCGCGCCGGAGCGGATAAGATCGGTATCAACACAGCCGCGGTTCGAAATCCTCAGCTTGTTTCTGATGGAGCACGGAAGTTCGGTTCCCAGTGTATTGTCGTTGCCATTGATGCGAAGTTCAATAGCGAGTGGGGCGAGTGGGAAGTGTTCACGCATGGCGGTCGCAACGCTACCGGTATCAAGACGTTGGAGTGGGCGAAGCGTATGGAAGAGCTTGGTGCAGGAGAAATTTTGCTTACCAGCATGGATGCAGACGGGACGAAGGACGGTTTCGATTTGAAGCTAACACGTGCCGTATCCGGGCTGCTCACGATTCCCGTGATTGCTTCCGGTGGAGCGGGCAAAGCGGAGCATTTCTATGATGTATTTACCGAAGGCAAAGCTGATGCGGGATTGGCGGCAACCATTTTCCACTATAAAGAGTTAACGATTCAAGGGGTCAAAGACGACCTTAAAGGTAAAGGGGTTGAAATCCGATGACATTTTCAATAGATCAGATTACTTATGATTCACAGGGTCTTGTACCTGCCATCGTGCAGGACGCAGTCAGCAAAGAAGTGCTCATGCTTGCTTATATGAATAGCGAGTCATTGCAGCGTACAATTCAAACGGGTGATACTTGGTTCTGGAGCCGTTCCCGCGGGGAGTTGTGGAATAAGGGGGCAACTTCCGGTCATACACAAAAGGTAAAATCACTGCGTTACGACTGCGATGCAGACACGCTTCTAGTTCTCGTGGAACAAGTGGGACCTGCTTGCCATAACGGCACGTATACTTGTTTCACAGAAAGTATCCCTGTGGATGGGGCCGCTCAAGAAGCCGCGCCTGCCGCAGAGGGCAATCGTTTCGCGATCCTTGGCGAGTTGGAAGCTGTTATTGCTTCGCGTGACGCTGAGCGTCCTGAGGGCGCTTATACAACGTATCTTTTCGAAAAAGGTGTCGATAAGATTCTCAAAAAAGTCGGCGAAGAAACAGCCGAAGTGATTATCGCAGCCAAAAACAAAGATAACGATGAGCTTCGCTATGAAGCGAGTGATCTTATTTTTCACTTAATGGTCCTTTTGCGTAATAACAAATTGCCTTTGGATGATATTATGAAAGAGCTGGCTAATCGGCACGTCAAAAAATAAATAAAACGACCTGGAGTGAATTCACGATGTTGATTGATTATCATACACATCATGTGCGCTGCGGTCACGCCTCTGGGGAACTGGAGGACTACGTCAAACGCGGCATCGAGATCGGGCTCACACAGTTGGGGCTTTCGGATCATATGCCGCTTTTGCATGTGGACCCTGCGACTTATTGGCCGGAAATGGCCATGCCGATGGAAGAACTGCCTCGCTATGTCGAGGAGTGCCTGCATCTTAAAGAAAAGTACAAAGATCAGATTGATATCCGTGTTGGGCTAGAGGGCGATTATATCGAAGGCTATGAGACACAGATTGCCGCAATCATCAAAGCGTATCCATGGGACTATGTCATCGGTTCTGTTCATTTCCTTGGCGAGTGGGATATTTCTGATTTTAGGCAGCTCGCAGGTTGGGATGGCAAGGATATTTATGAAGTTTATACCCAATACTACGAGGCAGTGAAGAAAGCAGTCCGAACCGGACTGTATGACTATATCGGTCATATCGATATGATTAAACGATTTGGTTACGTCCCGGATCGTGATACGTGGGAGCTGGAGAAAGCGGTACTGGACACTGTGAAAGAATGTGATCTTGCGATCGAGCTGAATGCTTCGGGCTTGCGCCATCCGTGTAAAGAGATGTTCCCGAACCGCCGAATGCTGGAATATTGTCATAAGGTGGGAATTCCATTGACGCTAGGTTCGGATGCGCACCAGCCGGATCGGTTGTCCCAGTATCTGGACGAAGCCAGGGAACTCTTGAAATCCGTTGGATTTAACGAAATAGCCACATTTTCTGCCCGAAAACGACATCTTGTGACTTTTTAAATTCGACATGTTTCATGTATAATGGAGAGGAACTGTATAATCTATTTAATGAACCTTCGGAGGTAACCATTAACCATGCATAGCGACAATGTTAAAATCTTTTCCGGATCTTCGAATCCGAAGCTTGCGGAACGTATTTGTAAAGAGCTCGGCCAGCCGCTTGGACAAATTAAGCTTTCCCGTTTTAAAAGCGGAGAAATTTACTGTCTTTACGAAGAAACGATTCGTAACTGTGACGTATTCCTGGTACAAACTTTTTCCCATCCGATTAATGAGCACATGATGGAACTTCTGGTCATGATGGATGCGGCGAAAAGAGCTTCTGCAAGAACGATCAACCTTGTCATCCCTTACTATGGTTACTCTCGTCAAGAACGTAAAGCTGCTCCGCGTGAGCCGATTTCTGCAAAATTAGTAGCTGACTTGTTCAGTGCAGCAGGTGCAACTCGTGTTGTAACGATTGACCTTCATGCACCTGCGATTCAAGGCTTCTTCAATATTCCGGTGGATCATCTGACAGCTCTTGATCTTATCAGTGATTGCATCAAGAAAAAGAATTTACCTAACCCGATCATCGTATCTCCAGATGCGGGACGTGCGACAACCGCTGAAAAAATGGCGAACATTCTCGATGCACCATTCGCGATGATGATTAAGAAACGCCCAGAACACAATGAGTCTGTGATTACCCACGTCATTGGTGATGTTGTAGGACGTACACCGATCATTATCGAGGATCTTATCGATACCGGTACGACAATTGTTAACGTTGTTGAGAGTTTGAAAGAAAGAGGAGCGCATGATGTATACATTTGTGCGACACATCCTGTGTTCTCCGGACCTG
Source organism: Paenibacillus alginolyticus DSM 5050 = NBRC 15375 (assembly GCF_000422905.1). Lineage (GTDB taxonomy): Bacteria > Bacillota > Bacilli > Paenibacillales > NBRC-103111 > Paenibacillus_E > Paenibacillus_E alginolyticus. The sequence continues at coordinate 3,554 of NZ_AUGY01000041.1, forward strand.
CCCTGCAACGTTTAGATCACCCTAGCATTAAGGAAGTCATCATTACGGACTCCATCGCGATTCCGGAAGGACATTCCGATAAATTCAATGTGCTTTCCGTAGCTCCGCTGTTGTCTGATGCGATTCGCATTATTAATGACGGTGGATCCCTATCCTCCCTCTTCAAATACGGCGGCGTATAAGGAAGCTTAAAAAATCGCCTTTGAAAACGAAGGTTACTCAGGAAGTAGATTCGGCGTCGAATCTTGAACAAAGTCTGGGAACTGCGGTACTCACGTAGGCTTACCTACGCTCCGTTCCTCGTTCCTCAGACTTTGTCCAACCTTCTCGGTTTTGAAAACCGATTTTTTAAGCCACTATTGAACAAGGGTCTAGAGCGAAGTTTAAGACCAGAACTATAGACCAGATCTTACCTTCGGATTATGTTTTTGGCTTCCAAGCGATCTATGGTATAATTTGAGTGTAATCAAATTGCCGGAGGTGTCTTGCTATGGAAAAGATTAAGCGTGTATCCGAAGCACCAAAGCCTAAAGTTATCTCAATTAACATGGATGCCGCATTCTTTTTCGAGAGAGCGGTTCAATCGTTGGATCGGTTTCATTATGATAAGGCATTGAAATATTTCCGGCGAGCTGCAGAGTATGAGCAGGATAACCCTGTGAATCACTGCAATCTCGCAGGAGTTCTCTCCGAAATGGGCAATTATGACGAGTCGAACCAAATTCTGCAGCATGTCCTTGATACGATCGATCCCGAGATGACGGAATGTCACTTTTATATGGCAAACAACTATGCCAACATGGAAAATTTCGAGCAAGCTGAACAAGCGTTGGTTCGATATTTGGAGACTGACCCCACAGGTCAATTCATGGATGAGTCTGAAGAAATGATGGAAATGCTGAGCTACGAACTCGAACGTCCCGCCCCTCTCACTAGCATCAAGAGTCGAGAAGGGCTCTTCGAGCATGATAAAGCCCGTGCGCTTCTCGAAGAGGGCAAGTTCGCTGAAGCTGTGAGGCAGCTAGAGAAATTGGTGAAGAATCAGCCTGATTTCACAGCTGCCCGCAACAATCTGGCCCTTGCTTATTACTATATGGGTCAGTTTGAGAAGGCGATGGAAACGATTCGTGCGGTGCTCGACATCGATGCCGGAAATTTGCATGCGCTATGTAACATGGCCATTTTCCATCAGCATTTCGGTAACAAGGAGGAGTTAGCTGAGCTAACCTCTCTATTGTGCAAGACGTTTCCTTTTCAACAGGATCATGTGTTCAAGCTTGCTACAACCATGGGTATCCTTTCTGAGCATGAGAAGGCATACCACTTGTTTAAGCGCCTGCTTAAAGCAGGAGACGGTACGGCAGACCCTTGTCTCTATCATTATGCAGCGGTAGCAGCCAGCCATATCGGTCGATTCGGCGAAGCTTACCGTTATTGGAAGCAAGCTGAGAAGCTTGATCCCGGTGCTGAAATCTCCAAGTTTTACTTGGAGCAGCTGCGCTCACGCGAGAAGGCTGAAGGGCCGCTTACCTGGAGCTATCACTACCATCTGCCCTTCGAAGAGCAGTTTAGGGTGTTGGAGAAGTCCACGCAAGGAATCCCGGACCAACTGAAGAAAGATCCGCTAGTTCGATCCTCCTTCTTTTGGGCTTTGCGCCATGGTGATATCGAGACGAAGCTGCAGGTGATCCAAGCGTTCGGATTAATTGCTGATAATGAAGTAAGAGATGCTTTGCAGGATTTCATCCTGGATCGTCAAGAAGATGACTATTTGAAGAGAGTCGCGATTTTCGTGCTTCGGAGCATGGGGATCCGAGAGTCACTACCTGCCTATCTGGAAAACCAAGAGATAACGGTAGAAGCCTCTCCTTACTCGCCGCATCTGCCGATTTGGGATGCCAAATGGCAAAGTGTAATGGAAACGGCGCTGTCGCATATGCACAAGCGCTATGATATGGTTCAGCAGTATGATTTGGAAATCCTATGGGTTGAATTTCTAACGAAGATCTACCCGGCTGTGCCTAAGATTCATAAATCCGAGGGCTGGGCAGCGGCGTTAGAGTATTTGATCGCCAAAATGCATCGCCGAGCTATTTCCTATCAGGAAGTATCCACACGCTACGGCGTTACAGTCTCAACCGTAAGCCGCAACGTCAAGCTGATAGATGACACGTGTGGTTTACGTGAGAAAATGGAAGCTATTTTCAACAAATTTACCAGTATTTGATAGCCAGTCTTTTGCCTTGTCGAAAGACCTGGCTTTCATACATAAATAAAGCGGCGGTTTCGACTGCCCGCATTGAAGCAAAATAAAGCGGAGCATACGAAGGCTGTCTTGCTGAAGCAAAACGCAGGCGATGCTTACGTAGATAGCTTTCCTGAGGAAAGCACCTAGGAGGGAAACCATATGTACAAATCAGTCGTTGTAGGAACAGGACCATCCGGTCTAACAGCAGCCATTTATTTAGCGCGTGCCAACCTTAGCCCACTCGTAATTGAGGGGCCAGAGCCAGGCGGACAGCTCACCACAACTACCGAAGTAGAGAACTTCCCCGGCTTCCCTGAAGGGATTATGGGTCCTGAACTAATGGAGAATATGCGTAAGCAAGCAGAACGTTTCGGTGCCGAATTCAAAACCGGTTGGGTGAACTCTGTTGAGCTGACGAATCGTCCATTTAAACTGCAAGTTGAAGGTCTTGGCGAGATCGAGACAGAAACACTGATTATTTCCACGGGTGCTTCTGCCAGATTGCTAGGAATTACGAATGAGAGAGAAAACATTGGACGTGGCGTAAGTACTTGTGCAACGTGTGACGGATTCTTTTTCCGCGGTAAAAAGATTGTTGTCGTTGGTGGCGGTGACTCCGCTATGGAAGAGGCAAATTTCCTTACTCGCTTTGCTTCGGAAGTCCGCTTAGTCCACCGTCGCGATGAGCTTCGCGCTTCGAAAATCATGCAGGATCGCGCTCGCGGAAACGAAAAAGTGAAATGGGCACTTAATAATACGCCACTTGAAGTTATAGCTGGTGAAAAAGGTGTTACAGGCCTGAAGGTCAAAAATAACGAAACCGGTGAAGATGAAATCATCGAAACGGACGGTATCTTTGTAGCTATCGGCCATACACCGAATACAAAGTTCTTAGGCGGACAAATCGATACGGATGAGCACGGCTATATTATTGTTAAGCCGGGCACGACCGAGACGAATATCCCTGGCGTATTTGCTTGTGGTGACGTGCAAGACACGAAATATCGCCAAGCGATTACAGCGGCAGGAAGTGGATGCGCAGCTGCTCTGGAAGCTGAAAAGTTCCTAGAAGGCAACATCGTACACGATTGGAGCCAGTCGCTGTAAGTGGTCTGGAGTCATTACAGCAAACGTGGAGGGCTAATCTCTCCACGTTTTCTCGTTTCATTGGGAACTGTTGAATCTTGACCAGTTTACAGGCTTGACTTATAGTTGGAACAGGAGCATACGTAAACCCCACAAAGTGACGCATAGCCTTCGAAGCTTATTCAAACTACTTTGCGGGGACCCCGGAAATATCCGAAAATTATTATGACTATTCATGAGGTGACCTTGCAATGTCAGATCAGATTTATATCGGTGTAGATTTAGGCGGTACGAATATCAAAGTGGGTATCTGCGACGAGCAGGGAAAACTGCTGCAAACGTTTGAAGGCCCTACAGGCGCGGAGAATGGTGCTGATTTTGTAATTGAGCGAATTGCCCAGTACGTACGCCAAATTGTCGAAGAGTCTCCGTTTGAATGGGAGCAAGTGGCTGGTATTGGCGCAGGTTTAGCCGGATTCATGGATATTCCGGAAGGCTTCGTTAAATTCTCTCCAAATTTGCAATGGCATAATGTCCCTGCGAAGAAAATGCTGGAAGGATTTCTTGGTAAAACGGTTAAGATTGACAATGATGCCAATGTAGCTGCTTTAGGCGAAGCTTGGGCAGGCAGCGGAGCGGGAATTCCGAATGTGGTTTGCTATACGCTTGGAACAGGTGTTGGCGGCGGGATTATTATTAACGGGAAAATTTATCAAGGTTCTGCGGGTATGGCTGGAGAGCTTGGTCATATGTCCGTTGTGCCAGACATTGAAGCAATTCAGTGTGGATGTGGACAAATGGGTTGTCTAGAAACAGTTTCGTCGGCGACAGGCATCGTTCGTATGGCCAATGAAGCGGTTGAGCGCGGCGAGAAAACGTCATTAGCTCTTCACGAGAAGATTGAAGCGAAGCATGTCTTCGATGCGGCCAAGAGCGGAGATGAAGTGTCCCTGCGCATCGTGAACCGGGCTGCCTATTATATTGGACGTTCCATGGCTGCGATGGCCGTTATTATTAACCCGAAACGATTCATTATCGGTGGCGGTGTTTCGAAAGCAGGGGAAATTTTATTCCAACCGATTCGTGAAACCTTTAAGAAATACACGCCAGAGACAGCTTCAGAAGGTGTTGAGATCGTTGCTGCAACGCTGGGTAACGATGCAGGCATCGTAGGTGCTGCTGGTTTGAATTTAAGATAGACGTAATACGCACTGTTCGTATGGTTAGCGGATCTGAGCTGGCCTGCGAGAAGCACTCCAAAGGAAGGTGTCATTCATGGAAGAAAACCACCCTTTAGCGAAACTGGTCATAATTACAGGAATGTCAGGTGCAGGTAAGACGATTGCCGTACAGAGTCTTGAGGATCTAGGATTCTTCTGCGTCGATAATTTACCTCCTGTGTTGATTCCTAAATTTGCTGAGTTGATCGAGCAGTCGATGGGGAAAATCGGCAAAGTGGCACTGGTGATTGATTTGCGAGGGCGTGAATTTTTCACTGCACTTCAGGAGTCGCTTCGTTATATCCAAGAGAATTACACGCTTAGTTATGAAATTCTATTCCTAGATGCTACCGATGCGACGCTAGTACAGCGTTATAAGGAAAGTCGCCGCCGTCACCCGCTAGCTCCCGATGGAGCGCCGCTTGAAGGTATTGGACTTGAGCGTAAACTGCTGGAAGAGCTGAAAGGCTTAGCCACACAGGTTATTGATACAAGTACGCTTAAGCCGGTGCAGCTCAAAGAAAGAATTATTTCCCGTTTCACCAATTTGGAAACAAACCGCATATCTATAAATGTAATCTCCTTCGGATTTAAGTATGGTGTCCCAATTGATGCTGATTTAATCTTCGATGTTCGCTTCTTACCGAATCCACATTATGTGGAACAGCTTCGTCCACAGACTGGTCAAGATCCCGATGTATATGACTACGTTATGAAGTGGACTGAGACGCAAGAGTTTCTGAATAAGCTGCTCGATATGCTCCATTTCTTAATGCCTCAGTATAAGAAAGAGGGCAAGAGTCAGGTTGTTGTAGGAATTGGCTGCACTGGAGGTAAACACCGATCCGTCGCCATCACGGAATATCTCGGTAAAGTGATGGGGAACAGCGAAACCGAAACCGTGCGTTTGAGTCATCGAGACGCCGAGCGGGACCGTGTATAAGCAGTCCTACGATTAAGAGGGTGAAAGAAGTATGGAACATGTTGAATTGCAACGCAAGCCCAGAATAGTCGTTATTGGCGGTGGAACAGGTCTTTCGGTTATGCTTAGAGGATTGAAGGAGAAACCGGTTGATATTACAGCCATTGTGACGGTAGCGGATGATGGAGGAAGCTCTGGTATTCTCCGGAATGAATTGCAGATGCCGCCTCCAGGTGACATTCGCAGCGTGTTAACGGCCCTTGCTGATGTCGAGCCCTTGCTGTCGCTTATTTTGCAATATAGATTTCAAGTGGGTACAGGTTTAGCTGGGCACAGTCTGGGAAATCTAATACTAGCAGCTCTTACGGATATTACAGGTGACTTTGTCACTGCGGTTCAAGAGATGAATCGGGTATTTGCTGTCCGAGGTCGGGTCCTTCCCGCATCGAATCAAGCCATCGTATTGAAAGCGATCATGGAAGATGGTACCTTAGTCGTAGGCGAGTCCAAGATTCCAAAAGCGGATGGACGCATCAAACGTGTATTCATCGAGCCGGCTAACGTGACACCTCTAGCTGAAGCTGTTCAAGCTATACGCGAAGCGGATGCCATTTTATGCGGCCCAGGCAGTTTATACACCAGCTTGCTGCCAAATCTACTTGTCCCTGGGATCGCGGAAGAGATTGTGAAATCGAATGCTGTAAAGTTGTTTATCTGCAATGTGATGACACAGCCAGGCGAAACCGACGACTACTCGGTCAGCGATCATCTGGATGCCATTTATGATCACCTGGGTCAACATTTGTTTGACTATGTGATTGTGAACAATGGGGAAATCCCTCCGCAAGTCCAGGCGAAATATGCGGAAAAGGGTTCGAAAGCGGTACATTTGGACCTAGAAGAAGTCACGAAGAGAGGGTATCGGATTATTGCTGATCGACTCGTGCTATTTCGTACCTACCTTCGTCATGATGCAGAGAAATTGAGTGACCATATTTATCAGCTCGTCGAAAGCTGGATGTTAAGGAAGAAGTGAGTCCCTTGTCCTTTGCGGCAACAACCAAAAAAGAATTAACATTAATTACAGATGCGGAAGCATGTTGTGAAAAAGCGGAACTGTCAGCATTGATTCGAATGAATGGATCTGTACAGTTAACCAGCCAACGCGTTGTACTTGATATTTCCACCGAAAATGCAGCTATTGCAAGGCGGATCTACACGCTCATCAAAAAAACGTACAAATTGCACACCGAGCTTCTCGTGCGTAAGAAAATGCGTTTGAAGAAGAATAACGTGTACATTGTTAGAGTTCCTGGTCAAGTTCAGGAGCTGCTCAGTGATCTGAAAATTGTTTCCGAAGGGTTCATTTTCACCACGGGAATTAACAAAGAGATCATTCGAGGCAATTGCTGCAAAAGGGCATATCTTCGTGGGGCATTCATGGCTGGAGGCTCGGTGAATAATCCCGAGGGTTCTTCTTATCATCTCGAGATTGCCTCGATTTACGAGGAGCATTGCAAGGCGTTGTCGCAGCTTGCGAATAAATTCGATTTGAATGCCCGCTGCATCGAACGCAAAAAAGGTTTCGTCTTGTATATCAAAGAAGGAGAGAAGATTATCGAGTTTCTAAGTATCATTGGGGCACATCAGGCGCTGCTGCGCTTTGAGGATGTCCGGATCATGAAGGATATGCGCAACTCGGTGAATCGCATTGTCAATTGTGAAACAGCGAACCTTAACAAGACGATTGGTGCAGCAGTTAGACAGATCGAAAATATCCGACTCCTGCAAAGAGAGGTCGGACTGGATAGCTTGCCTGAGAAGCTTAGAGAGGTTGCCGAAATTAGACTTCAGCATCCTGATCTAAATCTCAAGGAAGTTGGCGACATGCTTAAGGGAAGCGTGAGCAAATCCGGCGTCAATCATCGTCTGCGAAAAATCGACGAATTGGCTGAAAAACAGCGGAATTCGTAGATAAGAAGCCCCTGTACAGCGCATCTATAAGTTTTTCTCATTTTTTCTAGTGTACTTCAGGGAAAAATGCTATAATGTTAAAACATAGGGTATTAGCACTGTTATCAATAGTAATTCATATAAGCTCCATATTAGGGGGAATTAGTTCCATGTCCAGACGTCCAGTCGTTGTGAAGTTGAGAACAGGACTTCATGCCAGACCTGCGGCATTGTTTGTTCAAGAGGCGAATAAATTTTCATCTGAGATCTTTGTTGAGAAAGATGAAAAGAAAGTGAATGCGAAAAGCATCATGGGAATTATGAGTCTTGCGATCAGTACAGGGACCGAAGTCTTCATAAGTGCAGAAGGTTCGGATGCCGAGCAGGCTGTAAACGCTTTAGTCACATTAGTCAGCAAGGAAGAATTGGAAAACCAATAATCCTTCAAAAGCTTCCTTTCGAGGAGGCTTTTTTGCGAGTGAAGCGGTCATACAGATCAGGTTCAATAAGTGTCAAATTTGTTAACAACTAGGGGAATTAGCAACCTTTTTCTCTTGGCGACGTCTAATGAACGTGGTCAATGAAGGAAAGGGCTATTTGCCATTTCTGCCAAACTGCATTCAAATGTTAAAGGAGCCAGAGAAGAGAATGAAATTGAATTCGCTAAAAAAAGAGGTTACCCTCCTGCTTGCGTTCATCGTATTTCTTGCTAGTACGATAACAGCACCGGCAGCTTATGCGGTATCGGCAAGCTCGTCCTTCATTTTACTTTATATCGATAAGTCAGAAGCATTCGTTAATGATCAGCAAATCCATTTGGAGTCTCCATCTACCATTATAGACGGCAGCACGTTCGTCCCAGCCAAGTTTCTTGGGGATACAATGGGCTTCAAGGTGGAGTGGAATGATACATCGCGCACCATTCAGATGACCCCTCCGGGTTACAACATTGTTCTCGATTCTGATCATAAGACCGTGACGACCAATGGGGTAGATACGCCTTTTAACACAGTTGCTGCGATTGTAAATGGAAAGCTTCTAGTGAAGCTAACTTGGTTAGCAGATTATATGGGAGCGAAGTATAAATATAACAACGAACTTCGCCGAGTAGAAATCGTGCATTTTAAGTCGCCTGAGGGCATCTACATTGACCAGGATAGCAACTCTAGACCTGTAGCTAAGTTTACAACAGCAAAGCCTACATATCGTCTTGGAGAGCCTGTGAAGTATCTCGATCTTAGCTATGATCCCGATGCGGAAGGTATTGCGTCCTATGATTGGGCAGGCAATCAGGAAGCCTTTTTCAAGCCAGGTAAATATCCGGTTACTTTGACGGTTAAAGATGGCCACGGACATGTAAGTAAATTGTTCAAAAGCTTTGTAACGGTCGTAAATGAACCTTATTTGACTGAAGTGGAATACCCGATTTATATGAAGCCGGTTGGCGGTTTTATTAAGTCGGACTGGGGCACCATTTGGGCGCACTTCAATGAAATGGCTCCATTGCCTAAAAAAGTAACGGAAGTTCCAGGACGTACGCTGCTTGTGAGCGACAGTCCGGAGGAATTTACAGAGAGTGGTATTCTTTACCGCGATAACATCAATGGCAAGGCTCGTCTGTATGCCGATCATATCAACGGTACGAAGCAAAAGATGACCATGGCCATATTCGCAACGAATAACTCGGATAAACCGGTTAAGATCAAGACAACGAATAAAGGAGAGGTATATCCTTCCGTTTATGCGAATTTGATCGGTAGCGAAGCGTCCGTAGACTTCCTTCTAAACAATGTGTACACGGACGAACTAACGGTGCCTCCTCATGAGACTTACGTGTATGCGAAGCTTCCGGACTTCTATCCGGGGCAGGGTGTGAACTTATTTTACGATGTGGAAACAGACGGCGAGATGCAAATCTCATTCGGTGTGACAGATCGCATGCTGACGCCGACGATAGCGCAGGAGCTTCCGTTATTGGGCTTTACAGGACACGTACGTGGGACGTTCCCGGTATCGGAGATAAAATGGGATGTAGACGCCACAAGCTTCACGAAAACGTCGGTACTTACGATTGGGGATAACAAGACCGATACGTTCGTTAAAGGGTATGACGTGATGCGTAAGCAAAATGTGGAGAACGGTGGCAATTATGGCGTGGTCTATAAAATCCATGCGGATAAACCGCGCAAGATGGCTGTAATGATTATGGCCAAAGGCGGCGTTTTCAAAGGGCCGTTCAAAATAAACGGTGAGATCATTCCGGTTCCTTATTCCGGTGTCATTACGGCATTTGACGGAATGGAAGTACTGGCACGTACAACGGGTACGGAAGATGCGCTGGATATCGAGTTTACGCCTCCGGCGGGTTCGGCATTCCCGATTGACCTGATCTTCTATCCGTTGGATGAGAAGAAGTAAAAAAGGATAAGAGCCTTTGGAGACCCAAGTGATGCATTCAGCATAACACTGGGGTCTCAGGAGGCTCTTTTTTGTGTGAGCTTGCAGCTGCTGTGAAGAGGTGGGAAATAAGCTCGGAAATCGAGCTTATTCGCATGTGAGGTGAGCGGAGAGGATGTTTTTCATCGTTAAGTGGAGGGGGTAAAGGGGAATGGAGAACTTTAACGATGAAAAACATTCTTAAGTTAGCAAGATCAGGGCTATTTCATTCAGAAGTCGGACTTATTACTGGAGGTAGGCTGAGCTAGGCTGAGAAGTCGATTTTGGAGCTTACGGCGGCAGCGAGAAGCGATGTGTGGGGGATAAGTGCGAAAATCGAGAGCTTATTGCTGGGTGCAGACTAAGTTAGGCTCAAAAACCGAGCCTAAAGTAACCCCAACTCACGATGAAGCTGGGTTGTGTGGGCTCTGAAAGCTGAGAAGTGAGCTTACAGCAACGATAGGAAGTGAAGTGTGTGATAGCCAATAAAAAAACCAGCCGCACGGCTGCTCCTAGGAGCAGTCACTGCAGGCTGGTTCTTATGTTACAAATTAGACGCGCTCGATGACTTTATCGATGAGTCCGTATTCGGCCGCTTCCGCAGCGCTCATGAAATTGTCGCGGTCTGTATCCTTTTCGATGCGCTCGAAAGTTTGGCCTGTGCGCTCGGCTAGGATTTTGTTCAGGTTGTCTCTCATTTTCAAAATACGCTTAGCGCGGATTTCGATGTCTGAAGCTTGACCTTCAGCGCCACCCAGTGGTTGGTGAATCATGACTTCACTGTTAGGCAAAGCGTAACGTTTGCCTTTGGCGCCTGCTGTGAGCAGGAATGCGCCCATAGAAGCAGCCATACCAACGCAGATCGTGGATACGTCTGGCTTAATGAACTGCATCGTGTCAAAGATGGCCATACCGGCTGTAATGGAACCGCCAGGGCTGTTGATGTAAAGCGAGATATCTTTATCAGGATCTTGTGCGGCCAAGAAAAGTAGCTGAGCAATGATGGAGTTAGCCACAACATCGTTGACACCCGTGCCTAAGAAAATAATGCGGTCCTTCAGTAAGCGAGAGTAGATGTCATACCCTCTTTCACCGCGCGCGTCCTGTTCGACGACCATAGGAATAAAACTCATGAGAATGACCTCCTTGGGGTGGGTACATGGTTTAAAAGATTGATGCGTGGAGTCAATCTCATCTTGGAATAATGAAATTGATCTCTTGTGTACATACTGTTTACAGTATCTACAAGTATGATAACGAAAAAACCTTCGAAGGTCAAGAAAGGTCAAACTAAGATCAAAAAAAATCAGCAAGGATGCTGATTTTGGTCATTCTAGTATCGATCTGTTGTTGATCTAGTGTTGATTTGAAGCTGATTCTGCTGCAATTCTTAGGAACGCGCCCGAAAGGAATCGAACCTTTATCTCAGGCTTCGGAGGCCTACGTCATATCCATTGGACCACGGGCGCATAAAAAGTTAAAAAAGTGAAGCAAGGGTTATTATATGTCAGCCGCCCAGAAAAAGCAAGACAGTAAGCCCTTTCAGCCTTTTTGGTGAAAAATGTTTGAACAAATGTTGAATCTGGAAAGAGAATTGGTTATAATGAAAAAGTAAGCTATCAGAAAGTATTCACCTGAACAATCTTCAGCGAATTCATCTTTCTGATTTGGGAATTGAGTAAGGAACTTTTTTTTCGCCCGGGTGGGACGCAAAATGTATACCCGGGACATAAAACGTCCATCGACGGATCAGGAGCGTTATAAGTCGTCATATGAGAGAAATTCTTGACATTCAGAAACAGCTCTTGCCGGATCTCATGGACATCATGAAGAAGCGGTACTCGATTCTACATCATATCTTAGTCTCCGGTGTGGTCGGACGCAGAACGTTAGCTTCTTCGCTCGATATGACTGAACGCGTGCTGCGCGGGGAAGTTGATTTCCTTAAGGAGCTTGGACTTCTCGAATCGGATGCAACAGGGATGAAGATAAGTGAATCGGGGCGTCAATTGCTTGAAGACATGCAGCCCATCATTAAGATGGCTTTTGGATTAACAGACTTGGAGGAAAGCATTGCTAAGTCATACGGCATCTCGCAAGTGATTGTCGTCCCAGGGGACTCTGACACTTCGGTATTTACGAAGAAGGAGCTAGGACGTGCAGGTGCAGCAGCACTCCGCAAGTACGTGTCCAAGGATGATATCATCGCTGTAACCGGCGGATCTACGATGGCGCAGATTGCCAATAATCTGGCGATATCCTCATCGATGAAAGGCAGCTGGTTCGTACCTGCTCGCGGTGGACTTGGTGAAAGTGTGGATATGCAGGCGAACACCATTGCTTCTATTATGGCCAAGAAAACAGGCGGTAAATACCGATTGCTGCATGTACCGGATCATCTCGGGGAGGAAGCGTACCAATCGTTGATCCAAGATCCGCAAATTCAAGAAGTTGTTGACGCTGTTCGCAGTTGTCGCATCGTTGTACACGGTATCGGGGATGCTATGGTCATGGCGCGCAGACGTAAGGTCGACGCCGAGACGACACGCAGTTTGGAAGCCGAAGGTGCTCTCGCAGAGGCGTTAGGGTACTATTTTGACCGCCAAGGAAATGTGGTTCACAAGATGCCGACCGTAGGACTTCGTCTGGAGGATCTTCAGCGCATTGAAGTCGTCATTGGTGTAGCCGGCGGGAAGAGCAAAGGGGAAGCGATCGCTTCCGTGCTTCGTCATGGACAGGAAGATGTTCTTGTAACCGATGAGGCAGCAGCTTTGGAAATTATGAAGCATGTATAACGAAGACGAAAGACATCATAACGTATGCCTTCATCAGCTGCGTTTTGAAATATAATTATTTATCTAATCTTAGGAGGAATTGGCTATGACAACAAAAGTAGGTATTAACGGTTTCGGACGTATTGGTCGTAACGTGTTTCGCGCAGCTTTGAACAATTCAGAAGTACAGATCGTAGCAGTTAACGATCTGACAGACGTAAAAACATTGGCTCATTTGCTCAAATATGACACAACTCACGGTAAACTAGACGCTACAGTTGAAGCTGGTGAAGGCGAATTGATCGTTAACGGTCGTTCCATCAAAGTTTTTGCTGAGCGTGACCCTGGGAACCTGCCTTGGGCATCTGTAGGCGCAGAAATCGTTATCGAATCTACTGGTATTTTCACAGCTAAAGAAAAAGCAGCCCTTCACTTGAAAGGCGGAGCTAAGAAAGTTATCATTTCCGCTCCAGCTTCCGACGAAGATATCACAATCGTACTTGGTGTTAACGAAGATAAATACGATCCAGCAGCTCATACAATTATCTCCAACGCTTCTTGTACTACAAACTGTCTGGCTCCTTTCGCGAAAGTTATCAACGATAGCTTTGGTATCGTAAAAGGTATGATGACTACTGTTCACTCTTACACAAATGACCAATCCGTGCTTGACGTTCCGCATAAAGACCTTCGTCGTGCTCGCGCAGCAGCTGAGAACATCATTCCTTCCAGCACTGGTGCAGCAAAAGCAATCGGCCTAGTTCTTCCTGAGCTTAAAGGCAAATTGAACGGTATGGCTATGCGTGTTCCTACACCTAACGTTTCCGTAACTGACTTGGTTGTTGAGTTGAAAGTTAACGTAACTGTTGATGAAGTAAACGCAGCTTTGAAAGCAGCTTCCGAAGGCCCTCTTAAAGGCATTCTGAACTACACAGAAGATGCGCTTGTATCCAGCGACTTCAATGGTGACCCAGCTTCCTCCACAATCGATGCTCTTTCCACAATGGTAGTTGGCGACAACATGCTGAAAGTGGTTTCTTGGTACGATAACGAGTGGGGCTACTCCAACCGTGTTGTTGACTTGGTAGCTTTCATCGCTAAAAAAGGTCTGTAATTTCATAGATCATCAATGAAAAACCACATGAAGGGGAGAAGAGATTCTCCTCTTTATGTGCGATTTACCCCTGTTTCAGCTAGAATAGAAGTAAACCATACCCGTTCAGGAGGCCGTGACCTATGAATAAGAAAAGTGTTCGCGATGTTGAAGTAGCTGGTAAAAGAGTATTTGTTCGCGTTGATTTCAACGTACCTGTAGAGAATGGTCAAATTACCGACGATACACGGATCAGAGAAACGCTGCCTACGATTAAATTTTTAATCGAAAAAGGCGCTAAAGTTATTCTCGCTGCCCATTTTGGTCGTCCAAACGGACAAGTGGTTGAAGAACTTCGTTTGACACCAGTTGCTGCAAAATTGGCTGAATTGCTTGGTCAATCGGTGATTAAAGCGAATGAATCCGTTGGCGAAATCGTAAAAGCACAAGTCGATGCGCTTGAAAATGGCGACGTTCTCTTATTGGAAAACGTTCGTTTCAATGAAGGCGAAGAGAAGAATGATCCTGAGTTGGCAAAAGCTTTCGCTGAGCTGGCTGACCTGTTCGTGAATGATGCATTCGGCGCTGCTCACCGTGCACACGCTTCAACTGAAGGAATCGCACACTTCATTCCAGCGGTTTCCGGTCTATTGATGGAGAAGGAGCTTGATGTTCTAGGTAAAGCGCTGAACAACCCAGAGCGTCCTTTCACAGCCATCGTTGGCGGATCCAAAGTGAAAGACAAAATCGCTGTGATTAACAATCTCCTGAACATTGCAGATAACGTGCTTATTGGCGGTGGTCTGTCCTATACATTCCTGAAAGCACAAGGTTACGAAATCGGTAAATCCCTCGTGGATAACGAGAAACTTGACCTAGCGCTTAGCTTTATTGAAAAAGCGAAAGAAAAAGGCGTTAACTTCTTGATTCCCGTTGATATCGTTGTCGCTGATAAATTCGGCGCAGATGCGAACACGCAAATCGTTGGCGTTGACGGCATTCCTGCGGATTGGGAAGGCATTGACATCGGACCGAAAACACGTGAACTATACGCAGACGTTATCGCGAAATCCAAACTGGTTGTTTGGAACGGACCGATGGGCGTTTTCGAAATCGAGCCTTTCTCTCACGGTACTCGCGCTGTAGCTCAGGCTTGCGCAACAACTTCCGGTTACACGGTTATTGGTGGTGGCGATTCCGCTGCAGCAACAGAGAAATTCCATCTGGCTGATCAAATGAACCATATGTCCACAGGTGGCGGAGCTTCCTTGGAATTCATGGAAGGTAAAGCATTGCCAGGCGTAGTAGCATTGAACGATAAATAATTGAATGGTAAAGCGAATGCTTACGAAGCCAGTTTTTCTGGCAATAAACTTGAAGGAGAGCATATCCAATGAGTAGAAAACCGATTATCGCGGGTAACTGGAAAATGTTCAAAACCGTCTCCGAAGCTGTTAGCTTCGTGAATGAAGTAAAAGGCAGCACGGTAGAAGGCGTTGAGAGCGTAATTTGCTCCCCATTCACAAATCTGCCTGCTCTGGTTGAAGCTGTGAAAGGCACTGATGTTCATGTGGGTGCACAAAACCTGCATTTTGAAGACAATGGCGCTTTCACAGGCGAAATCAGCGGTGTTATGCTGAAAGATCTTGGTGTGGAGTATGTTATTATCGGTCACTCCGAGCGTAGAGCTTACTTCGCTGAGACAGATGAAATCGTGAACAAGAAAGTCGTTGCGGCTTTCAAACACGGTTTAACTCCGATCCTTTGCGTAGGTGAAAAGCTGGAAGAGCGCGAAGCGGGTCAAACGAAAGATGTTTGTAAAGTGCAAACAGAAGCAGCTTTTGCTGGTCTTAGCGCAGAGCAAGCAGCGCAAGTTGTTATCGCTTATGAGCCAATTTGGGCTATTGGTACAGGCAAATCATCCACTGCTGAAGATGCACAAGACGTTATCGGCTACATCCGTCAGCTTGTGAGCGGTCTATACGGCGCATCCGTAGCTGATGCGGTTCGCATTCAATACGGCGGCAGCGTGAAGCCGAACAACATTGCTGAGTACATGGCACAGCCAGACATTGATGGCGCACTTGTTGGCGGAGCGAGCTTAGAGCCAGCTTCCTACATCCAGCTCGTCCAGGGGGCGAAGTAACATGTCCAGACCGAAACCGGTAGCACTCATCATTCTCGATGGCTTCGGACTCCGCTCGGAAGAGCAGGGGAATGCGGTTGCTCATGCCAAAAAGCCTAACTACGACCGTTACTGGTCGAGTTATCCACATACAACCCTTACCGCTTGCGGTGAGGCCGTAGGTTTGCCGGAAGGCCAGATGGGGAATTCTGAAGTGGGACACCTGAACATCGGCGCTGGCCGTATCGTTTATCAGGATCTGACGCGAATTTCGAAATCGATTCGTGATGGTGAATTTTACGATAATGAAACGATCCTAGGCGCATTTCGACATGCAAAAGAAAACGGAAAGAAGCTGCACCTTTACGGGCTGCTTTCCGATGGCGGCGTACATAGCCACATTCAGCATTTGTTCGCTTTGCTGGACTTGGCTAAAAAAGAACAATTCAAAGATGTTTATATCCATGCCTTCCTTGATGGCCGCGACGTAGCTCCGGATTCTGCGAAGAGTTATATGGCGAGCTTGCAGCACAAAATCATGGAAGTGGGCGTAGGGCATATTGCGACCGTTCAAGGCCGCTATTATGCGATGGATCGCGATAAACGTTGGGAGCGGACGGAGAAATCCTACCGTGCCATGGTTTATGGCGAAGGCCCTACGTATACAGATCCAATGAAAGCCATTATTGAATCGTATGAGAAGTCGATCTTCGACGAGTTCGTTATGCCAACAGTTATCGTTGGCGATGACGGCAAGCCGGTAGGTCTTGTAGAATCAGGGGATGCGGTGATCTTCTTCAACTTCCGCCCTGACCGTGCGATTCAGCTTTCGCAAGTCTTCACGAATGAAGATTTCCGTGGTTTTGACCGTGGTCCTAAAGCAGCTAAGAACCTGTACTACGTATGTCTGACACTGTTCAGTGAGTCAGTAGACGGCTTCGTCGCTTACAAGCCGAAGGATCTGGACAATACACTCGGGGAAGTACTGGCTCAAAACGGTCTGAAGCAGCTTCGCGCTGCGGAGACAGAGAAATACCCACACGTAACGTTCTTCTTCAGCGGCGGGCGGGATGCAGAACTGCCAGGTGAAACGCGTCTTCTCATTCCTTCGCCGAAAGTAGCTACGTATGATTTGAAACCAGAAATGAGTGCCTATGAATTGGCAGCTGCTGTGGTTAAGGAAGTCGAAGCGGAGCGTCATGACGTAATCATTCTCAACTTCGCTAACCCTGACATGGTAGGTCACTCTGGTTTGCTGGAGCCTACGGTGAAAGCCATCGAAGCAACCGATGCTTGTCTAGGTCAAGTTGTAGAAGCGATCCTAGCCAAAGGCGGCGTGGTTTGCATTACAGCAGATCACGGGAATGCAGATGTGGTTACGAATGCAGACGGATCACGCAATACTGCACATACAACGAATCCTGTGCCTTTTATTGTTACGGACAAATCTGTTACACTAAGAGACGGCGGAATTTTGGCAGATATTGCCCCAACGATGCTAGACTTCTTAGAGGTTAAACAACCGGAACAGATGACCGGGACAACCATCATAAAGCGTTAATTCAAACATACTATTTTAAAGGAGTGTTTTCTAACAATGACGATTATTTCTGATGTTTATGCACGCGAAGTATTGGATTCCCGCGGTAACCCAACAGTAGAGGTAGAAGTATATCTAGAGTCCGGCGCTTTCGGTCGCGCTATCGTTCCTTCAGGCGCTTCTACAGGCGCATACGAGGCTGTTGAGCTTCGTGATGGTGATAAAGGTCGTTACCTTGGTAAAGGCGTTCTGAAAGCCGTTGAGAACGTGAACGAAATCATCGCTCCAGAAATCATTGGTCTAGACGCTCTTGATCAAGTTGGCATCGATAACAAAATGATCGAGCTTGACGGTACACCTAACAAAGCAAAATTAGGCGCTAACGCGATCCTAGCTGTTTCCATGGCAGTAGCTCGTGCAGCTGCTGATGCATTGGATGTTCCACTTTACGTATACCTTGGCGGATTCAACGCTAAGACGCTTCCAGTTCCAATGATGAACATCATCAACGGCGGGGCACATGCCGACAACAACGTTGACGTTCAAGAGTTCATGGTTCTGCCAGTAGGCGCGCCTACATTCAAAGAAGCTCTTCGCATTGGCGCTGAGATTTTCCATAGCTTGAAATCCGTATTGAAAGAAAAAGGCCTTAACACAGCTGTTGGCGACGAAGGCGGATTCGCTCCTAACTTCACTTCCAACGAAGAAGCAATCACAACGATCCTTACAGCAATTGAAAAAGCTGGCTACAAACCAGGTGTTGATGTATTCTTGGGTATGGACGTTGCTTCCACTGAGTTCTTCAAAGATGGTAAATACCACCTTGAAGGCGAAGGCAAATCCTTCACATCTGCTGAGTGGGTTGACTTCCTTGCTGCATGGGTTGATAAATATCCAATCATCACAGTGGAAGACGGCTGTTCCGAAGACGATTGGGAAGGTTGGAAATTGCTTACTGAGAAATTGGGCAGCAAAGTACAACTGGTTGGTGACGATCTGTTCGTTACGAACACTGAGCGTCTATCCAAAGGTATCGAGCAAAACATCGGTAACTCCATCTTGGTTAAAGTTAACCAAATCGGTACACTTACTGAAACTTTTGATGCGATTGAAATGGCAAAACGCGCTGGTTACACAGCGGTTATCTCCCACCGTTCCGGTGAGAGCGAAGACAGCACAATCGCTGACATCGCTGTTGCTACAAACGCTGGTCAAATCAAAACAGGTGCTCCGTCCCGTACGGACCGCGTTGCGAAATACAACCAACTTCTTCGTATCGAAGACGAGTTGTTCACTGTTGCTCAATACGCTGGTAAAAAAGCATTCTACAACTTGAGAAACTTTAAATAATTAAATAATTCCGTTGGGGGTCTGCTGCATGAGCAATTGGGTGAAAACTATTTTATTTCTGATAGGTTCCGCGTTGCTCACGCACTGGATCCCTTCTTCTTTTTTTCGCAACTTAGACACGATGGTTCATGAGTTTGGGCATGCTGTAGTCACATTGGCCTTATCGGGAAAGGTGATGTACATTGAGCTCTATCAGGATCATAGCGGAGTAACCTATTCTTCCATTACGAAGCAATGGGCGATCATTCCGGTGGCCTTAGCTGGTTATATAACAGCATCACTCTTTGCTTGGTTCCTGTTCTCAGCTTATTCGAGGGGCAAGCAGCGTTTAGGTTTACAGGTTATGATTCTCTTATCCGGTCTTTCGTTACTATTGTTCGTGCGAAATGGTTTTGGAATCACGTTCTTAGTTGGCTTCATTGCTCTGACGATCATTATTCTGGCGCTTACACCAAAGTGGTTAAGTGATTTCTATTACTTACTGCTCGCTTTCTTATGCTTAGAAGAGTCCGTGTTTGGCCCATTTTCTTTGATCATCTATGCTTGGGGCAATGCACGGCAAGCGGGTGACGCCACCAATTTGGCACTGCATACCGGTATTCCGGCAATCGTATGGGCTATCGGATTTACACTCTTTGCTTTGTGGTGTGCGAAGCAGGCTGTGCAAGCTTTTCTTGGACGAAACAAGCGTGCAAGGAGCTCCAGCCGACAATCACCAACACCTTCCTACCGTGACTAGAAGAGGAACCGCCAGGTGGCTCTTTGTTGTATTCTAGGACGAACTGTGTTAAAATACTCATGCTAGTTGTATAAGGCAAAGAACAGGCAATTGGGGTGCTAATAACATGGTAATCTTTATGAAAATTTTGTTAATCATAGCTTCGGTTGGATTAATTGCGATTGTACTTTTACAAAAAGGTAAAAGCGCAGGTTTGTCCGGTGCCATTTCCGGTGGTGCAGAACACTTATTTGGTAAGCAAAAAGCACGCGGTTTGGAACTATTTTTGTCCCGTTTCACGATGGGGCTTGCTGCTGCATTTTTCATTCTTTCCATTGTCGTAGCATACGTAGTGAAGGCCTAACACACATAAAACGATAACAGCAGGGGAAATCTACTCCTGCTGTTTTTTCATTTTAAACGGGTGTTAGGAGCTGGTTACCATCGAGAGCAGAATTTACAAGTCGACAGAACCATTCTTTTGGGCAGGAAGTGGAGATAATCAAGAGACAGGCATACTGATGATCCATGGGTTTACCGGGTCACCCTCGGAATTTAGACGGATTGGATATATACTCAGAGATGAAGGATATACGATCCATGCCGTCAAACTTCCAGGACACGGTACCTCACCCGAAGAAATGATACGAACCGGATGGACGGATTGGTATGGGCATGTGCTGGAGAGTTATGACGAACTTGCAGCTATATGCAAAAGCGTTGTTGTTATGGGACATTCCATGGGTGGACTGCTCGCTTTGAAACTGGCTGTGGAACGTCGTGCGACTGGGGTTGTTTCGCTGGCTACGCCAATTTTTCTGACTTCAAGAAAGTTAGCGCTGGCTTTACTGCTGCAATATTTTATCAAATTTGTAGCCAAGAAGCCCAAACAAGTCTCCACGTTATTAGATGAGTCATGTGCATATACCAAAACGCCGATTCGTTGCGTAGTAAGCCTACTGAAGCTGTTAAAACAAGTGAAAAGATTGCTGCCTGAGGTTGAAGCCCCGATATGGATCGGTCAAGGGAGCAAGGACGTCGTGGTCCATCAGGAAAGCGCAGCGTTTTTACATAAGCGCACAAGTTCACAAGTGAAAGAACTTCGTTATTACCCAGAGTCATCCCATGGACTGCTGCTGGATCAAGAGAGAGAGCTTATCTATGCCGATATTACTGCGTTTATCCTTTCCCTGAAAGTGGCATACTATGGAGTAAAGGAAACAAGTACGGCGCATTAGAAAGCTAGGCTCAACAACAACAAGAAGGTGAAGAGAGTATGTTGACAGATAAAGATATCATAAGTTTGATGCAAGAAGAGGCTTATAAGCCTATGTCCTATAAAGAACTTGAGAAGCATTTTGGCATTGAGAGTGCGAATGAGTTCAAGGATTTTATTAAATTGTTAAATCAATTAGAGGAAAGTGGTCACATTGTCAGAGGCGGAAATGACCGCTATGGCGTTCCTGAACGAATGAATTTGGTGAGAGGTAAGCTGCAAGCTCATGCCAAAGGCTTCGGTTTTTTAATTCCAGATGATCGGGATCACCCGGATGTATATATTAATGCTCATGATCTAAATACTGCGATGAATGGCGACATTGTCTTCGTAAAGATAACCGCGAGGAGTCAGGGCGGAGGTCGGTTGGAAGGCGAAGTCGTTCGAGTTATTACGCGTGCGAATACGCAAATTGTTGGCGTTTTTCAGAGTCAGGAGACGTTTGGTTTCGTTATTGCGGATGATAAGCGTGTGTCTCGGGATATTTTCATTCCTCAGCATGCCTTCATGGGCGCTGTTACGGGGCAAAAAGTCGTCGTCAAGATTGTTAACTATCCAGAGGGCCGTTCTGCGGCTGAAGGGGAAGTTATTGAGATCCTTGGCCACAAAGATGATCCAGGTGTTGATATTTTGGCTATCGTACGCAAACACCAACTACCAGAGGCTTTCCAAGAGAACGTACTGGCGGAGGCAGATGCCGCTCCAGATTCCATTACGGAAGAAGAAATTATTGGTCAAGGTCGCCGCGATCTTCGTTCGAAGCGCATTGTAACAATTGATGGTGAAGATGCGAAGGATTTGGATGACGCGGTAAATGTGGAGCTTTTGGAAAATGGCAACTTCCGTTTGGGCGTGCATATTGCCGATGTGAGCTATTATGTGCGGGAAAGCACTGCACTGGATATTGAAGCCTATAATCGCGGTTGCTCCGTATATTTAACCGATCGTGTTATTCCAATGCTGCCTCATAGATTATCTAATGGGATATGCTCGCTCAATCCTCGTGTAGATCGTTTAACCATGTCTTGCGAGATGGAGTTCGATGAGAATTTAAAAGTAGTAAACCACGAGATTTTCACGAGTGTTATTAAAACTAGTGAACGCATGACGTATACGAATGTACGTAAGCTTCTGACAGGTGAAGCAGAGCCGGAGATTGTCGAGAAATATGCCTACTTAATGGAAGATTTCAAACGAATGGAAGAGCTGGCTGCAAGGCTGCGTTCCAGACGGATGAAGCGCGGAGCGATTGATTTTGACTTCGAGGAGTCTAAAATTATCGTTGATTCCGAAGGTAAACCTACGGATATTGTGAAAAGAGAACGTTCCGTCGCTGAAATGATGATCGAAGAGTTCATGCTGGCAGCGAATGAAACAGTTGCAGAGCATTTTTCATGGATGAAAGTTCCTTTCTTATACCGTGTTCATGAAGACCCTGATTCTGAGAAGCTGATGAATTTCATGGAGTTTGTGACGAACTTTGGGTACTCGGTTAAAGGTAAAGGGAATTCCGTACATCCACGTGCTTTGCAGGCGCTTTTGGAAGAGATTAAAGGGACTCCCGAAGAGACGGTTCTTAGTAAAATTATGCTTCGCTCCATGAAACAAGCTCGCTATGATGCGCAGAGTTTGGGGCATTTTGGTTTAGCGGCGGAATTCTATTCCCACTTTACATCGCCAATTCGTCGATACCCAGATTTAATTATTCATCGGGTGATTCGTGAAGTGCTGGAAAGCGGCGGTACGCTGTCTGATAAGCGTCATGAATACTTATCGTCGCGGATGAGTGATATAGCTCAGCAATCTTCGGAACGTGAGCGTGTGGCCGTAGATGCGGAACGTGAGACGGAAGCGTTGAAGAAAGCTCAGTACATGCTGGATAAAGTCGGCGAGGAATTCGAAGGTATTATTTCCAGTGTTACCGGTTTCGGTATGTTCGTTGAGCTCGACAATACAGTTGAAGGTTTGATTCGCCTTAGCGATTTGACCGACGATTATTACAATTTCCATGAAAGACAGTTTGCTCTCATCGGTGAACGTACGTCTAAGATCTATCGAATCGGCGATGAGATCAAGATTCGCGTTGCTCGTGTCAATATGGATGAGCATACAATTGATTTTGAACTGCTCGATATGAAGCCTCGCAAAGAGGGCGGGTTTAGTCGCGGAGGCGGAAGTTCAAACCGCGGTGGAAAACCATTTAAGGGTGCGGCTGGGTTTAAAGGCTTCCGTGGGGGATCCGATAAAGGCAAACCTGAAAAAGGCAAGGGCGGATTTGCCGCTAAGGGCAAGGGCGGTGCGAAGGCTCAGGGCGCTGGTGGTGGCGGTGAGCGCAAGGAAAGAGCTGGGAAAAGCGATAAGGAAAGAACTGAAAGAGTAGGGCAAAGCGGTGAGGCTGGAGCGGGACGTGCTGAAGGTGGTGCAGCCCGTAGGATTGAGGCCGCAGCACGCGCAGCGCGCGGTGAAGGCGGAGCAGGGCAAGGGCGCGGTGAAGGTTCTGAACGCGCAGAAGGTGGAGTATGGCGTGCAGAGGGCGGTGCAGGCCAGGGCAAGTCACGGCGCGGTAAGGCTAGCACGCCGTGGAGCGAGAAACGCGGCAAGGGTGGAGCTGGCCGCGGCAAAGCGGGCGGTCCTAAGCTGGGCGAAGGCGGCAGCTTGAGCGCAAGGCTTGAATCTGTCGGCGCAGGGCGGACAGAGAGCGGTGCTGCCCGCGGCGAAAACAAGCGCGGCCGCGGTGGGATTGCGCTTGGGGGCGAAGCCCAAGCGCGTGGCAGTTCGCCTGCTGCTGAGCGCAGCACAGGCGGTAGTGATTGGGCGAGCGGCGTGAACGCGCTCGCCAAGGGTGGACGTCGTCGGAGTGACGACGGCGACGATAAGAAGCGGCGGAGATAACGCCGCTTCTTGCTTTTCGGCCATGAACTTGCTACAATAGGATGCACATTGTAGTAGTATTTACCTGCATTGAACGTGCGGGAGGAGGATCTCACGTGGCAACGAAAAAGGCAGATGGCAAGTTGCTCGCCCAGAACAAAAAGGCTTCACACGACTACTTTATTGAAGAAACGTATGAATGCGGTCTTGTCCTGACCGGCACGGAGATCAAATCCTTACGGGCAGGTAAAGCAAACATAGGCGATAGCTTTTCAACTATTCGCAATGGCGAAGCATTTGTACACAACATGCATATTAGTCCTTTTGATCAAGGCAACCGAAGCAATCCGGATGATCCAACACGGACGCGGAAGCTTCTCTTAAAAAAGGCGCAGATTGCCAAGATGCTAGGGCAGGCAAAACAAGAAGGTTATACTCTCGTTCCACTGAAGGTGTATATCCGAAATGGTTATGCCAAGCTTTTGGTCGGCATAGGCAAAGGGAAAAAGCAGTTCGACAAGCGTGAATCTGCAGCGAAAAAGGATGCACAGCGAGATATTCAACGTGCGCTGCGTGAGAAGCAGAAGATTGCTAGATAGGTGGCCAGCCCATACTGGAAGGCAACTCCTCGACTTCCATGAACCTAGTCGTTCATTTTTCATCAGCATGTGTTATACTAATATAGTAGCAAAGATTTGAAAGCAATTTGGCTCAACTGCACGTCTTTTACCTTCACCGTCTATGATGACGGCAACGAAGGCAATCCGGGGGTGTTCTTGGATTCGACGGGGATAGTTTGGGCACGGGTTGCGGGTAGTGGGGCCGCGTCCACTATAAAACGCTAAAGCCTATTAAATGGCAAAACACAAAACAACTACGCTTTAGCAGCTTAATAACCTGTTAGCGTGCTCCTCCTCAGCATCGCCCATGTGACTGGGATAGGGGCTCAACTATAGTGGGATACGACGTTCGGTCTCCGCCTGGGGTCGACGTAAGAAGATAATCAGGCTGACCCAACGCATAGCCGGTTACGGGGCGCTGCTCGGGTGACATCAAAACTGTGACTACACCCGTAGATGCCTGTGTTGCGATATTTTCGGACAGGGGTTCGACTCCCCTCACCTCCATCAATCAAATCCACAACAGCGACCTTAAAGATAACTTCTACAAAGGTTTTGTAGACAATTACCTTTTCCACATAGCTGGCGATGAACTTCTTGATCTCAGGAATGTCTCGCCTTTCGACGTGGTCCCTGAACTGAGAAAGCAGTTGTCGCAGAGAATGCTCTGTGATGGCTGCTTTTTCTGTTATGTCCTTAGCTTGAAGCAGCTTCTGTTCGAGTTGTATCTTTTGCCCCTCCAACTCATCCAGTTTGCCTAGCAGCGTGGCGTTGGAAGTACCGCTCGCGATGGCGTTGATGATGTTTGTAATCTGACGCTCGATGCCCTCAAGGCTCTTAGCCAGTCGCTCCTTCTCGCCTTTCACGCTCGTTTCCTTGGACTTTTGGTAGTCGTTAAGCTGCTTCGCCAGCATTGGAATGGCTTCCTCGTTGAAAATTTTCTCCTGAAGCTCGGAAATGACGTAACTTTCGATGTACTCTCGGCGCAGCTCTGGGTTCTTACATTCCTTTGTTCGATCACGATTACCGCAGCGATAAGTGACGTATTTGAGTTTGTTCCGACCGCTGCACTTAGTATTACCCATCATGGCATATTGGGTGCCGACGTTTTTTAAGCATTCCCCGCAAACGACTAGGCCGCTC
This sequence comes from Paenibacillus alginolyticus DSM 5050 = NBRC 15375, assembly GCF_000422905.1. Classification (GTDB taxonomy): domain Bacteria; phylum Bacillota; class Bacilli; order Paenibacillales; family NBRC-103111; genus Paenibacillus_E; species Paenibacillus_E alginolyticus. Next base: position 28,929 of record NZ_AUGY01000041.1, read on the forward strand.
AGGAGGTACATTTCCTTAGCTTTGTACGCTCCGGGCTGGCGCTTGTTGCCGTCCATCTTCTCCTGCGCTTGCTGGAACACTTCCTTCGAGATGAGCGCAGGCATTCCACCTTCCACGCGAATCACGTCCTTGTCGGCTTTTTTTCGATTGCCGTTCCGCTTTCCCTCCACGTCTTTTCCGTCAGTTAGGTTAAAAATGTATGTTCCGGTGTACTTTTCGTTGCGGAGAATGGTGCCTAAGGTGCCTTTGCTGATTGGCTTACCGTACCTCGACTTGTATCCTCGATCAGCTAGTTCTCTGATAATCTGGTTGTAGCCGTAGCCTGCGAGAAACATGGAGAAAACTGCCTCGACGATGCCGCGCTCATCTTCGTTCACGACGTATTTCTTCGTTATAGGATCGACGGAGTAGCCGATAGGCGGCAGGCCACCAGTATGCTTACACTGGTAGGCTGTTTCTTTCATGCCCTTCATTACTTCTCGGGCGAGGTTCTTCGAATAGTAAGCGGCAAAGCCTTCGAGAACTGATTCCAAAACAATGCTTTCAGGGGAATCGTCGAGATTCTCAAGGACACTGACAACCCGAATGCCATTCTTGAGAAGAATCTTTTTGTAGGTTGCGTTGTCACTTTTATCGCGACTAAAGCGGTCAAGCTTATGGACTATGACGATGTCCCAAATGTCGCTTGCGCTATCCGCTATCATCTGAAGAAAGCCTGGACGTTTGTCGGTAGTGGCAGATTTGGCTCGATCCTCATAGGTTTTTACAAGCTGATAGCCTTGCTGTTTACAGAAGATTTCTATAGCTCGATTTTGGGCATCTATGGATTCGTCGCGCTGGTTGTCGCTGGAATAGCGGACGTATGAGGCTGCACGTCTGATGGTCATGATTAATGTTCTCCTCTCAATTGTTGATGCGGTAATTCACTGAATATGTTCTGCATGTAACGTTTCATTGCCGCTAGGCGTACTTGTTCATCTCTTCTAATCGACTGATCAAAGGACGATGAGAGCTTGGAGAATAGATTCTCTGATAAGCTCTTCTGGAGATTCTTTCATCGTATGTTCAGCTATCACAAGATCTACACCGTTGTTCATTAGACGTTTCTTATAAATGGCTACATCCAGCATGTCGCCGATGCGGTCTGCACGTTGGACGATTATTAAATCGAAAAGCGCATTTTTGCTCTCCGAGAGGAGTTTTTGAAACATGGGCCTTTGATTCAAAGTGGTGGAATGAGAGACGTCGCTATAGATTTTCACGACTTTAAGCTGGGCGGATTCCGCGTACTGCTCGCAGGCGATTTTTTGCCGTTCAATGGCTTCTTCAACTCGAGATTGCTTTTCAACAAGGATGTAAATAGCTGCTCTTTTTTGGGACATGGTAAGGTGTTCCTCCTTTAAAATGTTGGGCCCCTCCGCAGAGGGGCGGATAATTGACGAAGATTAGTTCGAATGATGTTTTTTCATTACGGCATCCAGCATCTCCACGGTGGGGAGATAATATTGCTCCTGCGTTTCACGTATCTGTTCGATCTCTTGCCAGTTTACCGTGTCCGGGTCATGTCGATATTTTACGAGCTTATCTCTTGTGATTCGTGTCCTATATTTTGCTAGTTGCATTCTGTTTCCCCCTGCTGTTAGCGTTTTTTCTCATAATGGTCGATAATTTCAAATGTCAGATTGGCGGCGGCAATGATGAGCGCAATGATGGCTTTTTTCATACTGGGTTTCAATATTCATTTGGTAGTAGCATCGTGCAGTATGTTCCGCTATCAATGATCCAGACGGTGACGCCGGAAACTGGTTCTGCGATGCCGGTGAGATCATACTTTTGCTTGCGCTCGGGCTCCTCTTGCCTCTGCCGGATGCGTTGAATAATTTGGTTGTCAGTGTGGACGATCGTAAGCGAGAAAACTTGTAGGTAGTCCATCGCTTTGCCTTCGCCCAAGTTTCGGTCGATGATCGCCCAAAGGGCGTCTTGTATGTCGAGACTGATAGTCTCTCTTACACCCCGGGTCATGTACCTTGCGTGCTTCGGGAACATTACATCAACCCTCGTTCCTTCATGCTGCAAAAAGTGCCATCGCCTAAGATAAGATGGTCTAGAAGTTCGATGCCAAGAAGGTAGCCGCTGTCGCGCAGACGTTCCGTCAGTTCTACGTCCTCCGGGCTTGGGTCTGGCTGACCGGATGGATGGTTGTGACAAGCAATAATAGAAGCAGAGTTGGCATGAATCGCCAATTTAAAGGTTTCCCTCGGATGGACGATTGAGGCATTCAATGACCCACTAGATACTTGATGAATGGCGGTAGGCTCGTTCTTCGTGTTAAGGCAAAGAATGCAGGAGGATTCCCGGTCGCAATCTCCGATGAATTGACGGAATATGTCAGCGGCATCCTTAGGCGAGCGGATCAGGCGATTCGGGTATAGCAGTGACGTTTTCTCTCTTACCATACGGAGGGAGACGATTTCGATGCGTTTGGCAGCGTCCTTTTTGCTCACCGTTCACCATCTCCCGTAGCAGCGCAGTATTCCTTCATCCACTGCTCAGTTTCAGCGTCCATATTATCAGCTGCAATGACGTACTGGGCAAAGCTGTCGTTGTCGAGTAGAATACCGACCCGATAAGCCGCTACGCCGTTCATGTCAATTTTCTCTACATACTCGTGTCCAAACGGGCTTGCAACGATTATGGCCGAAAGATAGTCGCCTCGTTCGCACAAGATGATCGGATTACGATGAAGATGCTCTTCCCTGTCATCTAAATCGACCTCGGCCTCAAGGTCTTGGAGCAGCCCGCTTAAGAAGCGGCGGAGTGGCTCCGGACATACGGGCGGTTCAAGTGCCCAAAGATCGTCAGAAGTTTGAATCGTTAACATGGGTCTTGCCCCTTTCTAGAGTTGGTAGGGTTCAAGATCATGATATATATTCCAAATGGTGGTAAAAACGATTTAATGGATGTTAGATGTGTGCGTTAAATTTCCACTCCCGTGCAGATTACGCACGAGAGAGGACCGGGTTTTTACTCTTCCAGTTCGATCACTTGCTGGGTAATTCTGATCTTGGACGGGTGAACTCTTAGGATATACGCGCAGGTGATTTTGATTTCTCGTATTTCGTCGGCCAGATCTTCGATCGTCTCAATGCTGGGATAGCCGGAACGGTCTACCTCGAAAATGAGGTTATCTCCTTCGGCATAGATTGAGCAGTGACCATAGTAGCGCTTCAAGAGCGCTTCTTTGATTCGCTGGACATCCTTCACAAGATTTACGGGTAATTCGAGGAAGAAGACGGCGGCCATATGCACACTACCATCATTGAGTTCGTCTTCGTATGCATAGATATCTTCTTCTGTGGTAATAAATGAGCTCATGTCATCACCTTTTCTTCGGATATTTGGTAGGATCAGCCTTTCTTAACCATTAAAGCGTCAAAAGTAATAGCAGCGAAATGGGCTTGATCTGACTCTTCGGTTACTTCTGACGCAACACTTGGGATATGGGCAAAGGAGCGGTTGGGAGTCTGTTGCCTCTTTCAGGCTTTCGAGAGCGAAGGTTGCGCCAGGAGCGAAATTTAAAACATCTGATCGACACAGAATACGACTTTTGCCTGCGGGATGCCGATTTTCAGCAACCTCTCCTCGATTCCACTTATAAATTCAGAGATGACAGAGGCGACGTCGGACAGCGTAAAGGCATATTGCCCCTCCCCGTGGTCACAGAGGTAACATATCTTATCCAGATCATGGTCCTCATCGAGAACATCGAAGGTATCAAGTATTTTTTGGCTGAAATCATTGTCATCACCCGATGTATTATCAATGACGATCTTGAAAGAGGGCATAAAGAGAATGGTCATCATCGATCCTGATGTATCGATATTGAATTCAACATCGTAATTCAAGTTGGTGTTTGCCGATGTATCAAAGATTTGCCGAACCTCGTCTTTAGCCGCATTCACGCCTTGATGCTTAATGAAATAGTAGATATTGTCTTCGATATCATGCTCGCTGTACTCCCATTCATAAATTAGATGATAATGCGGAGTGAAGACGATATGTTTGTACTTGTTTCTTGTTTTGAAGATCTCGGGAGATTCACCGATTAAGTCAGCGTGAAGAGTAATCAGGAAGGAACCATCGGAATGGACGTCTTCGATCATGCTGATTTGCTCAGACAAATCATCTTTTGAACGAATCTCAAAGGGAAACGGGTAGAGCCATGTTATATGCTTAAATTCGCCGTTCTCAGTCTTTTTGAAAAAGTCGTAGCCGATAATTCCGATTTTTCTGTCCGAAAGAAGTTGGTCGATGACTTCCTCTTTGCAATGCTCAATGCCATAAGATCCTTCAGTTTGCAAGTAAGTGCGGAATTTCTTCATTTTTTACCCACCTCGGTATTATTATAAGTTAGCGATCTGCGCTCATTACATGTACTGCTTTCGACCTAATCTTAGGTCGGATGTTGATATATTGGCTGAAAGAATTTCGTCCAAGAATCCACTAATCAGCTCTTCCTTGTGAAACGTCAAGAGTTGAAAGCAGCGACAATCGGTTTGGTCTGATGATATTTTTGCTTCTGACTCAACGTTTGGGAGAAGGCTACTCCGACTTGGAAAATGGAGTGCCGCCGTGCATTTGACTCGCGACACTAATTCTGCGAAAACAGATAATCTTTGCCCTCTTTTAAGTCATGGAAAACCATGGAGACATTCCAGTCACAATTCCTGAACTCTGTGGCTAGTTCTTGGACGAGAGCTAAATTTCGCTGATATTCTTTCACTATCTCGTAGGAGGTGCGGATGGGATGAAGGTAGAATTTATCGAGATCACACCGAATACGAAAACCCTCTTGGGTGTCACGAAAATCAGCTATGTGGAAGCCTTGTTTTTCGATATTTTGAAAAATCCGAAAAACTTCATACAAACTCATGTATGAACGGGAATGAACGTCAAGCACAATACCGCAATTGAATGCCAACAAGCTTTCGTTGCAATTTGAGTGGTTATGAACGTTAATCTTAGAAACAGTCACGCTCGAAGTTTCGGCAATTAATTGCATTTGTATGTCTCCTTAACTTTTTTTGAGTGTTCCAGGGGAACTCTGTTCCCCTGTTCTACCTTCGGAAGCGAAAGTTGCGTTAATTGCGAAAATTCTTATCAGAAGCATTCATTTACGCAAAAGATGACCTTTGCACGAGGGATACGAAGCTGCATCAATTTGTCCTCAATACCGTTTTTATAATCGGAGATGATGGACGACACTTGCTTCAGAGTCAAGGCATATTGCCCTTCCTCGTGGTAGCAGTGGTAGCACAGCTTGCTTGGGTCGTTATCTTCTCTCCCTGCATTGAATTTATTGATTATGTCTAAGTTCCGGTTGTCGTCCCCTATAGTTTTGGCATCGACGATGAGTTTGAAATAGGGCATAAAGAGCAAGGTCATGGCTTTTCCCGACATATCAAAATTGTATTCGATATCGTAATTCAGGCTGGTATTCACTCGCTGGCGAATTCGTTGCGTGGCTGCATTTTCTCCTTGTTGTTGAATGACATAGTGAATGTTGTCATTGATTTCGTCTTCGCTATATTCGATTTCAAACGTCTGCAAATCATGCTGAGAGATAATGATGTGCAAATACTCATCTCTCGTCTTGAAAATTTCCGGGGATTCGTTGATTAAGTCGGCGTACAGAGTAATTCGAAAGAAGCCGTCGGCATGGATATCTTCAATTAAACTAATATGATCGCTCAGCTCTTTTTCAGATTTGACCTGCAAGGGAGATGAATAGAGGAATGTCTCATGCTCAAATTCGCCGGTCTCAAGTTTCAAAAATAATCCGTATCCGATGATTCCGATATTCCCGTTTAGTAGAAGATGATTGATGACTTCCTCATTGCAGTACTCAGTAATTCTTTTAGTTTGCAGACAGCAGTTAAATTTGTTCATATCTCACACACCCTCGGTCATGTATTTTGTAGCGGAAGTGACGGATTTTTATCATTAGCGACGTAACGAATGGAAAACATATACCCTTTTAGCCCTTCGGGAGCGAAAGTTGCGTCAGAAGCGTCAGTCAGAAACGCTACTGACGCTTCTGACGCTTTTTTAGGCAGTTTAGGGGGAACTTGGGCACGAGTGGCTTACAGTCTCCCTGTCTCAAAAGTGACGATCTTCGCATTACCGTTGTTGCGGATGTCGAATCGGATACCTACTTTCTCCAAGTTTGACTTGATTTCGCTCAGCCTCATGCTTAAAGCGTGTGAAGCCTTGGGCCACGTTTTAACGCGAGTGTTGATCTTTTCCCTGATGGCCACAAATTCTAACGTTTCGAGTAACTCAGCCACGCTTCCCGTCCAAGTTGGCTTTTTGTCGAGGAGAGCGATAACGGCTGCTGCAACGGGATGAGATTCCAAGGCTTGTATGTTCGTCCGCTCTAGGTTACCTTTGTACGCTTCCAAAAACTTATCCCCGCCGATCCCTGCGGCTTCGGCGATTGCGTACCCCCAGCGGGTGAAATCCGCCATGCGGTACAATTTAGGAAGCTGGACTTCGGGATAAATGGACATTGCTTCCGCCAATAGTCGCAGCGCTCCGCCAAGAATGAGCGGCTTATCTCGTTCAAATTCCTCCCAAACGGTTCGTTCTTCTTTCCGTTCATTCTCTTCGACGCGTCGAAGCTCCGCGATGATCGAACGGTCCAGCAAATCGGCACGCTGGGCCACGATATTAATTCCATTTAGGGTCACGCATCTTAACAGTTCGAGAATGGATTCCTCGCTGTCGGTATAGAGAGCCCTCTTGCTGAAAGCACCTCCTGTCGATGCCATACAGAGCAAATCGCTTTTCTCTCGTGTGACGATATCCAGATTGTCGAAGCAGGGCATATAGTTATTTGCAATACTTAGCGCCGTATCCTGCAATCCGGTTGGCAAAGTGAGCAGCGTACGGGCGGCAGGATCGACGATCGAACGTGTCATGCGGATCATGGTGGACTTTGCGGCTCCTTGCTCACCAGCTACCACCAAAATCGGATGAGGGATGTTCGGGATCAGGCATGTTACCAGATAAACTAGGTACAAAATCTTGTCGTGATTATTTTTCAGCCGGATATGATTCAGGATCAGGCTTACTTTTCCGTCGAAATCGGGAATGGCCTGCTCCTTTGTGTTCCCGGTTCTGTAAAACAGGATGGGAGGCTTACTCAAAAGTTCTACTTTTCCCGAAGATATTTCGATGGCTCTCCAGCTCGGATCTGCCAAATCGTAATAGAAATTTCCGTCGCTTTCGGCAATCCTGAGTTGAAGCTTCCTAGTCTCTCCCTTGAAGAAAGCCGTCATTTCCATGACGCCTAGGGCTTGTTGGATTGCATCTGATGACGGAGCCTTTCCCGTCTCTTCGAAGAACAATTTTGTCAGCCAGAGCCGAAACATCCTTCCTTGGACCTTATGCACCTCGCGATGACCCTCGATTTCAATGGCGGCGAAAGCTACGTCAAGATCGTTGGAAAAAAAGTCCGCATTGGATGCAAGCCGGATTAGAATGTCTGATTGGGATTCTTTTGTCTCGACAGCTTGTGCGCTAGTTTGATTGACCTTCTGAATGTTTTCAACGTTTTGTGTCTCCATGGGTGACCTCCATTGGTAATATGCGCCCTATCGGATTTCTCCGTTAGGGCATGAAAATTAAAAGTTTAACGGCGAGTCGTCATCTTCGTCTGTATTGTAATTTTTATTGCGAGATTGGTTGGGATTCTGGGGATTCAAAACTCTCTTCTTGATAGGGAACCCACTTCTCGGACCCGTAAGAGGAGGCTTGCTGCTAGATGCCTCATCTTGTTGGTCAGAATCTTCCGCGTTCTCGTCAAACGGAGACTCGTGACCTGCCAAAGCCTTCGGGGAGTTTTCACCAACGATTTTCTCTTCAACTTCGCCATCGTCAAAGATTGACTCAGCTTTGCTTCTCAGTTCCTTTTGTTCGGATAGCCAATTTTTCAGAAGTGGATTTGGTCGGATATTCTCTAGCTCTTGCATTTCGATTACATTGCTGTAAAGTTTGCTGTTGTACTCTTTTTCCTCGAAATCGATCATGATCGGTTCGTAGAAGAGTTCTTCGATTCGGAATTCTTCGCCGATCTCCGGGTAGACGCCAAGGTTCTTTGCGAGTTTGGCGAGAAGATCCCGATCACCCCACATCATGGGCATGGACTGAGTGACGTTTAACAGAAAGTTCTGGAACTCAACCACCATGCTGAATGTGATGGCTTTATAAGGCCTTCCCTTGAGGGATGTTTTAATTTCTTCAGTAACATCGATGATAGCACCTGGACACTTCCCAACAGGACGTTCGGGTTGGCGAATAATTTTAGCCATAGTATTCTCTCCTCATTAGTAAGTAGATTTAGTTATCAATAATTGAAGGAGTTTAGAAAAACGACGATCTTTAGGGGCCGCGAATGATAACCATATATTCCTCCAAACAAAACATATTAAACACATAAAAATACTTGGATAATAACGTGCAAGGCGTATTGAAATCGACTTGACTCACCGGAGTCCTTAAATCGTTCCTTAGAGGTGATTTATACCCCGTCGAATCGTTTTTCAGTTTTCAAGGAACAGTGTTTTGGTGGCCTTAATTTATCAATTATCTTTTGCCGAGGTGTACTTGGAGATCTTGTTGTTTCTCGACTACGATCATAATAGCAATTTCAAAAAACAATAAAAACTTGTGTAAAAATAAAAACTGATTTTTACAGCCTAAATTGCAAAAAAATTCGAAGTCCAGGAATTAGGACTTCGAAAGGGATTCATTTTTCCTGCTTTTTTGAAAGGCTTGCCTTAAAAACGAACCGATCAAGTTATCCAAAAGATGAACCTCAGGGTCTTTTCCACTCACGATCACCTTGGTTTTTTCTTCTGCTTGCTGCTTTATTTGCTGTTGGAGTTGTTCATTTGTTGGAGTGATATTTTGATGCTCGAAAAATTCAAGTGCCATTGCCTTCTCATATTCGGACAATGCCTTCCAATATTGCTCAATGAAGTCGCTGATTTTGTCTTCAATGATGTGAAGCATTTCTACTCCTACTTTGGCCGGGGACATGTAGAAAAGAAATTCGAGTTTGTCTACTAAGGCATGTAAGCGCTGTACGCTGCCTTGGATCTCATCTGCGTGATGATAACGCTCGTCCTGCTTTATTTTGGACTGTAGCGATTTGGGCAAATACTCAATTGCGTCAAGGAGCGAACGGTGGTAATCAACGATCTCATTTACTCTAACGTTGGCTACCTGTTTGTTTCCGTGCCAAAGAGGTCTGTTTTTGGAAACGCTCAGTAAAACGGATAACAAGTCTCGCTCTTCTTCGGTGAAAGAATACACTATTGTTTGATGCTCGGATATAACTGTTCGGGATGCATAATCGATGCCAAAATCTTTTCCAATCCTAAGGATTGCTTCATTTGCCCTTCCCTTGAACGTCGATCGAGGGAGTGTCTTTGCTTTATTTTCGATGTCCTTCATAGTGTAGTAAGGTTTGGACAACAACGTCATCTCCTATCTGTCGCAATGTTCCCAATCAAGCATAACAAATTTTATCGTAAGATGCCCGCTCGGACAAATAAATCGGACATTGAAAGCGAAAGTTGCGTAAAATCGACGCAACTTTCGCTTCTAAAATTGGATTGATTTCATAGAAAATTGAAAAAAAATTAGGTTTCAACCAGTGACCATCAAAAGTAAAGACGATAGTCCACGAGCATGTAAAAGTCAATGCGAGCGGTTTATGTAAGCCAGCGATTATTCGAGATTATGACTCTTGGATGAACGTATCCCGGGCCGCATTACCGATAATATTGCAGGAAATGCCGTCGATCGTCCCGCTTACCATTCCGCCGACGAGCGGAATCACTTTGGACAGGTTTACAAGACCTGCCTGTGAAAACTTGGTCACGAGCCGGAAGCCTACGGCGGCGTTAATCTTCTTGATGACTTCGTACGAAAGGTTTTTCAGCGCCTGTTCGGCCAACTTCTTGCCGACCTGGATGCCCACGTCTTTCAGAACGTCGACCATGGAGTTGCCGCAGAGGCAGGCGAACACGAGCGTTTTGACCTTATCGTCCTTGATGTCGTGCCCGCCCATGATGGCAATGGCAGCGATCATCCTAAGCTGAATGTAAATGACCGAACTCACATTTGCAGGAACCGTTACGGGCAATGTGATCAGTCCTCCGAGCCCCGTTATGAAGCCGGAAGTGGCGCATTTGGCGTTTTGCCAGCGGATCAGGGAATTCACCCTGTCCGTCAGCGTACCTTCCTGCTTCATGTACTCGTCCGCCATTTCGTAGGCGGAATCCGTCCCCGGTATCCCTCCGGTTACGGCCTTCTCGTACGCCCACTCCAGCACCTTCGAAATGCTCTCCAAACCGTTCTCCATGCTCATTGCCCTCAGCCCCCATGCGAAATTTGGTCTTATTTGTAACGTTGATACAAGCTCTTGCGCCTCTCGTCGATTGCGGCATTGATGTTGTTAATCACTTCATCGTCCATGTTCGGCTCCCTTTGTCGGCTCGTTACGCCACGATGCTCTAGCTTGTTTCCTACCCAGTTAGAGGTGCGTTGTACATGGTTCGAAAGCGATCCCCCAGAAAGAAGGTCTATTACATAGAAGAAAAGTAATCCAATTGCAAGGATGATCTTGACCATGCAGAGTTACTCCAGTCTAGTTCAGTTAGTTACCGGCAGTATTGAGCCTTGATTTTGAATCATCGGGCGGATCATTCTTAATGAATGGAGTAGGGTCTGCTGTATTGAGTCTTGGTGTGTTGCTGATGGCTACAGAGTCAAAGCTGTAAGTGAAGTCCCCGTACATGGTCGAGACGGTGACATTATGGCTCGTCTGCCAGAATTTCTTGTCGACCGCAGAAAGCGGATTGCCGCCGGAATCCTTCAAGTCGCTCAGTTGGATCGAAACGTTGCCGGTTGAACGGGAGACAAGCAGAGGCTTACTGGGTTCAGACTTGTATCCTCCGTCAACGACCACTTTGCTGATGATAAAGTCCCGGTCCGTATCGAAATGGAGCATCAGCGATCCCTGCTGTACGCTCGCGACTTCGAGCAGCCGGTTTAAATGGCGACCGAACTCTTCATCCAACTTCGTTACCCCGTTCTTGTCGTACTGCACAAATTTTGTGATTTCGCTGGATTGTGTCACAACTTTGACGAAATACAATTGCTTGTCCTTAGGGGGAAATACGTTTCCGTTCTTGTCAGTAAAGGATGAGAAAGGAAACTGTATTCCGTTATTGTCTCTTGTTCCGTAACGTACAGGTGCTGTGACTGCGAGTGAGTAACTTTCGATCTGAATGGACTTGATTTGAATGTCGCTGGTTGGTGGGGTAGGGCTCACCAGCTCTAACTTATCCCCTTTAAGGTTTATGGATATTTGCTGAAGATCCTTTTTCGCCCAAAAGTCCCCTACGGAGGAGTCAGTGTCTGCTCCCTGCTGTGTTGCGGAAGTCCCGCTGTCGGCGGTAACTTTTCGCTTGGAATACTCGGTGAGTATGAGGGCAGGGACGGTGTTTCTATACTCCGATTTCGTTATATAGGTATACGGGTCGGAGCAGATGCCGTAGACGTTCACGAAATCGCCTTCCTGCACGTCGTTCATGCTCGTGGCGGACATGACAGCAACGAGCTGCTGGGTTCCCCCGAAGTTGACGTCCAGTAGCAGCAGTGTCGCACCGTCGCTATCTTCGATCGCCTGAAAGACTTGGCCAAAGAAATAGGCGGGCTTGTCCTTGTACTTAGTCGGGCTTTTCTCCAGTTCCTTGTATAAAGGCCCGTTCATCGCCGTTTTTTCGAACTGGTATGTTTTGATGAGGGGACTCACCGTCGCCTCAAGACTGGCTGTTGTATCATCGGACTGTGGTGGTACGACAAGCTTTGCTTTCTTGCCCTGGTAGTCGAACGTAATCTCCTTCGTGTCGCCGTTCCATGACAACTTCGCACCGAGCGATTCGGAAAAGAACCGCAGCGGGATCAGCGTACTGCCGTTCCAAATGATCGGCGGTACTTCCAGCTCTTTGCTGGCACCTTTGACGCTCGCTTTCATTTTGCCGATCGAGAGGATGAGCGGGTAGGTGAAGCTGTCGGAATTGGCGCCTGTGTTCTGGTACAGCTGCATGTCGCCAACCTTGACGGCCTGAGTGTTGGGTTCGAACTTGACGGGGAAGCCCATCCACTCGGCGAGAGCGCGAACTGGGACAAGCGTGTTTCCGTTGACGATTACCGGATCGACATCCGGTTTCAGCGTCTGGACGCTGTCTACCGCGTAGGCCGGGATGGCGAACGCGAGCAGCATTAGGGTAATGAGTATTGCAGTGAGTCTTTTTTTCATTTGTTTTTAGCCTCCTTGGTTTGTTGTCACAAGACGGAAAAGGTCATCGTCAAAAATCCTACTTGCTTTTTAGTGCTTTGATCTCCTTGTTCGCTTTCAGCAGCCCTAGCCCGGCCAAGAGGGAAGTGAGGGAGCCGATGAAAGTGGTTATGCCGATGTCGCCGAACATCAGCGATGCCATGATTCCGCCTGCAACAGCCAGTATAATGAGAATGATGCCTAAAACTTTCATGCTCGTCACCTCGTGGTTTAGTTTAGGGTATTTCGAATGTCCGCGTTAAGGCTTGCGTATGTCGCTGAACTGGAACCTACCCTCATCATTCTTTTTGACGGTGTAAACCCAGGTGTACTCGTTGGTCGACTCGCCGTCTTTTTTCTTGACTTTGATGACCTCCCGAACGGTTATGTACATCGTTTTACTCTCTGTATCGTTCTCAGTATTTTTGATTTCGTATTGAACGAGTTCTTCCTTGATTCCCCTTTGGCTCAGATCCTCGACCAGCTTCTTTTGGTCCCTGTAAAGACTGCTTCCCTTGAGCAGCATCGGTTCCACCAACGAAAAATCCTCTTGATTAATCGCGCTTATAAGCATATTTTCATAGCTGTTAACCAATTCGTCGTACAAGAAGCCATCTGCCTTGGTACTTGCCTCCGCAGGAACAGGTGTCTCTTTGCTCGTAACCTCTATTTTTTTTGAGTTTTCGTCGAATTTCACGAAGCTTAAGGGCTCGTCTCTGGAATCAACTAAAGCGACGCTGTCTATTTTCTCCGGCTGAACGTTGAAAGCGACTTTGAAAATGTCGATATGCCCCCGTGGGGCAAGCTTTATTTCACCTGATGTAAAAGAGTCCTCCAAAGTAGTATCAAGGATTTGCCCATCCGCAGTCTTCAATTGAAAGTGGTTGCGGTGCAAAGTTATTACTCGGTCTGTCATATTTTTGATTCGCATGTCCAAGTAAATGTTTCTCTTGGGTGTAACTCCTGTCTTATTGAGAATGACACTTATGCCCTTTGCTTCTCCATTTTCGTCGCGTACCCATTCAAAAGGTGATGATGGCTCTTGAACTAGGGTATCGTCTTTGTTTTCTTGGCTGGAATTTTTCTGGAGTTTTTCCGTGGGCGTTTCTGCAGTTTTTTCAGTTTGGACATTGGACGCCGTTGGTTTTGATTGCTGCTGGTTTGAATCTGTTGATGCTGACATTTGCTTTTGTCCGCAACCGCTGAGCAGCAGGGCGGTAGATAGGCATATTGCTAAAACTTTTCGCATTGATTTCACCCCGCAAGAATAGATAAATAGATAGATCCTGAGTCCTATATTCCAACAAACAGAAAATGGCAATAAACGACAATATCATTATATGAACTTATAAGTGCAAATACAATACAAAATGATAGTTTAGTATTCTTCTAGTCAGGAATGCACTTCTCTACCATCGGAGTAGAAGGGATGGTGGTTTTGTGTCGGACTTGAAACTTTTGGTGGGAAAGCGCATCCGAGCGTTGCGGAAAGCGAAGGGATTATCCCAAGCTACGCTTGCGGAACGGGCGGGAAGTGTTTCCGATTCCTACCTAGCTGGCATAGAGCGCGGCGAAAGAAATATCTCATTAGAGAGTTTAGAGAAAATCGTCACGGCGCTGGATGCCGAGCCGATCGACGCTTTCCGGTTCGGTGAACTTGAGCTGGGGAAGGGGCTTGAAGAGAAGCGCTTATCCCTCCGAGTACTCTCATCATTTTTGGAGGAACGAAGCATTGAGGAGATTGAACTGATCCGTAAAATGGCGAAAGACGTCATGGCTACGATCGACGCCGAGAAGCGGAAATCGAACTGAACGTGCCCGATCCCCTTGGAGGAATCGGGCAATTCTTTTTTACTTTATTGGATAATGGCGGTCGAGGTATTCCCTGACTGCGGCGTTCAGCAGGCTCGCGATCTTGTTGACTGCGCCGAGCTTGTGCAGGTCGTGAACGCGGCGGAACAGCGGCTTTTCGAGGTACGTCGTGATCCGCTCGTACCGTTCACCGTAAGGCATGGCTTTCGGCTCGACCGGCTTGCCGGATGGCTTCGGCTTGGCGTCGGCGGTTGGTTGACGCGGCGCGGGCTTTTCCGTTCCCGGTTCGGTCGGTATCGGGGCGGGTTTCATCGCAATTTTGGGCCGCACAGCGGGGTCCGGTGGCGCGACTTCGTTGGGTTTGTTGACCGGAATGGCTTTTCGTGGCCTTGTCGTTTCGGTGTCGACGTTCAGTTTCATTCCGTGTAATTGTGCAACTGTACTCGTGGATTCTTCCTCGCTGCCGAAGTTTTGCGTTATGTTCGGCACGTCGAGGCTCTCCTCCTCTGTGAAGAGGAAAAGTTCCTCCTCTAAGTTACGTTGCTGGTTCTCCCTTGCCTGCGCCGCTATGGCGCTAAAGCTAAACGATCTCTTTCTCATGACAATTCACTCCCTTTGGCATGTAGTGGTTTCGACATCAACGTAAACAAAATCGTAGATGTCGGCATCGATGTAGACGTAGACGTCTACTCTAATGCCTTGTTCGCGCCGGGAGTGCCGCCAGCGGGCGGTTTGGCAAATTGCAGGAGTTCAAGCCTGACGTCGAGCATTTCGTCGTCGATGCTACGTTCGACAGTTCGGAGGGCCATCATCAGTCGCCGGAGGGCAGGAAGGTGGATCGGCTCGTCCGTTTCGCGGAGAAATCGCCACGTCGCCGCGAGGATCTGCTGGCAGGCGTCTATCTGTTCGAGAAGATCGTCTTCCCGCTCGATCAGGTTAGTATTTACGGCTCGGTCTTTGTCCATATTCTCACCCTTTCGTGCTCACGTACTTGGGATTGACGGAAATTTTCTCCGCTGTGTACTTGAGGTAGAAGCGCATGTCCCGCGTCGAATTGTTGGCCTGCTCGGTGAAGGCGTGCTTGATCTCAGGATTCTCGAATATCCAGAAATCGCGCTGTTTTTGCCCGCTAAAAAGCGACACTAGCGCGTAGTTGAAGCTGGCCGGGTTGCAGAGCCCTCCGGTACCGAGAGGAAGGCGGTCGATGACGTCGCCGATGGTCAGGTCTTCAAGCGTATGGTTTTCGGCTTCGAGCGTAAGCAGAAAGCAGGCGAACAGGACATCCGCGTTGGAATGGTTTGCGATCTGCCCGAACCTGAACCGTTTCGAGGCTACGGTCTCCCAAGAAAACGACTTTATTGCCGCTTCCTTCGCCTTGAAATCCTGGGTGACGTGCTTGTACGCATGGCGGTTGCCGTACATTTTAAGGAATCGGTCGAGCTTGACTCGGGATTCGCTACCGTAAGGAAGCTTGGGGAAAACGGCACGGAAGAACGCGGTGTAGTCCTGAAGGTCGGTCAGCGACAGGTTGTTTGCGCGGTCTCTGTCGGAGTGGTCGATGGCCTTGAGCAGTTCGAACATGGCGTCAAGCCGGTGCCGGTCCGCGATCTCGAAAGCGTCCGGTCGGTGGAGGTGCAGCAGGAATGCTGTCGCGCTGAACCCGTGATGCCAAGCGGGGAGTTTTCTCTCCCAGAAGGCAAACGCCTGTTCTGGGTCGTGTGCGGCGGTCTCCGCGAACTCGGGCCACGCCTTGACGATCTCCAAGATGGCTTTGCGGTGGGCGAGGGCGAGGTCCTTGCGTTGCCAGCCTCCAAAGTGCCAGCCGAGTGCCTGCTTGAGTGTCTCAGTCGGCACGTTCTTCGGATCGCAGAAAATTCGCCGCCACTCTTCCAGCGGTTCGGTGGGTATCTGGCGTAGGGGAATCGGGACAAGTGCTCGTCGATCCGTTCGGTGATGACTGTGGCGAGTGAGCGTTTTTCTTTTTCGTTGAGTAAAAGGGTCATTTGGGATCACTCCAATTCAATAAATAGGATTAGTTCCGTCAATTTCGTGTTTATTATTCTCTCGAAGATAGTTGTGACATCGTGAAGTAATAATCGAAAAACTAAAGGGGGTAATTTTTTTGGGCTATAGGCAGGATGTAGATTTGATGTTTTTGGAGAATGCCAGTAACGAAGATTTGGATATTCTTATCAAATATTTGGTGTACGATTATGATGGCAATAAGCGCTTTGCAGAAGGACTGAGTTCGAACAGCCGCTACATACAATATCAACCCCACCACAAGCTTTATTGGGATTTAATAGCCGAGGAGGTTCAACGCTTCGGGGCAAACTCGGTTGTGACATTTTTACGTGGTGGAGAAGGGGTTCTATACAGGGAAGTGCTTACCGATGTTTGCGATAAATTTGAGGTCAAATATGATAAGAAAAGTTCGACAGAAGCAATTGAAAGTGATTTGTTGCAGAAGGTGCTTTCCGACTCTTTGGAATTAATGTCCCCTGAAGAATTAGAAGGGTTTTGCCGGTTTATGGATTTTGATTTAACGGAATTTACTCTACCTGCCATTCTGTTAGCCGTACAATTAGCGATAAGGAAAGAGGGGTTTAAAAGTTACAAAATTATCCTTAGTGTCGCTAATGGTGTCGCAAAAAGTATATTTGGAAAAGGGTTATCATTTGGAGTAAACGCTAAAATAATGAAGGGAGTCTCAAGATTCGCTGGGCCAATTGGCTTGACAGTAACGGGAATGTTAGCACTATTATCTATCGCGGGTCCTGAGTATAGGGTAACTATGCCGTCTGTCATCCATATTGCTTATATGAGGTCGAAGATCAAGGGCAACACCCCTATCAAAGGAGCCAGGGAAAAGAAATGATTTACATGTTTTTGTACCGTCAGTTGCTTCACGGTGACGCTTTTGACGGTACTTTCGCTTTTAAGGGAATGTTGCTGGGCTAGATCCCCCAATTGTCGAAGTCGTCGGGATTGATCACTTTTGGGGAGGGCGATTCTTTCTGTTCTTCCGGCAGCACGTAGTCCTCGTCGTGTCCGTTCAGTGCGATCCGCTGCTCCGTCGTCAGGAACGGGTCTTTGAGCTGGAGGTAGAACGGCTCGGCAAGCTCCCGCACCCAGGCGAGCACGGCGGGAATGCTGCCGCCATGAAAAATGGGAGGACCATCCATCCAGAGGTCCTCCCATGCCAATTCTACTGGTTGGACATGAAAAAATAGTTTGTGATGTAGGAGAATGCACTTGACTGTAGTACTATTTTACATAGGAAGATGTAGCGAGGTATCACATGATAATGGTCTAGATAGGAGGTTACGTGCATATGTGGCATGAGTATACACTTAAGAGTTGGGCTGAGTATGAAGAATGTATTTTTCGATTCTCAAGGGGGAAATGGATTTTTAGAGGACAGGCGAACAGCGGCTGGCAGTTGGAATCTTCTCTGTACAGGGAATTTAGCAAGGTGAAGCAACTTTATAAAGACATTGGGATGGACGCCAAAATTGGCTACAACAGATATGAAATGAAATTGCTCAGGGAGTTTACATCTTCATATAACCTATACTCCAATCACAAACTTTACGAACCCGAATCCAGTGAATACAAAGAAATTGCGAGGTACCGGCTAGAAGCATGGTCTCTTATGCAACATCATGGAGCACCTACGAGGTTAATAGATTGGACATTCTCCCCGTATGTTGCTGCTTTTTTTGCATTGGATGGCGCGACAGATGATTACTGTATTTACGCATTGAATCCCCAAGCTTTAAAACAAGTTGATGATCAACGAATAGAATCAGCACAATACGATCGATCATTAGCTTTTTCGTCGGATAAGACAACTCCTTCATTTGTAAGAGTGTTTGAACCATTCTCTAAAAGCGAGAGGATTAGAAGACAACAAGGTTTGTTTTTAGTCCCCAATCGAAACAATGAAACTTTAAGCACCATACTGGAGAGCTACAATTTATCAGATGGAAAGATTGGTGGCGAAGGCATGTACGTTGCCCATAAGTTTGTCTTCCCAAAACGCTTGATTCTGGATTCATGGGATAAACTACAACAAATGAATATTAATCATGAAACTATATACGCGGGATTAGATGGTTTTAGTAGATCCCTCAAGTTAAAGTTGTTGGATCATGATTTTTTGACTTTCTCTACCTCTGAGTCAAGTACATGATGGTTTCTTGAGACTTATGAAGCTTCTCAATTCTCGAAGTAGTATGGAACGGCGAATTATGGTTTTGCATAGCCACGAGTTGGAAAAATGAATGATGACAGGGGTTCGATACGATCTCATTCCAACCAAGTTTTCTGAAAGTACCGTCAGTTGTGTCTAGGTGGCGCTTTTGACGGTACTTTTACATTTGATGGAGTGTTGCAGGGTTAGTTCCAGTTGTCGATGTCTTCGGGGTTGAAAGAGTTAGGCGGATTTGTAGGTTCATGTTCTTTTGGCAGCACGTAATCCTCGTCGTGTCCATTCAGGGCGAACCGCTGCTCTGAGTCCAGGAACGGGTCTTTGAGCTGGAGGTAGAACGGTTCGGCAAGCTCCCGCACCCAGGCGAGCGCAGCGGGGACGGTGCCGCCATGAAAAATGGGAGGACCGTCTATCCAGAGGTCCTCCCTTGCAAATTCAACTTTTTCGCTTATTACGTCTACGCAAACGTAGGCGTCCGTTCCATCGACGTATGGATTGGTTCCGCTCCTGTCGGTGGTCCTTAATACTAGCCTTACAGTAATTATCCCTCCTCCGTTATACCATCGGGTAACGCTACCATCGCGATGGCCATCACCCAGACGTTGGTTCCCTCTTGTTCGATCAGAATGTTTCCGTTGTGTTCAAAAGTTTCTTTGATCTTGTCTAGAATGAGTTTGGCTACCTTCATATCAACTATCCTTCCAAATGAGAATAGCCCAAGGAGGATATCCTTGGGCTTCAATGTTATAGTACATGTTTATGATCTGAGCTTTTACGATTTTGGTGATATACACAGTACTGTGTGGTTGTGAAGCTTTTGACGGTACAGACTCTTCTTTTTGTTGCTAGTCGGATTCGTTCTGCGATGTCAAATGCTTTCTTTAAGCTTGGCAAGGATTTAATTGTTATAGTTAAAGGGAAATCTTCAGTGGTCTGATTTGATGTTGTTACTGAGGGACGGGCAGGTTAGCATGGTGGTAGATTCTGAAATATATTTATGTTAAGAATCGAATCTACATCTATAAACCGTCGCTCCTGCTCTGTCACGCGCACGATAACTTGAAAATCCCGTTTTCGGTTTTCCATGTGTTCCCCCCTTTTACTACAAGCCGATTTTGCCAAAGTTTTGAGTGAAAAACTTCAAATATATTTTTCATCGCTGATTATAGAGTGCTTTTGGAAAGCAAAAGAAAAACACATCGCGGATTGATATACTTCCGCAAATGTTCTATAATTCTTCCATATGAAACTGTGCCGAGCGAGGGGCGATTTTATGGATATTATGACGACAGAACAGGCGGGTAAGCTGTGGGGCGTTACCCCACGGCGCATATCGGAGCTATGCCGGGACGGAAGAATTAAAAGCTCATATAAAATTGGCGCATCGTGGGTCATGCCCGCCGACACGCAGAAACCGCAGGATGCAAGGATAAAAAGCGGTAAATATAGGGGATATAAACGCCCGAAAAAACAGGACGGAGGAAACAAATAGTGACTGAAAAAATTGACGGCATGAGCATGGATATAGAGCAGGCACAGCGGGACAAGCTGCAAACAATTTTCCCGGAGTGTTTTACCGAGGCTAGATTAGATATTGACAAACTGCTGTCCCTCTGTGGCGAGTATATCACCGACGATTTTGAAAAATATGAGTTCAAATGGAAAGGCAAAAGCGATTGTCTGCGCCTTGCACAAAAGCGCAGCACGGCAACGCTGCGCCCTTGCACGGAAGAAAGCGTAAACTTTGATACAACGCAAAACCTCTATATTGAGGGCGATAATTTAGAGGTTTTGAAGCTGCTACAAAGGTCCTATTTTCGCAAAGTCAAGATGATTTACATAGACCCGCCCTACAACACGGGCAACGATTTTGTGTATGAAGACGACTTTGCCGACCCGCTGGCGCGGTATAAAGAGGTGACACAGCAGACCACCAAGAGCAATCCCGAAACAATGGGGAGGTATCATACCAACTGGCTGAATATGATGTACCCGCGTTTGCGGCTTGCCGCTAACCTTTTGCGTGATGATGGGGTTATTTTCATTTCTATTGATGATGTTGAGGTTACCAATCTTCGTAAACTTTGCGATGAAGTGTTTGGAGAAGAAAACTTTATTGACACAGTTGTTTGGGAAAAAAGATACAGCCCCCAAAATGCCGTACAATGGTTTTCTGAAAGCCATGATTTTATTCTTGTTTATGCTAAAAGAAAAGATTTATGGTTTCCCAATTTGTTAGAGCGCACCGAAGAAATGAACGCCAGATATAAAAATTTGGATGACGATCCAAGAGGCCCTTGGAAAGCCGAGAATGCAACAGCCCAAGGCGGGCATGGAACTGCAAGCCAATTCTATGTATTGCGGGCACCAAATGGGAAAGAGCATCATCCAACAGCGGGTAGATGTTGGGTATATACCGAAAAAGTAATGAATGAAATGATTGCAGATAATCGCGTATGGTTTGGATCGGATGGTAACAATGTACCCGCATTGAAGCGCTTTTTGACCGAAGTTAAGCAAGGAACGGCATGTCAAACAATATGGAGATATAATGAAGTCGGACACAATCAAGAAGGTAAGAAAGAAATAAAGGATTTGTTTGAAAGTGTACCATTTGACACTCCAAAGCCGACACGTTTGTTAAAACGTATTGTGAAACTGGCGACAAATCAAGACGACATAATTCTTGACTTTTTCAGCGGTAGTGCAACAACTGCCCACTCGGTTATGCAGCTTAACGCCGATGACGGCGGTAACCGCCGGTTTATCTGCGTGCAGCTTCCCGAAGTGTGCGACGAGAAGAGCGATGCATTCAATGCCGGGTATCAAAACATCTGTGAAATCGGCAAAGAGCGTATCCGCCGCGCCGGAAAGAAAATCCTTGAAGCAGACGGCGGTCAGATTGCCTTTGATGGTGACAAGGCACCTCTTGATATTGGCTTTAAGGTGTTCAAGCTGGATAGTTCCAACATGAAGCTTTGGGACGACACACCAATTGAGGGCGACGATGTTGATACGCTTCTAAACCGCATGAACGGGAATATCGACGGGCTGAAAGCTGACCGCAGCGATACGGATCTGGTCTATGAAATCCTGCTGAAAATGGGCTACCCGCTGACTGAAAACGTAACCGCCCTTGATATTGACGGCTTGACCGTTTGCGCCGTGGCAGATAACAGGTTGCTTATCTGCTTGCAGCCGGGGGTTACTGCCGGGCATATCGAAAAAATGGCGGCATATCAGCCGCAAAAAATTGCTATCGCGGAAGATGCCCTTGCGGATAACTCTGCTATGTCCAACGCCCATTATCTACTGGAAAACAAGGGCATTGAGCTGAAGATCGTGTAAAGGGGGGAACGTTTTGAAACTAAAATTCAAGCAGCAAGACTTTCAAACCGACGCAGTAAACGCCGTTTGCACCCTCTTTCACGGTCAACAGCGGGGAACGTCCACGTTCAGCATGGAACAAAGCGGCGGGCAGATGGAGTTGTTCGCAAGCGTTGGCGTTTCCAACGCCCTATATATCAGCGACGCGGACATTATCGAAAATATGCGTGCTGTGCAAAAGCAAAACGCCTTACCTTTGACGGCGGATTTACAGGGGCGGCAATTCTCCATCGAAATGGAAACCGGCACGGGTAAGACCTATGTTTACACAAAAACTATCTTTGAACTGCATAAGGAATTTGGCTTTACCAAGTTTATCATCGTTGTACCGAGCGTGGCCATCCGAGAGGGAGTGTATAAATCCTTTGAAATCACAGGCGAGCATTTCGCGACCCTGTATGATAACGTCCCCTGCCGCAATTTTATATACAACAGCACAAATCTGTCCGATGTGCGGCAGTTTGCCACCAGCGCGAATATTGAAATCATGATTATCAATATCGACGCTTTCCGAAAAGCGGAGAATATTATCCATCAGCAGCAGGATAGATTGAACGGCGACGCGGCTATCCGCTTTATACAGGACACAAACCCCATCGTCATCATTGACGAGCCACAGAGTGTGGACAACACCCAAAAGGCAAAGGACGCTATCGCGTCCCTTAATCCACTGTGCGTATTCCGCTATTCCGCAACTCATCGGGAAAAGGTCAATTTGCTCTATCGCCTAACTCCTGTTGACGCTTACCAAATGGGGCTTGTCAAGCAAATTTGTGTATCCTCTAACCAAGTGGTGGGTGGCTTTAATCGTCCCTATATCCGGCTGCTCTCCGTTTCCAATGACAATGGCTTCCGGGCGCGGATAGAGCTGGATATTGAGGGCAAGGACGGCAAGATGAGCCGCAAGGCAGTTACCGTAAAACCGGGTGCGGATTTGTTCGCCCTGTCCGGCAACCGCGAATTATACGAGGGTTATATTCCATCTCTGGCATTGACTGTACCCCCGAAATGGAGCAGATTGAATTCTCCAATACCGAAGTTGTGCGGATTCATCAAGCTATAGGTGATATTGACGAAACCTTGATAAAGCAGGCACAGATACGCCGGACAATAGAGGCGCATCTAGATAAAGAACTGCGCTATACGGAAAAGGGCATTAAAGTGCTGTCCCTGTTCTTTATCGACGAGGTAAAGAAGTACCGCGCCGAGGACGGCGGCAAAGGCGTTTACGCGCAGATGTTTGAGGAAATCTATACCGAGCTGATGGGATTACCGAAGTACGCTGCTTTAAAAAGCCACTTTTCTGCCCACGCGCAGCTCGTTCACGACGGCTATTTTTCGCAGGACAAAAAGGGGATTTACAAAAATACCAAAGGCGACACGTTGGATGACTACAATACTTACAACACAATTATGAAAGACAAAGAATGGCTGTTGTCTTTCGATTGCCCCCTACGCTTTATCTTCTCACATTCCGCACTAAAAGAGGGGTGGGACAACCCGAATGTGTTTCAAGTCTGTACGCTCATTGAGCAGAAAAGCACGCTAACCGCCCGGCAGAAAGTAGGGCGCGGCTTACGCCTTTGCGTCAATCAAGATGGAGAGCGTATCGAGGATAGGAATATTAACCTGTTGCACGTTATGGCGAACGAGAGCTTTGCGGAATTTGCCGACACGCTACAAAAGGAAATTGAGGACGAAACAGGCATTAAGTTTGGTGTTTTGCAGCTTGACCTGTTCAGGGGTATGGTGTTTGAAGAAACCGCAACCGAGGAAAAGCCACTGACGGAGGAGCAAGCCGAAACGCTGCTTTCTCACCTTGCGGTTGAGGGCTTTATTAAGAACGATGCGCCCACAGTGGCAGCCGTCGAATTGCCGCAGGAGCTTGAAAAAGCGAAAACAAAAGCGATAGAAATCATCGCCCGCGAGGGAAGCATCACGCCTGGATCGATTACAGAGCTTTACGCGACAAAAACAGTCGTTGTGCAGAACACGATTTCCTATGACGACGCGCAGGGGCTTTTGAGTCACTTTGAAGAAAAGGGTTATATCGCAAAGTCCGGCAAGATAAAGGACGGGATGAAAACCGCCCTGCAAAACGGTACGCTCGATTTGCCGCCGCTTTTTGAAAGCGCGAGGGCACAGGTTGAAGCAATTCTGCGCCGCACCGATACAAAGCCGCCAATCCGCGACGCTTCACGGGACGTTACAGTACGCTTGAAAAAGGAAGTGACCGTGTCGCCGGAGTTTTTGGAGTTGTGGGGTAAGATAAAGCAAAAGACGGTTTACCGGGTAAAGATTGACGAAAACGAGCTTGTGCGCCGCAGCGTCGATGGTTTTAAAAAAATGGAGCCAATACCAAAAGCAAGGGTTATCACGCAGACGGCGGACATACATATTGAGCAGCCGGGTGTGACCTATACCGAGCGCGGTATTAAAACCGCCGACCTTGCGGACAGTTATTCATCCTTACCGAATATTCTTGCCATCATAGGCGAACAAACCTTGACGAAACGCGCCACGGTATGCGAGATATTGAAGCAAAGCGGGCGGCTTGGTGAATTTCTAAACAATCCTCAGATGTTTATTGAGAATGCGGCGCAAATCATTCTTAACGTACGCCGTACTCTCGCAATCGACGGTATCAGCTACAAGAAGCTGTATGGCGAAGAATACTTTGTGCAGGAGATTTTTGATACCACGGAACTTATCGCCAACCTTGACCGTAATGCCGTAGCCGTCGAAAATAGCGTGTATGACTACATTATTTACGACAGCACGACGATTGAAAAGCCTTTTGCTCTTGACTTGGACGACGACCCGGATGTGAAGATGTTTTTGAAATTGCCGAGCCGCTTCAAGGTTGATACGCCCATAGGCACATACAACCCGGATTGGGCGGTTTACGTCGAGATAGACGGCATGAAAAAGCTGTACTTCATCCTGGAAACGAAGGGTAGCACAAACGAGCTGAATTTGCGCGGGCGTGAGGATTTGAAAATCCGTTGTGGCAAGGCGCATTTCAAAGCGGTCGACAGCGGCGCGGAGCTTCACGTTGCGTCCGATTGGAAAGCGTTCAAGGTACGGAATATTTAGACCGCGAGTAGCAAAAGGATAAGCCGCAGTTAAGGCTTATCCTTTTGCTTTAGGGCAGACAAGAGGACGAAAGCAGAAACGCTTTCGTCCTCTAACATTATGGATAGAGCGTCATTCTTTAGAGGTGAAATAACCTTGATTTAAGCGGCTTTGCGAGCGCAGAAAAGGTAGAGGAGGTACGGTCTAGCCTCCCACTGAAAGCTAAACTTAACATTGTGGGGGATTATGGCTTGGCATAGTTACTATGTGATTGACTGTTCTCATTTCTGAAATCTTGTTCAGGCAACCTTGGGTTTTAAGTAAACGAAAAGGAAAAATCCAGCAGCGAAACCAACCGTCTTAACATTAAAGCGTCAGTACTGTCAGATGCGTCATGATGACGTTTTTGATGGTATTGACGCTTTTTTAAGTGTCTTAATTCAACCTGTATGATATAATTTAAATTAAGAATTATAATTGTGTTGACAATCAACTCAACATTCTGTAATATTCTAAATATAGAAGGGCAGTGTGTTCTATGAGTGATTTCGGCGAAATGCTAAAATCCCTTCGGAAAGAAAGAAAGGTTAGTCAGCGAAAACTTGCTGAACTCGTGGGTATTGATTTTACTTATATTAGTAAGATCGAAAGTGGCACCATGGATCCCCCAGCGGAGGATAAAATACTCAAGATAGCTGAAGTACTGGATGTTGATCCTGACACGATGATACTTGCTGCGAAAAAGATACCGAGTGATTTTCAGAAGGTTATTTCTGAAAATGAGGAAATCCCAGCCTTTTTGAGAAAAGTACAAAATATTTCTCCCGAGCAATGGAAAGCAATCCATCGTATTGTTGATGGCAATGTTAAGGGGGAATAGCAGATAGTGGCTAAGGTACCTTTCATTTCTCTCGAACAGATGGAAGCAATAACCGAGAAAATTTTAATGCAATATGGATTTCCAATTGGTTCGCCGGATAGTTCCTCAATAGAAGTACCAGTTGATGCGATTATTGAGTTTCATTTTGGTTTAGACATTGAATGGGATGTAATCGATCATTTTGACCCATCAGGGTTGGTAATGGCAGCAATTTTCCCCCAGAAGCGTAAAATTGTTATGAATGAATCTTGTAGGGATTTATTCGAGGAAAAGATTGGTACAATGCATTTTACAATGGCTCATGAACTCGGGCATTGGGTCTTGCACGTAGATGATAAATTTCATGGTCAGTTGGCAATTTCAATTGAAGACGAGGAAATTTATTATTGCCGGAGCTTTTCTAAGAAGCCCCCTGAAGAAGTACAGGCTGACATGTTCGCTGGGTGTCTCTTAATGCCTAGGCCAATTATTATACAAACCATTAATGAATTAAAGGAAACTACCAATAAAATAACATTCCGCCATTTATATAACATTGCGGATATGTTCAAGGTAACAATTTCTGCATTGAAAGTGCGCTTGCACTCGCTAAATTTATTATATATTGATGATATGGGCAAAATACATAATTCAAAAGAAGATTTTGGTGGGCAGATTTCTTTTTAACTGCCCCATTTTTTCAAGATAGATGTTGAGTTGATATTCAACACAAATATATCTTGTGCAAACAAGCTTAATATATATAATTTTACCAAATCATGAAACCAGGGAGGCTGTTTCTATGGCAGCAAGACATCAAATTCTTTGTATAAACAAAAGTGATCGTTACAACTCGCACGAGAGAATAACACATATCGGTGGGCAAAATGCTGATGGTTCTTCATGGCGCATTACACAGCAACAGGCAATCGAGGGAATTGAAAGTGGTAAATGGACCTTTATTGTAAGTAGAGGAGGGCGTACGGTAGACGTTATTGTTGCTTCAAGTCGATATGGCAATAAGTATATTAAAACTGTTGCTGATAGAGAAAATCCTGATAATTTACTTAGTCTATTTGAATGTAAATATTAGTAGGGGGTGATATTATGGCGAAATCTAGTTCTAAGAAAATCAGTAGTTCTTCACTAGCTGCGAAAGCATCCAATGAATTAAGGAGTGCCGCTTCGAGTGCTAAAACAAAGTCATTGGCTGGTTCAGTATTAGCACAGGCTAGAAGCAAACAATAAAAGGTTTGGAGGATGAACATTTGTATAGCATTTTTCAGTCAATATGGGGCTCACTTGAGGTTTTTTATAGCAAGATTGCATACCTTATACTTGTTGTAATAGCAATATTAGTCTCATACATTTCTTTAAAAGGTATATTAACTTTACCGGAACCTAGTACCATTCCTAATACTTACATCGATTATCTTGTGTTTTATCTGCACAATACAAAGGAATATCTAATTGTTATGCTAGAAAGTTGTGTGGCTGTTGGTTCGTTGGTCATGTTAAGTTTGTCGACAATTTATAATGCACTAGAACTTAGTGGAGAGTACGATATGCGTCCATGGATTTCAGTATTAATTATTTCCTTCGGTGTCGTCATTGGAATAGTTAGTTTGTACTTTTTAATGTACTCTTTTATTTTAATTGCTGTTCTTTCCATTACAGGGCTAGCAATAATGTATGGTTCTTCTTCAACTGGCGGGAAGAGGCGGAGAGGGTACAGATAACTCCCGTCTCTACGCCACTTCTATGTACAATGCCAGCAGAACATGGCGGCGGATTGTGGATTTGCACAGCCACTGCTCGCATTTATGAACCCTTGTCCTTACAAAACCACAATGGTTAAAGCGGACAGGGGTCCTTCATGTGAATTTATTAATCTCTTGGTATAATATTCTGATAGTTTGATACTTTTACTAACTTCTGTGCGTATGAAATGTTTAATGTATCTCAAACGTATGTTCGAAAAAAGTATTTACAATTTTCTGATAATAGCGTATGATTACATTAGCACTCATTAGGCTACTTTGCTAACAACTGAAATGAACTACATAAATCAATTCAAGGAGGTAAGAAGTTTATGGTAGAAGACAAAAAGATAATTACAATCATCGTAGAGGCGACGCCTCACGAATGGCCAAAAAGTGAAATTACATATGCTGAGGTAGTCACGCTAGAGGTTCCGAATTACTCACAACATCCAGAGCTCACTTACTCCGTTAAATACAAGAACGGCCACGGTAACAAGCCGGAAGGAATACTTCCTCCCGGGGGATCGGTCAAAGTGAAAGAAGGTATGGTCTTCAGTGTTTCAGAGACTGGTCAATCATAATGATGATATAGCGCGTTTGGTGAGGAATGGTTTTGCTGTCGCCTTTGACAACAACTATCTGGTCATACGAGACATACCATATTTGGACAATCAACGTGAATTGAAGATAGGTGCGATTGTAACCAAGCTCGTATTCGTTGATCAGAATAAAGTTATCCAGGAAGATCATCAGATTTATTTTGCGGGTTCAGTTCCATACAATCTTGACGGGAATCCAATTCCCAACCTTGCTGGTGGTCCCATTTCGCTTGTGTTAAGTGAAGCCAGTAGCGATGTTGTCATAGAACGCTCGTTTTCAAACAAGCCCAATAATACAGGGTTTAGAGATTTCTTTGAAAAGATAGAAAGTTATGTCGCGATAATCTCTGGACCAGCTATCGACCTTCATGGTGCCAATCCATACACGTTTCGTACTGTTGAGCAGGAGGGAACCGATTCTGTATTCAAATTGAGTGATACGCTCACATCCAGAGCGGAGATTGGAGATCTTTCCGCAAAGTTCAAGGATGATGTTATCGCAGTAATTGGTCTCGGGGGAACAGGAGCATACGTTCTCGACTTCCTCGCCAAAACACCAGTTAGAGAAATTCGGACTTTTGATCTAGACCGCTTCTACGTACATAACGCATTCCGTTCTCCGGGAAGGCTTGAGTTGAACGAACTCGGCAAGCTCAAATCAGAAGTTTACAATTCGCGTTACGAGAACTTCCGAAAGGGACTGAATTCAGAGGCAAAGTTTATCGATAAAACAAGTACTACTGAACTTGAAGGTGTGACCTTTGCTTTTGTATGTGTCGATAAAGGAACCTCACGTGCTGGTATTTTTGATCTTCTAATTTCATTGAGGATCCCTTTTATTGACGTGGGTATGGGGCTTAATCGGAAAAATGGGTCTCTAAAAGGAATGCTCCGAACGACCTATTACTCTGCTGCAGACGGACAGAACGTGGTCGAGAAAGGCTTGGCAGAACTTGAGGATACTCCCGAAGACATGTACAGGACTAATGTGCAGATCGGTGAACTAAATGCTTTGAATGCTTGTTTGGCTATTATTCGATTTAAACAGTTGCGTGGATTCTATACGGAGGAAATACCCTACTACCATTTATTGTTTGATATTTCTGACATGAAGATAGTTGGTGCGTCGTCCGATGAAGATTAGATTACAGCATGTTAAATATATGCCCAAAGACTTGGAAAAAGGTGTGCTCTATTTATCGGAGGAATTTGGCACTGCTGCCCATCTGTGTGCTTGTGGTTGTGGTTCAAAGATACGGACTCCCCTAGGACCAACTGAATGGTCTTTAAAAGAGACACCTTTAGGACCGTCACTGTACCCTTCAATCGGAAACTGGCAGCAAGCTTGTAAGTCACACTACTTTATAAAGCAGGGCAACATCATTTGGGCGGGTCAGTGGACACCAGAGGAAGTAGAGGCTGGAAGATACGCAGAGGAGTTGCGGCGAAAAGCTTACTATGACGCACTTGAATCACGTAATTTCGGATTCTGGCGAAAACTTTGGAATTGGCTGAAGAATTTATTTGTCAAATAAAGCTTTTGTGATCAATCATGTTTAGATTGACTTAAGGGTGCGCTTCCTTTCCTACTGTAGAGAAGATCAGTAAGGATACTGAAAGATGAGAAAAGGGGAGATCCTTCTCCGACATCATGCCACCGCCCCAAACAACCTAAGCATCACGCGACGGCGAATTGTGGATTTACCAAGCCACGGCTCGGAAAATCGAACCCTTGTCCATACAAAACCACAACTTAAGGGCTGGAAAGGGGTTAGTCACGGTCTAGTCAGAACCAAGATTTTTGTCGTTAATTGAGTCAGTACCGTTAGTTGTGTCATTGTGACGCTTCTCACGGTACTGGCTCTTTTTGTTACTACAGGTTCGCATAATGACGAAGTAATTGCCGACTGAATCTGCTTTGTTCGACATGCTTCTCTATTTTGTCATAGGAAGTTGTTACCATTTGTTGTAATATATTTATTAGAAATACATCGTGGTGGGGGATGACATGAAAGAGATTATATGGTTTTTTGTTGGAATCATATTGCTTGGAGTGATTTCTGGCCTTATGCAGCCGAGCAAGAAGAGAAAGAGGAGGAGTTCTTCCACAGTTAAGAGCCGATCGAAAAAGGCTGCTTTCGCAAACACTCAAAGATCGTCAAAGACATGCAGGCCTGATGAAATATTGTTAACAATACCTTTGGCCGATCTGAATGGAGCGGAGTTTGAGCGTATTCTTGCTCTGTACTTTAGAGATCAAGGCTACACAGTTCAGGAAGTTGGCGTTGGAGGTAACGACGGTGGAGTAGACCTTGTCATTATAGACAAACGAGGAGAAAAGATTGCTGTACAGGCAAAGTGCTACGCAGATCACAATTTTGTTCCTGTAATGACTGTGCGAGAATTAGTAGGTGCAAAGCGAAATCATGATTGCATTCTTTCCCTTTTGGTGACTACATCTGACTTGACGGCTCCTGCTAAGAAAGAGGCGGAGCAGTTTAAAGTGGACTATTGGCATGGTGGAGTAGTTGAACAGAAACTGAAAGCATGGGGAAAGTGGCAGCCTACGAAGAAACGAACTCCAAGGGCTGTAAGCAAGGCGTAGTAGCCTCTGTTAGCTCAGGGATAAATGGGGGGAGTTATTATTGGGTAGACGGAAGAACAATTACAACCAACTCCAACTCATCTTACGAAAGATTAAAGTTATGATTCGCCCCCAACAAGGTCGAAACCGAGAATATGACGAGTTTTCCAACCGAATATGGCTGTGAGAACCGTTTAAATCGATTTTCTTATAAATTTTAGATCCATTGGAGTTAAAAATTTGAGATATTATCATTTTTATGACCTTTTGGGGTTCTATCAAGTTATAATTCTAGAAAATTTGGGGTGTTATTAAATGAAAGAAAAGATGAAAGAAGTAGGCTATGCACTTGTAAAAGCGGGCATAGGTTCAATACCTGCGGCAGGTGGAGTCCTCTCCGAATTGTTCAGTGTCGCGTTCTCTGATCCAGCGTCAAAGCGAAGGGAACAAGTATTATTAGAGATGGATGCTAGGTTAAAAAAGCTTGAAGAAGAAGGGTATGACATCCAGAAATTAGGGGGAAATGAAGAATTCCTGACGATCACGTTACATGCTTATAATATTGCGATGAGAACTCATCAGGCGGAAAAAAGACTTGCTCTCATGAACGCCATTTCTAATACTCCCAAATTAAGCATTGATGAGAACATCAAACTCATGTATTTAGCATATATTGATGAATTCAATGAATGGCATCTAAGAATACTTTCCTTTCTGAGTGATCCCGCAAAATATTTTGGCGAAAATAGACCAAATTATCACATGGCGGGAAAAGCAACAATTCTTACGCAGGCTTTTCCAGAGTTAGCTGATAAACGAGCCTTTTATGATCAGATCGTTTCGGACCTGCGAAGCAGGAGCTTAATTGTTTATGATTCGCTTCACGTTACGATGTCAGAGCAGGGCTTATGGCAATCTGGTACTTCCGAGTTTGGTAAGCAGTTTCTAAATTACATCTCGGAACGTTAGTGCACCCACTTCCTCCCCAAACATCCGAAGCAAAACGTGACGGCGAATTGTGGATTTGTACAGCCACGGCTCAGTTTTTCGAACCCTTGTCCGTGCAAAACCACAACTCAAAGAGCTGGGAAAGTGGGCGTCACGGTCAAGTCCTAATCAAGAGTTTTGACATTAATTGAGTGATTACCGTCAGTTGCGTTTTAGCGACGCTATTTTCGGTACTCACTCTTTTTTAGTTAATCTGGGGGCTATAAATAAAATTTTAAGAAATCCCCTCGAAAATAAGGAGAAAGTCCTACTTAGTAGGAGGATGGTCACATGATTTCTAGAAAATGGTGCAGGATTATGGCTTTTTATGTAGAATTTCACATTCATAGAAAATGTATCATTTGGGAATGCGTGGTTTGTAAAGTTACGGTGTTTTCTTGCGGTCTTATGAAGCCGGACATTCTTGTGAAATGAGGGAAGAATTAATGAATAACATCCGATTTATTACTCTGGCTATCTTCCTAGTATTAATAGGTTGCACTTCTCAGGAGTACAAGGAAAGCATCAAAGTAGGAAAAGAAGCATTAGGGGTTCAAGAATATGAAAAAGCAATACAAGTTCTTAGTAAAGCCACAGAGCAAGAACCAAATGAAAAAGAGGCAAAGGATCTTCTAGCTCAAGCTAAAGAAGCTCGAATGGAATCAATTAAAGCAAAAGTCACTAACGCAATTAATGAATATGAAGGCCTCTTCAAATCTCAGGAATGGGACAAATCAATACAAACCATAGCAGAAGTACAAAAAGTCGTTATAGAGGATGAAGCTTTAAAGAAAGAGGCTGAGCAACTTGAAAAGCTATTGAAAAACTCAAAAAGTGCAAAAGAAGTCGATACGGGAAAAAAGCTTTTACAAGATAAGAATTTTGATGAGGCCCTCAAACACTTTGAAAATGCTCAAAACTTAGCAGGTTCTGATGAAGCAAAGTCTTTAATCAGTGATACTTTGAAACGGAAAGCTGAAAACGAGGAAGCACAAAAGAAATTAGAGTTTGCTAAGAAGAAAAATGTTTTTAAGTTTGATATCTCTGATGCTGGGAAAAAGACGTCGTATGAACTGTACATATATGCTGAATCAGAGAAGATTAAAATTAATGATTACACATGGGCATGTGCCATGAAAGGGGACAGAATTTATAGTGGAAACTATTCCGCCGCTTTAGTAAAGAAAGGAACAACGGACGTTCACTTTTTTGACCTAGGAGAGCGTCAGTTTAATTATGATGGAAAAGAAGTTTTTATTGTAAAAGGCAACCCTGACTTATTAGCCTTTTCATCGTGCCAAGCCTCTAGTGGAAGCTTGATTAACTACTGGTTTGTTAAAGAAGGTCAGCTCAAAGTTATTAAAAATGAGAAGGGGAACGATGGATTTGGTATTTTTAGAGGGTACATAAAGTCAGCTGGTGAAGGGAGTTACCAATCAGTATCATACACAAATTCAAGTGACGAGGTTTCATGGATATTTGAGAATTGGACCCTTGATCAAAACAAAGAGATTCTAATACATGAAAAAGAACTGACGTTTACAAATCAGCGGTTTACTGAAGGTCAGAAACAATTAAATCGTTTTTACAATGAGAAAGACTACATTGTGGAGAAATAGGCAAGAGAAACATTAGAAAAACCGCCGGTATGGTCAGTTACGTTTAAAGAATGCTTCCTGATTTATCATTAATTGCGTCAGTATCGTTAATTGCGTCATGTGGACGCTTTTGACGGTACTGACGCTTTTTTTGGTTGCTACTGGGGACAGTGCGACCATGAAAATGGGAGATCCGTCTATCCAAATATCCTCTTACACGAATTCATTTATTAATTTTGTGGTTTTCTACATTCTGTTATAAAACTCTAGTCGACAACTTTACTTTGCAAAGAATAATTTGCCAAGAATACTTGTCATCAATTGGACAAGTATGGTATGCTTACAACAAGTAAGGGGTGGTAATTGTTGGAACCCAAGTATGTATCGAAACTCGCTGAGGCGAGGGCAAATGTAGGGTTGTCACAGGAAGAACTAGCGCGTCGCGCTAACGTGAGTAGAGAAACTATTCGAAACATCGAGAATGGGTCCTCTGTTCCAAATGTTCTTCTTGCTCTTTTAATCGCTGGGCTTGTCGGATGGATAGTTTCAGATTTATTCAAGAATAAGGAGGGATGAGACATGGGGAAAGTCGTGAAGGCAGCGGGGCTAGTGTTAGGGATTATAGTAGCTGTACAAACGATTGCTTCGAGCGTGAAGCAATTGAAAAGGATGTAGTTCTGAGAATACATATTTTGGGTCAGGGAGAGAAATAATGAGTAGGAAAACAAGAAGCGACTGCACGGTGGGAACCTTTGAGAAAAAGCATGGTTTACCCCCAGGGACCATTAGAAATACTGATGGTAGAGATACTCGTAGTGACAAACTTATCGGTACAATTAGAAAAGAAGCAGAGAAAAAATAGTTCCTGGAGGTTGAGAGAATGGATAGGTATAGCAGGGAAAAGTTCCGCAATGATGGAATGCCTAAAAGGCTGTCTCCTACTGCTGGACTCTTACAAGAAGTCGGGGATTTGGGTGGAGTTGATAATCTTAAGAAAAACTATGTAACGGAAGGTGCGCTAATAGTTGCCTCTAAAGTCAACGTTCAACTTGAAACTCTTACGAATGAAGTAACTGACCTTCGTAGGGATTTGGATCTGAAGCCCAATATAAAACTGGTGAAGAAATCCAGCCGCTAAACTAAAGATACTGTCTGGCTTATGATATGCTTATCTCGAAATTTATAGGAAATTATGAGATATTTCATTATCATAACAGCCGAAGGGGGAACAATTATGTTTCAAAATCAATTGCAATATGAGGAATCGCAAGAGATTAAACTGATATGCTTGGAGGAAATATACCAACTTGCAATTCAAGAGAATCCAGATGTATTTCCGGAGTTAGAAGCTATTATGCGAAGCCACGTATGCTTAATGCCTTCAGATTGGGATAATTATCTCGATATTACAGAGAAGGATATCTTAGACTATCTATACAAATACCAACTATCATTTGTTTCTAGAGGTGAAGCTGTAAATAAACCAGTTGTAGAGGTTTGGTAGTAAAAACTGTTTAGTTTTAATGCTTGTGAACATTCCTGAGCCTTTGATGATGCTTGAAATCAGTGTATTCTTAGGCCACCGCCCCAAACATCCTAAGCATCACGCGACGGCGAATTGTGGATTTGTACTGCCACGGCTCAGTTACTTGAACCCTTGTCCGGATAAAACCACAACTTTTTATTTAGGACAGGGGTTCGACATGGATGTGTTATGTGTACTTTGAGTAATAAGAATTTAGACCTGACCTGAAAGAATTTTCCAGTCGGGTTATTTTTTTATGTTATATTGATAGTAAATGTTTTTGCTGGGGTGAGTGGGTATGCGACGGGAAGAAGTACGAGAAAAATTTCCCGATGAGTGGGTTGTATTCGAAGCCCAGCATAGACTTTACGAACCAATCACCCAAAATGACTGAGTCAAATGGAACGATGCTATTATGCGTTTGCTCTTTCTCTTGCTTGTAAAGCTCCTGCGCACACAAGCGAAGAAGTGCTGGTAGAAAAGTCACTATAATTTATATGATTAAATAATGAACTCGCTTATGAAATGAAAGGTAAAGAAAATATGTTGAATGTAAAACCCAAATCCCTGCATGTGATAGGGAGAAACGATTCATGCTTTTGCGGAAGCGGATTGAAATATAAGAAATGCTGCATGAATAAGTCAGAGAACGAACGAAGGCACATTTTCGAGGATATCAATAACCCAGTGGTGAATGAGTGGTTATTCTATTACTATCCTATAAGTCAATTCTCAGCTGCCATGCTAATGCACGCAAGATTGGTGACGCCCGAGTTAACCCAAATTGCCTCAAATCTAACAAGGTCAATCACAAGTAGGGGTGAAGAAGAGGCAAAACAAATACGTATGGAACAGAATCCAATCCAACTATTGCAAATGCTGGGTAGAGGCTTGGATAATATTAATTATGATTTACTCATTTCCCGTCTGAGTGAATACGAGGCTCAGGTTACGCCTGCATTAATAGAGAAGTTATGGAACACGGAAGATGATGTTCTGATTGAACAAGGTATTCAGTATCTTCATCAATGCTCTGAGTTTCCTCTTCATGAGATTGAAAAGCTGGCGACAGAAGCGCCAAACCCATATATACGTTCTGTTTTATGTTTGCTACTCGGATTTAAAGGTCCGGAAACGGTGTTGCCAATTATTTGGAGACAATTTCACTCTCTTAGATCACATTATCCTTTGGAGAATTACAAGGAGTGGCCACTGTATGGTTTGGATGAATACGGTCGGAGGTTTGGCTTGTTGAAAAGTTGAAAAAAGTGCAAGAGTTATTTACCATCCTATTGCTAAGCCACGGCTCAGTTTCTAGAACCCTTGTCCCTTTAAAACCACAATTGCGTATCTGGAAAGGGGTTCAATATGGTTTTTCGGAAAGGGGTTCGCAACGCTCCAAGTCCAAACCTAGCGTTTTACCATTAATAGCGTCAGTACTGTCAGTTGCGCCATAGTGACGCTTTTGACGGTACTGACGCTATTTTGGTTGTTGCGGGTCAGATCTAGGAGGACTCCTAAGAAGAGCCCCCGTTTTCTTAGTGCAATATAATTTGCGACAAAAAGATGAGTCCAATCAATGTTGTTGGGTATGTTTAAAGAATAACTATCCACAGGTTTATACACAATGCACACAATCGCCAAAGCTTTGTTGTGCATAACTTTCTGTGAGGATATAAACATATCCACAACATTTGATATTCACAAAGATTTCAGGGTAAAATTGGACGTGTATCTGGAATTTATACGACGCGGCGAAATGATTTGCTTGACCACTGCTCGGTTTATCGAACCCGTGTCAATGCAAAACACAACTCAAGGGGCTGGACAGGGGTTCGTCACGGTCTAGTCCAAACCAAGCGTCTTGCCATTAATTGCGTCAGTACCGTCAGTTGCATCATAGTGACGCTTAGGACGGTACTGTAGCTTTCGTTGGAATGTGGCAATGCTAGATCTACTTTACGTTAACTAATATATCTACAAAGGATATTCAAAGACAAAAATCTTAAGAATTTATTCGCAATGGGAGAGCACTTATGAACAAGGTTTATAAATTCAAGGTTACCTTGAAATCAAGGGCATTTTGGAGGATTATTGAAATTTTAGATAATCAAACGCTCGGAGACTTAGACCAACTGATCAGAGAGACATTCAATTATGATCGTCATGATCATTTAAGCGCGTTTTATAAAGGTAAGATTTGGAGTGCTCAAAGCTATGGTGATATAGAACCCGGTGGAGGAGGAGAAGGCTCAAGAGTAAAGATAAATAATCTTGGAGTAAAAACTGGTGATCAACTAATATATGTATATGATTTTGGAACTAGCGTAATCAGTACTGTTGAATTACTGGAAATTAAAGAAATCGAACCTTATGTATCCTACCCAAGGATTGAATCGAAGAATAAGAAACGCAATAAATATTGTGATCGGTGTAAATTGCAAGGGAAAATGACTATTGCAAGGCAAGTAGCGTTTTATGAAGAAGAATTTTTTCAAGAATATTTGTGTGACAATTGTGTGAATGATTTGCCGGAAGATGCGGATATAGACGAGATAATGAATTAATTTCAATAAGATCCTGTATGTGATTCAAAGAAGGCAGATGCACGGAGTCTCGTCGAGCAGAAGCTGAAAGCTGGGGGAAGTGTCGAGTTAAAAGAGGAGAAAGACAAAGGGTATGATTAGTGCGAATGCCGTTCCCAAGTGGCCTCAGGTACCGCTGTTGTCTGCGTTTGCGGGGCACTGATGGTTCAATGGAAGGGTAAGGAAGGCAAGGCATTTTGGGGTTACAGCAAATTTCCGGCCTGCGGGCACACCAAATCGGTATAAAGTGCTTGGTATATATGCCAGTTTCTTAAGGTATAATATGGGCAATTGATTTCAGGGGGGGACTTTTTGTTCGTACTGCGAATCGTTACCTTTGTGGCTTTAGCGGTAGTGCCTTCTTTTACTACATTAAATATCTCATGTGGAAAGGTACACGATTGTAGAGTATTGCTCCCCCAGAAATTACGCAACCTCTCCAAACATCCTAAGCATCACGCGGCGGCGAATTGTGGATTTATACAGCCACGGCTCACCTCCATACAAATACAAAAGACACCCTGTGGGGTGTTTTTTGTATTTGCGTGGTGAAGTTAGGGAGTTGAACCCCTCCAGGGTTCGCCCGCGCGGACTGGAGCGTAAGCGGAGGGAGCACGGCATTGAAATGTACCGCTAAGGTTGTCATCGTTGGTTAGGCTTCGTTAGACAATTAAATAGACATTTCAATACTCCCCTCACCTTCATATGAATTGTGAGAGAGCACGCTTTTGGGCTCTCTCTTTTTCATTCTATAGGCGGTCTCGTATTACAAATGTGCTGTATCAAGCTATTTTGGTTACTATGACGATGAATCCGAGCAAGTCTCTCATGCTATACATACTCAGAGTTTAAAAGCACCATGTATTAATATAATTAGAGTCTTTGTATCGGTATTAGAAATTAGTGTCCATAGATATTCTGAAATCCCTACGAAAAAAGCACCTTCCTCTTTGCGGGATAGGTGCTCTGTGCGGTTTCTGATACATCAGTTCTTAACTTTCTTAATGGCGTGGTTGATTCCTATTACTGCAAATCCGATGATAAGTAAGATAAACCAAGCAGGGGCAGAGAAAGCTTTTCCGCCGCCAAGTGCGATTCCGATGTTACCCATTGAGTGTCACCTCCTCTCCCGAAGTATCAGTGAGTAGAGAAGGTATTGCGGCAATTAATTGGTTCCAGCTTTTTCTATTTTCTGAAGTGGATAAGAACTTCAGAAGCTGCTGACGGAAACCGCCGCTGATCAAGATCAAGGTAACGAACCTGTAGAACCATGGTCGGTCGGAGAAGACCTTGATATGAAAATCCTCTTCTAGCTTCTTTACGAATCCGCCGATGAGTGGGACGTCGTAGAAGTCCCCGTAATTTCCTACCAAGTCTGACCAATACTGCTTTAGCAATGCTATAAGCTCATAGGTTTCTTGGTAGTCCTCCTCTTCGGATCGTTTGACGGCATCCCGCCATGTCTTCATTTGGAGCCAGTTATTTGCATGAACCAGAATGGAATCATCCATGAATGCTGACTCAATATTGGTTCCTTGGTTAAAAGAGTGGAACACATCCTGGGAGATGGTTCCATTGTTGAATAAACCAGAGATGAGCTTACTCACGAGAATGTATCTCTTGGCTTTTTCCTGGGCTTCCATCTTTTGAACTTCACGTGATTGGCTGGTGGGCCGTCCAATTGCTTTAGGTGCTTTGTCTGCTTCGTCGGCAGCGATGTCATCAATGATTTCTCTATAATCAGGATTGGCTGTGTAGTCGGCGATGTCCTTGAAATTACTCATAATGCTCGTATGGAATTCGATGATTCTAGCTTTAAGCTTGTACCATTGGATGGGGAAGCCTTTCCAGTACAAGATGAATATGTAGTCCTTCTGATGCTTAAACATCCTGCTGGATTTAAGCGTATCAATCAGCTCAATTGCTTCCATACTCCGTACATGGTATTGGGTTTTTACTCCGCGAACATAGCCTTGTCCAGTCTTATCACTGACGATCAAACCATATTCAAAATAACGTTCAAATATATTCTCGCTAATTACTATCTCCATTGCCTGGGCTTGTTTGAGTATTTCTGCTTTTAACATTGCTCTCACCTCTTGAACCGATTGTAGCCTGTCCAAAAATTGAAAACAATGGATGGTCAATGCGGAAATGAATTCGTGAACTCTACTGACACACAACAATCAAACACAATAGCCACTTACTATTCTTAAGAAGGCAGTTCATGATACGATAGGGAAAATAATACAGGGGTGATGCAGATTGAGTAAGGGGAGTTGTAGGGATGCGTTATTTCTGGCAACAAGATCAATTATAAAAGCCAAGGGTGATAATAGATTTACACCTAAGGAAGTGATTGAGCACATGAAGAGTAACAATACGATCTACGCAGAATCGACGATCAGGACACATATCGTTTCCAGATGTTGTATTAACGTTAAGCGGCACCACGCAATTGTTTATAATGATTACGAGCGGATTGGAGATGGTTACTACAAGGTGCTTTGCCCTTGAGTTGAACATGATTTGAACGATCTTAGAGGTTCGATAATAAGCAAGCTCGTCAAGACCGCGAACTGTTCATTCAACCTTGTACGAGCTGTTGTTATTCCACAATTATTCAATCTTTGGCTGGAAAGCCAAGGGAAAGCTTAAACTGAGTGACGGGGTACAGGGGTCGGAAATCCCTGCGGTCTCCCAGGGTTGGAGGCAAGACATTTGCATGGCGCTGATACGTTATATCAAACCTTATTGAATTATAAGGGATTGAAGGGTGTATTCAAGACGGAGATTTTTTTGAGATATTCAGGTAGGAAGAGATCAGTTTGAACACACTCGAAGTGCCAAATAAGAGGAGCTCGGTGTATTCAAGATGAAGCTCCATTTGATTGCATTTGATTGCATTTGATTGCATAGGCGAAAAAGATAATGCTTTTACTTAGCATCCCAAAGGGGATGTTTTTCTTTTGAGAGAAGATTCACATTAAAGGAAGGATAAGGAATTTCGATGACGAATAATGTAAATAACATAGTTCAAAAGTCATGGGGGGGTACCTAGTCATGACGGAGAGTACAAGAGCTTAAAGAATAGCATTGGCGGATGCCTATAAAGATCTGCTACAAGTCGTGAAGGCGAAGTCTAACAATTCCGTTGCTTCCAAGTAATTCATTTTTACAGAAGAAAGGTAAAATTTTTCGTGAAAATAAAACAAAATTCCCAGTACATCTATATTACCAAGACAATGAGCTCATAATCACCACTCCAAAAAGTAACTCACCAGAGTTTACTATATGGAAGCATAAAGATGAAGTAATCCTAATGCGTTATTTAGCAGATGTGGCTATTTATGAATTGGTGGAAGTGAAAGAAACACGATTGCATCCTGATATTAATCGTCACTATTTAGGATATAGAAGAAGGGGAGGCCTAGAAAGAACCTAGATCTGTTGATAGGGAGGCTTAAGTGGTGACAAAGAGTAAGCACCCGAGTTGACAATAAAAATAACTTTCTATGAAAAAAGCGATATTTAGGCGTAGCTAAGTTGCATATATGGCCACAGGGATGAAACAGGATAAAATGCGGAGGTTGTAAGTTATGTTGAATTTACTTTCAAGTTATCTTAGGTTGGGTAACAAGCTAGATAAACTAGAGGTCTTTGATCCTATATTAGACTTGGATTCTAATTATTTTATTAACATTAAAAGGTTAAAGGTTACTGAGACCCCTGAATTTGTTGGAGCCTATGAGAAAGTAAACATGAGATTTGAACAAATAGGTCGATTATTAGGAGTGTCAACGAAGCCAAACGATAAGATGTACAGAACGGCAATAAGTATGTTTAATTTCCCTGAAGTTAATGGTATTTGTCTCGGATATTCAAATAGTAAAACAGGATCGGGTATGGGAGGGAAACTACGAGATCAAATTATAGGTGATGCAAAACAAATAATTGATGCTGGGGTTAGTGACCCAGAGATATTTCACCTTGTAGGGTTGTTTGAACGTGGTGTAGGTCCTGACCGTTTGAGTGACATGATAGCTTGTATTATTAAAGAAGAGATCGTGGCATACACTCTTAGAATCAATAAAGAGTTACAGATAACAAAGAAGCGATATCCGAAATGTGAGTTCAAAGATGATTTGTTGGTGAATCCATATAAAGGGGAGCCTTTATTATTATTGCCGACAGATATTTTGCATGAACTGCCAATCGCTAGGGACTGGGAAGATATTGATAGAGTTTGTTCAGAGATCGAAGCAATACGTAATGAGGTTAATGTAACCATTGGGAAACGTTGGGGCAAGCTTGCAGTAGGGATGAAGAAAGATTTTATGAGAGATCTTTTTATTAAGACTCCCAATATACTATCTGAAATAATTGAGCGGTATCGTATAGCATCAATTGATAAATATGACTTTGAAACTGATAGTAGAGGGGATTATCTGGCTGCAAAAATTGCTAACAGCTTGCCCGAGGAATTCCCCATTGAATTAAAAGCAAAGGATGTTTCTTCTTATAGAGTTGCCAAAAGTATTTGTAACAAATTCAAAGACTTGGTAGAGAACAATAAAGTAAATGAACTTCTATATGCAGATGGTAAACCAAGAAATGAGAAGATAGTTCAACGAGCATTCTTCTGCGTTGCTGATAGCTACTGCAATGCTTTCAATATTGGAATTAGTGCTGAAACTGATAGCGGTAGAGGGCCAGTTGACTTTAAGTTCGAAACTAGTTACGAAGATAGAACATTGGTTGAAATCAAACTAACCTCGAGTTCCAATTTAGTTCATGGTATGGAGACGCAGATTCAAGAGTATGCAAAAGCAGAAAAAACCAGAAAACTTATTTATCTATATAAGTTGAACTAAAATTGTTCAGGGAAATGATCGCTTTCCAAGCGAAGACAGAGACGATCAATGACCGTTTGAGCATTGAGAGCTATGTTTTCCATAAATCCAGCAACTTTCTTGCGGATCTCGGTGACGGAATGAAAAAACACGTTATTAATGACATCAGACTTCAACCATTTCCAAAGTCCTTCGACCAAGTTCAACTCTGGACTATAAGGAGGTAAGAATACGAGTTCAAGACGCTCGCTATGGTCCTCCAAAAAAGGTTGGAGCAACTTGGCATGATGAATACGGGCATTATCAAGCACAATCACAATCTTTCCTTGAGGGTAGACTTCAACAACCATTT
>NZ_AUGY01000042.1 GCF_000422905.1 Paenibacillus alginolyticus DSM 5050 = NBRC 15375
GGAGTTGCTCAGACAGTTCGCAATACGATTTCAGTTGCAACAGCTGAGCAACGACATGAAGCCCTATGGCTGAACCCGCAAACAGCTTCTTTGACCGATGATCCTGAAAAATAGACCGATAATCTAGGACATTGAGCACTTTGAGACATTGACAAACTACTAAAAATTCCTTATCGTTATCCATGGTTTGCTCCTTTGTTTGGGAGAATGATGGATAGCGCGTCATTCCCTAAACATAGGTGCTTTTTCTTTGTTTGTCTAGATTAATAAATACTTTATATTACAAATTAAGTAAATATTTGATGTGAGGTTTGATGCATCGGTAATGTACAAAATGCAGTTAAACGCCATTTATTGAGGAAGATATCTTTGATTAACTGCACTTTTTGCATCAATTTGATTTCGAGCGCTCATCAGCTGCTGCAAAACCGCGTTTACGTTTCGTTCACATGCTGATTTTTTGATCACTTGGAGCAACCATCACTTTGCAATCTAACGTGTGACTTATGTCACGAGCTTTTCGAAAGTAATAGCTGAATATATCTCAACATTTGTCATGAAAATGGATTTTGATATTGACTTATTGTGTCGAAAGTGGGATAATTCTTTTAATTAAATATGTACCTTTAAAAACAGTCCAGAGAGGCTGGCAAGGTAGTCGATGAGAAAAGACGGGATATACTGAGTCGCGGATTCAGTGTAGACAAAGCTAAGGGATGTGCGCATCCTTATGCCCCGCTCTGTATCTTTATGCACTCGTAACTCCTTGCCAATAAATGGGCAAGGAGTTTTTTGGTTTTGCTAACAGAAAACCTACGAATGCATGCGATGCCAGTTTTCCTACGGAAAACTAAGTAATTGCTTACGATGC
This sequence comes from Paenibacillus alginolyticus DSM 5050 = NBRC 15375, assembly GCF_000422905.1. Taxonomy (GTDB): domain Bacteria; phylum Bacillota; class Bacilli; order Paenibacillales; family NBRC-103111; genus Paenibacillus_E; species Paenibacillus_E alginolyticus. Next base: position 872 of record NZ_AUGY01000042.1, read on the forward strand.
AAGTTTTGCTAAAGCAAAGCTCAGCAAATGCTTACGATGCAAGTTTTCCTACGGAAAACTAAGTAAATGCTTACGATGCCAGTTTTGCTAAAGCAAAACTCTCAGGAGGCGAGAAAGATGAATGAAACGGCCGAACACACGATTATTGATGAAATGGGAATTCGCAGAGCGCTAACGCGGATTGCGCATGAGATACTGGAAAAGAATAAAGGGGTAGAGAATTGTACCTTGATTGGGATTCGGACCCGTGGTATTTACTTGGCCAAGCGAGTAGCAGAGCGAATTCTTGAGATTGAAGGTGTGCCGGTTCCTGTCGGAGAGATTGATATCACTTCTTATCGTGATGATCGCGTGAAGGTGAGGTCAGTGGAAAATGTTCAGGAAGGCGGCAACATCCAAATTCAAGACCGCAAAATCATCCTGTTCGATGATGTGCTTTACACCGGAAGAACGGTGAGGGCAGCCATGGATGCATTGATCGATCTGGGCAGACCGCAAATGATCCAACTGGCCGTACTAGTTGACAGAGGGCATCGTGAATTGCCCATTCGCCCTGATTATGTAGGAAAGAACGTACCTACCTCCAAAAGTGAAAGTATTGAGGTGCAGCTTACAGAAATCGATGAGAAAGATGGCGTCGTTATTCGATGGCAGAGGGGGAAACAGGAGTGAGCATAGTGGGTACACAAACCAAGCATTTTTTAGGTTTGAAAGGCGTAAGTGCAGGGGAGATAACGAGCATACTTGATCGTGCTGCCTACTGGGAACAATCATCTTCAAAGGTGACGAATCAGTTTAAAGGCAAATTCGTTTCCAACTTGTTTTTTGAAAATAGTACAAGAACTCGGTTCTCCTTTGAACTGGCGCAAAAGCGGCTCGGAGCTGACGTACTTAATTTCTCCGCAGCGGAATCTAGTGTACAAAAAGGTGAGTCGATCTACGATACAGTTCGTACCCTCGAGTCCATGGGCATCGATGCGGGTGTTATCCGATTGAAGCCAAACGGTGTTCTGCAAGAGCTGGCTGAGAAAATCAAAATCCCGCTCATTAACGCGGGGGACGGCAATAATGAGCATCCAACGCAGGCGCTGCTCGATTTCTACACAATGCGCAAACAGTTCGGCGCCATCAAAGGTCTGACGGTCTCGATCATCGGAGATATCTTACACAGCCGTGTCGCTCGCTCTAATCTTTGGGGCCTAATCGCACTAGGAGCAAAGGTGCAGTTCTGCGCGCCGGAAAGCATGCAAGCTCCGGAGCTGGCTGAGTTCGCACCGTATGTGTCCTTCGAGGAAGCACTGAAAGCGGACGTGGTCATGATGCTGCGTGTGCAGCTTGAACGGCACGACAAAGGAATCATTCGCTCAGCAGAGGAATATCGCGAGCAATATGGGCTAACGACAGAGCGCGCAAGCCGCATGGCACCTCATGCAATCATCATGCATCCAGCACCAGTCAATCGAAATGTAGAGCTTGATGATGAGCTGGTAGAACACGAGAAATCCAAAATTTTCACACAAATTGCTCATGGTGTTCCGATTCGTATGGCGGTCATCGAACGAGCTTTATCATAATACAGGGGGACTTCAACACAATGGGCATTTGGATCTTAAACGGGCTTACCGTCGATGTAAATAATGTACAAGCGAAGAAACACATTTTGGTAGAGAATGATAAAATTGCAAAGGTTATAGATGTAGTTGATGGTTCGGTTCCACCAACCGAAGGCCATGAAGTCATTGATGCAGCAGGTAAGCTGGTGACTCCAGGATTCATCGATATGCATGTCCACTTAAGAGAGCCTGGTTTTGAACATAAAGAAAATATCGCGACCGGAACACGTTCCGCAGCAAGAGGCGGCTTCACAACGATCGCTTGCATGCCGAACACAAGACCTGTGATCGATACCGTTGATACGGTGAACTACATATTGGATAAAGCGGCAACAGAAGGTGTCGTCCGTGTTCTTCCGTACGGCACGATTACGAAGAACGAGCTGGGCCGCGAGTTAACCGATTTCGCTGCGCTGAAAGAAGCGGGCGTCATCGGTTACACCGATGACGGCGTCGGCGTACAAAGCGCGCAAATGATGAAGGATGCGATGGCGTTAGCTGCATCGATCGGGATGCCCATCATCGCGCATTGCGAGGATGACACGCTTGTGGTTGGCGCGCCGGTCAGCGAAGGCACGTTTGCGAAAAAGCACGGACTCAAGGGAATCCCGAACGAGTCCGAGGCGATTCATGTGGGTCGCGACGTGCTGCTAGCCGAAGCGACTGGTGTTCACTATCACGTGTGCCACGTAAGCACCGAGCAGTCCGTTCGACTGATCCGCCATGCGAAGCAGTTCGGCATTAAAGTGACTGCCGAGGTATGTCCGCATCACCTCGTGCTCTCGGAAGAAGACATCCCAGGGCTCGATGCCAACTGGAAGATGAACCCGCCGCTGCGCACACCGCGCGATGTGCAGGCTGTCATCGAAGCTTTGGAAGATGGCACGATAGACATTATCGTAACGGATCACGCGCCGCACACCGAAGAAGAGAAAGAGAAGGGCATGATGCTGGCTCCATTCGGCATCCTCGGCTTCGAAACCGCGTTTTCATTGCTTTACACTAAATTTGTACTAACAGGCAAATGGTCATTAGGCTTCCTTGTAGATCGTATGACGAAAAAACCTGCCGACGTATTCGGTCTTCCATACGGAACACTGGAAATAGGCAGCGCAGCTGATATCACCATCGTGGATTTGGAAACAGAGCGCGAAGTTCTCAAAGAAGAGATCGTTTCACGCAGCAAAAACACGCCATTCATCGGCTGGAAGCTGCAAGGCTGGCCGGTTGTTACCATTGCTTCTGGCAAAGTGGTTTGGTCATAAATTGTTCTTAAATGATGTTGAAAACAAACTAAAATCCGCTTTAAGATCTATACGCAGATCGAAAAATCGTGTATATTTATACAGAATGATAGATTTTTATGCAAATCTTATACAAAACAAGAAGTTGTAGGCATGACATCCGCGGTTCGTAAGAATCGCTGACAATAGCGAAGGAGTTGAAAGAACATGCAAGCAAGATTGTTGCTGGAAGACGGCACTCTTTTTACAGGAAAATCGTTCGGTAGTGAAGGTGAATCCGTCGGCGAGGTTGTATTCAATACAGGTATTACAGGTTATCAGGAAGTGCTTTCCGATCCTTCCTATTGCGGTCAAATCGTGACCATGACGTATCCATTGGTGGGGAACTACGGTGTGATTCGGGATGATTTTGAATCCGTACGTCCTTTCATTCATGGCTTTGTCGTTCGTGAGCATGAAGAGATTCCTAGTAACTGGAGAGCGCAATATACGCTGGGTAGCCTGCTGAAAGAATACGGCATCGTTGGGATCAGCGGCATCGATACGCGCATGTTAACTCGTAAAATCCGTCATCACGGCGTTATGAAAAGCCTTTTGACAACATCCAATAAATCCATTGCTGAGCTGACTGAAATCTTAAGAGGAACGCCTCTTATGACGGATCAAGTCGCTCGTGTATCCACGAAAAGTGTATACGGCGCACCAGGTCACAAAGAACGTATCGTTCTCGTAGACTTCGGAGCCAAAAGCGGAATCATCCGCGATCTAAGCAAACGCGACTGCGACGTTGTTGTTGTACCTCAAGATGCTACAGCTGAACAAATTCGTCGCCTTGCGCCAGACGGCGTGCTGCTGTCTAACGGCCCTGGGGATCCGAAAGATGTACCTCACGCTGTGGAAATGATCAAAGGCTTGCTTGGCGATATCCCGCTCTTCGGTATTTGCTTGGGTCACCAGCTGTTCGCACTGGCATGCGGCGCCGACACGGATAAGCTGAAGTTCGGTCACCGCGGCGGTAACCATCCGGTGAAAGACCTCATATCTGGTCGCTGCTACATTACTTCGCAAAACCATGGCTACACGGTTAAGGAAGAATCCGTCCAAGGAACTGACCTTGAAGTGACGCACATCAACAATAATGACCGCACTATTGAAGGCTTGAAACATAAAAAATACCCTGCTTTCTCGGTTCAGTATCACCCAGAGGCAGCACCGGGGCCATTTGACTCCAGCTATTTGTTCGATGATTTCATCTCGCTGATTCGTCAGCACAAAATCGATAACCCACAGCAGCCGCGCCAAGCGCAAATGCTTGCACAGTGGAAAGCTTCCACGGCATCGACATCTGTAAGTAAAGCTTACGAAGCAAGTTTTGCTAACGCAAAACTCTAGGGAGGAACTGCAATATGCCAAAAAATAATACACTCAAAAAGATTCTCGTTATCGGTTCCGGTCCTATCGTCATCGGTCAGGCAGCGGAATTTGACTATGCAGGTACACAAGCTTGCCAAGCGCTTAAAGAAGAAGGCATGGAAGTTATCCTGATCAACAGCAACCCTGCTACGATCATGACGGATACGAACATGGCGGATAAAGTATATATCGAACCGATTACGCTTGAGTTTGTTACGCAAATCATTCGTCAAGAACGTCCTGATGGTTTGCTTCCAACACTCGGTGGTCAAACAGGTTTGAACATGGCCGTTGAACTAGCTCGTGCGGGTGTTCTGGAAAGCGAGAACGTGAAGCTTCTGGGAACACAGCTTACAGCGATTGAGAAGGCAGAGGATCGTGACCTTTTCAGAGACTTAATGAGAGAATTAGAGCAGCCTGTACCAGATAGCGTTATCGTAACGACGGTTGCTCAAGCGGTTGATTTTGCGAACGAAATCGGCTTTCCAATTATCATTCGTCCTGCCTACACACTAGGTGGAACAGGCGGCGGTATCTGTAACACGATGGAAGAATTGACGGAAATCGTTGCTTCCGGAATTCGTTACAGTCCAATCGGTCAATGTCTCGTAGAGCGCAGTATTGCGGGCATGAAAGAAGTCGAGTACGAAGTAATGCGTGACGCGAATGATAACTGTATCGTGGTATGTAACATGGAGAACTTTGATCCCGTGGGTGTACATACCGGAGATAGTATCGTTGTAGCACCAAGCCAAACCTTGTCGGACCGTGAGTATCAAATGCTGCGTTCGGCATCACTGAAAATCATTCGCGCCTTGAACATTGAGGGTGGCTGTAACGTACAGTACGCGCTTGATCCGCATAGCTTCCAATACTACGTAATTGAAGTGAACCCGCGTGTAAGCCGCTCTTCAGCGCTTGCATCCAAAGCAACGGGCTATCCGATTGCAAAGATGGCTGCGAAAATTGCGATTGGCTACACGCTCGATGAGCTAGTCAATCCAGTAACAGGCCAAACCTATGCCTGCTTCGAGCCAGCACTGGATTACATCGTTTCCAAAATTCCGCGTTGGCCGTTCGATAAATTTACGGCAGCAAACCGTAAGCTGGGTACGCAAATGAAAGCGACTGGGGAAGTTATGGCGATTGGCCGTACATTCGAAGAGTCCATTCATAAAGCGGTTCGTTCCTTAGAAATCGGCGTACACCGTTTGTTCCTTAAAGAGACGGATCTTATTGATCAAGAAACACTCGAGTTACGCCTGCAAAAGCCTGACGATGAGCGTCTGTTCTTACTCGCAGAAGCGTATCGCAGAGGTTACACTGTGGAACAATTGCAGAATTTGACGAAGATTGACTGGTGGTTCTTGAACAAACTTGAAGGTCTGATCAAATTCGAAGCTGAGATTGCTGCTGCTGATTTGACGGCTGAGCTGCTGTTCGAAATCAAGCGTAAAGGCTTTACAGACCGTGCTGTGGCTGAGATACGCACACTTGCAGGCAGATCGACTTTCACCAAAGAAGCAGACGTGAGAACATTCCGTCTACAACAAAATATCAAACCAGTTTACAAAATGGTAGATACTTGCGCAGCGGAATTCGAAGCTTCAACGCCATACTACTATTCAACTTATGAGCAAGAAGATGAAGTAACGGAAACAACGAAAGAGAAGGTTGTCGTGCTTGGTTCCGGTCCGATTCGTATCGGTCAAGGGATTGAGTTCGATTACTCCACGGTTCATGCAGTTTGGGCGATCCAAGCGGCAGGTTACGAAGCGGTTATTATCAACAATAACCCAGAAACGGTATCAACAGATTTCAATACATCCGACCGCTTGTACTTCGAGCCTCTCTTCTTTGAAGACGTGATGAATGTGATCGAACGCGAAAACCCAATCGGGGTAATCGTACAATTCGGTGGCCAAACAGCTATTAACTTAGCTGCACCTTTACACAAAGCCGGTGTACGCATTCTCGGTTCCGATCTCGAAAGTATCGATACGGCGGAAGATCGTAAGAAATTCGAAGCTTTACTTAGCAAGCTCTCCATTGCTCAACCACCAGGCGGTACCGTTACATCGGTTGACCAAGCTGTGGGTACAGCAGCGAAATTCGGATATCCAGTTATCGTTCGTCCATCTTACGTCCTTGGTGGACGCGCCATGGAAATCGTCTACTCCGATGAAGAATTGCTAAGCTACATGGAATATGCTGTGAAAATCAACCCTGAGCATCCGGTTCTGATCGACCGCTACATGCTCGGTAAAGAAGTAGAGGTTGATGCCATCTGCGATAGAGAAACGGTTCTAATCCCTGGGATTATGGAACACGTTGAACGCGCAGGGGTTCACTCCGGTGACTCCATCGCGGTTTATCCGCCGCAATCGATCTCGGATGCGATTAAACAACAAATTATCGACATTACGACGAAAATCGGCCTTGAGCTGAACGTAGTGGGTCTAGTCAACATCCAGTTCGTTATTCATAACGATCAAGTGTATGTGATCGAGGTTAACCCGCGTTCATCCAGAACCGTGCCTTTCTTGAGCAAAGTAACGAACATCCCGATGGCCAACGTGGCTACACGCGTCATTATGGGACAAAAGCTGGCGGATATGGGCTACCAAGGCGGATTATGGCCGGAAGACAAGTACGTATCGGTTAAAGTGCCAGTGTTCTCTTTCGCTAAGCTGCGCCGTGTTGATACAACTCTCGGACCTGAGATGAAATCGACAGGCGAGGTTATGGGGCGCGATATCAATTTTGCCAAAGCACTCTATAAAGGCTTAATTGGAGCGGGGATGAAAATTCCTGCAGCGGGATCTGTCGTAGTAACCGTAGCTGACAAAGATAAAGAAGAAGCGATTGAAATCTTAAAAGGCTTCTATCGTCTTGGATATAAAATTATTGCAACAGGCGGAACAGCATTGGCCATTGAACAAGCTGGGCTTCCAGTAACAACCGTGAACAAGCTGAGCGAAGGTTCGCCAAACATTCTGGATCTCATCCGCAGCGGTGATGCACAGTTCGTTGTGAACACGCTGACGAAAGGTAAAGAGCCAGAGCGTGACGGCTTCCGCATTCGTCGTGAAGCGGTAGAGAACGGTGTGGTTTGTATGACATCACTCGATACAGTAAGAGCGCTTGTTAATATGCTTGAAGCAATCAACTTCTCCTCGCGTGCAATGCCAATTCATGTCTAAGACTAGGCTTAACGAAGTCAGTTTTGCTAAAGCAAAACTCTAAGGAGAGTGACGAACTTGAGTATTCTAACTCGCACAGATGTTACAGGACGCATTATGGTCGCTTTGGATTATGCGAACGCAGAAGGTGCTGAAGGGCTGCTAAAGCAGCTCGAAGGCATCCCTTGCTACGTGAAGGTGGGCATGCAGCTGTTCTATGCTGCAGGTCCAAGCTTCGTCGCGAGCCTGAAGGATCGCGGCTACAAGGTGTTCCTCGATGTGAAGATGCATGACATTCCGAACACGGTCAAAGGCGGCGCGGAAAGCGTGACGCGCCTTGGGGTTGATGTGTTCAATGTCCATGCTGCCGGAGGCAAGCAGATGATGGAAGCCGCCTTGGAGGGTGTCGACAAGGGGCTAGCCGCCCAAGCTGCACGCCCAATCGTTATCGGCGTGACGCAATTGACCAGCACAAGCGTGCAGGTGCTGAATGACGAGATCGGCCTGACCGGTACGGTTGAACAGGCCGTCATTCGTTATGCCCGCTTAGCGCATGCTGCGGGGCTTCAGGGTGTTGTCGCGTCACCGCTTGAGGTGACTGCGATTAAGGCGGCGTGCGGTGACGGTTTCGTCACCGTGACGCCAGGCATTCGCCCTGCGGGAGCCGACGTAGGCGACCAATCGCGCATCATGACGCCGGCTGAGGCGTTCGCGCAGGGGACGGACTACGTCGTGATAGGTCGACCGATCACAGGCGCAGCGGATCCAAGAGCAGCGATTGAAGCGATTATCGATTCAATCGTGTAATAAGCTTTTGTCTAACTACGGAAGGAACGGTGGTAGGAACATGAGTCAACTCGAAGCAATAGCGCAGCATATTGCAGCGTCGTTATTAGATATAGAAGCGGTAGCACTTCGACCGCAGCAGCCTTTTACATGGACATCTGGCCTCAAGTCGCCAATCTATTGTGACAATCGTCTGACGATGTCACACCCAGCTATTCGCGAAGCGATCGCTGACGGATTCGCAGCTTTGATCCAAGAGAAATTCCCGGATGCTGAGGTTGTTGCTGGTACGGCAACAGCGGGCATTCCTCATGCCGCTTGGGTAGCTCAGAAGCTAGGTCTCCCGATGATCTATATTCGCGATAAAGCCAAAGGGCATGGCAAAGAGAACCTGATTGAAGGCACTGTGAAACCAGGACAAAAGGTGATCGTGATTGAAGATCTTATCTCTACGGGAGGCAGTTCTTTGAAAGCGGCTATTGCTGTCAAAGAAGCTGGCGCTGTATCGCTGGGCGTGCTGGCGATTTTCTCCTATCAGCTTGATAAAGCTACAGAAGCGTTCCAAGCTGCGGATATGCCGCTGTACACACTTTCCAACTACGCTACACTGCTAGAAGTGGCTCTAGAAAAGGGTAAAATCAAACAAGAAGATATGGAATTGCTTCGTTCTTGGAGATCGAATCCTGCTGCATTTGGTGTGTAAGTTTGTATGACTTAAAATAATGCGAAGATTGACGAATTGTGTAAGATTATCCTATACTAGAAAAGTGCTAGGTACTGCCTAACATCTGCGAAATGGCAAATGGCGCGAAAGCGACAGACGCAAAGCTATAGGGGCTACTCGGTTTACCGTATGCTCGCCAGCTACCGAACGATGAGAGGAGGAGTGCTCGTGAATATCAGCAACAGTATGATGACTGCGATTAGTGGCGGAGACGCTTTGAAGCAAGCCGTTGGCATTGAGCTTATAAGCAAAGTAAGTGATATGCAAGCAGCTTCATCTAGTACATTAGTACAGGATTTTACGAAATCCCAACAGCTGGTTACCGCTTCAGCGACACCGCATTTGGGTGGCAATCTCGACATCCGCATATAAGTTCATAACAGAGAAGCTCTACCTTTACGTAAAGGAGAGCTTCTTTTTTTACTTATAAGAAGTTATATATTTTGGGTTAGGGGGTAAAACAAAGCTTATTCCCTCCTGATGTTTGTAGAGCGGACGGGCCTAGATAGAGAAACTAGCATGTGAGAGCCTGCATTCAGACTAGATATTATCCCTTGCCCACAGAACTGTTGTATTTTGTGCAACAATCCGGCGGGAATCGCTCAGAAATAGGCGTTTTAAGCCTAAATTGCTGCACGAAATACAACAATAGCAGGCTACTTCGGCGTAAGAAGGGTGTATTGTTGCACAAAATACAACTTGGACTATGGTGTACTCGGGGATTTTCAATTGGCGGGTTCCCAACATGTGGCGGAAGCCTATCTGCACTCACGAAAGCTGAATGACTCTAAAATCGAATTTTGGAGTTATGAATAATAGTTATGAATCACAAAACTGCTGAACGACTCTAAACGGCGGAATAATCCGTGTTTCTTATTCGCCAGGTTATCCTTGGGTCAGTTGGTGAATGAATGTTTGCAAAGGCTGAGACATCCACTTTTTGGGGTGAAGCAGCAGCTGAAGGTCCAATTTTACGTCTGGATGTGAAAAAGGAAGATGAGCTAATTTCCCTTGTTCCAGTTCATCCTGTACGGCAATTTGGGGCAGAAGGGCGATGCCAAGCCCATTCATGACGCAGTGTTTAATGGTTTCTAAATTACCGAGCTCAAATCCAATCTGAAGCGGGATAGCATGATCTTTTAGCAACTTTTCAAACATGCCTCGATAGATGCAGCCCTCTTCTGTAACGATAAATTCGGTTTGCTGAAAATCGGTTAGTTGTATCTGTGTTCGTTTCGTTAGCGGATGCTCAAGCGGTGCCACCAAAACTAATGGTTCTTCCCTAACTTTTGTACAAGCAAGGGCGGTATCTGAAGGATAACGATCTAACAGGAGTCCAATGTCATAGTCCCCATCTCTGACTTTGGTTATGAGGGAAGCCTCACTGTCAGGGAAGAGCTGGATATTCAGTCCAGGGAATTGTTGCTTCAGCACATGTAAATAGGGAGGTAAATAGTAAGCAGCGAGAGAGTTAATTGTCCCGATCGTCAGTGTTCCGCTGACTTCGCTTGTTATCATTTCTTTGGATTGATCATAGAGGTCAAGCATTTGCAAGACTAGCTTTAGCAAGCTTTCACCCGGTGCTGTTAATCGAAGCTGACGTCCGTATCTTTCGAAAAGGGGTACGCCATACTCTCGTTCCAGCTTCTGAATTTGCATCGTAATGCTCGATTGCGCATAGCCCAACTCTTCAGCAGCTCGTGTAAAGCTCTTTCTCCGTGCAACCTCCCGAAAGGTTCGGAAATAGGTTAGATCCATGGGAACCCCTCGCTTCATTATCAAAATTTTTGATGAGTCTTATCATTTATTATAGCTAACTGTGATGCAATGATCCATGCTAAAGTGAATGTACAAATAGATGAGGACTGGGAGATGATTGGGATGTTAAGAGAGAAAGACTTACATGGGATCTATGTTCCCATTATTACGCCATTTGATGAAGAGTATGAGGTGGATGCAGCCTCTTTTTATAATCTAGCTTACAATTTATTTCAAGATGAGATAGACGGACTGGTCGTCAATGGAACGACAGGGGAATCTCCGACGATTACAAATGAGGAGATGGCGATCTTGTTCGCTACCGCACAAGCAGCTCGTGAGGCTGCGCAAGTAAATGCCTCGATCATTGTAGGTACAGGAACGAATGATACGTTGTCCACGGTGAAAAAGACGGAAGCTGCTGGGAAATTAGGAGCTGACGCCGTTTTAGTTGTTGTGCCTTATTATAATAAGCCGAGTCAACAAGGGATCATTGAACATTTTCGCCGGGCAGCCAGCGTTGGTGTGCCTGTCATTTTATATGAAGTACCGCATCGCACAGGCGTGACGTTGGAACTTGATACGGTGCGTACGATACTTGAACTTGATGGCGTCATCGGTATGAAAGACAGTACGCCGAACACACGATTGGTGTCTGAGCTTACCCGTCTTGGCTCGAAACCCGTTTTGTGCGGGGAGGATTCACTGCTTTATGACGCGCTAAGCTCAGGTGCTAAAGGGATTATGAGCGCGTCAGCGAATGTAATGACGGAGCGGTTTGTATCGGTTTATCGCCATTTTGAAGCTGGACAGCACGAGATGAGCAAACAGCTATTCGAGGAGTTGCTGCCCCTCATTCGATTGCTTTTCGAAGAGCCGAATCCGGCACCTCTCAAATGGCTGCTTGAGCAGCAAGGTGTCATTGAATCGGGAACCCTTAGATTGCCGCTTCTTTCGGTGACAGAAGGCTTGCAGAAGAAGTTAGCCGCTTTTTTACAAAAATGAGAGGGAGAGAGTTATGAATCGGACTAGGGTATTTACAGGCTCACCTTGGGAGCCTGTTGTCGGCTATTGTCGGGCAATTCGGGTGGGGAACCGGATCGAAGTTGCTGGCACAACGGCAATGAAGGATGGTGAGGTCGTTGGCGTTGGTAATCCGTATGAACAAGCAAGGTTCGTCCTCCAGACGATCGAGCAGGCGCTGCAAGAACTTGGGGGTCAACTGTCAGATGTGATTCGAACGCGGATGTTTGTAACGGATATTTCGTTATGGGAGGAATTCGGCAGGGCGCATGGGGAGTTTTTCCGTGACGTGCAGCCTGTAGCAACGATGGTAGAAGTGAAGGCTTTAATAGATCCTTTGTTGTTGATAGAGATTGAGGTAGAAGCTCATTTATATAAGGAAACTTTGAATGGCTTGAAATGAGGCTTTTCATAAGGCTTTAAGTATAAAAAAGCGCTTGTCCTCTTAGAAGGCGATTGAAAATCGCGAGTATAAGGGGAAAGCGCTCTTTATTTCCATATTAGCCTACACGTTTACCAAGAATGATGAGGTCGCGCTCGATTCCGTCCAGTTCGGCAATGCCAGGCAGATGGGCCCAATTAGCGAAGCCAAATTTACGGAAAAGGTGGAGGCTGGGATCGTTATGACCGAAAATGAAGCCGAGAAGCGTCTTCAGTCCCAGCTTTGGACTTGCCTCTATCGCATGCTCCATCAGGTAACGACCAATACCTTGGCCGCGATAAGCTTCATCGATATAAATGCTGACTTCCGCTGTAGCGTTATAGGCAGGACGGCCATAGAAGGATTGAAAACTGAGCCAGCCACAAATGCGCTTGTCGTTTTCCAATACCCATAAAGGACGGAAGTCCGCGGTATGTTCATGGAACCAGCCTTCACGACTAGACGTGGTCACGGGTTCTGTATCTGCTGTAACCATGCGTCCTTCAATTGTGGAATTATAAATCCGCACAATTTCCGCTAAGTCATCCAAGCTGGCATCGCGGATCATTAGGTTGTTCGTACTCATGTTAAGACTCATCCCTTTCAGTGATTATTCACGCATTGCGGCAAGCTTCAGCCAGAAACGGCTAATGGTTTCTGTACCTTTATCCCAATTGACCAAATGAAAATGCTCATTCGGTGCGTGCAGGTTCTCACCTGGCAAACCAAAGCCAAGCAGCACGACGGGGGCGTCTAATACGCGTCCCAACACCTCAACAATCGGGATTGAACCTCCGCTTCGTGTATATACAGGCCAAGCGCCATAGGTATCCTCATAAGCTTCCGCCGCTGCTACCATGACAGGCTCGTCGATTGGCGTGATAAAAGGATTTCCGCGCAGCTGGCGGTCTAGAGTCACTTTTACGCCAGGCATTGAAAGGGCACGGATATGATGTTCAACCGCATCCATGATTTCTTCGGGGACTTGTGCGGCTGCGAGACGGCAAGCTATTTTAGCACTGGCACGGTTAGGAATGATTGGTTTGATGCCTTCACCCTGAAAGCCGCCGCTCACGGATGTGATTTCCAAGGTCGGTCTGGAAGTTGTTTGTTCATAGAACGAGAACCCTTTTTCCCCATATAGCGTGTCAACATGTAAGTCCGATCGAACCTTATTCGAGTCGGGTTCTACTTGTTTAAATGCTTCACGTTCTTTGTCCGAGAGCTCGATGACGCGATCATAGAAGCCTTTTACCGCTACACGACCATCCTCATCATGGAAGGAATTCAGCAGCTTGGATAAAGCGTGAATCGGATTTTGAACAGCGCCGCCGAAAAGGCCCGAATGCAGGTCGCTATTTGCGCCATCCACCGTAATTTCAAACCCAGCCAGCCCGCGAAGTCCATACATAAGTGCAGGTTTTCCTGGTCCTTGCATCTGAGTATCGGAAAGAACAATGGTGTCAGCTTGCAATTTATCTTTATACTTTTCCACGAAGGCAGGCAGGTGCTTACTCGCAATCTCTTCTTCGCCCTCAATACAAAACTTCACATTCACAGGCAGACTGCCGTGCGTTCGTAAAAAAGCCTCAATCACTTTGGCATAAAGCAGCAGTTGACCTTTATCATCGGTGCTGCCGCGGCCAAATAGCTTGCCGTCTTGAATCACAGGCTCAAATGGAGGTGTGTTCCAGAGTTCGAGCGGCTCAGCCGGTTGAACATCATAATGGCCGTAGACAAGTACTGTTGGCTTGCCCGGAGCATGCAACCAGTCTGCATAAACAACAGGATGTCCCCCGGTAGGCATAATTTCAATGTTCTCAAGACCGGCTTTCTGCAAAGACTGAGCCGTCCATTCTGCGCAGCGAATCATGTCAGGCTGATGCTCGGCGACAGCACTTATACTTGGAATCCGCAAAAACTGCATTAATTCCTCTATGTGTTGGTCCCTTTGCTCATTCAAATAGGTTTTGATCGTTTCTATCATGTTAATTTCTCCTTCTTTGTAAGCCATTTAGATAGTTGCTTCTTTTTAAGTTCCCCAAATGCAAGTAAATTCCTGCAAATAAGTAAGGAAGACATACATTTTAAAAGAAAGTTGCACAATGTAAAGAGAAGTAGGTATTATTGGTTAGGTAAATTCTGCTAATGAAGGGGGAAAATTGATGAAACTCTTGGTTAAGACCGAACGAATGTCTTTAGTTATATTGGATCGTTCTTCCGTAGATCTGGTTCTGGATTATGTGATTCGCAATCGAACTTTTCTCGAACCGTGGGAATTAGAGCGGAATGAAGCGTATTTCACGAAGGATTATCAGGCTGAGCAGTTGGAACAAGAAGCAGTGAAGATCAAGGAAGGCCAGATGCTTAAGGTATGGATGCTATTTGAAGAACGTATAGTTGGGTCAATTGCTCTTAGTAATATCGTCAGAGGTGCCTTCCAATCTTGCCACTTGGGCTACCGAATGGACGGAAAGCTTCTTAATCGAGGTCTCATGACAGAGGGACTGAAAGCGATCATTCCCTACGTTTTTGATGAGATGAAACTTCACCGCATTGAAGCCAATATCATGCCTCGAAACGCGGCGTCCCTGAAGGTCGTTGAGAAGTTGGGCTTTTATGAAGAGGGCTTGGCGCTCAAATATTTACAAATACATGGCGTTTGGGAGGACCATATTCATATGGTACTGCGCAATACAGCTATGGAATAAAATTCGTGAAAATCACAGAAAAATGTCGAAAAATGTAATCGGAAATAGTCAAATCATTTTGCTATCAAGTCACTACTCTAATAGAATTAAGTATTGAGCAGGTACTCATACATCATCATTAGGGGGACTTCATGTTGAATGATTTTGAATCGGTTGTAAAATCTAGACGATCTGCAAGCAAATTTACGCAAGGGATCGATATTTCACAAAAAGAATTAGAGCAAATTTTTTCCCTGGTTAAGTTTGCCCCATCCGCTTATAACTTACAGCATGCTAATTATGTTGTTGTCACAGACCCTTTGATGAAACAGAAGGTTTATGAGGCGGCTTACAAACAGTACAAAATTCAGAGCTCATCCGCAGTTATTGCGGTCCTTGGCGATTTGGAAGCGTATAAGGATTCTGCAAGAATAAATGAAGGGCTTTTCCATTTGGGATTTTTCAGTAAACAAGAGTTAGATTCTGAAGTAGAGTAAGTGACACATTTCTATGAAGAACGGGGAGAGCCATTCAAGCGAGTTGAAGCGATCCGGAATGCAAGTCTATCAGCCATGTTATTTATGCTTACAGCGAAAGAGCAAGGTTGGGATACTTGTCCGATGATCGGTTTTGAGGCAGACAAGCTCATTGAGGCGCTTCAATTAGAGGAACGTTTCGTTCCTGTTATGTTAATTACGATTGGGAAAGAAGATACGACCAGTCAGCGGCCACGCGGTTATCGTAAACCGATTGGTGAGTTTGTGAAATATGTTTAATTAATAAAGACCGTTATTCGCTATCAAAGTGGCGATGAGCGGTCTTTTCCTATTTGAGGGATGTACAAGCTTAAGAAAAATTTTATTTTTAACCCCATTTCTTATTAATTAGTTTTCTTTATCCTAGGAGTGAATGAATGGTTAGGAGGAACTAAGGATGAAGAAGTGGGTTTTGTGGCTTGTAATACTTTTACTGCTCGGCTATGGATTTAGTCAGCACAAACTGAAAGTCGTTAACGAGAAATCACCGGAAGAAGAGAATCAACTCAAGAGGTGACTCCTCAAATGAACGAGCTTAAAGTAACCAAAGATCAGATTTATAAAGGCAATTTGTTGTTGGTCAACAAGGATCATCCGGTACCTCGGCTTATGAATCTCAAGAAGGTGAGAATTGCGTATGAAACATAAAATAATGTTGAAAGATATTACAATTCAAGTACTATTTACCCTTTATGTGTACACGTTATTCAAAATTATTCTATTTAAGTTCAGCTCAATCGACCTGACATTTCTCTGGCATCAGCTTAAGATAAGTCTGAGGAATACGGATCATATGAGCAGGCAACTTCAAAAAGGTAATCTGATTCCCTTTAAAGAAATATCCAGAACTATTCATGATATCTCGAGTCATGGTCTAATTAACTTGGTTGGGAATATTGCGATATTCATTCCGTACGGAATTCTTCTTGGTTTAATGTTAAGAAACAAAAAAGTATCATTTATAGGCGCGTTCATTCTTTCATTAGGTTTAAGTCTAATCCTAGAATTAGCGCAGGCCTTTTTCTCTATTGGACGTTTTGATGTAGATGATCTGATACTCAATTCAAGCGGGGGCTTGTTCGGTTTCATTATTTTCAAATTATTTGCTTTGTTAGTTACTACATCAAGTGCTAACCAAGCAAGAGGCAGCTCCATCTGATACAATAAAAAGCAATACGATGGTCATACAGGGGTGGAAGGAATGAAATCGATTACAATTCTGATTGCGGATGATGAGGCAGAAATTGCCGATCTGATTGAATTGCATTTAGAAAAAGAGGGTTACCGCTGCGTGAAAGTAGCAAATGGGCAGGAAGCTATTGCTGCTATTCAGACGCATTCCATTGATTTGGCTATTTTAGATATTATGATGCCCATACTGAATGGCTATGAAGCAACAAGGCAAATTCGGGCTCAGTATCATCTGCCAATCATTTTTTTAAGCGCAAAAACGACGGACCTTGATAAGATTACCGGATTGGTAAGCGGAGCGGATGATTATGTAACCAAACCGTTCAACCCGATGGAATTGGTTGCTCGAGTGAATGCTCAGCTGAGGCGTTCCACACAGTTTAATCAACCAAAGCAGGGGGGCAAGCAACCTTTGGAGGCAGGCGGACTGGTCATCTATCCCGAAGAACGAACCGTATTCGTTTACGGCAAACCCATTGAATTAACTCCAAAAGAGTTCGATATTTTGTATCTGTTAGCCAGTTATCCAAAGAAAGTTTACAGCGCGGAAAATATCTTTCAACAGGTCTGGGGCGATGTATATTATGAAGGCAGCAATACGGTCATGGTACATATTCGTACCTTACGGAAAAAGCTAGGGGAAGACGATCATAAAAATAAACTGATCAAAACAGTTTGGGGGGTAGGATATACATTCAATGGCTGAAATGATCCGAAGCTTTCGATTTAAAATGATTCAGTTCTTTGGTTTAAGCATGCTTTTTTCCGCTACCATAACCTATGTGCTCTATAAAGCTCTTCAACTCTATTATTATACGACCAAGTTCGAAAATCCATTGACTAAAATTCGATATGTCATGAGAGATATTGGGGATATTAACTTCTTTTTGCTTATTTTCATTCCTCTCTCGATTTTGTTTTTCTTTCTCTTCACCAAGCAATATGCGGCTTATTTCAATGAAATATCCAGCGGAATTAATCAGCTTGCGAATGGTAATTTCAATAGTCGCATCCATATTCCCTCCAAAGATGAATTCGGGGACATTGCGAGAGATATTAATCGGGCAAGTGAACAATTGCAGCAAGCTTTGGATAGAGGAGATTTTGCAGAAAATAGCAAGGAACAATTGGTCTTGAACTTGGCTCATGATTTGCGTACGCCGCTGACTTCCATTTTAGGTTATTTGGATTTCATTCTTCAGAACGATCAGTTGACTGCTGATCAAATGAAGCACTATACGAGCATTGCTTTTACCAAGTCTCAACGTCTAGAAAAGCTCATTGATGAACTATTCGAAATCACTCGTTTGAACTATGGAAAGCTGAACATTGAAAAAAAACCAATCGATATGAGCGAGCTTCTCATTCAATTAAACGAGGAATTATACCCTGTTTTTGAGAAAAACAACCTAACAACTCGATTGAATGTGACTCCGCACTTAATTGTTTTGGGGGACGGTGAGCTACTGGCACGTGTATTTGAAAATCTGCTGACGAATGCCAATCGCTATGGAAAAGATGGCCAGTTTATTGATATTAATTGCAATATTGATGCGGAAGATGTGGCGATTCAAGTGATCAATTATGGGGATTGTATTCTTCCGGAAGAACTGCCGCATATTTTCGATATGTTTTTTACCGGCGATCAAGCGCGAACACATCGTGAGGGGAGCACTGGGCTTGGCTTGTCCATAGCTAAGAATATTGTAGATCAGCATCAAGGCACAATTACGGCCGAAAGCAGTGTAATTCGTACGCTTTTTGAAGTCCGTTTCCCGCAAAAAATGGCATTCGAAGAACCCGGTTAGCTATTTGGCCGAACATTTAATGAAAAATTTATATTTACCCTACTTATTCTTTTAACAGTCTCCCCTATTCTAGATGTATGAATAGAAAGAGGAAACTGTGAATGAAAAAGTGGGGTTTTTGGTATATCCGGAAATCAGGTAGATGGGGTGATTGTTATGTAAAAAATAGGCAATTCGTTGTATGGATGAATTTTCCATTTGATAGTATATTTTAATAGATTCATACAAACGGGTTTATCGCCAAAAGGCTTTCAGGAAATTTTCAGTTTCATGAAACTTTTTGGAAAGATCTTCCGTCTATTTTATCATACATACAGTTTGGAAATGAAAGGAAGACATACCAAATGGCAAGCTGGTTTCGTAAAAGAAGCGCTTTGGACGCTTTAGCTGTCGATGAGGAACCGCAATCTGATGAACGATTCTCGCGTCTCAGCCAACGCCATTCTCCGTTATTAACGGTGAGTGGGGTACACCGCTCCTTTCAAGTTGGAGGCCAAAGGTTAGAGGTACTGAAAGGGATTGAGATGGAGCTCAAACCGCTGCAGCTTGTCATGCTCAAAGGCCGATCTGGTTCAGGGAAAACGACGCTGCTTAATTTAATCGGGGGGCTTGATCAGCCGAATGAGGGGGGAATTTTGTTTCAAGAGCACGCTTTTCATCTCAGCAGTGACGATGAACGAACGTTGATTCGTCGCAAGGAAATTGGTTTTATCTTTCAATCCTATGCATTAATGCCCTTGTTGTCTGCTTGGGAAAATGTCGAGCTAGCGCTGCGAATGGCGGGTATTCCGCGTTCTGAGTGGAAAGACCGTGTGAAGCATTGCCTTGAGCTCGTTGGGCTTGGCAAGCGGATGCATCATCGTCCTTATGAGCTATCCGGCGGCGAGCAGCAGCGTGTCGCGATTGCAAAGGCGATTGCGCATCGACCTTCCCTTATTTTGGCGGATGAGCCTACTGCTGAGCTAGATTCCCAGATGGGTGCGCAGATTATGTCTGTTTTTCGCAGCATCATGAAAGCAGAACAAGTCACGATATGTATGACAACACATGACCCTACAATTTTGGAGGTTGCCGATCATGTTTACGAAATGGTGGACGGAAGATTCGTCACTTAATTGGACGATGAAGCCTTTAGCTGCACTGCTTGTATGTTCGACATTACTACTTGCTTCTGGATGTTCACTTTTGCCTAAGGAGCAGGATGAAGAATCGCTTCCGACGATTAATCCGCCTAAGCTTTCCAAAAAGCCTGAATATACGGTGAAAACGGAAACCCTTGAAACGAAAGTGAGAGGGAGTGGGCGCTTAATGGCTTTGCAAGAGGAGAAACTGTTTTTCTCCGAAGATATGTCAGCCAAACGGATCAGTGCCATTCTTGTGAAAAATGGGGATTCCGTTGAAAAAGGTCAGCCGATCGCGGAGCTTGACGTAACGGATATGGCCAGTGATTTGAAGCGGAAGAAGCTTCAAACACGTAAGGATGAACTTACGATGATCGAAACGCTGCGGAAAGCAGATGAAATGTCGCCTGAGCAAATTGAGCAGGCAAAGATTGATTTTGAGTTGAAGCGTGAAGAACTGACCAAGCTTGAAACGCAAGTTGGTAAAGCGCAGCTGCTCGCTCCGTTCAGCGGAACTATCGTTACTGTAACAGCCAAGAAAGGCGATACGGTGAAGACCGGAGAATCCGTTGCGACCCTTGCCGATCTGAATGAACTAACGGTGGCCGCAAGTATTAGTGCAGATGATGCGAAGAAAGTAGCCATTGGCATGGACGTGCAGGTGGATATTAATTCAGCCGGCCAGCACAAAGGGAAAGTGAAGCAGCTGCCGAACCCGCAAGCTGGGAACAACAATAATAACGGCATGTTTCCGGGTCAAGGTGGGCAAGGTGAGCAGGATACAATCGATAATTATTTGGTGGTTCAGCTTAGTGAGTTTCCGAAAGGGCTGAATCGAGGTACACCGCTTAGTGTTACGATTATTACCCAAAGAAAAGAAAACGCCACAACTATCCCTCTAGCTGCGCTTCGCTCGTATTCGGGTCGGAATTATGTCCAGGTCATCGATAATCAAGGGAATAAGAAGGAAGTGGACGTGGAAATTGGTCAGCAGACGTCAACAGATGTGGAGATTGTAAAAGGTCTCACAGCTGGACAGAAAGTAGTGGGTCGCTAATGTCCATGCCGATGCTGCGGTTTTTATTTCGGAAAATGTGGAATACCCGTTGGCTAACGCTCAGCACCTTGCTTGGCCTAGTGATGGCTGTTGCTTTCACCACGAGCATTCCGATGTATGCCGATGGGTCGCTGAAGCGAGTTGTCGCCAAATCGTTAGAAGAAAAGAGCGAGGGACTTCCAGCAGGCTCGCTGCTCATGCGCTATCAAGCTGTTGGGACAGAACGTGCAGGGCTTACAGAGCTCAAAGACGTCAATATGTATATACAAGATGAAATTCCGAAAGATGTGGGCTTTCCCTTACAGACCTATGCAAGAAACTATTCCATCAAAGGAGCGCAACTAACTCCCGCAGATGGGACAAAAGCAGACCCTAGTAAACGTCGGCAAATGACATTAACGACGTTAAGCGGACTATCCGATCAGGTTGAATGGTCCATCGGACAGATGCCTTCTGGGCAAGTGCAGAATGGCCTAATAGAAGCAGTAGTCTTAGAAGAAGCTTTGTTTCGAAACGATCTGCATGTAGGGGATATATTCAGTTATTCGGTTTCAGGTGCAGGCGGCAGTCAATTATTAAAAGTGAAGATCGTGGGTTCCTTCAAACCCAAAAATGAAGCGAGTCCTTATTGGTTTCAAGGCTTAGAAGGGTTAGTAAACGCACTTATTATTCATGATGATGTATTCATGAAGACGTTGTTAACGGAGAAGAAAATTCCGCTTCAGCTCGCTAATTGGTATTATGCATTCGATCTGCGGAATATCCAAACCAGTCAATTATCGCCACTTGAGAATCGTCTGGAGCGTTTGGATATCAACTTGTTCCAAAAGCTGAAGAATACAAAGGTGGATGTTTCATTTAAACCGATTCTTACTGAATTTAAAGCCCAAAGCTTGCAGATGCAAATTTTATTATTCACATTAGCGGCTCCAATGATTGCGATGGTTTTTTATTACATTGTGATGAATGCCAGACAATCGCTTGATCGACAGCGAGGTGTGATTGCCATCCTGCGAAGCCGTGGAGGAAGTACGAAGCAAATTGTAGGCATATACTTTCTGGAAGGTTTATTGCTTGGGGCGATTGCATTGCTGGTTGGACCTTTTATGGGCTGGTTCATGGCGAAAAGTATTGGCTCATCCAGTGGATTTCTTACGTTCGTTGATCGTAAATCAATTCCTGTTGGCTTCACTAATGAGGCATTGCTATACGGCGGGCTCGCTGTTCTGATTGCAATTCTTGCCAGTGTGATTCCAGCTGTTCTTTTCGCAAGATCTTCGATTGTCAACTATAAGCAGCAGCTAGCAAGATCAGACCGCTCGCCACTATGGCAGCGTTGGTTTATTGACATTGTACTGTTAGGACTTGTTGGCTATGGCTTTTATTTATTTGATCAACGCCAAGTACTATCTATCCAAACAGGGCTAACGACCGATCAGCTACAGGTGCATCCGCTGCTGTTTTTCGTTCCAGCACTTTCAATCTTCGCGCTAGGCCTTTTCTTTCTGCGCATCTTTCCGTGGCTGCTGCGATTGTTCGGCTGGCTAGGACGCAAATTCCTGCCCGTGCCGCTATACTTGACGCTTGTTCAGCTTTCGCGCTCAGCCAAAGCCTACTATCCGCTCATGCTGCTGCTTATCCTTACGCTCGGCCTCGGCGTATACAATTCTTCGGCTGCGCGTACGATTGATCTGAACTCGACGGAGCGGATCATGTATCAATATGGTACCGATGTTGTGCTGCAAACCGTTTGGGAAGGCTTCTCGGACGATCTGCCGAAGGATCCGAACGCAGGGAAAAGCGGCGGCGGTGCTCAGGGAAGCGGAACATCAGGTGCCGGAGGTAATAATGGCGGCAATGGCAGCGGTGGCTCGGGTGCGGGTGGAGGCCAAGGTCAAGGCGGCCCGAAACCTGGAGAGGAGACACCAACCAAGATTCGTTATGTTGAACCGCCCTTCCAAATGTTCCGTGATCTAGAGGGCGTCCAGGCTGCGGCCAGAGTTTTGCAAATGAAAGCGAACGTTGTTGTTTCAGGTAAATCAACTGGTCAGGGAATGATCATGGGAATCGACAATGCTGATTTTGCTAAAGTAGCTTGGTTCCGGCCCGATTTATTCCCAGCGCATCCGAATCAATACCTGAATTTGCTAGGAAGCTATGAGCAAGCTGTCATTATACCTTCGAATTATGCAAGTAAATATGCGCTTAAAGCGGGTGATCTGCTTTCAATTACCATTGGTCAGCAGCCCGTGGAATTCGTGATTGTTGGTATCCTGCCGTATTGGCCGAGTCAATATCCGGATCAGACACCATTTTTCATAGCAAATTTAGATTACATATACGATCAGGCACCAATTACACCCTATGAAGTATGGCTCAAAATGAAACCGGATGCTAAAGTTGCTCCGATTGTTACAGCTCTGCAGGCGAAGGGAATTGAGCTTGCTTCCGTGAAGGATGTTCGTAACGAGCTCATTATTCAGAAGAAACTTCCAGCAAGAGGCGGCGTCTTTGGCATTCTTAGTCTGGGCTTTCTCGTCTCAGTGATCGTCTCCTTAATCGGCTACATGCTATATTGGTTCTTCAATTTATCTAGCAGAGTTGTGCAGTTTGGGGTACTTCGCGCCATGGGACTTTCCCGCAAACAATTGACTGGCATGCTGCTCCTAGAGCAAGGTTTTACGGCTGGATTGTCCATCGCATTAGGCATCGGAATTGGGAAATTAACGAGTTATTTCTTCCTTCCTTTCCTTCAAACTTCTCAGAATGTGAAGACGCAGGTGCCGCCGTTCCGAGTGGTTTTTGATTCCAAAGACACTTATCAGCTATATTTCGTGGTTGCTTTCATGATGATAACAGGGGCGCTGTTACTGTTCTTACACATTAGAAGGCTGCGCGTTCATCAGGCTGTGAAGCTGGGAGAGGAGAAATAGCGTGATTACTTGCGAGGGATTAGTCAAAATTTATAAAACAGACGAGATTGAAGTTGTCGCTTTGCAGGGGCTAAACATTCAGATTGACGCCGGTGAGCTTATGGCCATTATCGGGAATAGCGGAAGCGGCAAATCCACATTGCTGAATATATTAGGAGGTCTTGATCGCCCTTCTGCAGGTCAAGTGAAAGTCGGCGATTGGGATTTACTGAAGATTACCGATAAGCAGCTAGTTGATTACAAACGACATACAGTCGGCTTCATCTGGCAAAATAATGCGCGAAATCTTGTCTCTTACCTGACCGCGCTCGAGAATGTGGAAATGCCAATGATGCTCAGCGGGAACTATGACCCTGTCTACGCGAAGCAGTTGCTTGAATGGGTCGGTCTCAGCCACCGCATGAATAACAAGCTGCAAGAACTGTCCGGTGGTGAGCAGCAGCGCGTGGCAATTGCGATTTCGCTTGCTAACCGCCCGCGTTTACTGCTTGCGGATGAACCGACGGGGTCGGTGGATACGAAGACGGCAGATATGATTCTTTCTATTTTTGAGCGGCTGAATAAGGAATTAGGTGTGACGATTGTCATTGTTACTCACGATATGTCCATGGCAGGCAAAGTAGGGCGAGTCGTTGCCATTCGAGACGGCATGACAAGCTCGGAGTTTATTGCTCGCAATCCTTCGATTTCCGCACTCGATGGAACGTCGGCAGGTCTCACAGGTGATGACCATGAGGAATATGTGGTACTGGACCGTGCGGGACGATTGCAGGTTCCGAAGGCTTACTTGAACGCTCTACAAATTGACGGAAAAGCTACGATGGAGTTTGATGGCGAGAAAATTATGATTAAAGCACCGAAAGATCTATCTACGAGTGAAGGTATCGAACGAATGGAAGCAAATTCACAAACCGTTGGAGGAAAATCAAAATGAAGAAGATTTCACGTAAAATGCTTGCTACAACCCTAACGCTGGTTATGGTAGCTCCATTAGCAGTTGCTTGTACCAAAGGGGAAAAAACGGATGATAAGCAGGAGCGCGTACTTAAGATCGCGACTTCTATGATGTACGGAGGTGATGACGAGTATTTCAGACAACAATTCACCGAAATATTTGAATTTGCCAATCCCAATATCAAGATTGAAATGATTCCAACGATGGATGATAAGTTCCGTTATGGCAACATTCAACCTGGAGAGAAAATGCCCGATCCCATGGAGAAGCTGAAGGAAGTCATGCAGGGAGATAATCCGCCGGATGTGGTTATGCTTGGTTATGAACAGCTGCCGGATATGATTGAAAGCAACATGCTTACACAGCTAGATCCACGAATAACGAAAGATAAATTCGACACCGCAGGGATCGTTCCAGCGGTTATGGATGGTATGAAAAATGCAGGCGGCGGGAAGCTTTACGCACTTGCTCCGACATTCAGCTCTTCTGCACTCATTTATAATAAGAAAATGTTCACAGATGCGGGAGTCGATTATCCGAAGGATGGGATGACCTGGGATGAGACCTTCGATCTTTCCAAACGCCTTGTTAAAGGGGAAGGGGACAGCCGCATCAATGGTTTCGCATTTAATACGCAATCGCAAGGCGGAGATTTGTTCTATGGTATGCAAATGTACACAGCTCCCCTGCAATTGAAAATGTTCGATGATGCTGGAGAGAAAATGACGGTGGATACGGACCAATGGGAAAAAGTTTGGGCAAAAATGGCTCAGATGCAAAAAGAGAAAGTGTTCCCAGAGATGATGGATCCGTCGAAGCCGATGAACCGTCAGTATGATCAAAATAATCCTTTTGCCTATGATGATTTCATGTCAGGTCGCTTGGCCATGGCGATTATCAATTATGGTCAAATTCAACAGCTTACGAATGCAAACAAAAATGCAGCGAATTTTAAAGGCTATACACCAATCGAGTGGGATGTTGTTACGATTCCTTCCCATCCGGAAGCAAAAGGTGTTGGCGGATCCATCTATATGAATGGTATTATGGGTATAAATGCCAAAGCGCAAAACCCTGAGGATGCTTGGAAATTCATTAAGTTCATTAATGGCGAAGATTGGGCAAAATTGAAATCTCATAGTTCCTATAACTTGGTTGCTCGTTCCAAATATTTGAAGCCTAAAGATGGATTGGACTTTCATATGGAAGCTTTCTACAATGTGACACCAGCTCCAATGGATAATAACATGAAAATTTATCGCACGAATCCTAACATTTATCAGGTACAAGAAATTGGTCGTACGCAGTTTATGAATGTCCTTCAAGGAAAAACGACAGCTCGCGAAGCACTCAAGCAATGGCAGACCCAAGGGGATGCGATGCTCAAACAAATGAAGGAAAATCCAAATACGCCTATGAACCCGATGATACAACAGGCTGTGCCTGCTGGCTAAGGCATGTTGGAATTCTTATAGGATGATATTATGAAGGAGGACGCTCATTACCATGTACATCAAGAAACGCTATCGCTTGGCAACCATTGCTTTGTCTGCTGCATTGGCACTAGGATCTGTTACACCTGTTTGGGCGGATAGCAGTCCATCCGCTATTACTACGACCTTAGGTAAGGTTTCCATTACTGGCAGCAGTTACTTTGAATTGAAACAGATCCATGTATTGCCTGATCAAAGCGGCAAGCTCGCGACATTTACCATTACCATTCACAACGAAGGGAGCAGTGAGCTGCAATTTATTGATTACTGGGTAAGGCTAAAAAGCAAATCCGGCAATCAATTTTCAGCACGCTTGCTGCCAGCAGATAAGGATAAGAACCGGGTTGCTCCCGGTTCAACGACTGATTTAACGTTCTATGCGACCGTTAACACTAGCACGAACCTTCAAGATCTCGTTGTCCAATTTATCAAATGGGATTTTAGCCAGTCCAATTTTGAGCGTGTCCTGGGCGAAGTCGCTGTACCGGATTCTTATACAGATGTAACGCCTTCAGATGGCGCTGCTGTCATTTCTGTAAATGGAACCAACGTGAAAGCTGCAATTAAAAAGTTTGTCAGCAATAAGAATGAAAAATATCACGTTCCTACCGTATATGTGACTTTAGAGAATGCTGGCAATCATACCGTTACGATTCCTTCTTACCTCTTCTCCATTCGTACTAAAGAAGGCTTGCTTTATCCATTGGAAGCAAAAGGATTGAAAGATTTGAAGATCAATCCGAAGGAAAGCAAAGAAATTCAGCTATCTGGTTCCATTCCGGTAGCCGTTTCACCGGACGAGTGGCAGTTAGCGGTAGCTGAAACCATTCCTGACTTGAAATTAAATGTTTCCATTGCGAATTTTGGGCTGCCTGCCGTTACGCAGCAAGAAGGCGGCTCTGTTGGTAAGGAGTATTCCTTCACAAGTAAGTCAGGTGTATATACAACTCAGCTTAATGGATTGCATCGATTACCTTGGGAAGATCAAGACCTTTTGACGGCTGATTTGACACTAAGCAATAAAGGTGAGGAATCACTTCCGATCCCGAAATTATCAGGGTACTTCCTGCTTGATGGCGCTGTGAAAATTGATGCCAAGCTCATCCAGACGTCGAAAGTAATCGGATTGGGTGCTGGAGCGAGTGTCAATCTGCAAATAGCAGGCAAAGTGCCATATACGTATGAATTTTCACAAATTAAATTAGTTCTGCAAGAGAATGACGGGGAAACGCCACCAACTGGAACGGGTACTGGTACGAGCAGTGCTGCAGCAACGGATGTGCTGGAATTCTCCACTCAGGCCGAGCTTCAGGCCATTCCTTTCATTGGTATGGGCCAGTCCTATACATCCAATGATATTGGGCGTAAAGCGAAGTATTTAGTGCGAAGCGTATCCACTTATGAGGATAAAACGAATATCATGTACTCCGCAATGGTGGAAGCAACCAATTTGGAGAAGCGTTTCACGAATGTATCCAAGTTCGTTGCCAATTTCCGAACCTCGGATGGAACGGTTTTCCCGGCAACGGTTGCTGAAGTAAAGAACAAGATTAGTCCAACAGGAAAAGCGTTATTAAATGTATGGGCTTCTGTGCCAAAAGGTTACACGACAGCGAATATGAACTTACTTCTCGGAGAAGCAGTGACCGAAGGGAAGCTGTCGGAAGGCGAGAAAGCCGCCCCTGATTCCTATGTGAACCCTGTATCCTACTGGCTGCCTGATGAGAAGACGAATGTAGCGACAACGCTGAAAAATGTCGAATTATTCCCCTACACCATTACGATTGATAAAATTGGAACATCGATTGAGGATAAAGTATTTACTATAAAATTTAACTACGAGTTAACGAAAGAAAAGCTAACAGAGATTAATACCGAAGGCCATAACTTGCTGCTTGTTTTTGAAGATGGCGGCGGGATTAAACGATTTGAGAAAAAGTTTGATTTCAAAGATTTCGACGTTATCAACGGGGATTCAACGGCAGATGAAGATACGAAGATGCGTCTGGGTAAGCGGGAGAACTTCAAAATTACAAATCCTGACCCGGGTCTCATTTATAACACCAAATTCTTACAGAAGTATACACTCAGTATTTATGACGAGTTTCAAGGTCAGAGAAAGCTGCTGGCTTCACAGAAAGCTGATTGGTTTATCACAACGGACTAATTCATTATTTAAAGCGGAGGCACTCAGCCTTCGCTTTTTTTCATTTAAGTCACATGAAGTCATAACCATTTATCGGCTCATATGACCAATTTATGACTCAAATATGACTTCATTCACCTGTTTTTATCAAAATGAAGAGCTATAATAAACCCTGACCGAGAAAAAACATAAAATTTTCAATTCTAGTTTATGTTTTGTTAAGAAATTCCAAGTATGATAATTGAGTGAGCACGAAGGATGTAGGTATTAAAGCTGGTGATAGGGGAGAAGTGAGAATGTCCAAGTTAACCGAGTTTTCAATGAAAAATGTGGCAGCTGTTTTCATCGTCATGCTGCTGTTGGTCGTAGGAGGAACGTTTTCTACAACCACATTAAAGGTAGAAAGTATGCCTGATATTACATTTCCGGTCGTCATTATTAGCACTACATACGTAGCACCTCCGAAGGATGTGCTGGATGAAATTACTAAACCACTTGAGAAGGCTGTCGCGGGGTTGGATGGATTAAAAACCCTAAGCTCCAGCTCGCAGGACAACTACTCACAGATTATCCTGGAGTTAGACCAAGATAAGAAGCCTGAAGATGTGAAGAAAGACGTAGAGAGCCTAATCTCCAATGTGAAGATGCCTCAAGGTTCGGAGAAACCTAAAGTGTTAACAGCAGGCTTTTCTTCTGAACCGGTCTATTATTTGGCGGTTTACGGTGAGGCAGGAATGAACCAAACCGAGCTGGATAAAGCCTACAAAGATACGATTCTTCCTGGCTTTAATGGCCTTAAAGGGATCGACCATGTGGATTCTGTAGGCAATCAGGATGCTGTGCTTACCATTAAATTGGATGCTCCTGCGATAAATAATTATGGTCTAACACCGGCGGATGTTTCGGGTTTGATCAAAGCCTCATTGGTATCTAGCCCTGCGGGTACGGTTGATTTCAATGGAAACCAGCAGATGGTTCGAGTCAAAGGCGAAATGGATACGATTTACAATTTGGATAATTTGAAAATCACAACGAAAACAGGCGATACGCTTCTTCTCAAACAAATTGCCAAAGTTGAAGCCATCAGCGAGTCCAAGTTCATTGCAAGATTAGATGATCAACCAGCTATCGGCGTTCTGCTTTACAAAACGAAAGCAGCGAATGCTGTTGAGTTTGCAGATAGCGCAGATAAGCTTATGACGGATTGGGGAAAAACGCTGCCTGGCGTGAAATTCCACAAAATTTACAATTCAGCTAACGATATTAAAGATTCTATTCACGGTATGGTACAAGAAGGCGGATTAGGCGCAGTTCTTGCCTCACTAATGATCTTGCTCTTCCTGCGTAATATACGTATGACGATCATTGTACTTGTATCAATTCCTCTTTCGATTCTTGTTACGTTATTAGTCATGGGACCTCTAGGCATTTCTCTTAACATCATGACTTTAGGGGGAATGGCCATTGCCGTCGGGCGGGTCGTCGACGACAGTATCGTCGTTATTGAGAATATCTACAGTCAACTGCAAAGAGCGCAAGAACGTAACGAATCTGTTATTAAATTAGCAACGAAACAGGTATCTAGTGCGATTACTTCCTCAACAATTACAACAGTGGGTGTATTTGGTCCCATCGGATTTGTTAGCGGGGTAGTAGGTGAAGTATTCCGTCCTTTTGCGATTACACTCGTCGTTGCTTTAATGTCTTCCTTGATTGTTGCCTTAACGGTGATCCCGATGCTGGCTAAGCTGATGGTACTTCGAAGCAAGAAGCTTACCAATCACGATGACAATCACGTGGGACCTATGGCTGAGAAATACAAAAAAGCGATCATATGGTCATTGAATAACCGCATCAAAACATTATTGATGGCTGGTTTAGCTCTTATACTCTCGATCATTATTACAGTACCTAATTTAGCGGTGGCTTTCATGCCCAATAGTGAAGCCGTTAAACAAGGGGTCATCGAAATTAAAATGCCGCGAGAAACATCCATCGAAATGATGAATGAGAAGTCTAAAGAACTTGAAAAAGACTTGAAATTACATAAGGACAAAGCGGGCAAACCCGCATTCAAATACATTGAATCCCTTGTAGGCTACAACCAGAGCAGTGACCGCTATGCTTATAGAGCGATGATGTTTTTCGAGCTAACAGCAGAAACCGACGCGACAGAAGGTGTCAAAAAGTATAAGGAAGATTTGTTGAAACTGATGCCTCCAGGATCCGATGTGAATATTCAATTGTTTACTGGTGGGCCTCCTACCTCAACTGGATCTGATTTCTCCTATTCACTAAAAGGGGATGACCAGCTTTATCTCAAGCAAGCTTCGCAGTTGGTAAAAGATAAAATGAAGGAGTTTCCTGAGCTGAACGACATTAAAGACAGCTTGAGTGATTCCAAAACCGAAGTAGAAATTACGGTTGATCAAAACAAAGCACGCTTGTATGGACTCTCCAGTGCTCAAATTTTACAATCCGTTAACGCCTGGATTGCCGAAGAAAAGCTTGGCGACCTGAAATTTAATAATGTCACTTATGCCACCAAAGTTATGTTGAATCCTGCCTACAAAAACTCTGTGGATAAACTGGGTACTTTCTTAGTCAAGACGCCTACCGGTCAAACGATTCAGTTAAATGAGGTAGCTCGAGTCAAACAGATTGAAGCGCCAAATAACATTAGTCGTGAAGATCAAGAACAAATTGTTAGTGTAAAAGCGAAAATTGATGCCACTGATAAAGGCGGCGTCAGCAAGAAAATTACAGAAGAGTTAGCCAAGTTAGAACTTCCTTCAGGCGTAACTCGTGAGGTGAAGGGCGTATCCGATGATATAAATAAAAGCTTCATGCAAATGTTTATGGCCATCATCGCTTCCATTTTCATTGTTTACATGGTCATGGTCATTGCCTTTGGAAACGCTAGAGCACCGCTTGCGATTCTGTTTTCACTGCCGCTTGCTGCGATTGGGGGCCTTTTAGGACTTCTAGTAACTGGCGAATCGATCAATGTAACTTCGCTCATCGGGTTCCTCATGCTGATCGGAATCGTTGTAACGAACGCGATTGTACTTGTAGACCGCGTACAGCAGCTTAGAGAGCAAAATTATTCGATTCGTGACTCCCTTATTGAAGCGGGAATTACGCGGTTAAGACCTATTATCATGACGGCAGGTGCAACAATCATTGCACTCTTGCCTTTAGGACTTGGATTATCCAAAGGAACGATCATTTCCAAAGGGTTAGCAGTTGTTGTTATTGGCGGTCTTACGACTTCTACTTTGCTAACACTCGTAATCGTGCCTATCATGTATGAGATCTTATTTAAGAAAAGAGAAGGCCGCCTCTTCAAGAGAAAAGGAAAGTCGAATTCTATTCAATCGGAGCAAGCAGGATCTGCGCTTCAATAAGCTAAACAGGGGAAAAGGAGAAAACGAATATGAAACGTCAGTTGTTTATGATTAAACAGAGTACTAAATTATTCGGTGTCGTCGCGCTTAGCGCGGCGATAGCCGCAGGATGTTCCGCATCACCAGCAGCAAGCCCGGCGGCAACAACTGCTGCAGTCGAGCAAGGGGTTAAGGTAGTCAAAACGGCCAAAATTGCCAAACAAAAGATTGGTGAGCCAGTAGAACAAGTCGGAGACGTGGTATCATCCGTTCAATTAGATATTGTCGCGAAGTCCGGTGGAGAAGTCATTGAAATCGTGAAGAAACGCGGAGATATCGTAGAGAAGGGCGATGTGCTTTTCCGTTTGGATCCAACGGATGTTTTGATACAGAAGGATTTGAATTCTGTTAATATAAAAGGTGCACAAGCAGGGCTTACAGAGGCTAAACAGAGGAACTCGAACGGGATTGAAGATGCCAAGGATGGCGTTTCTAAGTTGGAGACCGCCGTTAGTGATCTGGAAAAAGCCTACAACACGGTTCGTAATGAATACGATCTAGGGACAGCAACGAAATCTCAATTAGAGCAAGCGGAAACTGCGCTTAGTAATAGAAAGAAAGATTTAGCAAGCGCACGTAGATCACTGAAAACACTGCAAGAGACGAATTCGCTTGCACAAGTAGAGACTAGTTTAGAAACGGCGCAAGTAAATGCGCGGAATATCGAGAGGACACTTAGCAATCTTGAAGTAAAAGCACCAGCTTCCGGCGTGTTGACCGATCTTAATGTTACTGTTGGTCAAACGTTAGCGCCAGGCGGCCGCGTAGGGGAAGTTCAACAGACGAATCCGATCAAAATCAAATCGCAACTCACGGAATCGTTGGCTAATCTTGTTAGAGGCAAAAACGAATTGACTTTCTACATACCAGGGGTAACGACAAAAGCCGGAGCCAAAGTGACTTACTTATCGGATGTGATCAACGGACAATCCAAAGCGTATGATCTGGAATTGGAGGTTCCGAATCCGGATGGCAAGCTGAAACCAGGCTCCAAGGCACAAGTTGAGCTTACCAAGGAAGACGAACAAAATGTACCTGTCGTTCCAAGTCTTAGCATTGTTCGCGAGGGTGGTAATAATTTTGTCTTTGTTGTGAACGGTGAAACGGTACAGAAGCGTAAAGTAGAACTTGGCCGATTGAATGAGACCAATCAGGAAGTTATCTCCGGAGTCAAAGAAGACGAGATTCTTGTTATTTCCGGTCAACATCAACTTAAAGATCAAGATAAAATAAAAGTGGGTAACTAACCAAAACTTAAAAAGGAGAGACTTTGAGCTCCTGCTCAAAGATCCCTATAATTGGAGGAGAAATAAGTGAATAAGAGGATGAAGAGATCACTAGCTACCATTGTTCTATCAGCTGCACTTTTAACTACAGCATCTTTTCCTGCATGGGCTGCGGATGGTCTGAACTTGGCAGCAGCAGCGGCAGCAAATATGAATATAAGCTATACACTGACGGATAAAATTGAGGTTGAAATTAAAAGCATGCTCAATGAGCACGAGTCGGATTCAACGAAATTGGGTGCCGTCATTCGAATTAAAAATACGAGTGGTAAGATCACTCGTGTACCTGACTTTGAACTGCGGGTTCGCATGGCAGATGGTGTCGAATATACGCTGCAGCCAAGTGCCAAAAATCCTAAATCCATACTACCCAAGAGCCAGCAAGAGCTCAGCTACCTGACGACGGTTGAACGGAGTGACAATGTTGCTCTTACCGACCTCAGCTTTGTAGATGTGAATCTTGAGGTGTATCCAAAAGAAGAAACAACACTGCTTGCCGTGGCCGTTGACTCTGGCATCGTATGGAATGGCAGTGACAGCACAATAACGAAACCAACCGCGATCCTGAAATGGGGAGAAGCCTTTACCTTACCTTCTTTGCGCTCAACCCTTGGATTCATACCTGTTGACATTCATAAGGAAATCACAGCCAAAGGAGTGAGCACGGTTGTTCAAATTCAAGTCGTAAATCCGACCAAAGAACGTCAGACCGTTCCTAACTTTGGGATTGATGGGAAGACAGAAAATAACGTTTATTCCGGCAGTCGCGCCGAAGCTTCTGTCATGCTAGATCCAGGTGAAAAGAAATATATCCATATTGTCATTCCAACCGATCTGGATACGGAATTTACTAGCTTGAATGTCGTAACACCAGAGAGTTTTGCCAGTGCTACCGGTGATGGCAAGTTCCGCGAAGACACCTATCGGATAGGTCGTGTCAATATTCTTCTCCCTACTGGTGCCGCGACACAAGGAGTCATCCCAGCTCCAGAATACACCTTGGGTACACCAGTTAAACTGGATTCTACAAATAAGTTTGTACCTTCCAATGTGGATGTTTCTTTGGTTGAATTACATGTAACAAGCAATGAAGACGATGGCTTTAATACAGCTGTAGCGAAATTTAAACTGACGAACAAAAGTGACCGTCCGATCCCAATTCCGGCGATCCAAACGGAACTTGTTAGTAAAGATGGTTATGCATATGGAGGAAGAAGACAAGAAGCTACAGCACTAAGTGTTGTACCAAATGCCTCGTATGTGGTTAGTTATTCATATGCACTTCCAGCATCTGAAAAAGGTGAAGGACTGAAAATGAACCTTTACAGCCAACAGGTTAGTGGAGAAACGACTTATAAATCACTGCTTGCTATGGCGAAGGTGCCTGTTCAGAAGAATGATCCAACGAGTAAAACACTAAACGTATATCCTTACGATATAACGATTAAAGATTGGACGATTTCAGCTATTTTCCAAGGTAATATGACGTACGATTATAAGCTGAAGCTGGATCTAGATATTAAGCCGGATAAGCAAGTAACGGTTGATAAATTTAACAGTAAGCTCTCATTCGAATTATTCGATAATGTTGGTAATCCGGTAGGAAAATCAGTTGTAGCATTATCAGGGGAAGGGCGTTTATACAATGGTTCAAACACAATTAACCTAAATGCGAGATCCAACCAACTGGACTTCCCGATTCAGGTCAAAGTATTTGAGACATTCACAAACGAATTTGGTGAATCCGTTAAACGTTTGTTGACCACATTCAAACAATAGATAATGAAACGAAAAACTACTTGGACATGTGCTTCTAGAGCACTTCCAAGTAGTTTTTTGCTATATATGGAGCGGTAGTTATTGCATTGTGGTGGAGTGCTCATAAGGAGATCTTTTTTTGGATAAGATAGGATTAACGAAATGAATATAACGGAGTGAAAGCAATGAACTGGATATATTGGGCTAAATTATATGATTCCAAGTTTCAAGCGGGCTGTCTGGCGAAAAGAATGGAAGAAGACTGGTGGATTTATGGCTATGAATGCCCACAAGAAGTGGAAGTATTTAAGTCCAAAAAAGGGCGATTTGGCGTTCGTTATAACACTTAATTTGCACGAAATACCCTAGAAATTAACGCTTGACTTAGACCGCGCATTTAGTGTATATTTATTTTTGTCGCTGTTGAGCGGCAGCTAATGACGCGGGGTGGAGCAGCCCGGTAGCTCGTCGGGCTCATAACCCGAAGGCCGCAGGTTCAAATCCTGCCCCCGCAACCAAATTTTATTTTGGGCCTATAGCTCAGTTGGTTAGAGCGGTCGGCTCATAACCGATTGGTCGGGGGTTCGAGTCCCTCTGGGCCCATAGCACGGAAACCCTTTTGTATAAGGGTTTTTATTATTTTATAGCATCAAATAAGCCTCTCAGTCTCATCACTTTTCGATGATATGGAGAGGCTTTTTAGCAAAAACAGGCTGAACATTTCGGAAATGGATGGGATGTTGAATGACAATACTATTCGGAATAGATCTTGGGACATCTAGCGTAAAGACGGTTGCTATGAACCCCATGGGACAGATCGTAGGCTTACGAATGTTTGAGATATTTACGTCTATGGCGTAAGATGCTTTTGTATCAAACTTTACAAACAGTCTCGTTAAATGTCGGCGCAATTCTTTTTTTATTTTTTTGGGATAAAAGACACTCCGAAGAGAAATCTTATACAAGGTTGCCAACAGTAAGACGTTAAAGTACGTGAAGACATTTAGTAACAGCTTATGACCCAAAAAATGAGGAGGATTTTTAATGTATCAAAACCAAAATATGAATAACCAATTTCAACAAACGCAAGGGATCATTGCGCAACTTATAAACCAAACGCAGCAATCCTCGCAGATGTACCAACAAATGCTTCAACAAGAGCAGCAAAATGCCATGAGACTTGAAGAATTAGCACAACGGGAACAACAAGCCGTCCAAATCATTCAATCTGCGCTGCATGGCCACCAAATGGCTATTCAACAATTACAACACGTTTCTCAGTTGTGCAGACAGCTTGAACAAACGGCTCAAAGCAGCTTCCAGTCTCCCAATATGCAGCAACCTCAACAACTAACGAATTATGCCAATTCGTATGGTTCATCGTTCCGCGGGTATCAATAATACGAAGCATGAATAGATGAAAAAGGATAGAGGCTGACGATAATCGTCGGCCTTTATTCGTTGTCCTTATAGTGAGTTAAAATGCGTCAGGAGCGATGGTTGTCTGCAGCGATGAATGGATGGTGTGCTTATTTTCGGATGTTATTGTAAAATTAATGGTATACCGATTCAAAAGGAGAAAGTTATGTGCCGAAATATTAAAACTCTATTCAATTTCGATCCAATGGCTACTGATGATGAAATTCAGGCAGCCTCGCTGCAATTTGTAAGAAAGATCTCAGGCTTTACTGAGCCTTCAAAGGCTAATGAAGCGGCATTCAATCAAGCTGTCATCGAGGTAAGTATTGTTGCCCGGAATCTGTTGGACTCCTTGGTAACTAATGCTGAGCCTCGAAATCGTGAGGTTGAAATCGAACGTGCGCGCGTTAGGAATGCCAAAAGATTTGGAACAAAAGAAGATTAAGAACTTCATAGAAGAGATCGGGTTCTTTCTTACGGGGAAAGAGCCTTTTTTGTCTTTCATGGATAGGCATTCAACTTGTCCTTGTAGCGCTCAACCCTCGCTGCGCATATCCTGTATGAAACTAGTAGAAATTAGGTGATAGAAAGTGACCAAAGGTTTTGATTGTTCAACGCCTTTAACGGCACAAACCGCCGCTGCTTTCGTCAAAGATGGCTACTTGTTTGTAGCCAGATATCTCGTTCCGAGTGGTTTCAAAGCGTTAACCAAAGGTGAAGCAGACACGATCAGCGAGGCAGGTCTGCAAATCGTATCTGTCTTCGAAACAACTGCAAATCGAGCTCTCGGCGGAAGAAGCGCAGGTTTGGCGGATGGGGCAACAGCTGTGCAGGTTGCTCATAATCTTGGCCAGCCACCTGGCAGCTGTATATATTTTGCAGTTGATTTTGATGCCTCAAGCGCCCAAATGCCTACCATTATTGCCTATATCCGGGCAGCGAGTGAGGCGACACCCGAGTATACGACAGGTGTATATGGTTCTTATACGGTGATGGAAGCCGTCCGTAACGCGGGAGCTTGCTCTCATTTTTGGCAAACGTATGCTTGGAGTGACGGTAAAAAGTCGAGTTTTATAAACATTTATCAATACTTGAACGATGTGGTTGAGCATGGGATTGGCGTGGATTATGATGAATCATATGGGAAAGAAGGTTGGTGGAACACGATAGCACCACCTGAGCCCCCTGTGCCGTATCCTCTGTCTCCTAAAGATGCCAATGTGATTATACCGTTCCTTTCGGCTGGATATGAGGCGACGTCATCAACTGCGGCTAAAGAGGAATTTCATCGTCTTGCCAATGAGCTGCGCAGAGTTTCGGGTCAACCGCAACAATAATCGCCCAAAAGTAAACCGAATCCTCCATTGATACGTTTACTCTATTGAGTAGATGTACACTTTCAAAGGAGGATTTTTAATATGAAAAAAAGCTTATTCGCGGTTGTACTCGGTTTCGGTTTGCTGACTTCAAGCTTCTTATCGGTTTCAGCTCATGACCATGAGACTGGGCATGATAGCATGGCGGCTGACATGAGTATGAAAGCATCTTTACAACAGCAGGTAAAATCCGATATGAAGCTAACTTTAAATGGTAAACCCTTGCAGCTGGATGAGTCTTACCTCATTGATAACTCTTTGTTTGTGCCGTACCATGCCTTTGCGGAAGGAATTGGATCCGAAGTGGGCTATGACGCCGCTACACAAACGGTAACGGTAAAGAAGGACGCAAAAACGGTTAAACTCATGATCGGATCCTCCGAAGCCAATGTGGACGGCGCCAAAGTATCTATGGTCGGTCCAGCACAGTTAATCAACAGTTCCACCTTCGTTCACTCCCGATTTTTGGCTGAAGTGTTCGGGATTAAGGTCATGTATGATGAAGCAACGCGGACGGTAAATCTCGTCAGCGGAGAGACTTCCGGATCCGGACAAGAGGTAGCTAAAACCTATTACGTGAATATGGAGGGCTTTGCTTTCAAAGAAGGGGATATCACTGTTGAAGCTGGCTCTACGGTTATTTTTACGAATAAGGATAAAGTGAAACACAATGCTGTCGCTGATGATGGCAGTTTCAAAACCGCGCTTTTGGCGACGGGTGAATCGGAAAGTGTTACATTTGCCAAGCCAGGTGAGTATACGTACTTCTGTCAGCCTCATAAGGATTTCATGAAGGGTAAAATTACCGTGAAATAAAGATCATAAGCCCGGCATCTCTCGACTAGCGCAGAGATGCCGGGCTTTATTATTGAATGACGGCGCTGCGGATATACCAGCGCTCATCAAGCGAAGCTCTTTCGAGGCGAAAGAGCACGCGCCTATTCACAACCGCGGATGCACGCATCGGCGTAGCCGAAACGTCAACCGCGGTGTCCAGCTGCAGGAGCTGGGACACGTCCCGCTCCGGGAACTTGGACAGTCGGCGCATGCTTCGCACATGCACCGCCTGTTCTTGCCCGGTGGTGACCTGCAGCAACTGCAGGTCACCTTGGTTCGCCGCGCTGATCCACACGTCGATCAGCGCCCAGGGCGAGAGCTTACTGATGTATTCCGTCAGCAAGCCTGCCGCTCGGTGCACCATGACCTGGTGCGCCGGGTCTACGGAGCGGGAGCCGTGCGTCACGCTCCCGAGGAAGTGAATACAGAAATGACCGTTGAAGTCATTTCCCGGTATACCGTCACCTCCATGCGGCATGCCGTGCATGGACCCGGCCAGCGTGCGGCCGTTCAGCTTCACGAGGACCGCCTTGCGGTCCCAGCTCCAAGCGCCGCCGTAGATGGCTTTGAGCGTCGCGGAGTCGGCTTTGGTCAGCGGCTGTACATCCGCATGATGGGAGCCTGCGCGTCGCTGCCCCTCAAAGCTAAGACCGCTCTCCACGTCTACGATAGTGAATTTACTGTATTTGGGGAGGACTTCACTCGCCTCCTCCCAAGGAAGTATTTCGCCATAGTGCTTGGCTCTAACAACTTGAACTTGCGAACGAAGCGTGTTTTGAGCGGCGCTTGATATGTTTAACGTGAGTCTCGCCGAGAGATCTACCACTTCACCATTCGGGGTAACACCATAGCTTTGTTGCACACCCTTTTTATCAAAGGAAAGCGTGGTATCCGGGAGAAGGGGGGCGACGAAAGGGGCACCAGTATCTCCATCTTCTAGCTCTCGTTGTAATTTTTTATCTACAAATATAGCTTCAGTTTGATAAGCAGCGTGAGGTGAAACTTTAACGACCAGCTGGAGCTTCCCAGAACTCGCGGTTTCTTCAAGCTGTGGCATTTCGCCGTAAGTATGCGCGTTAATCCCTATTGCAGCTGTTAGTAGGCTTGTAAGCAACAGCGTGCAAAACAGCTTTCGGAGCAAGCTGTTTGCTCGGTGTGGATGCATAGGTTAGCTTCCTCCTAATTCAGTTTGATAAGCACATAATCAAGTTTTTACTAAATGACTTAAATTTATGAACAGCCGTCCTGACTATGCTGATCTATTTTGATTTGTGATAAAATAACAGAAGTATGCCGTGATTAGCACACGATTTGGAAGGGAAGGGAATACGAATGAAACCAAGCGCGGGTAAACCGTTTGAATTATGTATAGCGACTGATCGTGTTGTGAGAGGGGACTTTTATGAAGCGGCATCACAGCCGGCCAGAGGGACTTTAATTATTTGTCACGGGTACAAAGGCTTCAAAAATTGGGGGATGTTCCCGCATGCGGCTCAGGCGTTAGCCGAAGAGGTCGATGTGATTTCGATCAATTTTTCGCACAACGGCGTGGGCGCTGACTTACTTGAGTTTACGGAACTTGAGAAGTTCGCTCGAGAAACCTATTCCAAGGATTTAGAAGATTTGCATGCGGTTGTGAATCATATTCGTAACCGTGAAAGCTCAACAACCCCGAAACCCATTCTTCTTTTAGGTCATAGCAGGGGGGCGGGTGTGTGCTTGATCTATGCGCTTGATCATCCTGAACACATTGCCGGTGTGATTAGCTGGAACGGAATTGCGAATGTCGATTTATTTACGGAGGAAAATAAAGCGCAGATGCGGGCAGCAGGGCGAACGTACACGATGAACGGGCGCACCAAACAAAACATGCCGCTGGACCTCGAAATCTTAGAAGATATGGAGCATAATCGCGAGCGCTTCGATATTGTGGGTAGGATTAGCACTGCTAAATTCCCAATCGCCCTTATTCAAGGAACGGAAGATGGAGAGAGAGGAATCCGAGGCTCACAGAGGCTTGTTGAGCAAAATGCCGCCATTGCATGGA
This sequence comes from Paenibacillus alginolyticus DSM 5050 = NBRC 15375, assembly GCF_000422905.1. Lineage (GTDB taxonomy): Bacteria > Bacillota > Bacilli > Paenibacillales > NBRC-103111 > Paenibacillus_E > Paenibacillus_E alginolyticus. Next base: position 41,135 of record NZ_AUGY01000042.1, read on the forward strand.
TTAGAATTCCTGAGGGCAACCATACCTTTGGCTCGGTACACCCGTATCAAGGGGAGACGAAGCCGTTGAAAGAAGCAATACATGCAACCAAACGAACGATACAAGGGATGTTAGCCTAAACGATGTTAACGATTAGACAACTTAGTGCGGTAATCACGATAACGATTATAGGGCTTGCTGCTGCGTATTTTCTACATATTCCTTTAGTGATTGGATTTTCGTTGGGGCTATTGACATTGGTTGCCCTCATTTGGCGAGCGGGAACAACATTGCAGGACATCTTGAAAAGCATGTGGGAAGGTGTTAAACACACCAAAGAGGTCATTTGGATTCTTGCCCTAGTTGGCGTAGTTATTCCTACATGGACTATGAGCGGTACGATCCCATATATGATTGATTTGGGCCTTAGTGTAGTTGATCCCAGTTTTTTTCTAACCTTTTCATTTGTTCTTTCTGTTTGCATCTCCATGGTGCTGGGCACATCTACAGGAACGCTTAGTTCCGTAGGAATCCCATTAATTGGGCTGGGGCTGCTGCTGCAAATCCCGCTTCCTATGGTTGCTGGTGCACTTGTGTCGGGTGCTTTTGTTGGCGATCGGACTTCACCATTTTCCAGTGCAAACAGACTTGTGGCTTCTTCAACAGGTGTTTCCATGAAGGTCCTATTTAAAGCGTTACTACCCACAACTATAGGTGCGCTAGGTGTCTCGCTGGGGTTTTTCCTCGTATGCGATATGAGTGGAGAATGGCATTGGAGTGACATCACCTTACACAATCAGCAGTTTGCTTCGGGATTTAGATACAGCTTGTGGATCTTGCTGCCAGTGCTTGCCCTATTGATTTCGATCCTTTTAAGGTTCAAAACAAGAAATGGCTTCCTCTTGTCGATTGCTTGTGCCATCCTAATTGGCATGAGCTTGCAACAAATAACTTGGCATGAATGGCTGCATGATATGTGGTTTGGCTACCATTCCAGCATGTTTAACTCTTTGCAAACCAAAGGGCTTTCCAACATGATCGAACTGATTGCCCTTATCGCACTCGCGGGAGCTTATAGTGGCATTTTAGAAAAGTATCGTGTCCTAGAGACATATATGCAAAAGCTGCTGGGAGAGACGTCCGCTTCACTCCTTTCGGCGACTGTACGAACAGCACTGTTTGGCCTAGGCCTAGGCCTTGTTTCGTGTACGCAAACATTGCCAATTATGATGACCGGGCGGAGTTTGAAGCCTTTTTGGGAAGAGCGATTTCCTCGCAGTCAGCTGGCTCGAGTTGTGGCTGATTCAAGTCTTATTCTAGCTGCGATGATTCCATGGAACATGCTTGCCATCGTCTGTGGAACAATTGTAGGCGTACCCGTGCACGCGTATGTTGGCTATGCGCCGTTTCTTTGGGCTTTGCCTGTATGTACCTTGCTGTGGTCCTTATGGTGGAGAGACCGTGAAAGTTTAAGTAGTAGAAGAGGAGGGGGATTCGATGGCTAATACCTATTTTATTTCGGACCATCACTTTGGTCATTCATCTATTATTGATTTCGAAGCTCGGCCTTTCGCCGATGCAGACGAAATGACCGCGACGATGATTGCCAAATGGAACGCTGTTGTTAGTAAAGAAGACAAAGTATTTCATCTAGGGGATTTTTCCTTCTTGAATAAAGAGCGAACTCAAGCCATTGTTTCGGAGCTAAACGGTTATAAAATCCTCATCTTAGGCAATCACGATCGAGGAAGGTCGAGAACCTGGTGGCTTGAAGTCGGCTTTGACGAAGTGAGCGAGTACCCGATCATTTATAAGAATTTCTTTTTCCTATCCCATGAGCCGATGTATATGAACAAACAAATGCCCTACCTCAATGTACACGGCCACATTCACAGCCAGAAATACGAGGGACGCCATTACTTTAATGTGAGTGTGGAGCATTGGGATTATACGCCAGTTTCTTTTGAACAGATTAGAGATTCAGTTGTAGTGAGTGAGGAGCAGTCGTGAAGAGGCTGTCCAATAAGACGTTCTTCTTTAGACTCCCTCTTGTTTCCACTGTTGCACTACATGGAAAAGTTACCGTTAATTTTGGTTTTTTTTCATAAAAAGCTAGTTTACATGGAGTTTTCCAGTTAGATGACCGTTTTGAGCAATTAACGCCAGATGAACTGGAGGAATTTCTGTTAGATTTCGCTCCGTATCGAAAGAAAATAGAGGCTGCTCGCTAGGTTTTCAACCTTTAGAGTCAGCCTCTTACTTCTAGTGTCCCGCTAATTTGTTAATGGTTTCTATTTTCTTATCATGACTTAGCCTAACAAACACAGTAGATATTTCACTTTTTGGGTTATCTACACGAATATCACGATTGTTGAAATGCACATGATCAATTCCTAGACTATGGAACATAAATTTATGATCCTCCGTATCCAGACCTTCGAATGAGAAGTCTCCCATGAGTCTGAAAATGTCATCATGACCTTTCATAAGAACATCGATATGGTTAGTGGTTACGTGAATATTCAGCAGCAAGGTATTGGAAAATTCGATTAGAAAGGTTCCTTTACGAATTCCTTTTTCTAATCTATGCCACTTTCCAGTAATAGCCTCAACCAGCGTACTACCATCAGAGTACTCGTTCATTTTGCCACCTCTCTAATTGCGTATTAAACTCGGTTTTTCTTTCTTACTTTTTCAACAAACCAAATCGTTGCAACCCCAAAGGAAAACAGGAAGATAACCACAAGGAGGAGTAACCCCAGAATAGGAATATTTACAGATGAGGTTAGAATAAATGCTCCTAATGTGGCTTTAATCCAGTCCGCTTTCCCCGATGTTCCTTGGACTCGTTCTGCAATGAGATAACTAATGGTGGTCATTCCAAAAGCAAATGCAACAAAAATAATGAGACCTATAAGAAGTATGAAAGGTATTCCAACTACGGTAAGTAGCAAAAGCAAACTTACTGCGATAAGAATCATTCCGCTAAAAAAACCTGTATAGATCAGCTTGCCCATGGATTCAAACCTATGTTTCTCAATAAAAGAAGCGGTTCGATGCTTACCCAATAAGATCATCAGCAGGGGGATGAGTATCATAATTAAACTTCCAGCTAATTGAATGACCCATATTCCAAGCACGAGTCCTCCACCAATAAGAAGACTATTTTGAGTAGCATCATCCAAGGAAATACTTATGACGTCGCCATTAATCACGGATCCAGCGTCTTGTTGGACTTTCCCTCCAATGACAAATACAAAGCCTTTAACCTGTGATGTAGACCCAAGGTGGACGTCACCATTTACAATAACAATAGAGTTAGCGATTGATCCCAAGACGAGAGCATTTCCGCCAATAATAATAACATCATCAACCGTTTGATTGGCAGGTATCGTTGTCGTTTGATGCTCATAAATACTTTTCGCCATAACAGAAGAAGGAAGCAGCACGAATGCGAACAAAACCAAAAGGGCTGCATATATTGTTTTTTTCAAATAAATTATCCCCTTCCGTTCATGTTAGTCTGGAGCAATCGACGTAGATAAAAACTTGAGAAAATAAGCATGAAGATTGAAAAGATGATCGATGCACCAAATAAAGAGGGAACTGACGTTAGGACACTTGGTATGACAAAGACGAGAACAGCTATAAACTTAAACAAAATGGATATTAATGTAACAAATACAGGCCCAGATAAAATTAAAACAATAAGAACAGTAAGAATTCCTAATACTGGTAAAGTAACCCACGCTTTATTAATAGGCTTAGCAGCCGGATTTAAATTTATTTCATTCATGATTCTTTGTTCTAGGTCCACTGGGGCTTCAAAATCCTGAAATGCGGAGGAAGCTTGAAACTTCAAGTGAAGCAGATCTTCATATAAAGTCTGGCATTGTTCACAATAAGCTAGATGTTCTTCTAGGATGCGATTTTCATCATCATTCAGTTCGTTATCGATATACGCTGACAATATATCATCCGGATGGTTAATCATAGCTCATCCCCCTTTTTCATTTCAATTCGCAGCGCCATTCGGGCAGCATGCAAGCGAGATTTCACGGTGCCTACGGGTACATCTGCTATAACGGCAATCTCATCATATTTGTATCCATGAATATCATGCAAGATAATAACCTCTCGGTGTTCTGGAGTCAGATGTTTCATTGCCTCTTCAATCGTCAGTCTGAGGTGTGTTGGTTCATAACTTACATTTAATTCTTCATTTTCTGTTGAAAGTGGTTGTTCTTTAGTACGTTTTTTTAATTTATCCTTACAAAGATTCGAAACAATGCGAATTATCCAGGCAGAAAAGGCATACTCCGTTTCAAGTTGATTCATCGAATAGTAGGCTTTGATGAAGGCTTCCTGTGCGGCATCTTCTGCTTCCATCTGATCCCCTAGCATACCTAAAGCATACCGATAAACATGACCTTTATACCTCTTTATTAATGCAGTGAAAGCTTCCTTTTCTCCTCGTTTGGCTTGGTAAATTAATCGGTAAAGTTCTTCATCCACACAGTATCAACCCCCCTTACATCCAAACGATGCAACTACGATGCTATAAATCCATTCTTACGGAGCATACGAAGGATCTCTAGTAAGATCACATTTAAGCTAATCCAAGCACCTCCAAATGCATAACCAGCAATTACATCGCTTGGATATTGAACATCAAAGAAAATGCGACTGACCCCTACTAGCAAACATAGAAGGATCACAAGCAATGTTGCAGTGATACGAAACTTCAACTTTACTTGATGCCGAACCAGTAGATAGGCAGCAAAGCCACAGACGGTTAATGAAATTAATGTCTGCTCACTTGGAAATGTAGAGGGGAATGGATAGTTAGTAGAAGACGGACCAATGCGATGAAACAATGCCCGCAATCCCTCATCCAGAGCCTCTCCTCCCACAATAACCATTGTAAAAGACAGCAATTCAAGCATACGATCTTTGCTTTTTATTAAAATCCAAAGAGAGGTAACTACGATTAAAGGGACAAATACGTAATAAGAGCCCAATAGGGCAAAACGGTTCATCCAAACCGTCCAATCTAGATCAAATACCTCATGTATGATATAGCTCGTGACTTCATCGAATAAAGCAAATTCATTAGCTAAGAAATCTTGGATTAGTCCAATCATTAAGGTTATGAATGCAGCGAAAATCGCAAAGGCAGCAAGCACAATAAACTTAACCTTACCCATAGAATGAAAGTTAAGGATTCCTTTTTCCAGACTATTCGTAAGCATTTCCTTAAATTGAAGCTTATTTTTTCTATATAAATATACCATGATGAAAATGAAAGCCGCGATAATCCCAGCGTAAATCAGATATCGATTCATCGTATGATGATATTGCTCCCATTTCGGACCTAATACTTTCCCAAGGGAAATAAAAACACTCACCCAAAGAAAAGCTCCAGTGTAAGCATACCAGGCATATTTACGAAAACGAATACGTGTCACGCCCGAAAAGTACCCGGTAAAATGTCGAATCCCAGGAATGAAATAGGCGATAACCAGCACTTTATTCCCATACCTCTGAAACCAATAAGAAATCTTATCAAGTTTATCGGGACCTAAATGAACACGAGTACCATATTTTTCAAAGAACGGTGAACCTAGTCGGAAACCAATCCAGTAAGAAAGGGTCACACCGGTTGATACACCGGCACCAGCTGTTAATATACAAAGAAACCAATTTAGCTTTCCTTGAAAAATCAGCAGTCCTGCATAGCTCATCAAAACTTCCCCAGGAAGCGGTAACGCAAGCATTTCAAGCAAAAGGGCAAAGAAGAGAACCCAGTAGCCATAATGTTCTAACCAGCTTGTTAAAAAGCCCAATGAAATCGTCCTCCTTTCTTAGTATTTTGATCGCTCAAAGGGAAAAATAACCCTTTATCCTGCTCAAGGGTTATTTTTAATTATTCTTTTAGTTCGTTTTTGTCTTTTTCTTACCTTGCATCCATTCATAAATAATAGGAATAACCATGAAACTATTTAGCGTTGAAGTGATCATCCCTCCAATGACAACAATGCCAAGCGTTTGGGAGATAACGGTATCGGCACTCTGCGATAGAGCCAATGGCACAAGTGTAAGTACAGTTGTACCTGCTGTCATGAAAATGGGGCGGACTCTAGATAAACTGCCTTGGAGTACAGCATCTCTCAATTCAATGCCATATCTACGATTCCGTTCAATTTTATCAATCATGACGATTCCATTCGTTACTACGATTCCTATTAGCATCAATAGACCGATTAGTGCAGCGAGGTTCCACTCACCATGAATGAGATATAGAGAGATTACGACACCGCTTAAGGCAAGAGGAATGCTTAGTAGAACCGCAAACGGTGCTTTCCAGCCTTTGAAAACAAAACTGGTGATAAGCAGAACAAGTAAAATGGATACAGCAACTGCAATAGAAATTTCAACAATCATTTGCTTTACTTGCTCAGAAATGCCGCCAAGTGAATAGGTGACTCCGTTTGGCAATTGAATGCTTTTCAGTGTGTTATCCACATCATTTGAAACTCTGTTGACATCATTGGAGATGATTTGCGTAATCACAACGGCAAGAGGCTCTCCATCACGTTCTTGAATAGATGATGAAGCATTATTTTCATGAATACTTGCTAGTTGATCCAATCTAATTTGTTGACTATCTTTTGTAATAAAAGACTCTGCTGCTAGGGAAGCTAGAACATCCTTAGACTCGTTTATTTTTGAAATATTTGCATCCTTCGTTTTAATCGGATCGATGTAGACATCGACACCCGTACTTCCGCTAGCAGTAGGAATGTCAAAATCTTTAGCTTTCGTCATGTAAAGGGCTAAAATCTTATTGATATCTTCAAGCTTAACGCCTGTTTGTTCGATTTTATCTCGATTTAATGTTACTGCAAATTTAGGAATACCACCTGTTAAATCTGTTTTTCCGTTCACGCTCAGACCAGTTACCTTAGCAAGCTTAATACGAACTAACTGTGCAGCGGTTTCGAGTGTTTGTTGATCGGCTCCGCTAAGCATTATTTTCATTTGTGAATCGTCACCAGCAATGTTTTGGTTTGTGACCGTAAATGCTGCTTTGCTGGTTATAGCGTCTAGTTCTTTCTGTTCGTCTTGGATAAATGCATTCAATTGATTCTTATCTTTCAATATGACGGATAAGTTCCCTACATTCGGTAGCTGTATAAAACCACCGCCTGCATCGAAAACATCATCAGCTTGCGGAGTAAAATTCGAACCGAATGTAGCAGAAAATGAAGCTACGTTTGGATGATTTCGAAGTACGTCCTCCACTTTCTTCACTTCTGAATCTACCTCCGAAAGCGAACTTCCCTTAGGCAGTTCGACCTTAACTGCTACTTGGCCAGATTTAGCACTGGGTAACAAATTAATCGGAAGCTGCGTGGCAAAAAATGCCGCGGCTACAAACAAAACAAGGGAAGTAGTGATAACCGTTTTCTTTCGTTTCAACGCCAAAAGTAATACAGGTTTCATTAGGGGCTCAAGGGTTACGGCTTTTGTATCTAGTCCTTTCCAGCCTAGAAATGCAAGCGATGGTATCACAAACATGGCCACAAGGAAGGATACAACAAGGGCGATAACAACAGACCATGCGAATCCCGAATAAGAAGCACCAATAATGCCACCTACTAAAGCAATTGGAACATAAACGGCAATCGTTGTTGCTGTAGAAGCAAAAATCGCAGGCAGCATCTCATTTACAGCTGCAACAAGCGCTCCTATGACAGGTTTATCTTTATTTTCTTGAACTTTCCGATACATATTGTCTAAAATAACAATGGCATCATCAACGATTCTCCCCATAGCAACGATAAGACCTGATATTGTTAAAATATTGAGTGTTACTCCCATAGCTTTCAAAATGGCTGTTGTTGCTAATAGAGAGATAGGTAAGGATATCGCAATTAAAAGGGTAGATCGAATATTTCGGAAAAAGAATAACACGCACAGCATGGAGAACAAGCAACCCCATAGCCCTTCATGAACTAATCCTTTCAAAGAGGAATTGAGGTCATGTTCTCTGTCTACTAACAGATTTAGCGCGACATCACCGTTTTTAACGGATGTAATCTGCGAAGTGCGATCTCTTACTTTTTGTGCAACATCGGTGATGTTGGCAGACGGCGTTTTTAAAACATCGAGTAACACGCTTGCTTTTCCATCCGTTCGAGAAATGGTTTTCACATCGGTTAGAGAATGGGAAACATCTGCTACTGCCGATAGGGCAACGGATTTTCCTTGTTTATTTTTGATCTGAATATTCCCTATTTCTTGATCACTGAGATTCCAACTTTCAATAACAACGGGGATAGATGCTCTTACATTGGCAATGTTTCCTTTAGACCAGTTCGGTAGTGAAGTCGTAATGGATTGATTGAAGTCATCCATCGTCATTCCACTAGTCATTAAGTCTTTCATTCGGACTGTGATGACATATCCATTATTAGCTCCGCCGACTGTTCTTACATCAGCTACACCAGGTACGGATTTTAAATGGTTGACAATATCCGTTTGAATCTTTGATCGAAGCGTGAGGTCATCCACTTGTGCGCTTTTGGAGATCAAACTGTAGCTTAGTATTGGAAACGAACTTGTCGTAACACGAGTAACTGCAGGCTTGGCCACACCGCTAGGTAGATCAACATTGTTTAATGCTTGCTTAATTTCATTTTCTGCTTTACTCATATCAAAAGTCATGGGGAAATAGAGGTTCATGAGTAAACCGCCATCATAGGAGGTGGTCTCTACATTCGTTAATCCATCTGACGTACGAATCGCATCCTCAAGTTTTGAGGTAATATCCTTCTTCATTTGTTCTGCTTGATATGCTGGTGCGCGGAGAGAAACCATGAGAGTTGTATTGTTGATTCCCGGTAAGTAATCACGCTGCATTTGAAAAGCAGAGGCGGCTCCCCAAGCTATAATAAGCACGATACAAATAATGATGATCGTGGCACGCTGCATGGCAGCTTCAATCAGTTTCTTCATTTTGAAACTCCTTTCAAATTTGCCTTATAACTTGAAGGACTTTGCTTTTGCCCAGATTGTTCATCTTGTCTTTTGGTTTTTTTATCCTGTTGGTTTTTTGGATGTAGGTATACTGAAAAATCAAAGAATCCCGTCCTATGGAGGACGGGATTCAGTCATCATATTAATTTTAGAAAAAGAGCCTTCAATCTCAACCCTTATTTCTTTTTCACTTCTTCTACAAACACGTCACTTGCGTCACGGTTACTTCCAAGCTCGAGGATCGTATATTTCTTCTCACCAATCATGATGACATCTTCAACTTCTGGAAGCGGATCCCCTAGATACACAGTTCCCAAATACACATTACTGCTCTTCAAACGTAAATTCCATCGATGCTGTTGTTTCGTCATTTCCTTGTTCCTCCCAAGATCTACTGTCATCAAGTTACCATAAATCAAGCCAAGATGAAAGCCCCACTATCAAACAAGCTCCTAAGTATGGTACAGTAGTATCAAGATTGTCCGGAAAGGTTGACCATTACATGACTGCACAAGGTGTCTCAAAGGAAGAACTTTCCATCCTGCTCCCCAAGAATGACGAGTTATTTCACGGTTCACTGGCGAACATATCTTACATTCCCAGGTCCAAAAAGAAACGAGGAACGCTTCCATTTTTCCAAAAGCTGTTCCGTTATTGGCGTAATTAAGAATGATAACCATCTGTTGACAATCACCTAAATCCTTGGTATATTACTAATTGTCTTCAAAAAACGACTTGTTAGCTCAGCTGGGAGAGCACTATCTTGACAGGGTAGGGGTCAGTGGTTCGAGCCCACTACAGGTCATACCGAGAAAGTCCTTACATGGTAAGGGTTTTTTTTTGTTTCTCATATTTTTTGTGCTTTGAAACGCTATTCTAATCGGATGATTCCGATAGATGGCGTTTTTTTATGGTTCTCAATGCAAATAAAAGAGGCTGCTCTTTGCAGCCCCCGTGTATGTATTAACGAATGTTGTATAGGGAAGCAAGGCAATCAACGAACATTTTGTTGTATTCTTCGCGGGTATAATCTTTATTGCAGGCAATGTCTCTGCCCAGGAATTGAAACCAGGTGATTTCGGTGGGGATTTTTTTGTAGACAAACTTTTCATTTTGGATGAGGAACGTATCATTCTCGAAATACGGTACATTGTCAAATTGGAGAGCTTTTTCGCCTTTTTGTTCACTAACTAATGTGGCCAAAAGAATGAGCATGCGGTAGGGATCACGGAATATTTCATATTGTTCAGTCAAGGTAAACACTCCTTTATCGGATAATGGACAACGTAATCATACTAGAACTATTTTCAGAATAGAATACTTCCCTGGAAACTGGTGAGGAAATTGAAGAAATACATGATCATTTCGAAGGAAAAAAAGAAAAGACTGATTTTCACTCTAAGGAGGATCGAGTGAATCAGTCTTTTTTTGCTTGCTCCTACATCAAAGGATTAGCGTTTGAAGCTGGAAAGTTGTTGCTCAGCTATTTGCACTAATCGCTTCGTGATGTTGCCACCAATTGCACCAGCATCACGTGTTGCCAAATTACCGTTGTAACCAGTAGGGGAGAGAGGGACACCAATTTCCTGAGCGACTTCATACTTCAGTTGATCCAATGCTGCCTTTGCTTGTTGTACGACTAAAGTGTTGTTTCTAGCCATTCATAATCATCTCCTTTTTTTTGGTACACCAGTATTATTTGAATGTTCAGATTATTTATTCGCGAAATTTTAAAAAATTTACAAGTTTTTTTATCGTCTTCCAAATATCAATAAACCCCCAACCAGTAGGCTGGGGGGGATTATATAATTAGAATGATTATTCCTCTTCGGATTCCGTGCTTTCTTCCGCAGCAGCAGCTTCTGCAACTTCTTCAGACACCTCTTCGCTCACCACTTCTTCGGTGGACTCTTCGGCGATTTCCTCTTCATTTTGGGATACAACTTCTTCTTCTTGGCTCATTTGTTGTCACCTCCTCCGATACGTATAGTATCATCTTAGCTGCTTCTAGCAGGCTACACAAGTAGGGCAATAGGGAAAATGATAGATTTAATGTAACCTTTATCTGTTTGTCATTCCTTGTGGAATTTGAATAGCAACTTAAGTCGTAATCTGCTAGAAAATGCTTTGTTTTCGCCTGATTGCACGATTAAGCATGTTTTATTTTTTCTATGAATATACATGAGGCGAAGCAGCAAAAGTTCAAGATTTGCTAAGCTGAGCTTATGCTTACGAAGTTAGTTTTCTTACGAAAACTCTTAGGAGGAATCCGAATGAATCGGTCGGATGTTATTTTGGAGTTACAACTTGTACCGGAGCTGCTTAAACAAGCAGAAGCCATCTATGTGGATGCGGTATCGGAATTGGCATGGGCGAAGCATCAGCTTCTAGCCAAAGAATGTGAAGTTATTGGGGATGGTATGGTTACAGGGAAAAACGAGCTTCAACGACAAGCGGAGATGTGGCCATACACCAAAGATTTACAGCAGCAAGTTTTGCGGATGGAAGACGCCGTCGAGCATACGAAGGTTGAGTTCCATTTCTACAAGAGGAAGCTAGAGAATCTACAAATCATCGCGAAACTCATGACGATTTTATAAGGAAATAATGGAATGAGTCAAGTCTGCAATCAAGAGATTGCAGGCTTTTTGCTATAGAACGCTAATGATGAAAAATTTGTTCTTTTAATGCGGTTACAGTGTAATGCAGTTGTGCATCCTAAGGGTAGATTATGTAAAAGCCAAGTATTCGGGAGGATATCACCAGTATGAAATCAATGAAGATCATCATGACTGCCAGTCTAGGATTGTTTGTACTTACCGCATGCCAAAGTGTGAAGAGCACGGTAACATCAGAAGCTGCCTCACCACCATCAGAGCTGCAATTCTCGCTCATAGGTTCGAGCGGCCAACCCATAGGGACAGCCCATTTAACATCTGTTCAGGATGGCGTTCAAATTGATCTCCAAGTCAGCGGGTTGACACCAGGCAAACATGGCTTGCACTTTCACGAAAAAGCAATCTGTGAAGCCCCTAATTTTGATTCGGCAGGAGCCCACTTCAATCCATTTAAGAAGGAACATGGCTTTCACAATCCTAAAGGCTTTCATGCAGGGGATCTCCCTAATTTGGTTGTGGATGCACAGGGGAATGGGAAGTTTAGTGCCGTTACAAAGTCTGCAGTGCTGCTTCTAGACAAGCCGAATTCATTGCTAAAACAAGGGGGGACTAGTCTGGTCATTCATGAGAAAGAAGATGATCTGAAGACAGATCCAACCGGTAATTCGGGTAAACGAATTGCATGTGGTGCTGTGAAATAAAGGAAGGAGCTGGCTGACAACATGATTAAGACACAGGATCTCAAGCTGCAAATGGATGAACTCACGAAACAAAATGATATGGTGCTCATCGAGCTAGAGCAAGTAAAGAAGATGTTGATTAACAGATCTCAAAGCTCACAAGGAAACCAAGGGCAGCAACAGTTTAATAATAGCAGCAGTGACCAGCAAGCCTCTGACTCTAATCAACAAGCGCAGGGGCAAAACCAAGATCAGAACCAGAATCAAAGTAAAAGAGCTGGTCAGGGAGACGCGAACGGTCAGCAAGTAACAGACTTAGCCAATGATTTATTGAAAATTAAGGATCTCGTTGAAAAATTAGAACAAAAAACGTCCCAATATGTAAGCAGTCAGTCCAATGGTACGTTAACAGAGAAAGATGCGGTTAATCTAATACTAACCTTAATGAATGGTATGGTAGATTGGGCGAGCGAATTTGTTTCATCCAGAGCGTCGTCGAATGGACAAGTACAATAGTCGAAAATGTCAATGAAAAGGCAAAAGAGCCGCATGAAACAGCTCTTTTGTCTTTTTTGTCGAATGCTATTTATTCATTAAGTGAACTTAATAAAAGGTTTATTGATTTTTTAGGCGATTCGACAATATGTCCATATTTACAGATGGCAGGATGACCGATAAAGTAAAGTGTAGACAAAAAGAAAGAGTACAAACCATGGATGGGGTGTTGGAATCGTGAGAGAAATCGATATTAATCACGTCATGAGTCAGCTTGGCATTCAGCCAATACAATGGCAAGAACTTCAAGATCAACAAAACAAAAAAAAACAACAAGATGACGTTGAGCGTAATGGAACTGTCGACCCATCGCTTGAAACTTCCCCATTACTTAATGACCCCTATGCCATCAACTTTCACTTGGATATTCACGTGAAACTCTAGCTCATGATAAAGGGATTGCCACGTTTTCCATTCTTATTTTACTGTATGCGCTCGATAATCCAACCCAAAGTTTCGTCAGAGTCCAAATGGAGTTTGGCTTTTTCTTTATCGAAAATGATGGACTTGTTGATCATATAATGGTTACTTGCTGTTTCGATGATCGGAAGGATGGGATCCAATCCCCATTCTTTTTTTTGCGGTAAAAATCGAATAAATGGATCTCTTCCCGAATCACAGTGGTATCACAAATATGATCCAAGGATATCCTTCCTTTCCAAGCAAAGTTTTCCTTATAGTTTGTCTCTTTAAGTCAGGACCTATCCGTCTGCCTTCTTCCAATTTGGTTTAATCAGATGGAGAAGCGGGTATGCTTGGGAATAGAAATGGTTAAGAATGGATGATTGTAAGGAGGGAAGGAATGACCTAATGAAGACACTTTCCATTATTCCGGCTTATAACGAAGAAAAAACGATAGCAGGCGTGGTGGCTTCCATAAAACGAGAGCAGCCTGATATGGATATTGTCATTATCAATGATGGTTCCACGGATCGTACCTCAGCGGTTGCCCGCGCGTTACAGGATGCGGCGGTAGTCGATTTGCCAGTCAATCTTGGCATTGGGGGCGCAATGCAAACAGGATATATGTACGCACTAAGGAATGGCTATGATATTGCTATTCAGATCGACGCAGATGGTCAACATGATCCAAAAGCGTTACGTCAAATCATGGAACCAATCTTGAATGGGCATGTGGATTGCTGCATCGGCTCTCGCTTTCTGGTGAAGACCGCGTATCGTTCAGCTTGGAATCGACGATTGGGCATTTTCTTTTTTACCTGGATGATTAGTTGGATGCTTGGTAAGACGTTCACTGATCCTACATCGGGTTTTAGAGCTGTGAACCGTTCTATCATTGAGCTTTTTGCCAGGTATTACCCGGAGGATTATCCAGAAGTAGAAGCTATCGTTTTACTGGAGCGGCAGCATTTCAGACTGAAAGAAGTATCCGTCTTAATGCATGAGAGGAAAGCGGGACATTCGTCCATAACCCCTCTGAAATCGCTTTACTATATGGTTAAAGTATCTCTTGCTGTATGTATGACTAGAATTCGTAATGTGAGTTGATGATTCGTGAATGTATATGTTTGGGCAATCTCTTTTTGTTTAGTGTTTATTTTCATTTCCGTAGAGCTTATTCGTAGGCAAAAACTACAGGAGCAGTACGCCATTCTCTGGCTAGTACTAGGATTTATCATGGCGTTGTTTAGTGTGTTTCCAAGCTTATTGGATCAGGTATCGCATAGAATGCATATCTACTACGCACCTTCGCTTTTTCTGGTGGGATTGTTATTTTCCCTTGTGTTTATCATGCATTTAACGCTAGTTATCTCTAAACTTCATCGTAAATTAACCCGATTGATACAGGAAGTTGCACTGCTTCAGGAACAATTACGAGGGAAGGGATCAGAATGAAAGGGATGACGGCTCCGATTCTCATTGTTTTCCTAAATGTATGTTTACTGGTCTGTGGTCAAATTGTATGGAAAATTGCGCTCAATCGAACGCCATTAACAGGGATTCATAATTTAGGAACTGTACTGATGCAGCCTTATATTCTTGTGGGATGCTTACTCTATGGCATTGCTACTGTGATATGGTTCTTTGCTCTTAGCCGATTTGATCTAAGTCGTGTTTATCCGCTCCAATCCATTGCGTATGTACTGGGCGCGTTGTTCGGTTGGTTGGTATTAAACGAGACGTTCACATCATCGCAATGGTTAGGGCTGCTCTTCTTAGTTGGAGGCGCCTTCCTGTTAGCTAGATAGGTTAGTCAAATAAGGAGAGATGGTCTTATGAAACGCGGAGTTTGGCTTGGCTTGCTGCTGCTGATGTCTGCTGCTTTGTATATACGCTTACATTATGTGCTTGAAGCTAAATACCCACCGTTAGAGTGGGATCAATTAGAGTACACGAAGACAGCCATTCAATTGCTTGAAAAAGGCATATTCGCCTATCGTGATACTGTGCCTAATTCACTCGTGACACCCGGATTTCCGCTGCTCTTAGCGGCAGTATTTAGCCTTACAGGCTATGAACAACTGGAGCCGGCATTAATGGTCGTTCGTATCCTAAACTGCTTCGTTTCACTAGGCGCGATTCTATTCTTATTTCTGATAGGAAAAAGACTGTTTAACCCTATAACAGGGCTAATCGCCAGCGCTTTTGCCGCGGTGTATCCTTCCTACGTATGGTCAACTTCACTCATCTTAACGGAGGTTCCTTTCTTGACTGTTTTTACGGCTCTGCTCTATATGCAGGTACGTATCATTCAGGATAACAAATGGCGGGATCATCTATGGATGGGGGCTTTGCTTGGGCTTTGCGTCCTTATTCGTCCGAATGTACTTCCCTTGGCTGTGATTCCTTATATGTTTCTTTGGGTCAGAACGAAGAAAATAGACGCAGCCTATGGATTACTTGCAGCTGCGTCTTTTGCCTGTACGATGATACCTTGGTGGATTCGGAATTGGATGACTTTTCATTCTTTTATTTTTATCGCCAACGGAGAAGCGGGCAACCCGTTCCTTGGAGGAACGGACCCCTACTTCCGAGGAACAATCGATTGGGATCATATCGATTCACATCATCAGTTCGCTGAAGGTCTGCGACGGATAAAAACAGGTTTAGCCCAGGAACCGTTGTTATGGATGAAATGGATGACAATTGGGAAATTACTTGTCTTTTTTAAAACGATGTGGGTGGGACCTTATCCATTTTCTGTCCCTGCTTGGTATGCGAATGCATTAACACAATTGCACACTTTCTTAATTGCTGCAGGCAGCTTAACGATGATCATTTTCAGCTTTCGCAAGCCTTCGATTCAATATTTAACCGTGGCATTTCTCATATTTTTAGGCGTCCATATGGTATTTATTCCGGTTGATCGCTATGTGTATGGTATGCTTCCCTTTCTGATGCTGGGCAGCGCCTATTTGATTACACAAGTCATCACCTTACTTCATAGCGCTTGGACTACCTCTCTCCTGCAGCGGAGGGGGATTTAAACTCGAGCTGCTTCGCGCAGTATTCGATAATCTCGCTTCGACGAACGATCCCGATGAATTTATCGGAATCATCTACAATCGGAACGAAGTTTTGTACTTTGGCCAAATCGATAAGATCGACCATATCGGCATGAATATGAACCGGTTTATTTTGTACACGCAGAGGAACCTCGGCCAATATATGGCGGTGAGCATTTTCGAAGCCAATTCCGTCTGAATTTTTAAGAAACCACAATAGATCGCCTTCGGTAACCGTACCAACATAAAGACCATCATCGGAAAGAATAGGCACAGCTGTATAACGGTGATATTCCATACGTTCTAATGTTTGACGAAGGGTTGCTTGCAATGTCGTTGTGATAACTTCGGATTTAGGCAAAAGGAAAAAAGCAATATTCATTCATTAACACTCCTTAGAGTTTTCCGTAGGAAAACTTTCTTCAACGTTTCTATTGTATCAAACTTTTCGAATAGAATCTAAACCTGTGATGGATGCTAGATGTGAGGTGAAAGTTATGAATCGAGCATTAACAACAGCAATGATTGGAATTGGTACTGCACAAGCAATGAAATTGCCGCTTTTCTATTTGAAAACTGGAAAGTGGGATCTGTCACAGCTGACACAAACAGGAGGGATGCCTAGCTCACACTCCTCGGGTGTATCTGCGCTTGCAACCTATATAGCAATGAAAAGAGGCATTTCTGCAATCGATTTTGCCGTGAGTTCAGTTTTCGGAGCGGTCGTCATGTATGATGCAATGGGGATCCGACGGGCAGCTGGAGAGATTGCGATTGAAGTGAATGATCTGGATGAGCAAGTCGAAAGGTTGGCTAAACAGCATCCGGGTTTGTACCATGAACGAAGACGTAAAGCCTTAAAGGAACGATTAGGTCATTTACCGAGAGAAGTCGTGGGAGGAGCTCTTCTGGGTATTGCCATAGGTGCTTTTAGTTATATGCTGGAAAATAAGAAATAGGATGAACGGTACATGTGGACAACTTTTCTTGAATGGGATAAGATCAAGAAATGTTCTTAGAAAGGAAGAAGTTCACATGGAAATTATTCGAGTCACAACGAAAGATCAATTACAAGGTTGTTTTAGCGTGCGATTCAAAGTGTTCGTTGAAGAACAGCAAGTACCTGAGCACGAGGAAATTGATGAAAAAGATGAATCACCTGAAGCGTGCCATCATTTTCTTATGTTAGATGGAGATCAGCCTGTAGCAGCTGCTCGTTGGTATGAGTATCAACCTCAGACGGCTAAACTGCAGCGGGTAGCGGTTTTGAAAGAATATAGAGGCCGATCCCTAGGTAAACAAATGATTCTTGCGATGGAGCAGCAAGCTCGCGAAAAACATTGTACCTTTGCGATCCTCGACGCACAATGTCAAGCGGAGGGCTTTTATAGTCAACTTGGCTATGAAGTCATCTCGGATGAACCTTTTTATGATGCTGGCATCCTCCATGTCAGAATGAAAAAACCGCTTTAAAGAAAAGCGGTTTTTTCATTCTGTGAATGTTCTTCAACTAATGGGAAGGTGATAATAAACCGAGTCCCTTTCCCTAGTTCGCTCTCAACTTCCAAGGTCCCGTTGTGATCTTGTACAATTTTGTAGCAAATGGATAGACCAAGTCCGGTGCCGGCTGCTTTCGTCGTGAAGAAGGGGTGGAAGATTTTTTCCAGCTGCTCACTTGGAATACCTGGGCCGTTATCTGCAATAATTAAAGTCGCGTTCTTCGGATCGCGGCTTAATTGCATGTGGATAGTGCCATTTTCTACAATAGCTTCGCAAGCATTTTTAATAATATTAAGCAATAACTGTATCATTTTATCTTGGTCCATCCATACAAGGATCGGATCCATCCATTCTTGATAATGAATCTCGTGACCGAAACGAGTAGCTTCAGATTCAATTAAGGCAATAACCTTTAGTACACACTCATGGAGAGAGTCGACCTGGAAATCAATGCGATGGGGCTTTGAGAATTGGAGGAATTCTGCTGTTAAGTCACTCATCCGATCAATTTCATCCATGATCATCGCATACCAATTTTCAATATTGTAACCATTTGCTTTTGAGATTTGCAAAAATCCCTTTACCGTTGTCAACGGATTTCGAATTTCATGCGCCATCCCGGAAGCAAGCTCACCGACGACTCTCAGCTTTTCCGATCTCAGCATATGCTCTTCGCGCTTTAACCAGGATTCACGCTTCTTCATAAACAAGTTATGCTCTGCTAATAAAATGAGATCATCCTTCGTCAAACCTTCTAGCGGATAATTAGCAATGCCATAGGTGATTTGAATGCCAGTTAATTTAGGGAGTTCGGAATCCAGCTTTAACTTGAAAGAAGAGTTAGAATCATGCTCTGGATTAATCGGCATAACGACAGCGAACTCATCACCACCGTATCTTGCAATAAAGAGGGCTTCTTTAAACAAGATTTGCAGGAGGTCAGCCATTTGCTTCAAAATAAAATTCCCCGCTTGAAACCCGCGAGTTGTATTCATTGCCTTCAGATCCGTACAATCAATAAGAATAAGGACTAAACTTTGCTTTTGCTGTATGTATTGTTCCAATCTGCGATGGGACTCTTCGTAATTATATAAGCCTGTTAGCGAATCCTTTTGCGCATATGAATATCGTTCATTTCTTAAGGAATCAGCTTGTCTAATGGTAGAATAGGCTGCTCGTGTGAATAAGGCTACCGCGGTAAAATCAAGTATGCTGTTAAGCGCATAAATCCATAGCAAGCTCTTGCTGGAAAAACCAATAATGAGATAAACATTGCAAATATAGATCAGTGCATAAGACACAGCTAACAACCAAGATTTTTTGCGGCTTTCTTCTTTATAAATATCGAAGGAAAGTGTTAGTATGTACAGAGGAAGACAAAAATTCGAATGACCGATGTAATGTAAAAATCCAATGAAAAGTAAACGAACCCAAGGGATTGCCGCATGCTGCATGGAAAACCTTAGACTGACGATGTAAAGGACTAATCCAACAACAAGTAAAGGTATGTTAAGGACAGTATGCAAAATAGTTGAGTATAGACAAAAAACAAGAGCATAGACATAAAAAATCCAATTGATAAACACACTATATCATCTCCTGAATGTAACTAAACGCTGTCGCTTATCGTTGAATGACCCCCATGAGGTTCTCACACCTTGTGACATGTTCTCTGTCTATTCACTAAATCCCTTCTAACAAAAGTAAACAAAATTGAAAAGTAATACGCATTTTATCAAAAAAAACCTGAAGGACATTTCATCCCTAGGTTCTGATCGTAAAATAATTATTCTGGAATTTCAATCACTTCATGTTGATGGATGAAAGTCATGCGGCCTGTTTTCCCTACAAAATTCATCATATCATCGTCATAATGCATCAAATAGATTCGCTCTTGTACATATTCAGGCAAGCTAAGAAGTTCTTCCAATGTTGCATGAATAAAACCGTTCCCGCTAAGTTGACAATCGTGTAAAATGGTGTGGCAGTTTCTTTTGGTAACAATTTCTTGAACGAGAAGTTCCTCATTAAATTGGGTGTCAGCACTATAGAACGTTCGGCCATTGATAAAAAGTGAGTAGTTAAGCTTATGTGGTATATGAAGAGTGGATATAAATTCAATGGTCAGTCCAGGTAGGATGTTAGTAGGTACATTTTCTTCGATATGGATGACTTCGAAATAATCCTCTAGTCTGCTGAAGCCTTCTGTGGGATTATACATACCGCCTTTTAGCGTGTTTTGCCAAAGGACTCCTGCTAGCGGTTCTGTTACGAAAAGCTTTGTTTTCTTATTCTTATATTGGTATAACAATCGAAAGGCAATTTCTTCTAATCCGCCTACATGATCGGCATGAATGTGCGAAATGAGGATACCATCAATTTGGTCAGGCTGTATACCGATATCATGCAGCGATCTTGGCGTTGTTGCCCCGCAATCGATGAGGATGTTCATTTCATTAGAACGGATTAATGCGCTCGTATTGTAAAATGTTTTGGCAAACGCACTGCCGGTTCCCAACATTTGAATTTGCAAACTCATTCAGCAGCCTCCATTGTTCGACAAAAACCATCTTTTTCTAATGTAGCATGGGAGGTTGCGGAATTTCAACCATTAATTAAAAGGTGTTGATTCCTTCATGATTTGGATGATTATCAGTATTTTGTTCGTTCTAGTCTGTCTGGTTCTAATAGGTATATCGGTCTATGTAGGCTGGCAGCTCACACATCCGCAACGAAAGCCTGTTGATGACTCGCCTGACAACTATGGGTTACATAGGGAGAATATTACATTCCCAAGTCGAACTAGAGATGTTTGTTTAGATGGATGGTTGTTGAAGTCTCCTTATGTTCCAAAGGATGTTAGTCCAATAACCGTTATTATGTGTCATGGGTATGCCGGGACACGTCTAGAAAAAGGGCTTCCGGCGTTGGCCTTGGCTAAATCCATTGTCGAAGCAGGCTATCATGTGCTTATGTTTGATTTTCGGAACTCAGGGAATTCAGAGGGGAAAATAACGACGGTTGGCTTTTTGGAACAGCAAGATGTACTCGGTGCTATCGACTGGGTTCAGGAGCACATTCCCAGTGACATTTGTTTGATTGGCTTTTCAATGGGCGGTAGTACATCTATCTTAGCAGCTGCCGAAGAAAGGGCTGTGCTAGGAGTCATAACAGATAGCGCTTTTGGTCAGCTTAGTCCTTATTTAAAGGACAATTTGCCTGTATGGTCTAATCTACCGCGTTTTCCTTTTACTCCTCTAATTCTACTTATTTTACCTAGATTAATTGGTATCAACCCACATCGCGTTGATGCGCTTGCTGCGGTAGATCACATTTATCCTAGGCCGATTCTTTTTATACATAGTCGAGATGATGAGGCTATTCCTTGGTCCAATAGTGAAGGAATGTGGAGCCGCCATCCGGATGCATTTGAACTTTGGGTAACGCAAAAAGCGGGGCATGTCGGCTCCTATCAGATGCAACCGGAAGCCTATACACAACGTGTTCTAGCTTTTTTATCAAAATTAAAAAATCATCGCAACTCTTCTTAACCAATGGAGTATAAAGATGCAGACACAAAGATTACTAACAAGAGCTGGAGGTTACGCGAATGAAAGTTCAACGGATATTAGCGTTGATGCTGATGTTTTTTGTTCTAAGTACGGCTGCAGTGGTGGCTTCATCGATATGGGGGGACTTTAAAGGTAATAATATTGCCCGACTAATCGTTAATGATCAGACAGCGGAATTCGGGGATTCAGATGTTCCGCCTCTTATTGTTGAAGGTAAAACTGTTCTGCCGCTGCGCGCAGTAAGTGATGCACTGCAAGCATTGGTGAAATGGGATAACTCAAATAAGACTGCCTACTTATATAAACCAAATGTGCACATGTTCTTTACGACTGAGGTGCGTAAAGACTCCGCTATTGTTCCTTTTGGTGTTGTAGAGCGCGGCAAAGAAGCAGATTTCATCGTTTTTGCACAAGTCGATAATTTGAAGGCAAGCATTAATTCTGTACGGGTTTCTGTGGTATCACCAAGCGGGAAGAGCGTTATTACACCGGTTGTGAAATCTATCTCAGAATCCAAAGAATCATTTTGGCTGAAAGTACCTTTGTATGGCGTTTCCTTTAATGAGGCTGGTACGTATGTCGTTAAATTTGCTATGAAGCAAGATGGTTCTAACGACTATTCAGTCGTCTCAGAGAAGCAGATTCAATCCGAATAGGAAAAGCAAGCTCGAAAGTGGTTTGACCTCTTATTATGAAAATGTTAGGATAATTAAGTAACTAATTATTCGACGAAATGAGGTTCTGCCTGTGAGCGATGATAAGCATGATCATGTACACGGCCCGGACTGTGACCACGATCACGAGCAAGGGGAAGATGTTTTTATCGTAACGGACGAGAACGGTGAAGAGCATGAGATGGTGATGGTATACACCTTCCAATCTCAAGAGCAGGCATATGCTGTTTTGCTCGATCGCAACGATCCTGAGGCTGACGGAGTTATTTTCCGTGTTGAAGAAGAGGATGACGATGCCTTCCTTGTCAACATTGAAGATGAAGAAGAGTGGGAACGTGTAGTGACCATTTACAATGAGATCGTAGCTCAAGAAGGCGAAGACTAAGAGCTATACATAAGAACCCCCTAGCAGAATAATCTGTTAGGGGGTTTCTGTTTGCAAACATTCATTTTCTAGGATTGAAATACATGATTCTGCCGTTGAATAGATGAAGTTCAGCTTTCAGCAGTTTACTAAGGTATTTGCAGAATTCATTGCCCTTGCTTTTGTCGCCATGCGTGGCGTCGTCGGGCAACACGACTTGCACATAATGCTGCTCTTTCTCCTGGTTGTGCTCATTCCCAACACCAATCACAATATATTTGTATAAAGGATTGATACCTTTCAGGTAGAACCATTTGCCTTCGCCTTCCGGCTTCGTCTCAATGGTATAAGGGAATCCGGCCTCGTCATACTCCCAGCCAAGCTGCTTGGCCGTCTGACTGAGTTGATCACGGTAATGCAGCAGCCTTTCCTTTAGTTCATCCAAGGTGAGTGCGGCAACTGTGGATCCTGTTACGAATTTAATATAAGCGCTTTGAGCCATTCCTTGTTCACCTCATTCGCTAAACATCACCAACATCATAGCATCATGTAAACGGTTTTACAATATATACACCGCTCGAAGCGGATACTAGAAAATCGCTTGTGTCTCAACGATAACCTTCACATTTTGAACGCTGCGGTCCTCAGGTCCTTTAACAGGCAACCCAACCTCGACATGCTCCACAATGTAATCAATAAGCTCTTGGGTTATCACTTCACCTGGAAGCAAAATGGGAATGCCTGGCGGGTACACGTAAATGAATTCGGCAATGATGCGGTCTGCGGCGTCTTTGAACGGAAGTATTTCGGTTTCGCCATAGAAAGCGTCCCGAGGTGTTAAGGTTAATTGAGGTATCGCAGGAACCTTGATGACAACTTCCTTCACCTCAACGACATCATCATTCATATGTGAGAGCTCGCGTAAGGCTTCCAGTAACGTGTCTACATTTTCTTGGGTATCACCCGGCGTTATAAGACACAGGATGTTGTACATGTCGCTCATTTCGACTTCAATATTGTAATGATCTCGCAGCCAGTTCTCGACCTCGAAGCCAGTGATGCCAAGCTTGCGTACGTGAACGCATATTTTCGTCGGATCAAAGTTGTAAGTCGCCTCTTCGCCAAGAATCTCTTCACCGAAGCAGTAGAGGTTGGAGATTTCATTGATCTGTTTTCTTGTGTACTGAGCAAGTTCTATTGTACGCTCGGCCATTGCATGACCATTTAACGCCAAATGTCTGCGTGCAGTATCTAATGAGGCTAACAATATATAGGAAGTTGAAGTGGTCGTAAGCATCGAGATAATCGTTTGGATTCGCTTTGGATTAACGCGATTCCCTTTCACGTTGAGGACGGAGCTTTGCGTCATGGAACCACCAAGCTTATGCACGCTGGTTGCGGCCATATCGGCTCCGGCTTCCATCGCGGACATCGGCAATTTATCATGGAAATGAATGAGTACGCCATGAGCTTCGTCGACAAGGACAGGCATGTTATAGCTGTGAACAAGGTCTACAATTTCTTTAAGATTGGTACATACGCCGTAGTAGGTTGGATTAATGACCAGAACAGCTTTGGCATCTGGATGCTTTTCGAGTGCACGACGCACAGAACGTGTCGGAATGCCATGATCAATACCTAAGTTTTTATCGCGGGCCGGTTGGATGAACACGGGTTTAGCGCCTACGAAGATAATCGCGGCCAAGACGGATTTATGTACATTCCGCGGTACAATAATTTTATCGCCTTCCGAACAAACTGTCATAATCATTGTCATAATGGCGCCGCTTGTCCCTTGTACGGAGAAGAATGTGTGATCCGCACCGTAGGCGTCTGCAGCAAGCTTCTGAGCTTCTTCAATCACGCCCATTGGTTGATGTAGATCATCCAGCGGTGCTATATTGATGAGGTCGATAGACAGCGCGTTGTCCCCAATAAAGGAACGAAACTCCGGGTCCATGCCGACTCCTTTTTTATGGCCTGGAATATGGAATTGAATTGGATTTTTCTCAGCATGTGTGAGCAGTGCAGTGAACAGGGGGGTACGGGTATGATCCACCTGATTATCGCTTCCCTTCTATCGTGGATTGTTTGTCGAACATTGCAACAAACAAAATGAGTATATCAAAATAGAGATTTCATGCAAGCTAATTTTTTCAAAATAGTTTGTGCAAGTTCAGGTAAAACTAACAGCAACTTGTTAAAATACGCCAAAATAAGGAGAAATCTTATGGTTTGGATGCAAAAATGGCGGAATAATCGCTTATTTTCCCCATTTGTGATCGAATTGTTAATTATTATGTTTTTCGTCGAATTTGTGAAGGGAGCCTTACTTTTAACGATTTTACCGGTCTATATGAAAACGACAATAGGTGCATCCACATTTATTATTGGCTGGACGCTTGCTGCTCAATATATTGGTGATAATGTACTTCGTACACCTGTTGGTTGGATTATAGATAAGCTGGGTTACCGAACGACCATGCTTACCGGTGTGCTCCTGACATTTGTTTCGGTCATTCTAATTGCAACGACTACTCAATATATGTGGATGATATTAGGATGTGCGCTGCTTGGCTTTGGTACGGCCCCATTATGGCCCTGTGTGATCACAGGAACGACGGAAGTGGCCGGCGACGAAGGTAAAGCTACGATCATGAGCGTTGTCTATATGGCTTGGCTCTCTGGCGTTGGACTGGGACCGGTAGCTATTAACTTTTTCGTAGGAGAAAATAACTACAGCACTGGATTTCGATTATTGATCGGCTGTATGACGGTTGTTGTGCTTGTTGCGCTCATGCTGCCAAGAAAGAATGGCGTACTAAGAACGGATGGAGCGGGCAGGACGGAGAAAGCTCTGGTTTCTACCCGAACTGCATCAAAACCACTCTGGGAGCGGATAAAAACATATCTAACTGAAGTGCGGCGCTCCATGTCTGTTAGCCCGCTGTTATTCCCTGCGATGTTCCTGCAAACGTTCGCTCTTGGTATATTAACACCCATTCTCACACTCTATGCCAAAGAGGTATTGAAGCTTACATCTTTTCAGTACAGCATGTTTCTAATTGCGGGCGGAGCTGTTACGGTCATTTTCTTAGTTCCGATGGGGAAATTGGTTGATCGTCTAGGCATTCGTCCATTTTTGGTGGCAGGTTGTATGCTTAGCGCTTCTGCACTTCTGCTGTTTACCTTCGCGAAGACCATGATGCTGCTCTATGTGTTAGTTGCTGTGCTTGGTGCGGGCTATGCATTTATCATTCCATCTTGGAATGCGCTCATTGCCTCAGCCATTCCGCCGGAGAAAAGAGGCGCTGTTTGGGGCTTCTTCCTAACGATTGAAGGACTGGGGATGATCATAGGGCCGATCGTTTCCGGTAAGCTTTGGGATGTGTATGGCTATCATACGCCATTCTTGATGAGTGGCCTTGTGTTGGTCGCGCTGCTTGTTCTTCAAATGTTCATTTCCATCCCCAAAAAAGGTATGGTACGATAGGGGAAAATGATTCGTTTGGAGGAATAGAAGCATCATGAATAAACAGATCGGAATCATCATGCTGTTATTGATGACTATATTCGTAGGTTTCGGGATCATCATTCCTGTAATGCCGGAAATTGTTAAAGGTGCAGGCGCTGAATATCATAATGCGCTGCTATTGTCGGTCTATTCCGCAGCCTCTTTTCTCATGTCCCCGATTTGGGGAGGACTATCGGATCGCATCGGACGCAGACCGATTATCTTAATAGGTCTGCTTGGGTTTAGCGTTAGCTTTTTGATATTTGGATTCGCTAACGGTAATTTGTGGGTCATGTACGTTTCTCGTATCCTAGGCGGATTATTCTCAGGAGCAGCAACGGCTTGCGCTGTGGCTTATGTAGCTGATATTACAACCGCTGAGAATCGGACAAAAGGCATGGGTATGGTGGGGATGTCGATTGGGTTAGGCTTTATCTTCGGTCCAGCGATTGGCGGGATTTTAAGCCGCTGGGGGACATACCTTCCATTCTTTGCAGCATCTGGACTCGCGCTTGCTTCCTTTATTTTTGCATTTGCTATACTGAAAGAATCGCTATCCGTAGAC
This sequence comes from Paenibacillus alginolyticus DSM 5050 = NBRC 15375, assembly GCF_000422905.1. Taxonomy (GTDB): domain Bacteria; phylum Bacillota; class Bacilli; order Paenibacillales; family NBRC-103111; genus Paenibacillus_E; species Paenibacillus_E alginolyticus. The sequence continues at coordinate 67,665 of NZ_AUGY01000042.1, forward strand.
AAACGCACCTCCGTGAAGGAGAAAGCTCCATCTAGATGGACAGCTTTCGATGGGGCATCGAAGTACCTTTATGTGCTATCATTCTTCGTATCTTTCACATTGGCTGGGTTGGAAGCGACGCTTCAGTATTACCAAATGGGCAAGATTGGCGCAACGCCATTCGATATCGGCATGATGTTCTTAGCCAGCGGTATTGTTGGCGCGTTAATCCAAGGCGGCGTAGTCCGCCGCTTGGTTAAACAGGGAGCCGAGCAGCGAGTGATCGGCATTGGGTTATTGCTATCCGCCGCAGGGTTCTTCCTGCTGCTGATCTCGAGCAGCGTGGTGACCGCTGCGATTTACCTTTCGGTCTTCGGCGCAGGTAACGCCCTCATACGCCCGTGTGTGACGTCGCTGATTACACAGCGCACGAAAGTAGGCCAAGGCGTCGCGACGGGCCTCAGCTCCTCTATGGACAGTCTGGGGCGCATCGCAGGCCCGCTCCTTGGAGGAGCGGTATTCGCCATCGCGCATTCGCTGCCGTTCATTATCGGCGGCGTGCTCTGCTTAGCAGCGATCCTGCTGCTGCAGCGCTTCGTACTTATAGATCGTCAGACGCGGTCGCAGCAGCAAACCGTCTGACAAGATGAAAAAAAGCTGCACACTAACTTCCCGATGGATGGGGGAAATCTGGTGTGCAGCTTTTTTCTGTGCAACGGAAGCTACGGCTTGCGAGGCGATAAGCCGTGCATGATGAAGTTAATCGTGTACTCGATTTCTTGGGATTCATCCCATTCGGCATCCGGTATCAACAAAAATCGAGTAATGAGGAAACCAAATATCGTTGATACAATAAGTCGCATAGTCGCAGCTTCAGGAAGTTTAATGATTTGACCCTCATCTTGAAAATGTCGAATGGCTTTATAAGCTTTTTCGAGCACTAATATAGCGACAGTTTCCTTAAATTGCTCGCGCAGCTCGGGATGAAATGGGATTTCATGCATGAAAATTTTGATAATCGGAAAATTTTTGCGGGCGAATTCTAGTCGGTTCACAATGATGGCGCGCAAAAATTGCTCAACATCAGGATAATCAGCTTCCAGCACCTTGGTAAAATCCTTCACAGCAAACGGCGCAATAAGCTTCGTCATGATGGGGGCAACGATGGAGAGCAGCAGTTCTTTTTTCGTTTTATAGTGACGGAAGATGGTACCTTCCGCTACGCCAGCTTTTTGGGCAATTTCACTGGTCGAGGAGCCTGCAAACCCTTTCTCAGAAAAAATTTCTACGGCCGCTTGAACAATTTTCAGCTGTTTATCGGTCATCTTCTCATCTTCGTCATTTAGACGGAGAAGCTCTGTTAACCATGGCTCGACTTGAGACAATGTGTTCACCTCTTCATTTAGCAAAACTGGCGTTGCAAATTAGGACATCCTACCATTATATCTTACGGTGCTTCCTGAGTGCCACTATGTTCAAGTTCATGAAGCAGATCGTGAATGCTGCTAATACGAGAACATCTAACCAAATGCGATCCCAACCTGCACCGCGGATCATAATATTCCGTAGGGCATCTGCTCCGTATTTAAGCGGCATGATGACACCGATCCAGCGAAGGTATACCGACATCGTATCGAGGCTGAATAAGCCTGAGAAGAACACCTGGGGTACAATAATAAGCGGAATGAACTGAATCATCTGGAATTCATTGTTAGCAAAAGCGGATATCAGCGTTCCAAGTGATAACGCAGCTAACGCGAGCAGGACCGTGATCAGCAAAACATACCAGAAAGAGCCAACCAACATTAGCCCCAGCACACTTGTGGCGAACCATGCAATGAGCGTTGCTTGAAGTGTTGTAAATATTCCGAAGCCTAGAATATAGCCGACAACGATTTCCCACCGACGAAGCGGAGTGGCCAGCAGCCGTTCTAAGGTTCCGCCGGTTCGTTCCCTCAAGAAGGAGACACCAGAGAGCAGGAAGACGAAGAAAAAGACGAAAAACCCTATGAGGACAGGACCGAAATTGTCAAAAGCCGCCATATCTGATGAGCCATGCAAATAGGTGATGGTAGGCGCTTGTATATTAGAGATGGAGTTAGTGTTGGAGCTCACTGGAGCGACGCTTTGGATTGCTTTTTGCAGCAAGAAAAGCACAGCTTTATTTTTGCTGGGGTCACTTCCTTCCAACGTCACTTGCGGCGCAGCCCCATTCATCGAGATGATGGCATCTAAATGCACGGCTTCTAGCTCAGTCTGGGCTTCTTCAGCTGTGTAGACCTTTACTTCAGCATTTTGATCCTGCAGTTTTTGAATGATTGGAGCAGGGAGATTAACAGCGCCTAGTTTAGGGACATAGGTGTTGCCGTTAAAAACCAATGACATCATAAAAAGAATTAGCATTGGAGCTACAAGCATCATCATTAACGTTCGTTTATCGTGAAAGAACTGGCGTAAAATACGGATCACAATCGCACGAATTCTCATTGCTTGACACCTCCATAATATAAGAATGCTTCTTCAATCGTTGCGGAGGAAGTAGCCAGCTTCAACTCATCTGGTGTTCCAACTGCCGTGAGTCTCCCGTCACGGATCATCCCGAGCTGATGACATTTGTCAGCTTCGTCCATCACGTGGGTGGTCACGAGAATCGTTGTGCCCTGCCGACTGAGATTCGTTAACTCTTGCCAAATTGATTTCCGCAGGACGGGGTCAATTCCCACCGTAGGCTCATCGAGAATTAGAATGCCTGGCTCATGCAGCAAAGAAATAGCGAGCGATAAGCGGCGCTTCATTCCTCCAGAGTAGTTGGAAACCTGCTTCTTCAAATGAGCTCCTAGATCAACTAGCTCCATGACGTCATGGATGCGCTGCTTGCGCTTTGTTCCCGTTAACCCATACAAAGATGCGAAAAACTCCAAATTCTCCTGAGCGGTTAATTCTGCATAAAGGGCATCGGATTGCGCCATGTAACCGATTTTCGACAGCATGGCTAACTGGGGCATCTGCTCCCCAAGTACATGAACGGTCCCAGAAGTGGGGACATCGATGCCGGCAATCAAACGTACAAGCGTTGTTTTCCCTGATCCAGAAGGGCCAAGCAATCCGAAAATTTGTGCTCTCGGTACAGCCAGAGTAATGTCATCGAGAACAACCTTTTCATCAAATTGCTTGCTGACACCATGCACTTGAATAGATATGTCCGTTGTCATAAAGTTGCACCTCTTTCAGGAGTGAGTAATCACTCATTTTTGTTGATGTACTCATCATACGCTATCTTATGATAGTTGTGAAGTGAGTAATCACTCATTATGCGAAAATATTTTTTTTGATTATCCAACTAGCTCAGGATAGGTAATCGTCGTAGACGATAGGCAACAATGAACTAACCTATTGAATAACTCGCTTTTGACCTCACGGCGGTTGAATCGATAGCAAAACTCATCGAGATATGCTTGTAGGTGCTTAGGATCTAAGCCGTGGTAGGTACCACCAATAAAAGCTTTCGCATTAGAGATGATCGTATGAAGCCACTTTAGATGATCTGGATTTTCTTTCAGGTCGTACTTTTTGGCTTCATGGTGGAAGCCATTTTTGGCCAAAGCTTGATAAGAACGATATCTATCGCTGACAATCGTTGATCCAGCTTCAATGTACGTGGTTGCAAAGT
>NZ_AUGY01000043.1 GCF_000422905.1 Paenibacillus alginolyticus DSM 5050 = NBRC 15375
CCAAAAGGACTACTTTTTTTTCAAATGCTGGCAGATGCCGGACAGTACGTAAACCGTTGCTCCCTTTAAGCGTGACGGCTTCATCTGATAGACAAATCGGACAGCATTGCTTTGAGGCCATAGGCACCGCTTCAATCTGTATTTCATCTGCATTCATCGGCAAAATCTGGTGAATCTGTAACTCTGGTATGTTAAGCATTTCACTGATATACTGGATTTGCATCTGTCTATTCCTTTTGTTGTTTGGTAGGACTTACAACAATACTGGATTGGCAGATGTTTTTCCATTTTCAACCGTAGTTCATACCGTCAAGCACTGATTTCTGTTTTGAGCCATTATTAATTTATATTTTGTATTACAAATATTCTGTGGGGTGAACATTGGATGAATATTGGCTCCACCATACGGACAATCCGTAAACGTAAAAACATTACCATCGCTCAAATCTGCGAAGAAACCGGCTTATCTCAAGGCTTCATGAGCCAGGTCGAAACCAATAAAACCTCGCCGTCTATCGCAACGTTGGAAAGTATCGCTAAGGCTTTGAAGGTGCCCTTGGCTTACTTGCTGCTGCAACAAGAGGAACGCATGAATATTGTCCGCAAAGAAGAACGAAGGATCACGAAAAGCGGGATTGAACATATTAAAGTGGAGCACCTAAGCTCTACAAAGAACGTACGGATGATGCTCGTCGAGTTCCCCCCCGGTGGTTCGACTGGTGAGGTTCCACACGCCCACGAGGGTGAAGAAGTTCATTTTGTCATAAAAGGGAGAATCTTCGCTGAGCAGGGAGAAGATCAGGCTGAATTCGGAGAGGGCGACTCCTTCAGTTGGAATGCCTGCACGCCCCATTTAGTGAGAAATATAGGCGAGGAAACGGCAATTGTTCTCATATCCATTTACACTGAAAGCGATCATTCAAAGGAATTCCTATAAATGCAAAATAGCAAGAACCCACAACCTGATGCGGCTGTGGGTTCTGCTATAACTTTCGCTTTCACTCAAGCCTTTTCTAGCCGTGCAATTCTCCTACCAATCGGGGGCAAGGACGATAAGGTCCAACCGGGATTTGGATCAGGCTGGTTATTCCTTCTGAAGTCATCTTGTAGATCTCATCACACAATCTGGCATCAAATCCGAGGAGCGGATGTCCCCCTATCCCGATGGCAGATGCCGCCAACAGTAAACGCTGCACGAGCATCCCCGCTTCCATCTGTTGAATGCGATATCCCCTAAACCCCAGGGCTGTTGCGAGATGATCCTTATCCCCTGCAACATGAAAGCATAGCGGAACTTGGAAGAGGTTCACGTTGTCGGAAGGCATTCCCTGCTGCAGCTTAAGCCTATGATCTCCAAGACGTACGCGCCGTAGCGTATGAGCAGCGCTGTCATAATGGTAAGCACCGTCCGGAATGCCATCAACGTTATAGAAGCAGCCATATAGTGAGACGCGTGAAACGGGGGCCTCCTGGGCGCCATCCAAATCATTCCGATACCTGAAGGAAGCCGTTGCCTCCTGGAGCAGCGAGGCCAGCTGCTCTTGGCTTACCTTGCCCGTAACAAAATCACCGTCCGGCGAAAACCGCTCTCGGCTTACTGACGCTAGATCATACAATAACCGTTTCACGCGGGGCAGAGCCACCACTTGATCCTCGCAATGAACGATCTTCTCTTCCCCCATTCGCAGTAACGGCCGAAACGATTCCAATAGGGATGCTTCATTCATTTTGATTAGCATCGGAAACTCCTTGACCCTCCGAGATCGGACGTAGTGATCATGATGAACCATTGTCAGCTCCCGGCATAATTCGCTGGCGGTACTTTCCCCCTCTCCCTCATTTCTATTGGCCAACCAAGAGGTCGCAGGCTTCACCGATAGCGGAATCACCGCATACACACTCTCCTCTTGTTCCGATAATCCGAGGAGATGATTCACGGCTCGATCTAGGAACTGGAAATACACGCCCGACGCAAAGTCGAACCGTTTCGCCACTTCCAAGAGCTGCCCGATCAACGCACCCGCATCCAGTCCTTGCAGGCGGTAGGAAAAGTTATTGTATTTAAAGAAGTTTTTCCAAAACAGGGTCGATACAAAGACAGCACCAAAGCAAGCCGACACGTCACAGCGATTGCCAAGAACCCGAGCTAAATAGGAATCGAAGTTGCCTTCGCGCAGCAACACCAAACGGTGGTGCGCCACATCATAATGATATACCCCAGCAGGCAAATCCTCTAGCTTCAGATACACGTATACTTCATTCGGATATAACGCTCCCCCGGAGGGAACAAACCGCCGGTATAACTGCATCAGACCCATATTTTGTATCATAGAGTTTGAAGCAGGAACGGACTGTGACAATTGAGTGAGACCGAATATGTACCAGAGAAAATGACCCATATGGCGAAGGTCGGGTTTCACCGACGCATCACCGCCTACGAGCGTCAGCGGTACTTCCGGAGATAACGGAACCACAGGCAAACCGCGGTATAGCTTATACGCAAGCGGTCCGTCTTCCCAATCCACCACCGCGTCCTGCGGTTTGGTCTTGTCAATGTCATAATGCAGATTGTGCAGAAATGCCTCCAGACTCATGCTTCTCCCTCCTGATATGAACAAGGATGCAGTTTCAATAATTAATACATAATTAAACCCTATGGAAACGGATGCGGGTATGGATTGAGATTCTCTAGCCGGAGCGGCTTCTTCGCATACCCGAGTTCCACCGGTACCCTCAATACCCGCTCCAACCCGGTCACGCGGGTAAAGTGATGCCCGAATGTCATCGGCAGCATCCCCGGGATCAGCACTTTCACGCAGTGCAGTCCATTTCGACTAATTTCCGGCGCTGTCACATCCACCACGATCACATCGAGATTCAATCGGCGGAACGCCTTAAGAATATCCTTCAGATCGTCCGTTAAATCAGCATGTCTTGCCTCCTGTTTGAATTCCTCTTCAAACTTTCGCAACGGGCGATTTTCATCCAACAGAAATTGCAGGCGCTCCTGCGCTTGCGGCAAACCGTATAGCAGTGAATGATCCTCCATCTGCTGCACCAGGGAGGAATCGTGAAACATCCGAACATACTCCTCCTGATTTGCCTCAAATTTCTTATCAAGATTCAGTACCATGCCAGCCAACTCGTGAACCGCGCCTTTCACCGCCCGTACAGGATCAGGATGAGCTCCGGCCGCACAGATGAGATTCACTCCTGTTTGCTTCCTGTTTTTCGCTATCCCCCATACGCTTGGAATCCCGTGCTCCATCGTTGAGTTAAAGAAATGCACATCAAATCCCGCCACGGCTCGCAAACGATCGATCATTAAACGCAATTCTTGGTCGTTAATGGAATAAGGGTCAAGGCGCGGGAGAGACAGCTGCGCGTACCAAGCCATCAGAAACGAATCTCGCTCCACCACTTCCAATATGCCGTAAAAAATAGCCTCCTCCAAACTTCCTCCTAACGCGCAGCCGTTGGAAGACTCGGATACGAAACCATGCCCGCAGCCCATGCTGTAATAGGCGAGCTGTTCCGGAACCAGAATCGGTCGCTCTTGTAAAAACGAATAGCCCCATACCCAATTGATTGGCTGGTCAGGATCGAACGGTGTGAACGGAAACCTCGGCTGAGCATACTGTTCCTTCGTGTGCATCCCTACCTTGACGGGGTCGAGCGCTTGAGCTCCCAGATTCCGGAAGCTGCCATGGACTACCGTCCGTTTGCCTCGGGGGGCCAGACCGCAGTACCGCTCCAATCCCTCCAAAATGGCGGTCAACTCGCTCACCGCATAGGAATTAGTCCGACCTGCCGTTCCCACGTCCTCACTGAATAGCGGCAGATTCACACTCACATCGGCAAATGGCGAATCAAGGTCAACCATTTTTCCATTCAAAAAGCCGGTCCGGTAATCCAGATAGTCTTTGGTCAGGAATTTACTCAGATCATCCATCGTGCGGGAGCGGTAACTGTCTGAGCTGATCTTCGGACTTGGTTGCAGTGAAATTTGGGCTGCTATCGATGAATCGTCAGGCAGTCGACTACAAACCGGACACAGCGGGTCAGGGAGAAAGAAGTGCAGTGTGCTCTCCAGCGATTTCAGGTTGATCAAAAACACATTCCCTTCCGAATGCACCCGTTTGCCTTGTAACATCCTCTGTGTCTCCACCACCAGAAGGTGAGCTGCCTGTAAAAGTCCCGTACGCGACGCCCAAGCATCACTCGGCATTCTCTCGTACGACACCAGCCTCATCTGCAGCTCCCTCATCTCCCTGCGCTCGCGTCCCGCCATAAGACGCCGGGTGTCTGCACACTGAGAGCACCCCCGTGTACCCGGACGAACCAGAGGCCCGATCACGCCCTCGCCGAATGAAACGAAGCCGCGCAGCCAAGGGATGCCGGCTGGCTGCAGCAGCTCTTCTGCTTGTCGATGAACGGTAGGTTGCCAAGCATCATGCAGCACCAATGCTAAATTCACCGCTTTCGGTACTCCGGCCTCGAAATCGATCTGACGTACAACCTCGAATTGAGCTGAAAGTTCTTCGTAAACGCAGTCTGCCAACACCCCATCTCCAACAATCATTACGGTAGCGCTCACCGGGATCCCTCCTCTCGCAATAACACGCCAAACACCCCTGCCATTTCTTCTTTCAAAAACGGTTCTACTGCCAGATCGAACACCAAGAGACGCTTACGGTTCCGTTCCAAGACCTGCAAGGCGGACTGTAAAACCTCCGATTTTGCCGTCATTTCACATGAAGGGATCTTAAAACTTAGCGGCAATTGTTCTGCCAGACGCACGGACGAAACCCCCAATACTTGCGATGTGAGGTTAGCCGGTTGGTTTTGTACCTCCAACAGAGCCTGTTGCAAAGCATCCCGCAACGCCAGGGTCACATTCAAGCCTACACCGCCATACCAGCGATCACTCGTACCGACCCACATCACAGGGAAACCGGAAACTTCCTCTCCCAAGCCAATCATTGGTGCTCCCGCCATCGTCGTCAAAGCCTGTAAATAAAACTGGCAGTGTTTATCTTCTATCGCAGACAACTGCACTCGAATGACAGAGGGTAACTGATATGCCACTTGCTTACACAGTACCTCGGCCAAACACTTTTGCAACGCTCGGCCAACGCCTTCCGCAACCGTTTCTCCCGCTCCGACGCCGATAAATTCCTGCGGCTCTATCCTGCTGCCCTCTGATTCCTTATAGGATGGAAGCGTCGAAATGAGCAGTCCAGCCATTCGCGACACATACGCTTCAATCCCGGCCAGCCCTGCTTCCCGCCTAGCTCCCTCATGCGTTAAATCGTTACAAACAATGTCGGGCAGTAGCCTAGCCGGCCCTTCAGATAACGGATCGACTGCCTGAACGCGACACTGAGCGAGAGGTAGCTGCTTTAAGTCCCCTTCCTCCCAAATATGAAAAATCCCTGATTCTGCCGATGTCAACCGACTGAAATAAGGAAGCAATCCGTTCTCACTTTTGCTTGATCTTCGTTCGAGCTGCTGATCGAAATCGTGAATCCATTCCGCCCCGATACGTCCGGTCACAAGCGGATGGGGCTTGAACCAATGCCATTTTCCTTCTAAAGTTTCCAGATTAAGCTGGAAGAATTGATTACCTTGCCCCGAATCGTTCGCTCCCGTAATCTTTTTAAATAATTCAAATACAATCACATTCGCTAACATCGCTCCGGCTGTAGAAGAAAAGGTGTGCAGCTGAGGGTCCTTACAAATCGCGGATTCATGTACGCTGCGCCATGCTGACTCCCAGCATCCTTCAAAGTCTGGATGCACTAACGGACCCGCTAGACCTACCTGTTGCAGAATTACCGCGGAAAGAAACATCTTCTTCTCCTCCCTGCAAACCGCATGAAGAACCCGCAGTTCCTCGATATCACCCTCCCGTGACACGAACAAAATCGAATGAAACGGCCTCACAGTCTCCCGCCAACTACTAACCCGCTTCTTCTGCAGGGTAACCTCCTCTATTGCTACCTCGGGATCCGTTTTACGAGCATGTGCTGCCAGTTCATGCATCCGCCCCCGATCTGTCGGCTCTGAGCCCGAGACCAGCACATGAACCTTGGGCAATCCGGATGCAAGCAGCGCAGAAACTACCGAGATCAATAATGGGCCAGAGCCGACCGCCAATACTTTGGCCTGACGATAAGACTGAAACCGGTACGCACCCGAATTACCGAAATTGTCCAGGAATTCAATTTGAGAAGCATACTTTTTGAGAACCACTTCGGGCAATCGATGTGGAGTGTCTTGGCTCACATCCCTTACAAATCCATTATGATACAACATTTCTGCAATCCTATTTACCTGGTTCCGGTGTTGCTCCGGTAATCCGTCTGTCAAATCCTCCAACCTATGCTCCCCGTTGAATATCGGCATCAGTTTTTCAATCCACTGATCGATCAGTTCTCCTTCCATGCGGAAAGAGCTTACATTGTTTCGAAAATACACACTACCGTTTGGATTAGGGAGAAAAAACGTATCCCTTTTCACCTTTAGTCGCATCGAAGGTTTCAAATTTGTCATTATAATCCTCCTCCCGTTCTATCCCAACTCTTCACAAATAATCTTATGTACAGCTATTTGTCCCTCATGTCTTATTCTTAAGGAAAGTCCCTGCAGCTAATGTAGTGAAGCGGCCCTTAAAATAGGTATGAAAAAGCCCCTGGGCTACAGGGGCTTTCCTCTTCATTAAGTAGCCGCTATTTCCGTCTGGAAGCTAGAAACAACGGGCGTAGACGCTGCCTTATCAGCAAAAACCACCTCATTGTCCTCCACGGTGGCAGTTGTGACAATTGTGGCAGTTAAAACAGTTGTGGCATCGGTGGCAATTAAAACAATTGGAGCAATTGAAGCAATTGGAGCAATTGGAGCAATTGAAGCAATTGAAGCAATTCAAGTTGACGCAACTGAAACAAACGAAGCATAAACGAGCATCTTGCTGGCCTTGAGCGTTCCAAGGTGTCGCCTCGCTCGCCTTGAACTCGGAAACATTTAACTTCTGTAGATCATTTTTGAAATCATTCATTTTACAAACCTCCGATTAATAAATTGTTATGCTGGCAGCATACTCTGTCACTGGTAAGAAGAACAGAACCAAGATAATCAGGAAATTCCCCTGCGAAATCCGCCAATTTATTCGAGTACCCCATGACAACATATGAACTCAGTTCCGCTCTTGTTACTGATTTAAATGCCTATATTTTATTGCTCTTCCTAAAACTTTATAAGGCGGCCTTTATTGGCAAACTGCTTCTCTTCGCAGCTGAAACAGTTACTTACGGCACGGTTAATTGCATCTCCCTGAATAGCAAAAAGGAGAGTTCCCATGAATTCCGTTTATATAACAAGTATCGGGAAGTTCTTGCCGGGTACGCCCATCGATAACGAGGAAATGGAGGAATACCTCGGAAGAATAGGCGGAAAAAGCTCGAAATCTATGCGGCACATTCTTGATCAAAACAAAATTCGATATCGTCATTACGCCATAGATAAAGATCAAAAAAGCCTTTATTCTAATGCAGAAATGGCTACTAACGCGATTCGCGATGCGCTTGAGCGGAATCACGACGATTTATTTAACCAAGTAGACTTTCTAGCTGTTGGCACGACCCAGGGCGACCTGTTGGTTCCCGGTTTTGCCAGTATGGTTCATGCCGAAACTGGCCTGCCCGTCATGGAAATTGCGACACATCATGGCGTCTGCGACAGCGGTATGCAAGCGATCAAGAATGCTTTCCTGCAGGTACAATCTGGCGAGAAGAAAACCGCCATCTCCTGTGGCAGCGGCCGAGCAATATATTGGGAAGAATCCCAATAAGGCTGTCGTCCTGCTTGGAGAATTAAGGACTACGATCCGTTCTACGGTTGATGATATTCGAACCATGGTTCACGACTTGCGTCCACCGACACTTGATGAGTTTGGCTTGATAGGCTCAATTAAAGCACGTATTGATGACACCATCAAAACATCGGAACAGGTTTCCGCATCCCTGCGTACCACCCCTTTGCGCGCAAAATTACATATTCCTCAAGATCTTCCCGAATTGCCGGCAGCGGTGGAAGTGGCAGCCTATCGTATCGTAACAGAATCGCTCGTAAACATTGTAAAACATGCGAAAGCCACAATTTGTGACGTGTATTTGCAGATGAATTCGGCAAATGAATTGCAAATAGAAGTCATAGATAATGGGATTGGCATTCCCGTCCACATCAAGCCGTCAGGCAAGGGTGGAATCGGTTTAACATCCATCCGCGAGCGAGCGCAGGAGCTAGGCGGTCAATGTGTATTTGAACGATTGGAATCAGGCGGTACACGTGTAAAGGCACTGCTGCCATTCTCACATAGGGAGGAATAGGTATGAAGATCCTATTAGCAGACGACCATCCATTATTTCGCAGCGGCGTAAGAAATCTAATTCAAACAACGGATGATTTGCAGGTAATCGGGGAGGCGGCTACAGGAGAAGAAGCCGTTGAGATGGCTGTATCCCTGCTTCCGGATGTCATCGTTATGGATGTTCGGATGCCCGGTATCAACGGAATTGAAGCTACAAGAATCATCAGGGAGAAGCTCCCCGATATGAAAATATTAATTGTAACTATGCTGAAGAACGACAAATCCGTCTTTACCGCTATGCAGATGGGGGCAAGAGGCTATGTCCTAAAGGACGCAGGAGAAATGGAGCTGCTGCATTCCATTCGCATGGTTGAAAGAGGCGGAGCCGTCTTTAGTTCGGACATCGCGGCACGCATGATGCATTATTTTATGATGCCGCAACAATCACAACCTGCCAACCCCGCTCTCTCCGAACTGACCGGTCGTGAAAGCGAAATATTGGAGCTTATATCCGATGGATATACGAACTTGCAAATTGCCTCACGCCTTCAATTGAGTGTGAAAACTGTCGCCAATCATGTTACAAATATCTTAAACAAACTCCAAGTTGCAGATCGCCATGAAGCCAAAAAGCTCTTGAGCAAATCCCGGGATATGTTTGGTTCGGAAGAGAGTGAGTGAGTATTAATTGAGTCATTAGTCGAAGCTGAGTGAGGGCAATATGGGGGGCTCTTTAGTTGTTGTGGGGATGTTCGCGCTTTTTTAGCATTGAATTCGAAGCTTGGCTTGCGGAGCAAGCAAACAGATAAAGCCTCTATTCCGCCACTCGGAATAGGGGCTTATATTTAACATTGTCAAACTGAAGATTTTTCCTGAGAGTTCAACATCCTGTACCCGATTATCCTCGCATCCGTATTGGCAGGATCCCAGCGTAGATGACACAGACCGCAATGGCTGGATTCCTCCACTTGCACTTTGGCTGACTTTAATATTGTCCTTTAATTACAAAAAACGAGCCCCGAATTGTTCCGGCTAGCTTAGACTTCTGCCTAGCAAACTTAAACTTCGCTTCTAACTCCTTTGGTACCTCCATCCCCTCAGAAAGCTTAAAGCCAACGGCCCGCTTCTTAGGGTCATCCACCGTATACATGACATTGAGCGCAAGACCATCCTCATAAAAGACGTAGGTAAATAGGATATTTTCCACTTGAAAACGCGACGTTTCTAAAGGTTTGGCCGCAAACGCAATACCTCGTTCTTCTAAAATGCGGTTCACATAAGCAAGACTCTCCTGACTTTCGCTAGCTGGTATAACCGTAAATTCATGCTTGTATTTGTTCATAAAGTAACGGGCTTCATTAGCACGTAACCCAGCAAGCGCTTCTGCTACAGGTGAAGACTCTAAACCTACCATAGACACATTTTTAAAATCAACGATATACGACATTTCCATCCCTCATTTTCTCTCATTATTTCTTATAAACAAAAATTTTCTTCTTTATCTACCAAATATTATACCAAAAATGATTCAATATAAACGTTCACGTTTTGGGTATGATAAACCACGTTGTTTCCCGCCAATAAAATTTGCCTCATTTATGATAAGGCTCTCCTTATACGCTATAACGGCTAAATTTCTTTCACAATTTAAAAAAGGGATATCGAGAAAATCGATATCCCAGAATTGACTCTTTATTAAGTTGACTTTGGTGCAGCGGCCGACAACATCCAAATGTGCTCAACACCTCAACACATTTTTATTGTAAATCTAAGTATAGCTTGCCCTCTTTTATTGCGGATTTGTTGTCAAAATTCCAGCAGTCTTTATAAAGACTCGTTGTGGTAATTGCCGAGTCGCTACAATAAGTTCAGCCACATCTTCAGGCTGCATCATCCTGTCTTCGTCACCTATTTTCAGACCAACATTCGCCGCCAATTCCGTATTAACCGTGCTTGGGGTCAAAGCAGTTACGCGAATATTGGATTTCCTCACTTCATGCATGAGAGATTCTGTGAATCCCAACACTGCGAATTTGGAAGCACAATAGGCAGAACCGTTGGCAAAACCGCGCTCCCCGGCAGTAGAGGAAATATTGACTATACTTCCGCTATTCTGCTTCAGCATGTACGGCAATGCCGCCCGGGTAACATAGTACGTCCCCATGAGGTTCGTTTGAATGATGCGCTCCCAAGCCTCCGTTTCCATCTCAAGTACGGTCCCAAACTTCGCTACACCCGCATTATTGATGAGAATATCAATGGTTCCAAGCTTTTCTGCCAGCGTATTTATTGCTAGTTCAGCTTGTTCTTTATTGGAAATATCGGCGGTAACCTGAAACACCTTGACTCCATACGACTTCCCTAAAAAATTCTGAAGGCTCTCCAAATCGGCAGCGCTTCTAGCCATGATACCAAGATGTACGCCTTCTTTCGCAAGCGCAATGGCAGCGGCTTTCCCGATTCCCTTCCCTGCTCCAGTAATAATGGCCGTCTTATTGTGTAATCCCATTTGAATTCCTCCTATGCTTATTTGCACATGGCTCGATTGTTCCCCATGTATTTCCTCGTCTTCCGAGTCACTTCAGTGTGACAACTATTATGAATTATTGTATGTTTTTCTGCCAGATGATGGCATCATCCACCGAAAAGTATATACGCAAGTGCCTCCAAAGGCTTTGGCAACTGTTACAGACCAGCATGATTTACCACCAACGAAACAGTATTGGAATTGAATCAAAAGCTCAAACTAAGAACCTCGGAAACCGAGGTCCTTTTTTTATTTCATCATGGTTTTTTTTTGGATACTACGTTCCTTTTTAGTGCGTACTTTCTTTTTTTTAATTGTGTATGTTTAGAATGAATTCCGATTCACTTAAAACTTAAATCCAAGGAGTGACAGCAGTATGGAACTTCAATTAGCACTGGATCTTGTCGACATCCCTCAAGCCAAAGAGGTTATAAAAGAAGTTGAAGCTTACATTGATATTGTGGAGATCGGCACGCCGGTCGTTATCAATGAGGGATTAAGGGCCGTGAAGGAAATCAAAGACGCTTTTCCCCATCTTGAGGTCCTTGCCGATTTAAAGGTCATGGATGCAGCTGGTTACGAGGTCATGAAGGCTTCCGAAGCAGGAGCGGATATTGTTACAATACTTGGCGTTGCCGAGGATATGACGATCAAAGGGGCTGTTGAAGAGGCTAAGAAACAGGGCAAGAAAATTCTCGTCGATATGATCGGCGTGAAAAACCTTGAGCAGCGGGCTAAAGAGGTAGATGCCTTTGGTGTGGACTATATTTGCGTCCATACCGGTTATGACCTGCAGGCCGTCGGGAAAAACTCTTTCGAAGACCTTCAGACAATCAAACGAGTAGTCAAATATGCGAAAACCGCTGTAGCCGGAGGTATTAAATTAAGCACGCTGCCGGATGTCGTCAAATCCCAGCCGGACCTCGTCATTGTCGGCGGCGGCATTACCAGCGAAAAAGATAAGAAAGCTGTCGCCGCAGAAATGCAAAAAATGGTCAAGCAAGGCACCCCTGTATAATGCAGACCGTACAGTACCTTGCTCACATCCACAATGAGCTGAATTCGGCCGCGGATGTAATTTCTGATGCTGAGGCAGAGGCACTGATCTCGACAATTCTTCATGCGCGGAGAGTTTATGTAGTCGGTGCTGGCCGCTCAGGCTTGATGGTGCGTTCCTTTGCCATGCGGCTTATGCATTTGGGCTTGGAAGCTTACGTCGTTGGGGAAACGATGACTCCAGGCTTAGCCCAAGGGGATCTGCTTCTTATCGCTACAGGCTCAGGGGAAACTAGAAGTTTGATTCCCATGGCGCAAAAAGCGAATAGTTTTCAAGCGTCCGTTGCGGCAGTTACCATTTCTCCTCAATCGACAATCGGCAAATTGGCGGACATTACGGTAACTATGCCTGGTTCACCCAAAGAGCAACGGGGGAACCAAACCATACAACCGATGGGATCCCTGTTTGAGCAAACCCTGTTATTATTTTTTGATGCTATCGTATTACGAATTATGGAAATCAAGTCTATAGATTCTCAAGCTATGTTAAGTCGCCATGCGAATCTGGAGTAGGTAAAAAGAATCGGACAAAATGAGGCGCTAAAATGGCCGGAAATTAGATTTTTTATCAGGGTAAAATGTCGTCACTTGTCATGCATTTTACCCCTTTTTTTTTTGAGCATGTTATCTCTGGAATACGGTTTATGACCCAGTTTCGTTAATGAAAAAAGGATGCCTAAAGAATGCTCGCTAACATCACCTTTATAAGATAGATAATCAAAGCTTAAGCTCGCAGATACAGCCCATAAATAAATATTTTCTTGTATTATTGTAAAGTGACCAAGAAGGAAAACCCGCAGATGTAATTTGCTCTATTTGAGGTTCAAGAGAACCATCAATAACAACACCTTTTTCACCCATTAATCTACGTACTTTAGGTGATTTCAATTAATCATAACCCTGTTGAAACCATGTGCTCCTCCGTCTAATAATTCAGCTAAATGATCAGCATAATATCTGGCGACCTCAGCCGTTACCCTTTCAAAAGGTAAATAATAAAATATCATGTTTTTCCTCTCCATAGTAACTCACTTCAATAGGTTGGTTCAGAATATATGTGGTCAAAAGATGCTTTTTCTTGAAAACCTCTTTTCCAATAATATACTCTATATTTTTCAACTACTCCTCCGAGCTGACTTCTTATTAACCCCAGTTGATCCAAGATGTGTTGCATCCAAAGTGCCCTAGTATGATCAACTATTTGAATACGACGAGGAGGACCCACAGTTTTATTTTGCAGTGGTATATGTCAATCAGCCTTTCTGTTCTAATGTCTTTCCAGGCATCACAATCCAAAAATAAGAATACTTTTTGAACATTGCATGTCTTCCTGCCCTGTTTCAGCACATTATTTATGTTTGACTCTCATCACTTTCCTCTCTAAATTCCTGTGCACTTCTACACTTGTTAATCCATTTTACAATATCATCCTGAGAGGGTTTATTAGCTCGTCTCTTTGACTCAATAAAGACTGCTTCAAAACGTTGTTTACTCGTCATCTATAACATCATCTTCATCAGAAGTTTCTTACCTATCCTTTTAAAGTCTTGATTTTTCTATATACCAACCCAAACCATTTAAAAGATGGGCAAAATAATCCTCATTTCTCCGCCACCTGTTCTCTAAGCTAATTTGTGTAGTTCCTTTAAAGTCGTTTCCTAGCCCTGTCTAAAGCATAAAATTTGATTTTGGGTATAAAGTAAAGTAATATAGGGATATCGCAAATTATCAATATCCTTTCGTTCGATTTGTTTATACGCATTCCAAGCAAAATAGATTTTAATAAGATCAGAAAGGGGCGGGCACCGTTGAATCGGGAATCAAATATGATAAATGACGAACAGGCAGTTGAAATTTTCAAGGCTCTGTCAAATCAAATAAGAGTAAATATTCTGCAAATGTTGAAAGAACCTGATAATAATTTTTCCCCGCAGGCCCATGTTATCAAAGAAAAAGGCTTTGATGGCGGGGTTTGTGTTAGTGATATTCACAGCAAAGTAGGACTATCACAGTCCACTACCTCCCAGTATTTGTATATCCTGTTGCAAAGCGGGCTGGTGGAAATGAAACGAATCGGACAATGGACTTATTATCGACGCAATGAGGAAACCATTAAACAGTTTGAAAAGTATATAGGCTTAAAAATATAACCTTTTAAGGAGAACCAAGAGTGAGTTTTCAAAATCATCGTGCCTATAACAGCATGTACCAGAAAGACAAAATGACACTCGGATTTATCCTCCCGACTGCCAGGATGTCTAAAAATCCGATTATGGAGAATCAGCTGGAGCTTGCCCGTAAAATTGAGGAATATGGCTTTGCTTCATTATGGCTCCGTGATATTACGATGCAGAATTTGAATATTGATGATAACGGCCAAAAGTACGATTTATGGATTTACTTGACGTATCTTGCTGCCTATACGAAGCACATTGCGTTAGTGACAGGAAGTGTAGTTCTCCCTTTGCGCCACCCCGTCAGGGTAGCCAAGGAAGCTGCATCAATCGATCAATTGTTTCCAGGTCGATTGATTATGGGAGTGGCATCAGGGGACAGGGAAAAAGACTTTACAGCTTTAGGGATATCTAAGCAAGAAAGCGGTCCGTTATTTAAAGAAAATTTCGAAATTCTCGACCGGCTGTTAAAAGAGGATCAGCCGACAATCCACAGCCACGCCGGGCTGATCGATGGTACAGATATGAGGTTAATCCCAAAGCCTGTATCTTCGATTCCGACCATGGTGACTGGATTTAGCAATCAGTCTATCAATTGGATAGCCAGGAATGGGGATGGGTGGCTTCAATACCCAAGAAGCATTATTCAACAGGCACAGCTTATCCAGGATTATCGTGCTTTAACTGAAGTTCATGCTCCAGGAGATTTTAAACCCTTCTCTCAAAGCTTGTTCATCGATTTATTGGAAAATCCCGATGAAATACCTGTCCCCATATCCCTAGGCTATTCCGTGGGAAGAAACCGTTTAGTTGATCTACTTCATCAATTTCAAGCGATTGGTGTCAACCATTTGGCGTTTGTTCTGTATTTTTCCAAGCGCCCTCCAGAGGAAGTAATCCAGGAACTTGGAGAATTTGTTTTACCCTACTTTCCAACCCATAAAGGTACAGGCCAGCTTTAAAAAATTAAATTGTATAAAAGGAGGAAGAATTATGACAAAGAAAATAGAACTTTCAGTACTAGATCCCTCCCCAATTGTCGAGGGAGGATCAGCCGAACTTTCCCTTCAAAACACGCTTGATCTCGCAAAGAAAACAGAGCAGTGGGGATATAAACGGTTTTGGCTTGCTGAACATCATAATTGGGCAGGAATGGCGAGTTCAGCATCCCCGATCGTAATTGGACGAGTAGCCTCTGTCACGGAAAAAATGCGTATTGGATCAGGCGCAATGCTGCTTTCCCATTATTCCCCTCTTTCCGTGGCTGAGCAATTTGGAACATTAGAAACCTTCTTCCCTGGCCGGATCGACCTTGGATTGGGGCGGGCACCCGGCACCGACCAATATACAGCAAATGTATTGCGGCAGCGGGTTGCTGGTGAACCTGAATTTGATGCCCGGCTTCAGGAGCTTATCGCATATCTTTATGGTACAGGAACAGCCACTAAGAATGGTTCATTTAGCTTTCACGCCATTCCCGGCGAAAAAACAAAGGTGCCAATTTGGCTGTTAGGTTCAGGGTCTTATAGTGCACAATTGGCTGGAATACTTGGGTTACCATTCTCTTTCGCGGGACATTTTGCTCCAGGTAACATGATGGAGGCCATAAAACTGTACCGGGATTATTTCCGTCCGTCTCAATTTTTGGAGGAGCCTTATGTACTGTTAGCCGTTCAAGTGGTGGCTGCTGATGAGAAACAGGAGGCACAAAGGCTTGCCACTTCGATGTATCAAAAATTTCTTTTGTTAACCCGCGGACAGCCTTCGCCCATTTTGCCTCCTGTTGATAATATGGACGAGCTTTGGAACGATAATGAACGCAGGGCGGTTGAAGAACAGCTTTTCACTTCCATCATCGGGGACCCTGCAGGTGTGAAGCAGCAGCTCCATGAGTTAATAGAAAAGACTGACGCTGATGAAATTATGGCTCATACAGAGATTTTTGATCATAAGGCACGGCTGCGCTCTTATGAAATTATGGCTCAGGCTGCAGTAAATTAAACAGTGTCTAGTTTAATAAAGGATGTATTTTCTGCAGATATTAAATCAGTTAAATTAATGTGATTTAGATTGAAGCAGTAAAAGAAAACAAAGAAAACAACCTGTGAATTCTTTTATAGGTTTGAAACGAAATTTTTAAAGAAAGAAGATGAGCAAATGCCTGAAAATGATACAAAACAAATTACGGATATTCCATTCTCGGTCCTGGATCTCTCTCCAATTGCAGATGGAAGTACGCCGGCTGATTCTTTTCGCAATACTTTGGAGCTGGCCCGGCTCGCTGAAAAGCTGGGGTATAACCGATATTGGCTCGCTGAGCATCATAATATGCCATTTATCGCCAGCTCTGCAACATCGGTAGTCATTTCCCATGTTGCAGCAGGAACATCAAAAATCCGGGTAGGTTCAGGCGGCATTATGCTGCCGAATCATGCACCTCTTGTTATTGCTGAGCAATTTGGTACTCTGGAATCATTATATCCAGGACGTATTGATCTTGGCTTGGGCCGTGCGCCAGGCACTGATCAGCTTACCGCACGTGCATTAAGACGTGACTTGAGAAGTTCAGGAGAAGATTTCCCTGAGCAGCTGGCTGAGCTCCGGAATTACTTTGACCCTTCCCCGGCACAAGGATATAGTCATGTTAAAGCAATTCCGGGTGAGGGATTAAACATACCTATTTGGCTGTTAGGTTCAAGCGGATACAGTGCCCAGCTGGCAGGAGAGCTTGGACTGCCGTTTGCATTTGCGAGCCATTTCTCGCCGCATAACACACTGCCGGCTATCCAGCTGTACCGCCGTTCGTTTAAGCCTTCTAAAGTACTGGACAAGCCGCATGCAATGGTAGGGCTAAACATCATTGCGGCCGACACAGATCAAGAAGCTGAGCGGCTCGCTACAACATTACAGCAGCAGTTCTTGAATTTGATGCGCGGGAAGGAAGTCCCATTGCAGCCGCCAGTGGATAATATTAATGATATAGCGAACGACTATGAAATAGCTGCCCTTCAGAATCAATTAGGAACTTCGATTGTCGGCAGTCCTCAAATCGTAAAAGAAAAGCTGGAAAAGTTTCTGGATGAAAGTCAAGCCGATGAAATCATGGCAATCGCCCAGGTTTACGATCATAAGGCCCGCCTCCATTCCTATGAAATATTGGCAGAAATTACACAGCTAAAATAGGTCAAAACTAGCCGATCCTTATGGCAAGCTTTTAATAGTCTATGTTATCCATTTGCTAAATAGCAAAACCCTTTAACAAACTTGATGTAAACAAAAGGAGAAAAAAAGATGAATCCAAAATATGAAGCTGCTTTTAAACCATTTACCTTCCGTTCTGGAGTTGAAATAAAGAACCGTATTACAATGGCACCCATGACCAATACGGCGGCACATGAAAATGGTGAAGTATCAGACGAAGAAGTTGCATATTATCAAGAACGTGCCGGTGGTGTAGGAGCGGTAATCACCGCATGCACATACGTCACCAGGAATGGAAAAGGATTCCCGGGTGAATTTGGTGCAGATTCCGATTCCCTAATCCCTAGTTTAAGACGTGTGGCGACAGCTATACAGGAAAAAGGTTCAAAGGCGATTTTACAAATTTTTCACGGTGGCAGAATGTGCCCGCCTGAAGAATTACTCGATCGTCAACCAATTGCTCCGAGTGCGGTAGCAGCGGAACGGGACGATGCCGTGGTACCTAGGGAAATGACAGCAGACGAAATCGATGAAATTATTAAAGCATTTGGTGAAGCAACCAGAAGAGCAATCGAAGCTGGGTATGATGGAGTTGAAATCCATGGTGCCAATACGTATTTGATTCAGCAATTCTTTTCTCCACACTCAAATCGCAGAACTGACAAGTGGGGTGGAACGCTGGAAAAACGTATGTCCTTCCCGCTTGCTGTAGTTGACGCTGTTAAAAAAGCAGTTTCAGACCATGCAACAAAACCTTTTATCATCGGCTATCGGTTATCGCCTGAAGAAAGAGAAAAACCTGGCATCACCATGGAAGATACGTTGCAATTAGTGGACAAGTTAGCGGACCAGGACCTGGATTATCTCCATATTTCTGTCGGCGGCTTTTGGAACGGATCAATCCGTGATGATAACGATCAGACATCCCGAGTTGTTATGATCCATGAGCGTGTCGGCGATCGTGTTCCTGTGATGGGTGTTGGGATGCTGCGGATACCCGATGAAGTGATGAAAGCATTCGAAACAGGTGTACCTTTAATCGCTTTAGGGAGGGAATTGATAATGGAACCTCAGTGGGTACAAAAAGTACAAGCCGGTGAAGAAGACAAAATCCGTACTACATTATCTAAAAAAGATCAAAAAGAACTGGCTATTTCTGATAAAATGTGGGAGTACTATACTGGCTTCCCTGGCTGGCTTCCTATTGTATAAGGAGTTCACTTATCTCATTCCATCTCTGCTTCCTTGAATTGTTTAACAAAAAATGGGAATCGCGATGATAATTGTCCTTGCTCAGCAAGTATAAGAATATACCTTATACTAAACAAGACGGAACATTATAAAGGGAAACCATCTTAGTGGTTTCCCTCCTTTATTGAGTATTAGAGCAGAAAATCAGCCATAGTTCATTTGTTTATGACTAGAAGTTATTGTTAATATATAATCAACAATAGACGCCCATAGAAAGGATTGGATCTAAAGTGAACCTGGGATTAAAAGATAAAACGGCACTCGTGACAGGCGGCAGTAAAGGTATTGGAAAAGCAATTGCCGTCGCGTTTGCCAAGGAAGGCACCAATGTTGTAATTTGTGGCCGTGGTGAAGAAGCATTAAAAGAAGCTGCAGCGGAAATTGAAAAGCTGGGAGGCAATGTGCTTGCCGTTCAGGCGGATTTAACGAAACAATCTGATGTGGAACATCTGGTCTCCTCTGCAATCGACCGCTTCAAATCAATCGATATACTCGTAAATAATGCAGGAATAGCCAGTGGATTTGATGATTTTGAAACATTGGATATAGAGGCCTGGCAGCATATATTTGATGTGAATGTATTTGGGACTGTCCGCGTAACCAAAGCAGTTATCCCTTTTATGAAAAAAGCCGGATTTGGACGCATCATTAATATTTCATCGGAATCAGGGCTTCAGCCTGATTCGTTTATGCCTCATTATAATGCTTCAAAGGCAGCAATTATCAATTTTTCAAAGAGCTTATCAAAGGCGTATGCCGCACAGGGAATTCTGGTGAATACTGTGTCACCAGCATTTATCATGACACCAATGCTGGAAAATCTATTAAAAGATAATGCGAAGCAGCTGAATATAACCTATGAAGAAGCTACTCAACAATTTTTAAAGGAAAACCGTCCACATGTCGAAGTAAAACGGCCTGGAACAGTTGATGAAGCAGCGTCTGCTGTTGTTTATCTTGCTTCTGAACAGGCTTCCTTTATTAATGGTGTAAACCTTCGGGTAGATGGCGGTTCGGTTGCGAGTATATAAATTAAGCTAATTCTTAAGAAAAAAACTTACTTGATTCCGCCCGTTTTCTTTAGATATGTATAAAGCTTTATCAGCCCGAGATAGTAAAGAATGCTTCGCCACACCTTTTTATATTCTGTAACACCAAAACTGCATGTGATTTTTCTTTGAATAGTCCTAGGGATGATTGGAGCTTACCGTTATTTATGGTAAGGTTCCCCCCGATTTATCCGCATCGCGCGATAAATCTGCTCCACCAGCACCAGCCGCATCAGCTGGTGCGGCAGCGTCATGCGGCCAAAAGACAGCCGCATATCCGCACGGCGCAGCACCTCGCTAGATAGCCCCAGCGAGCCGCCGATCACGAAGGCCACCTGGCTCCGCCCGTAGGTGGCCAACTTGTCGAGCGAGCCTGCCAGCTGCTCGCTCGTCCACATCTCACCGTCGATGGCCAGCGCCACGACGTACACGTCCGCGGCGAGCTTGGCCAACAGCCGCTCGCCCTCCTTCACACGCACCTGCTGCTCCTCAGCAGGGCTCATGTTCTCCGGTGCCTTCTCATCCGGCACCTCAATCATCTGCACCTTGGCATACGGCCCAAGGCGCTTCACATACTCCGCGATCCCGTCCACGAGATAGCGCTCTTTCAATTTCCCTACGGTTAATATCTGTATATGCATAACCGACAATCTCCCCTCATTTGCTCCATTGGATAAAATACAATCAAATTGAGCTCATTCACCTTATTTGCCCGTTTTCATTAGAACAAATCCAACAGAATGCTCCAAAATCAGCTCTTTTAAGCCATTTCGACATATTCCACTGTATAAATCCAATGGAACTAACCCCAACCGCCGATGTCATGAGATATAGTTGGATGTCATCCAATCAAATTCATCCAGTTTAGGTTTTTCTACTTTCCTCCCAACCCAAACAAAAAAGGAAGGCCTCCGCCTCCCTCATACAACTAGAAATCGCGCTAACTCCTTGCAATGCTCGCAGTGCGTCGGTGGCTCCCAACTAGCGAAGTGAGTCTTCTGCAGATCCACAATGTCCGGAGCCTCCTCATACTCATCAACAAACTCATCAATCGCGATTTCCACATGATCTTTACAAACTACATGCATGCAAGTACCTCTCATCCGCCAATGTTTCTATCCACGCATATATTAACAAGCTTATCATTCATCTTGTATCACTTATCCATCGCCTCAACCAACGTAACCACCGCATTCAGCTTCTTACCCCCGCGGTAATACACCACGTTGACCTTATCGCCAATCTTCTTCTCGTTGTACAAATATTTCCGCAGCGAGATCGTACTGTCAATCTTGCGGTCATCCAATTGAACAATAACATCCTGCGCTTTGAGGCCCGCTTCTTTGGCAGGTCCGGACACATCGAAGACGATAACTCCAGTCTTAACATCTGCAGGCAGCTTTAATACATCCGTCCCTTTAAAAGCTTGCAGTTCCTGCGTCGAAACACCCATCAACGGTCTCTTCACCTTATGATCCTTGATCAAACTATCTATAATCGGCTTCACATTATTAATCGGAATGGCAAAACCTAACCCTTCCACACCCGTATCCGATATCTTCATGGAATTGATTCCGACAACCTTGCCTTCGATATTCACCAGCGGTCCGCCGCTGTTCCCTTGGTTGATAGCCGCATCCGTTTGGATAACATCCATCTCCCAGTCGTAATCCGTTCCTTCACGTGCCAGCGAAACAGGTATCGTTCGTTTTGGCGAAGATATAATGCCTTGGGTTACAGTTGGCGAAAATCCGAGTCCAAGCGGGTTGCCTACCGCAATCGCCATCTCCCCTGCTCGCAGCGATTCGGAGTCACCGAATTCAGCAAGCACTTTGATGTCTTTTCCATCTGCTTCCAGCAAGGCTAGATCCGTAATCCGATCACGCCCGATTAGGGTTGCTTTGCGATGCTCACCTTGGAAATTAACGATTTCGAACTGGTTCCCGCTCTCAACAACGTGACTATTCGTCACAATTCGAACTTTATCACCATTCCGTGCGAAAATAACACCCGAGCCAATCCCCAGTCCAGTCTCTTGGCCTTTATCATCCTTCTTCGAGGAAATAACGCTGACCACAGCAGGCTTTATTTTCTCCGTTGCCGCCACGACAGAATCGTTGCTGTTCATCGGATGCGCCTCGGCTTTTGCCACTGAAGCTGGTATCGCTAGCGGAGCCCCTGAGGTATTACTTTTCCCGAATCCGGCTACTAATCCGACTAGCAAAAGCATGGCTAACGCTCCGCCAACTCCAGCAATGAGGGCCACATTCCGTCTGCGACCCGCGAAGCTTGTGAATGCCCCTGTCCCTTTGGGACGCCAAGTATCCTGGCGCTGTTTGGACCTTTTGGTGGAATAAAAATCATCATCAAACAAACTCATATCGGGTCCCTCCTCGCTGATGGGGGTTAAGTATCCTCGGATTATTTTTTTAACGTTTTCCTTAGTTTGTTTTTCAATCCCGCCATAAATGGTTATTTTCAAAAAACAGGAATGTTTCCTTCACTTCTTGCCTACAATAATAGTAAACCAAATCTCTTAACGAAATACTAGAGTTATCTGCAATTTTAAATCAGACAAATAAAGGAGAATGCTCAGAATGAACCGTATTCCTTCTCATTTTGATGAAATCAATATGATTGGTAAGCTCGCTGACCTCAAAGATAGCCACTACCACCAGTCTCTCGTCCTCTCATCTCTCATTCAAGTTCTGATCGATAAGGGTCTTATCACCGCGCAGGAGATCCAGCTCAAATCCAAAGAGCTCGACGCCGCGCTTACTCCGAATCCAATACATCCCATTTCGTAGAGCGGTCAAAATATGTATCCATCAGCCGCAGCTGTTTAGCTTCAGGGGCACGCTCTTGTACTATGTTATTCACCGTTAGCCTGGCCAAATCCATTAAATTATGGTCACGGCTTAAATGTGCCATATAGACCGACTTCGTCTTGTGCGTCAACACGTCACAGAGCGCTTCCCCTGCAGCTTCATTGGATAAATGGCCCTTGTCCCCAAGGATACGACGCTTAATACTCCATGGATAGTGCCCCACGCGCAGCATGTCCACATCGTGATTCGTCTCGAGTACCAAGCTATCTGAATCGGTAATCTTTTCTTTGACCTTCTCACTCATGTAGCCCAAATCCGTTACAACGCTTAACTTCTGTTCTCCTTCATAAAAGCAGTACCCCACCGGCTCCGCTGCATCATGTGATATTCCGAATGACTCCACGCGCAGCGTACCGAATTCCTCGATACCTCCGGTTTCCATGACCCTTTTGTTGCCTTCCGCGATCACACCGATTTGACGGTCGAGCTCTTCCCAAGTCTTCTCATTTGCATAAATAGGCAAATCATATTTGCGAGCCAGCGCTCCCAGCCCTTTAATATGATCCGAATGCTCGTGTGTGACCAGAATGGCATCAATACTGCTCGCCTCGAGCTCACGTTCCTTCATTAACAGCTCCATCTTCTTGGCGCTAAAACCCACATCTATCAGCAGCTTGATTTCACCATTGTCAACCACCGTCGCATTACCCGTCGAACCGCTCGACAGTACCGTAAACCTCATACCCATCTTCCCTACTCCTCTATGCTTACATGTCATCCATCTAGCCGTTCATTGTTGTCTATCCCACTTGCTTACTTCTTATCCTTGCTCTTGTCGCTGCCATTTTCAGGGTTCTCTGTTGATTTCGCACCATCTACTTGCGTACCAAATGGAGCCAATTCAGACTCTTTCTGCGGAGACTCAACCGCTCCATTGAAAGCTTGCACATAATAAATATCTCCGTTATCGATCCTAATTCGCCAATGCGGAAACATCGGTTGTGTTTCTGAATTATACGGCTGTCCGTGATACCCCAGTCTGACTTCCGTAATAATGGCGCCATCACTCAAATAGTTGTCCACTAAGCTGCGAACAGCTAACTGAGCCGGGATCAGCTTCTGCTCTATTTGCTCTACTCCTGATTCTACTTCAACATAAACTTGACGGTAACTGGTAATTTCTCCATTATTCTCATTCAGTTCCACTCTTACATCGAAGAGAGGAATCTTGCCATATAGCTGCGTGAACACATAAACGCCTTTTCGACTAATCGCTGAATCCAATTGGTATAAGCCAAAATTCGGTATCTCCGACTGAGCTTGAACTTCTTTGCTAGCCCCTTTACCAAGCAGATTGCCCATATTAATGGGCGTTTTCAGCGTCTTCAGTTCGCTAGGCTTCATATTATCGTCATACTTCACCGTTATGACTTTCATCTTCGGTTGATCCGTCGGCAACTCATCCATTAGCCGTATATTTTTATTTCGGAGCGCGTTATTCAGCTCTTCCACGGTACCAGATGTGTCCAAAGCGATTTCCGTCTGATTGGAACGATTGGTGGACCAAAGTTGGAACCCAAGAATCAAATTCAACATCAAAAAGGAACAAATCAAAATCGTTTTAGCCCGACTCCAATTCATGATCCAACCAACCTTTCCTCAGAAATGAAACATGTCTACTCCATAAAATCATACGTGCCATCTCGCAGCTCAATAGCCCACGTTGCCGTCAATACAAGCGTCTTATCCGTTACTACCGGACGATACGCTGGGAATATAGACAAAATACTAGAACGCTTCTGATAATACTGCAGCCTTTCTTCCAAAGCGTCGCCAGACATAATTTCGAAATCACGCCGCTGTACCGTCTTCAAATCAGGAATAATCATTGACCGCTCGAATCCAGAAATAATTCCCTTCTGAACCTGCATTTTCATGGAGCCAAAGCCTTCAGTCTGCGGTGTAATAATCGGCAAAGATTCATAGTACTGTCGGAACGTGAACGTGTGATTATCGATTAACTGCTTCTGCGGTGTTCGAGAAACCATATATTTCCCATCCCAGCCGATATGCTGATTAATAAATTTGATACCCGCCTGCAAGTCATCTAATACATCCGTTTTACTTTCTACAGGTGCAACAGGATCCGAATACGTGACCCACCGCAGATCTCGGTTTAGCTGAAAACCGCGCTTGCTGTCCGTATATATTTCAGAACCGTCGCGCTCTTTGAGATAGCGTGTAATACCCGGATCAACGAATAGGCTTTGTTTCAATTGATCTGCCGTCAACAAGCTATAGCTAAATATATAGTTCGGCAGTCGCAGCGGCTTTATTGGGAGATAGTAATCCCCGCTGTTTGTCGTTTTGTATAGATTCGTCAGGTCACCAAATGCCGCGAAATTTTCCACATCTTTACTTGTAAAATCGGCCGAGATGACTTCGTACCCAACGCCAGGGGAATCCGTAAAGAAGAAAGCACGCACATCCTCGTTATTGCCCTTCGAATAAATCCAAATTCGCGTGATTTTATCATTATCAACCGGCATTTCGCCTTCAATCCGCAGCAGCTGCTGCAGAATCGTAAAAGGAATCCCGTCACGGAATCGAATCTCAACCCCTTGCTGTTTCGTACGAACTTCTTCCCAGTTCACATTGACCAAATACATCGACGTTTTGCGAAAGCCTTTAAAGCTTCGCTGCTTAATATTATCGAGCAATCGTGTGTAATAGTAATTGTTAGGATACAGAACAGAGTGCTGTTGATTGCCTAGATGCACGATAATTTGATCAGGGAACAGCATGTCATGCAGCTCCGATTGCTTCCCTAATGTCTCCGTCTGAACATAATTACTTTGTTGAATAGGCTCGATCTTAGGCGGGGTGTACGAAGCTAAATAGAAGCTTTGGTACAAGCTTGTTCCAATCAGAACGACAAGTAGGATGGATTTCAGACTCTCGATCATAGCTCATCTTCCTCCTCTTGCTGAATCGGCAATGTAAATACAACACGAGTTCCTTGTCCCAATTCCGATTCCAAACTGATCGAGCCGCCATGTGCTTTTACTATTTCCCGGGCAATAGATAAACCCAGCCCAGTACCGCCCATATTGCGGGAACGCGCCTTGTCCACACGGTAGAATCGGTCAAAAATGCGGGACAGATCCTTCTTCGGGATGCCAATTCCGTTATCCTGCACCGAAATTTCCAGTACATCCTTCTCGATCTTTCTCGCTTCCAGCCGAATGGCTCCCTCATCACCCGTATACTTAATCGCATTCGACACGAGATTGTCGAGTACTTGATCAATTTTATCCCGATCCAGCAGTAATCTGGTCACGCCGGGCTCCACTTGAATTAGAATTTGAATCTTCCGCTGCTGCAGCTGGAATGAGAAGCGGTCCGCTACTTCCTCCAGCATTTCGCTCACAAGCGTCGAGGATTTACTCATCATCGATTGCTTGGAATCAAGCCTCGATAAATGCAAGAGATCCGTCACTAAGCGGATCATCCGCTCCGTCTCGCTGCGCGTTACGCTAATGAAGCGTGAAGCCAGCTGCGGCTCCTCAATCGCGCCATCATCGAGCGCTTCCAGATAGCTCTTGATCGTCGTCAACGGCGTACGCAGCTCATGCGAAACATTCGCTACGAACTCGCGCCTCGCCTGCTCCAGCTTCTCTTGGTCCGTTACGTCCTGCAGAACCGCAATAATCCCGTTCTGTCCTTCACCTCGGCGGTGAATCGGCGTGAACGTGATACGTACGGACAGCTGCTCATCGTCATCGGGGATATGAATATCCAGCAGCGTTGTACTAACCTGCCCTTGAAGGAAACCGCGAATCGTATCCATCGGAATACCGAGCACCTCGGATATGTCCAGACCGAGCGTCGCTTCCTCTTCCGTTTGTAGAATTTGCTTCGCCCTACGATTAAGCACAATGACATGCCCTCTATCGTCCGTAGCAATGATCCCGTCATTCATATTCGTTAAGATCGAAGCGAGCTTTTCCTTCTCTTCTTCATTCAGCGAGAGCGCTTCTTTGAGCCTATTCATCATAAAATTAAAGGTTTGACCGAGCTGCCCAATCTCATCGGTCCCCTGAATAATAACCTGTTGATCAAAGTTACCCTCTGCAACAGCCGTCGCCTGCTTCGTAATCTCTTTGATCGGATTCGTAATCGTACTGGTAAGCAGCACACCCAGAATAGCGGTTAGCCCTAGAGCGATCAAGGTTCCCGAGATGAGGATGCGGTTAATCGATCGAATCGTTTTATACACATCTTCCATGGAAGCAATAATGTATACCGCACCCAGGACACGAGCACCGCTGCCTACCGGCTTGGCGATAATCACCTTCCGATAACCATCCCCGTCCGTGAAGATCCGTTGGTTATCCTTAATCCCCTGCAGTGCCCTGATGACCTCCGGCTGCGTGTTCTTTTGTTTTAAATGATTGGGAACTGATGTGCTAATCACATTCCCGTTCGCATCTATAATTTGAATTTCCGCATTATTAATGGAAAATAAGTTGCTGACGAATTCGTTCAAATCCGCATACGTCTTCTTGCCTTCGGCAGCGTTCTTGCTGTCCTGATCCCCTGTGAGGTACGACCCCACAAAGCCGGCCAGCAGCGTCACCTGACTGTTGCGTGAAGCCAAAAAGTCATTCTTGAAATACGTCTCCACCGTCTTATAGAAATACACGCCAATCAGCTGCATCGCAATCAGAATGAGTAAGACATAAATAATAATCAGCTTCGCTTGAATCGATTGAAAGAAGCGGATGCCCTTCATGCTCAGAAGCCTCCGGCCTTAGGACTGCGCATTAAGTAGCCTAAGCCCCTGCGCGTCATAATATACTCCGGACGGCTCGGGTCCGTCTCCAGCTTCTCCCGTAAGCGCCGAATCGTTACATCGACTGTTCGTACGTCGCCGAAATATTCAAAGCCCCACACAGCCTGCAGCAGGTGCTCGCGTGTCATCACTTTGCCTGAATTTTTGGCCAAATACTGAATAAGCTCGAACTCCCGATGCGTCAAATCGAGCGGAGTGCCATCTTTATACACCATGTACATGTCGTTATCGATAAACAGAGCATGAATACGCATCCCATTCCGCTGCGTGTCAGACTCGCTTGGAGCTGACTGCGCTTTCGTCTGTCTGCGCAGGTGCGCCTTCACTCGGGCTAGCAGCTCCCTTGTACCGAATGGCTTGGTCACATAGTCGTCTGCGCCCATTTCTAGGCCAAGCACTTTATCCAGTTCTGTATCTTTCGCTGTGAGCATAATGATAGGAGTATTCAGCTTCGAGCGAACCTCTCGGCATACATCCATCCCATCCTTCACAGGCAGCATGAGATCCAGCAATATAAGATCCGGCTGCTCAGAGAAAGCAAGCTCTACAGCGCTTCCGCCGTCATACGCACAGATGACCTGGTAGCCCTCTTTTTCCAAATTAAATTTCAAAATATCTGCAATCGGTTGTTCGTCATCCACCACGAGAATTTTACCAAACAAACCTACCACCGCCTACTCAAGGATAAATGACTTCGTCCTACAGGGACGAGCATGTAAAGTCAGTCTATTTTCTGCATACTACCCTCTATTTTATCATACATTCAAGTGAGAAACCCTCTACCCGATGCAAATCGAAACTTATTCTTTCTATTGTGGAAAAAAGAGACAAGGCCCCCCCGATTTGTCCGGTTCGACCTTGCCTCTATCTATTTTCTAAAATTAGCGGTTTAAATACTTTAATGGGTTTTCTAAACTACCACTTTTGTGAATCTCAAAATGTAAGTGAACACCCGTGGAGTCGCCTGTACTTCCCATAATCCCGATTTTATCGCCTTTTTCGACGATTGTACCTTCGGTAGTGGTGATTTTGCTCAAATGGCCATATAACGTCTCGTAACCGTTCAAATGATTAATAATGATATAATTGCCGTAATCAGATTTATAACCGGTTTCCGTGACTTTGCCGTTATCGGCCGTCATGATATTCTTGTTGCCTGTGATATCAATTCCTTTGTGGAGCTTGCCCCATCGCATACCGAACGTACTTGAAATACTTGGGGAAACGACAGGCCACGCGAACTTCCCTGAGCCTTCGCCTTGAATCACTTTCGTTCCTTTTTTCACCTTAGCCATAACAGGGTTATCAATGATTTCTTCATTCACAAGCTTCTCTTCGGTCATTAGACCGTCGACCTTCGTCACTTGAATCGTAACCTTCTTCAGCCCATTCTTACCAGCGGAAATCGGTTGAACAACACCTACACGAAGGGAATCATCTTTCACATACTCGGTGTCGTATTGAATCTCCTGATTCTGTACAACCCGTTCTGTTGTCTTAACTGAGAGCGTTGGTTTGAGCACCGTCACATCAAGTTGGTTGCCGATTTTCAGCTTATCATCTTGAAGGCCGGGGTTCTTATCATAAATGAATTGCTTCGTAATCCCTAATTTCTTTGCGATACAGGAGACGCAATCTCCTTCAACAACCGTATACTTAGCAGGCTGTACATCGCCGGTCTTAAGCTTTTTAACGACATCTTCCGGCTTAGCCAAATCATTTGGTTGGATAGGAACCTCATTGGTATCTACCTTCTGAACAAACTCTACTTTCTCGAGTTCCGATGGTGCTGTTGTGATATCCTCACCTATCCCTGTTGATAGGGCAGCTACCTTAGCGGTTTCCTTGGCTTTAGGCGCGAAGGGCGCACTTACCTGTTCAAGAATCCGATCAGCCGTCTGTTGATCCTTCACAATTGCGATGGTTTTCCCATCTACCTTCAATTCAATGCCGACCGGTTGCGGCACAAGCAGCTCATCAAGTGATGCCAAAACAGCTGAATCATCTGATTTTAAATTGTAAGCCCTTTCAGGCTCGTAGGTAACTTCGTTTGTTTTCAGAACGACATGTACATCTGGGAATTTTTGTTGCACTTCTTGCGGTTTTCTTTGCTTATATTCATCGATAATCTTATTGTCGCTTACGATACCTATTTCTTGGCCATCCAGCTTCACATGATACACATTCACCATGCCTGCCTCTACATATTGATGACCGGTAAACGTAATTACCCCAGTTAGAGCAATCGCACTAACTCCCAGAGCAAGAGACCATTTATGTCGTTTCATAACCGTTAGTGTCGTAGTTGTCGTTGATTCTTCCAGCTGCTTGTCTGATATTGATTCATTTCCGGTCAAGCTTTCTCGCTTAGGCGTGAATCTCTTGATGAGATCCATGACAAAGCGCATACCCCTGAAACCTGTCATGATCTTCTCCCTTTGAACGGTTTTGCATCCATAGATACATAAATAAACCTTGATTAGACATAATATCCATAAGGATGTCTTCCTTTTGTTAAATTTAACACACTTTCTCTGCCTATTTCAACAAAATACTCGATATCCATGTGATAGATTCGTGTCCATTACCAAAAGAAGACGATAAAGATCCATTTTTTTGTATGAAAATCCAAGAGATTTTGCGCGCTGCTACAAGGATTGACGAATTTGCATGAAAAATTGAAAGGGGATATCCTCAATGGAAATTAATTTGGCGGCTACATTCCAAAATAGGGATAATTTAGAGCAAGCGGCTGAAGTACTTAAACTGCAAGGTGTATTAGATATCAAATTCGATAATGGCTTTGTGCCTAATTCCGATCACCAGGCAGATACCTTCATTCAATCCGTAGGCAGCCTTGCTGCTGAGCCCTCCTTTGCACTCAAAGTAAGTGTTGAGAAGTCACGTTATCGCCAAGCTGAGGACACGATTATCAAATACGGCGGACAACTCCACTAATCCATCCAAGTAGGAAAAGATTAATATTTGCTTAGGATATCTGTAAGCTGCTTCAATTCCTTCTCGCTTAAGTACTTTTTAAGTGTGTCATTGACTTGCTTTAACTCCTCTGTCGTAATCCCATCTTCGAGCATTCCGGATAGATTCTGCACCTCAGCTTGCGGCAGCTTAGCAACAACTAGAGAAAATATTTTCATCTTATCGTCGCTGGACAGTGCTTCTTTCTTTTTGGCAAAATCCTCCGTCGACATGACGAGTTCCTTTTTCTGATCGTTCGCTTCACTTCGCGCTCTTCCCATAACGGCTATGGCATCATCCTTGGCTCCTTGGGAAGCATCTCCACCGTCAATTGAACTAACTCCACTCACGGGAAGTTGATTGTTTGAACTCGGGTTAGATGAGCTTCCAGACGGGTTGAGACTAGGAACAGGCTTCGTAGGTGCAGGGCTTTCGGATGGGGCAGCTTGCTTCCCCCCGTCTCTACGCATAACTATATTCAGCTCCCCCGCCAATCTTGCAGCAAATTCGTTAAATTGAACCTTTTTACCCAAAGCTGGGATCTGATATTGTCGAAATATATCCTCCACGTATATATTTACGACATACCATGTCGTAAACATCGTTATCGATGTAATCAAGACTGTTCCAATGACGATCTTACCTAACCATGCTATTAATTTCATACTCGCTATCACTCCTGGCGCATAATCATGTTCCTCCCTCCCAGTATTGACGAAATCATCTCCATTAAATCCCTTTTTGATAAAAAAGAAATCCTCTAAGCTGCAAACAGCCCAGAGGATTTCTTAAGTTATTCAGGAAAATGCGAACATTTTGCCTTATTTCGTTGTGATTATGCGTAGATTGGACGAACCAGGTTTGTTTGTTCACGATTGCGACCCACAGAGAAGATCGCGATAGGAATACCTGTCAGCTGGGAAACACGCTCCACATAATGTCTGGCATTCTCAGGCAGATCGCTCAGCGTACGTGCGCCGGATACGTCTTCTGTCCAACCTGGAAGCTCTTCATATACAGCTTCACACTCAGAGATAGCTTTCAGGCTAGCTGGGTAGTGCTCAATTAACTCGCCGCGGTACATGTAACCTGTGCAAATTTTCACCGTTTCAAGACCTGTCAGAACGTCAATGGAGTTAA
Source organism: Paenibacillus alginolyticus DSM 5050 = NBRC 15375 (assembly GCF_000422905.1). Classification (GTDB taxonomy): domain Bacteria; phylum Bacillota; class Bacilli; order Paenibacillales; family NBRC-103111; genus Paenibacillus_E; species Paenibacillus_E alginolyticus. Next base: position 31,426 of record NZ_AUGY01000043.1, read on the forward strand.
GGGACAAGCCTGTAATTCCGCTAACGCGTCTTGCGTGACGCACAACAACGCTGTCGAACCAACCAACACGACGCGGACGACCCGTTACTGTACCGTATTCAAAGCCTTTTTCACGAATCCATGCACCAATTTCATTGTCCAGTTCCGTTGGGAACGGGCCATCACCGACACGCGTCGTGTATGCTTTGGCCACACCAATGATGTTGTGGATCTTCGTTGGTCCTACACCAGAACCAATACATACGCCGCCAGCTGTTGGGTTCGAAGAAGTAACATACGGGTATGTACCTTGGTCGATATCCAGCATAACACCTTGTGCGCCTTCGAACAGCACTCTGCGGCCTTGATCAATATATTGATTTAAGACAACAGATGTGTCCGTAACATAAGGACGAATCACTTCTGCGTACGCGAGGTACTCTTTAAGAATCGGCTCTACATCAAGCCCTTGCGAACCGTATACTTGCTCAATCACAACGTTTTTCTCAGCAACGATGCGTCTAAGCTTCAATTCGAACTCTTCCGCATCCATCAAATCAGCGATACGAATGCCGTTACGAGCTGCTTTATCCATATAACAAGGACCGATCCCTTTGCGGGTCGTGCCAATTTTGCTATCACCTTTGCGATCTTCTTCCAGACCATCCATCAGCAAATGATACGGCATAATAACATGCGCGCGGTCACTGATGTTCAGGTTCGTCGTCGTAAAACCATTATCATGAATGTAGTTAATTTCTTCAATGAGCGCAGCCGGGTTAATCACCATGCCATTCCCGATTACACAAGCTTTATCTTTGTAAAAAATACCAGAAGGTATCATCGTTAGCTTATATTTCTTCCCGCTAATAATGATCGTATGGCCTGCATTGTTACCACCTTGATAACGAGCAACCACCTCAGCAGATTCCGCTAAGAAATCCGTGATTTTCCCTTTCCCTTCATCTCCCCATTGCGTACCGACAACAACAACCGTTGACATATGCACTACCTCCGTACGGTGACGAATCACCCATAATGAGCCGTTATGGCTTTAGTACCACAGAGCGAAGTTGGACTTCATTAAAGCGCTAAAGCGTCTAGCGTCCATCATACTTTCCCTCTGGCGATGCAAATACCTCTATACACCGTTACACAAATAGTGATCCAGGTCAGAGGGCTTACTCACCGCAAAGGAACATCCAGGTTTCTTCGGCAGACTTCTGCAGGAAGGGAACCTACCTTACGCCTTACGGCATGAAAAACGACCTTATTTCGAATTTGCCTTGCGATAAGCAGGCATTCGACCAAGGTTTTTTCACCGTCTCTAGTGTAGCAGTCCCCCTGAGCAAAGTCAATTAAAAACGAACAATTACACAGGTGCCCGTATAATCGTTCGGATATTGTGCAAACTAATAGGTTAAATAAAAAAAACAGCCGTCAATACTGCGCGGCTGCTGCTTCCTGATGACTTCGATCCATATTCACGAACTTATTAAATTGCTTCAAAAAGGCAAGCTCTACGGTTCCAACTGGACCGTTCCGCTGCTTAGCAATAATAATCTCGATAATGTTTTTCTTCTCGGATTCCTTATCGTAGTAATCGTCCCGGTAGAGGAACGCTACGATGTCGGCATCTTGCTCGATCGATCCCGATTCCCTAAGGTCAGACATCATCGGGCGCTTGTCTTGTCGCTGCTCAACACCCCGGCTCAGCTGCGAGAGCGCGATGACCGGAACGTTGAGCTCACGCGCAATTTGCTTCAGCGTACGGGAGATTTCAGAGACCTCCTGCTGACGGTTATCGCCTTTGCCGCGGCCGGCAATCAGCTGCAGGTAGTCGATGAGGATCATGCCGAGCCCCTTCTCCTGCTGCAGACGACGGCACTTCGCGCGGATGTCCGCAACTGTAATCGATGGTGAATCATCGATGTAGATGTTCGCTTCGGACAAGGCGCCAATCGCCATCGTCAGCTTCTCCCAGTCGTCGCCCTCGAGATAACCCGTCCGCATGCGGTTCGCGTCGACGTTCGCTTCCGCGCAGATCATACGCTGTACGAGCTGCGCCGCGCCCATCTCCAGAGAGAAGATGGCGACGGTTTCTTTGGCCCGCACGCCCACGTTCTGCGCAACGTTCAGCGCGAACGCGGTCTTACCGACCGAAGGACGGGCGGCCAAGATGACAAGGTCCGAGCGCTGGAAGCCGGACGTCATCTTGTCGAGGTCAATGAAGCCCGAAGGGATCCCCGTTGACCCTCCCTTATTCGAGTAAAGCTGCTCAACTTTCTCGAATACTTCCATGAGCACGTCGCGAATAACCACGAAGCCGCTTGAGCTGCGGCGCTGCGAGATCTCAAGGATCTTCGCCTCCGCTTCGCTGAGCATCGACCCTACGTCGTCCTCATTGGCATAGCCATTGGAGACGATTTGGGTCGCTGTGCGGATAAGGCGGCGCAACATCGACTTCTCCTCGACGATAGCCGCGTAGTAGTCAATGTTTGCGGCTGTTGGCACCGCGTTAGCCAACTCAGAAAGATATGTCACGCCGCCGATCTCTTCAAGCTGCTGCTTGTTCTGCAGCCGCGACGTTAGCGTGATCAGGTCGACAGGCTCCTGCTCTTCTGCGAGTTCTACGATCGCCTCGAAGATGCGTTGATGTGTACCACGATAGAAGTCGTCGCTTGATATCCGCTCCATGGCGGTAATCAAGGCTTCGCCGTGAATCAAAATAGCACCGAGTACGGCTTGCTCGGCTTCTATATTTTGTGGGGGTACACGATCCATAAACATATTATCTCCGCTCATGCTGCTGTACCCGCCTTTCTTTTCGATAGTTAGTTTACTAGCCTTGCATACAAATGGATGAGAAAATCTTCAATCGCTTTATTCTATCATCCATGGTTTATTTTTACTCTCCAAATTAAACTTACTAATTTTTCATTTTAGAACTCTTACCCCTCGCCCAGTTTCCTGAACAAGGAACATATAGTTAGCTACTCCAAGTACTCTATCATTCTGCTAATATTCATCCATGCTGCAACTCTATGAGCTAAAAGTAACTACATGCAAAAAGTGCAGTAAATCACCGTTTATTTCACATTTTGAGCAGAATTGATGCATTTAGTGCATCAATTATCCACACTTCGGACTTCATTTGTTCTTATTCGAACAATTAGCTGCACTTTTTGCATGAACTCGCTTGAAAGTGCTGGAATAGACTGAATTTGCTGCACTTTTTACATCATCGCTACAAAAGTGGGCACCTAAGTTGGTGCCTAGAAGTGCTTCTAGCCAGCCAATCTATCATTTCGAAGCACTATCAAACAATCAAACTCTCTTAAACTCTCTTACGCACACTACAAACCATCTCTTCCGACATCTAATAAAGGGATCAAAACCCCTGAATAACCTCACAATAGATAAGAGCCCCTCCAAGGGACTCTTACCTTACCATGTTCTTTCTCAGTAACGTTGTTTCTCTTTCTCCATAGCGCTGTTGATTCTTGCTCTGGAAAGTTGCTTCTCTCTCTCCGTAACGCTATTGTCTCTTGCTCTGGAAAGTTGCTTCACTTTCTCCGTAACGTTGCTCTCTGTTCTGGAACGTTGTTTCTCTTGCTCTGGATCGCTATTTCTCCTTGCTCCAGAACGCCATACCTACGTTCCACAACCCCGCTTCTCCGCTTACTTCTCTTCCGTCACGTGAACGTTCAAGCTAGCTGTTACTTCACTATGCAGTTTCACAGCAACCTTCGTCACGCCAAGCGTACGAATTGGATCCTCCAGTACGATTTTGCGCTTATCGATGACGATCTTGTACTGCTTCTCTAGAATCTCTGCGATTTGCTTGCTAGGGATGGCTCCGAATAGACGCCCGCCTTCACCGGCTTTCGCCTTGATTTGAACCGTCATTTCACTAAGCTTCTCACCGAGTGCCTGAGCATCGGCTTTCTCTTGATCCTTGCGGCGCTGCTCTGCTTTCTTCTGATTATCCAGCACCTTTACAGTTCCTTGTGTAGCTGGTGCAGCAAGCCCCTGCGCGATTAGGAAATTCTGTGCGTAGCCCTCAGATACTTCTTTCACTTCGCCCTTTTTACCTTGGCCTTTTACGTCTTTTAGTAAAATTACTTTCATTCGAAAAGTCCCTCCTCTTCCTGCATTTCCTCTAATACTTTCTTCAATCGATTCGTTGCTTCCTCTAAAGTGCCATCGATCTGCGTGGCTGCATTCGTTAAATGCCCGCCTCCGCCCAGACGCTCCATAACGATTTGAACGTTCATCTGTCCCAGCGATCTTGCGCTAATCCCGATCAATCCGTCCGGTCGTTCGGCGATGACAAAGGATGCCATAATATTCGTCATATTCAACAATGTATCAGCTACTTGCGCAATCATCAACTGAGAATATTTGCGATTTGGCTCAGCAACTGCCAATGCGATATGCTCGTAAATCGTTTCTGTTAGTTTAATGACTTCTGCTCGCTCGATATACGAATCAAGATCTTCCTTCAGCAATCGCTGAATTAAGGCGGAATCTGCACCATTTCGGCGCAAATAGGATGCCGCTTCGAAGGTTCTTGCCCCTGTACGGAGGCTGAAACTCTTCGTATCCACCACGATGCCAGCCAGCAGCATGGTTGCTTCCAACACTTCCATCGTGAGTTTTTCATTGATATATTGAAGCAGCTCCGTCACAAGCTCACACGTTGAGGACGCATAAGGCTCCATATAGACGAGCGTCGCATCATGAATGAACTCCTCACTACGTCGATGGTGATCGACCACCACGACCCTGTGTGTCTGCTGCAGCAGCTTAGGCTCAGCCACCATGGACGCTTTATGTGTGTCCACAACAACCGCCAACGATCGCTGTGTCGTAATCTGCATCGCCTGCTCCGGCGTAATGAACCAACGATGCAGGCGCTCATCGGCAGCAATCGTCTCCATCACCTTCTGAATTGAAGGATTGACGCCCTCAAGTACAATATAGCCTTCCTTACCGACAACCTGTACAGCCTTCAAGACACCAACCGCTGCACCCACGGAGTCCATATCGGGGAAACGATGACCCATAATGATCACTTTATCGCTATCCTTCATGAGATCACGCAAGGCATGCGAAATGACCCTAGCTCGAACCCGCGTACGCTTCTCAACCGCATTCGTTCTTCCCCCATAGAAGGAAAGTCGCTGTCCGACTTTGACTGTTACCTGATCGCCGCCGCGGCCGAGTGACATATCCAGTCCCATCTGCGCCATTTGACCAAGCTCCATGAGCTGTTCAGCTCCTGAAGCGATACCAATACTAAGCGTCAAAGGAAGCTTATTTTCAATCGTCAAATCCCGCACTTCATCCAAGATTTCAAAACGCGTTTGCTCCAGTTGACGCAACGCCTTCTGATCCATCAGAATGAGAAAACGATCCGACGATGTCCGGCGTAAATATAGCTGGTATTTCTGAGCCCATTCCGTAATCTCACCAGTCACCTTAGCCAGCATAATACTGCGCGTCTGATCATCGAGACCTTGCGTCGACTCGTCCAGATTATCCATCATTACAATGCCGATCGCCGTTTTCTCATCTTCATACTTCTTCGCCAAAATCGCCTGCTCCGTGATTTCACGGAAATAAAGCAGCCGCTCCTCAGGCCGAATCCATACTTGATAGATAAACTTTCCAATGGACAGCTCCAACTTGTCACTTTTGTCGTTTTTGTCCTTTTTGTTTTTCAAATCAGGGAAGAATTCGAATAGCGACTCGCCAATGACCGAATCCTTCTCCAGCATTTTTGCGACAAAAGGGTTGTGCCACTCGATGCGCTTCTCTTCATTATATAAAATAATTCCGATGGGAAGGCCGCTCATCACTTCATTGCCCGCTTTTTTCACCCGATGTGTAATCGTTCCGACGTACGTATTTAACTCTCTACGAAAAGCAGTCTCCGCTTGCAGCGTAAAGTAAGCCAATACACCACAGAACAGGAAGGCTGTGAGGCCCAGCCACCATTTGAACATATAAATAATGGCTGTCAAAATGATAAGTAGGACGAAAATCCACACGATATGTTGACCGTGCCACCGCTTTAAAAGGAACTTCGGCATTCGAACTAGCTCCTAATCCTATATATTTTTCTTGAACCGTTCTCGGATTGGAAACGCAACATCAAATACCCCTAATAAGCTGTATACGATAAATAAAGGAGGCATGAAGCAAAGGATGACAATCGCCACAATAGGCAATATAGGCTTCCACTTGTTCGCATGAGCAACAAAGAATAGAAAGCAAATCGCCTGAATAGCGAAGACCAGCATAAGCAGCGGCATCGCATTCATTAATAGCGTAGAGATCATCGAAATGGAAGCTGGATTAACAAATAAATCTAATACAAATACTACTAAATAGATCCAGACAAGCGATTTCTGCAGCATCCACTCCCTCATCGGGCGTAATCCTGGAATCCCTTCTCCTGTTTTGTTGAGCAGCCAGCGGCTGATGCCGTGGGAGACAAACGTATAGAATAGAGCAACGAAAATTAGATATAAAGGAATCACTTGCACGATGAAATTGACATACCAATCCTGATCTTTCGGCAAAATATCACGGATCCCAGGAGGCATGCCCGCTATGCTTTCCATCATGAATTGTTTGAATCTGGCAATCGGATCAAATCCGAGCGCATACCCGATGACAAGACTCACTAGAGACTCTGCCAAAATCGTGATAATCCCTGCCGTTAACACGGATCTTGCCGCTGCTTTGCGTTTATATAAGTTACCCATGACCAACACAGGCGGTAAGAAGAACAAGGATACCGACATAAGGAATATCCCCTGCCATTGGGTAAGAATATAAACAACAAGCAAGCTGAGCACATAGCTAATGACGAAACGCCTGGTGCTTGATTTTACATATAACATCAGAACTGGAATCATGAGAAAACTAAATGTGAAAATAATAAAAGGCGTCATTAGAGATAGCAATGAGACGATCGTCACTGCGCTCCATATGATGCTTTGCCAACTTCGTTTCCCCAACCGGGCTCACCTCTTACGTAAATGTTCTTCTAGCGATGAAATGTCGCCGTACCAGTCCTCAAGTTGATGGCCCTCTTGGCGGTGCTTCTTCATTTTTTCTACAATAGCTTCGTCTAAACTGTGAAAGGAAATGCCTAGTCTTCTGCCTAAGATATAACCGCTCGAAATTAAGCTGGCTAATCCGTCTACAATTTTCACGTGGCTGCCTTCCCATATGCCTTTGAGCAGATGAGCTACATGATCTACGACTTCTGTCTTGAGCCATTCAATGACTTTGGCCCGTCTGGCTAGGTCAACATCCTTTTCCCTATTCAGCAACCGTCATCTCTCCTCATTCAGCAATGACTATTGTGTCAATTATACCACAAATAGGCACAAGAAAAGAAAGCCTCTACAGAGCTGTTCGATCTCCTTGCGTGGATGGTGTTGAAATCACTAGAAATTCGACACTTTCCAACGATTCGTTTCGAATTTGATGCGGTATACCTGGCAAGATGGTGCAGCCTTCCTGCGGCTTCAAGGTGATAACCGTACCATCGATCCACATCTTTGCTTCTCCGCTTAAAATGAAGAAAAACTGCTTCGCCTTTTGATGTACATGCTTCACTTCGCTCGCGCCCGCCGGCATTCGCTCTTGGATAATGGTCCTATCGGCATCCCGTTCCAGGAACCAACCGTCGCAATCATCACCCCATATGTAGTGTTCTGCCTGCTCTTTGTGGATTTTCACGATGGGTTTCTCCCCTTTTCGTTTGCTTCTTGACATACAAAAAAGACAGCCGTTAGATACAGCTGCCTTCTTGGTTTAACCCTATTCCGTTGTGTAAGGCAACAATGCGATTGTACGGGAGCGCTTGATAGCGATCGTCAATGCACGTTGGTACTTAGCGGAAGTACCAGTTACACGTCTAGGAAGAATCTTCCCGCGCTCACTGATGAACTTTTTAAGAGTTTCAATATCTTTATAGTCAATGTGCTTGATTTTGTTTACTGTGAAGTAACAAACCTTACGACGTTTACCTTTACCGCCTTTACCACGAGGAGCAAATTTGCGGTCGCCGCGATCTTCACTGTTGTTATCTCTTTTTTGGAAAGCCATTAGTTTGTTCAGTCCTTTCTACTTTAGAATGGCAAATCATCATCGGAAATATCGATCGGTTTTCCGTCATCTATGAAAGGATCCTGCTGCTCGCGCGATCCACCGCCACGATTGCCACTGCCGCTTCCGCCGCCGTAGCTTGCGTTTGCGTTAGATGATCCGCCTTCTTCGCGATTACCGCCGCTGTTGCTGGATTCAAGGAAACGTACATTATCGGCAATAACTTCGGTCACATAAACGCGCTTGCCCTCATTGTTGTCGTAATTCCGTACCTGAATACGTCCTTCCACTGCTGTTAAACGACCTTTACGCAAATAGTTCGCGCATGTTTCAGCAAGCTGCCTCCACGTGACGATATTGATAAAGTCCGCTTCCCGTTCTTTCGACTGTGAGTTCGTGAAAGGGCGGTCTACTGCAAGTGTAAATTGTGTGACAGCTACGCCAGCTGGCGTATAACGAAGTTCTGGATCTTTGGTCAATCGACCGATAAGAATAACACGGTTCAACATGGAACAACCCTCCTGACGAAAATACTGGCATGAATTAAGCTACGTCGTTTACGATTAAGTGACGAATAACTTCGTCCGAAATCTTAAGTACGCGATCAAGTTCAGTTACAACAGCAGGTTCTGCGTTGAAGTGTACCAGCACATAGTGCCCGTCACGGAACTTATTGATCTCATACGCAAGACGGCGTTTGCCCATCAGGTCATGTTTGGAGATTTCTCCCCCACCGTTCGTGATGATGCCTTGGAACTTTTCTACCGTAGATTGAACAACTTCTTGTTCAACGTCTGTACGAATGATGTACATCAGTTCATATTTGCGCATGTATTTCACCTCCTTTTGGACTAAGCGGCTCCTTTTTAAGCTTGTCAGACAAGCAAAGGAGCAAGGAGCGAGGATTCTTATTCAAAACTCGCACCTGAATACTATAGCAAATCGAGCGACAGATTACAAGTTTTTCTCCAATAAAATGCGAAGGAGGAAGCTGGTAATGGGATTCATACATGCTTCCCATCCAAAGGGGTAATCTAAATACGATGTTATTCTTGAGAAGAGGTGATCATCATGGGTGAATGGACACAATTCAATGCTGGCGATCATGTTCCTAACGACGGTCAGTATATCGAAGTTGGTGAAAATGCTTTTCACATGGGGATTAGCAACCCCAAAATCGTTACCCTTAGAAAGGGTGATACCTTCCCTGAAACGAGCAACCACAATCGAAAATGGCACCGAAAACATTTGCGGCAGTAAGTTCTGAGTTCACCATGACTAGGAGAATGAGCTATGAGAACTACCACGTTTACCTGGCTGTTCACCTTCCTAGGTGCTGCCTTGTGCTTGGTTCATTATTTATTTCATGATCATGATGCCTTTTATATGCTGTTCTACGCGCTCAGTGTACCAGCATGGTTTGCATCAACATTTACGAACATCTATGAGATTTCCATGTTTAAAATGCTCATCATTTATGCGTTGACGATCGCCTCATGGGCCTTGGTTGGGTATATCATTGACCGTTTCTCTGTCAGTTACAGACGGCGGGATAGGGGTCATTAATCGTACGACATTTGCAGATTGAAGAACCTCTGAACGATATGTTCAGGGGTTTCTTGTGTTTTTGTACGCTGCTCTTTTCGGCTAGCTTGCTTTGCTTTATAATTTAAAGAAACTAGCCGAGAAAGCCCTCGCCTTTAGGCATGGGATGAATCGGCTCAGGACAAAAGAGCTTGTGCTGCAACTCTCCATGGAAAACAACTGGCTCATTTTTGCAATGGAAGTTATACCCAATCATGTACATTTATTCTTGAATGTGCTTCCGACCGATTCCCCAGCAGACATTATGGCGAAATTGAAAGGAGTGACTTCAAGGTACTTGCGTCAAGACTTCAAACACCTGCATCACTTGCCAAGTCTATGGACACGTTCATACTTGGTTAGTACGGCTGGAAATGTATCGAGCGAAACGGTTAAACGTTACGTTGAAGAGCACAAAACAAGGGGGTGAGCACGTGCAAACTGTAACCATTCAAATACGTATTTTTCCAACCAATCCCGTTTTATTGCGAGAGCTAGGGAAAGAATATATCGAAATCGTCAATCAACTAACCGCACAAGCAAAAGCGGAGGGCACATTTCCCAAGATTTCAACGAAAGATGTTGAAGCTAACTTGCCATCTGCGGTAAAGAATCAAGCCATTCGAGATGCAAGAAGCATCCATAACAAATCAAAAAAGAAAGAGATACGCCCCGTACTTAAGCGTAGAGCCTACTACTTGAATAACCAGAATTATTCGATTGGCGACAACGCAGTTGCATTTCCTGTCATGATGGATGGAAAAGTGCAACGACTCTCAATTTCAGCACGTACAACAGAGCGAGATCAACGTCTTCTGTCAAGCGGAAAGCTCGGACTATTAAAAGTCGTCGAAAAGTCGGGCAAGTGGTACGTTCAAATAGCTATAGAATTGTTGACAGAACAAGTGATTGGTGATGTAACGATGGGAATTGACTTAGGATTGAAAGTACCCGCAGTTGTTGTAACATCGACAGGCAAAACAAAGTTTGTCGGCAACGGCAGACAAAACAAGTACATTCGCCGCAAATGTAAAGAGCATCGAAAGAAAATGGGCAAGCTCAAAAAGCTATCTGCCATCCGTAAGCAAGAAAACAAGGAACATCGCTATATGAAAGACCAAAACCACAAAATCAGCCGGAAGATTGTGAACATGGCGATAGAAGAACTAGTTTCGGTCATCAAGATCGAGAAGTTAACGAACATTCGCCAAACGACAAGAACAAGTCGTAAAAACGCTAAAAACCTGCACAACTGGTCATTTTATCAATTGCAGATGTTTATCGCATACAAATCCGCATTAGTAGGCATCAAAGTCATCAAAGTAAATCCTGCATATACATCACAAACCTGCCCCATATGCGAGAAGCGAAATAAAGCAATTGACCGAACGTATCAGTGTTCATGTGGGTTCCACGCACACCGCGACAGAGTTGGAGCAATCAACATTATGCGTCAACCTGTGATAGATGATAAAAGTCTATCAGCCTAAGATGCTAAATATGCACTGTCTTAGGACGGGCTGATGGCACAGCCCTGAACTTAGCAGTTGTCCAAACCAGAAACGGACTGCGGACGCACCAACTAGCTAAGAATCCCACGGCTTCAGCCGTGTGGAGTGTCAATATATCTACCAATCTAAGTATGAGGTGAACTTTTTGGACGAAAATGGACATACGCAGCTTGAGTCACACTCTAGTGATCTTCCCTCTTCACCCGCATCCTCTCTTACTCGTAGAAAGTTGTTATCTACACTAGGTGCAGCAGGCATTGCCTTAGCAGCCGGGGACTTGTTCTTACCAAGCAGTAAAGCGCATGCGGCAGCCACTTCCACCCTCTTCTATAATGTCAAAGATTTCGGAGCCCGCGGCAACCGACGCTATGATGAAGACGATTCTCCTTACATCCAAAGCGCAATCGATACGGCTGCTCAATCAGGTGGCATCGTTTACATCCCGCCAGGTATGTACTTCCTCAAGATACCCTTACGTGTGAGCGCGAACATTACCTTAATGGGGGCCGGCAGCAGCAGCATCCTTCGGTCATCCACCCATAAATTCGGTCTCCTTAACTTATCTGCGGTTCAGCATGTACATATCCAAGGGTTGTCCTTCCAAGGAATTGGTTCCTTCGGAAACGCCTCGGTTCCACGAATTGAATGCGGAATTGCGCTCGACCAAGCTGCCGACATTACCATCACAGACTGCACCTTTTCGATGATCGATAATGGTATAAAATCCGTTGATTCTAACCGTGTTGTTGTCGAGAACTGTTCCTTCGATAACATCATCGGAACACTGGATTATGATACCCAAGGTTATGGCATCTGGTGCAGTAATGGTAAGAATCATCATTTGGTGCAAAATCAATTCAACATGCTGTTTCAACCATGTATCACTTTGACCAATGGCAGCAGTCATTCTGTCATCGCGAGAAATCGCATGCAGAAATGCTATCAGTCTGGCATTGACCTTATATCTGGTCTCAAAGAAGAACCGTGTCAATTTAATACCCTTTCCGATAACATCATTGAGAATTTTATAAATTCAAGCGGAAATAAAGGGTACACCTATGGCATCCGCCTCAAAGGTCACTGCATCTCCAATATGATTACGGCTAATACGCTAAATGATATCGAAGATATTGGCATTCAGTTAGAGGGGCAAGCGGACACCCAACAAAAACGCCCTCATCACAATATCATAGCTAATAACCAGCTCCAAGCTATTGGTAATAACGGTATTGTCCTCATTAATGCTTATGATAATCAGATTCGTCAGAATTCTATTCGTACTTGCAAATCAGACGGGATCGTGCTCGCTTCTGATGGCAAAGACAGCGGTTCGTACTCGGATAGCAATCAGTTAACGGGTAATAGCTTAAGCAGCTGCACGAAAGCACCGATCCGCATCTTGGATGCCAATTGCCGAGAAACCATCCTCTTTGGCAATGTGGGTTATGGAAATGGCGAGAAAATCTTCGATAAAGGCACAAACACAACCACTTCTATCTTATGAGAAAACCTCTATCGAGGCCATTCGAAGATGAGCGACCGCGTTTAATAAGGAGAGACTTTGGTCTCCGACCAAAGATCCCTATATTAGGTTTTATCGCCAATAAGAAAGCGGTTTTCGTGATCTGAAAACTTATACTTTCTTATGTGGTCAGAAAAGGCCACATCCCCATTTAGGTGTGTGGCCTTTTTGCAATCGTTATTTCTGATATACTCGCTTCTCTGATATCTTTCCATCTGCAAAGAAAACAAGCTGCACATAATAACCAGGTTGATTGGATATCTCGTACTCGTACGTTTTCTTTCCATTCTCATCTTTCACCAGCTTGCCTTTGGCTCCCGTTAGTTTCACCACGTCATCATAGGTGCCTGTCATACTTATTTTATCGGCCTGTTCCTTCGTTATCTTAGGAAGAGGCTCATCCTTCGTCGCAGTGTCGCCGGCCTTTGGTGTCGCAGTAGCTGCTGCTCCTCCCGTTGGACTGCTTGTCCCGCCAGGCGTCGCAGAAGCCCCTGCAGAAGGCTGTACAGTCACTCCAGGAGTTGGACTTGTTGTGCCCCCCACATTCTTCTTGGAGCACCCTGTAACGACCACAGCCAGCACCAGAAGCATCATCACCCAAATTCTCATAACGTTCTACCTCCTCATTTTACCTATACCTAGATATGGGGTTATTTTGCTTCCTTTCCTTGCCTTTTATTCCCTACCCTGCAAAAGCAAAAGAGCCCTCTACGTCTTCATAGACGTAAAAGGCTCTTAATTTGTTTCACAAATGTTGGTTTCACTAGAGTACGGAAAGAGTGGGAGTCGAACCCACGCACGCCTCGCGACGCCTAACTGATTTCGAGTCAGCCCCCTTGGACCACTTGGGTACCTTTCCATGAAAAGCGAGAACAGGACTTATTGTATCAAAAAAGTCAGGCTCTCGCAAGTGTTTTTCCTGAACCCATTAGGAGGACTCTTCTTGTATCTCCGTATTCGATCGGAGTACTTTTTTCAGCTTACTTTCGAACTTTGTTCTCGGCACTAATACACTGTGTTTACAGCCTACACATTTGATCCGAATATCCATGCCCATCCGAATGATTTCCATTTCATTGGTGCCACACGGATGGGGCTTTTTCATTTGCACAATATCGCCAAGCTGATACTGCTTCTTCTCCATTCGTCTGCCACCGCCTTTTCCGAATTTATGGACATGATTTCTTGGGTTATATCACTTCTATTTGCGTAATATTGAGCTGCTTCTTAATCTCGATATTCAAAAGTCTAGTGACATTAAATTGTCTTGTCGGCTTGCACTCCGCAATAATGCGAATTTTCAAATCCGTCGAGCCCACCATCTGGACACCAAGCACCTCAGGTTCTTTTACAATATCATCGGTAAGCAGTTGAACTTGCTTCACCGTTTCCTTGAGGATTTCTGTCGTTTTATCAATATCCAAATGGAGAGGAATCGTTACATCAACTACGGCAAGTGAATTGTAGGTAGAAAAATTGGTGACTTGTTTGATATTCCCATTCGGAATAATATGCACTTCACCGGTCCAGCTCTTGATCCGTGTCACTCTAATCCCGATTTCTTCTACTGTACCTTTAAATGAATCAATCTGAATGACGTCCCCTACTCCGAATTGATCTTCAAATATGATGAAAAAACCTGTTATTACATCCTTCACCAAACTCTGTGCCCCGAAACCAATAGCTAGCCCGAGTACACCTGCACCAGCAAGTAAAGGACCTATATTTAGTCCCACTTGCCCTAATATCAGCATAATGCAGATGAGATTGATCGTGTAAGCTATTAGGTTATGTATGAGACTTCCTATTGTGTTTGTTCTTCTTCTATCAAATTTCAACGGAGACTTGTCTCTTGCTGACATCATATGAGCAATTGTTTTATCCGCGATTTTTATGCATATTTTAGATACTACATAGATTAATATAATTTTAACGATAATCCAAAATATCGAAGCTATCATTTCCGGTTTCGTTACATGATCGTGTACCCATTGACTTAAATCCGTAAAAAATTTGGTTACAAAGGCCATGTGCAGCCCCCCTTAATTTCATTCCATCGTAACATATTTATCCTCATTTTTAAAATAGATGCCTCTGATTTCCACATTTTCAGCATGAATAATGTCTCTTACTTGTTCTAAATTCTCTCCCGGGAATTCGATAGACAGTGCGCAGCCTGCAGTGATTTCTTTCGGAGTTGGTCTAATGTCGATCTCGATATCTGCGTACTCTAGCAGCATTTCTGCTCTCAGTGCCTGTTGAGTAGAATCGAACGCTAGCAACATGATTGAAAGTTTCAGGGAAAGTCCCCCTCTTCTACGTATAAATGTCCCTATCTCTCCATATACTAGTAAAAAAAGTAGCAACATTTGGAGGGATACGATGAAATTCCAATTTGGTTACGATGGTGTGAAAAATGCGGTTCTAGAACCACTAAAGATTCAACATACAGATGCCGATACCCCTTTTCTTCTCTCAAAGCATTTACACACCATCTTTAGCAAACTACCAACCTATCAACCTATCGTCATCATATGTGTTGGAACCGATCGTTCTACTGGTGATTCCTTAGGACCACTGGTTGGCTCTCATTTGAACCGTACAACCAACCTCCGCAACCTTCATCTTTTCGGTACTTTAGATGAGCCAGTCCATGCTATGAATTTAGCTGAAACCGTTGATAAAATCCATAACCAATTTCAAAAACCTTTCATCGTTGCCATCGATGCTTGCCTTGGTCAAGTATCCAGTGTCGGTTGCATTCAGGTTGCAGACGGACCTCTTAAACCAGGCGCCGGTGTAAATAAAGATTTGCCTCCCGTTGGTGACATCCATGTTACCGGTATTGTAAATGTCGGTGGATTTATGGAGTATTTCGTCCTGCAAAATACACGGCTTAGCTTAGTCATGAATATGGCCAATATTATCGGTGACGCTCTTCATTCTGCTTTGCGCCGCACACAATCTTATACGCCTAATGCTACGGCTGCTTTAAAGTTTGATTAATCGCTTCTTTTTCTTCAGGGCTTAGTGTATAGGTTGATTTTGCATTCTGAATTGGCTTCGCATACAAATACATTTGCTCGCGGCTATGTATACCCGTTAGAATAATCCCATCTTGATATTCATCCAATATGGCAATTGTAAAGCTTAAATCACTTCCACCTTCATTGAAGGCATTATAGCGATGGATGGCGACTTTTGACTTCGTCTTCATTAATGCTTGACGAATCGTTTCAACCTTGGCTGAAGTCGCTACTGATTCGGCCTTTTGCTCGTTCAATCCTTTTTGCATATCAATAATGATCTGTTCCATATTTTCTGCTTTTGAGCCATTTATCATTTGTGTATATCGTTTACGCAAAGATACTAATTTAATGGAAACAATTAATATGAAAATAAACAACACAATGATTAGTGCGAAACAAGTTAATACGATGACCCCACCATCAAGGCCAAACAGTTCCCCCATGATTTATCCCTCTTTCTACTTCGCATACTGCGTTTGAATCTCTTTTACAGCATCAATCAAGGCTTCCACTTCATGATCTGTTGTGAAATAACCAATACTTGCTCTAACCGCACCTTTAGCTAAGGTTCCAGCTGCTTCATGCGCCAGTGGCGTACAGTGATAGCCTGAACGAACGGCAATCTGAAAAGATTGATCCAGGATAAAGGCCACTTCCGATGAATCCGCATCACTGATATTAAAGGAAACAATTCCTGTTTTATTTTGTCCAAGCCTTGGCCCAAGAACCGTGACTCCTGCAATTCCCAGTAACCCTTCCATTAAGTGCTGAGTTTGGCGCCACTCTTTCTCGTGAATCTTTTCTACAGTTTCAGACAAGACAAATTTTACACCTTCATTTAGCCCCGCGATTCCAACTGTATTTTGCGTTCCAGCTTCATAGCGATCTGGTCGCACTGTGGGTTGGTGAATGGCTTCCGATTGACTCCCTGTACCTCCATGTAATAGCGGCTCTAAATCAATGTCCGTATGAATGTATAACCCACCTGTCCCTTGAGGCCCCAGGAGCCCCTTGTGGCCCGGAAAAGCCAGCATATCGATATTCATACTCGCTACATCAATAGGCAGTATACCGGCACTCTGAGCTGCGTCTACGAGCAGCCTGACGCCTTGAGCACGACAGATCTCTCCTATTTCTCCTACTGGCATAATGGTTCCCATAAGGTTAGAACTATGATTCACAACAACAAGTGTTGTGTTGGATTGAAATGCCTTTTTCAATTCATCTAATCGAATATTACCTTGTTCATCACTAGGAATATAGGTAAGCTCAACCTGAGCTGTGGCCCTCAAATATTCAAGCGGTCTCCGCACCGAGTTATGCTCGATATTGGTACATATCACGTGGTCCCCAGCTTTTACGTAGCCTTTGATTGCTTGATTCAACGCATGGGTTGTATTTAATGCAAACGAAATGTCATTAGGGTTTCTTATCCCGAATAAACGTGCTGTATTTATCCGTGTCTCAAATAATATTCTGCTGGCTTTCACTGCCATCTGATGACTGCCTCTGCCTGGATTGGCCGCGAACTCATGCATACATTGCATCATGGCATCCATAACAGCAGGCGGTTTAGGCCACGAAGATGCCGCTTGATCAAAATACATAACACCCTTCATTTTGTCACCCTCTTTCATGGATAAAAGCCTACGTCGTCTTACAGACAAGCACGTTTGATAAGGTTGGTGCGAAGCATGCTAAACTGTAAATTCACTCATCAACTCATAAATATAGCATACCTTAGTTTCATCTTTCAGTTCGAAAGAAAACCATTGGTATGCTATCTAATTTTAAGAGATTTTACCTTGCAGCAATTCTAGCAGACGATTTAAATCGTCTTTGGAATAATAGAGAAGTTCTATCTTACCTTTATCCTGCTGATGTTTGATTTTCACCGTCGTGCGGTAAATATCTCTCAACTGATCCTCGGCTTGATTAATATATGGATCTCTATTCTTTTCTTTCTGCTTACTTCTTTCCTTTTCTTGCCCTGGGGTCTCTTCCAACGTTTTCACAGCTTCTTCTAGTTCACGTACACTCCATTGTTTACTGATGGTCGTTTCGGCGAGTTCTTTCTTCAGCTTATCGTCCTTCACACCCACAATAGCTCTAGCATGTCCCATGGATAATGTTCCACGTGAAACATATTGTTTAATGGATTCAGGCAGTTGAAGCAATCTCAGAAAGTTTGCAATATGCGATCTACTCTTCCCGACCTTTGCAGATAGCTCTTCTTGTGTGAGAGAAAACTGGTCAATGATTCCTTGATACGCAAAGGCAATTTCCATCGCATTGAGATCTTCACGTTGTACGTTCTCAATTAAAGCAATTTCCATGACTTGCTGATCAGAGAAGTTTCTTTCAACAGCAGGAATTGTCGCTATCCCCGTTACTTGAGAGGCACGGAATCTTCGCTCCCCCGCAATGATCTCATATCCTTTGAGTACTTTACGAACGATAATCGGTTGAATAACACCGTGTTCTTTGATTGAATCAGCTAGTTCTCTAATACTATCTTCATTAAAGTTTTTTCTAGGTTGATAAGGGTTTGCTCTCAATTGGGATAATGGAATTTGGATGACTTTATCACTTTCATCAATATGTAAAGAAGTAATTAAAGCATCCAATCCCTTACCTAAACCTTTAGAAAGGCCTTTGGTCATACAGAGATCACTTCCTTCGCAAGCTCTAAATACACTTCCGCGCCTTTTGATCTAGGATCATAAGTAATAATGGACTGTCCATGACTGGGCGCTTCACTTAAGCGAACATTTCTTGGAATAATCGTTTGGTATACTTTTGTTTGGAAGTATTTCTTTACTTCTTCAATAACCTGTATGCCAAGGTTAGTTCTTGCATCGAACATAGTCAACAATACGCCTTCAATTTGAAGCCCTGTATTAAGATGCTTTTGTACTAAACGAACGGTGTTGAGCAGTTGGCTTAATCCTTCAAGCGCATAGTATTCACATTGAATTGGGATAATGACAGAATCGGCAGCAGTTAATGAGTTAATGGTTAGAAGGCCTAGTGACGGAGGACAATCAATAAGGATGTAATCATATAAATGTTTCACTAACTGGAGAGATTTCTTTAATCGTACTTCTCTTGAAATCGTTGGAACAAGTTCTATTTCAGCTCCTGCCAACTGAATTGTTGCAGGTACTATTTTGAGATTTGGAACATTGGTATCAACCGTTGCATCTTTGGGGTGAACATCATTAATAAGAACGTCATAGATACAATTAACAACATCCGCTTTGTTCACACCTATCCCACTTGTTGTATTGCCTTGTGGATCGATGTCAACGAGAAGCACCCTTTTCCCTAAAGAGGCTAGAGAAGCACCTAAATTTACAGAAGTTGTCGTCTTACCGACGCCACCTTTCTGATTAGTTATTGCTATTATTTTAGACAAAACCATTTCACCTCAATCGCTTATGTTCCAAATGCCATACTAAAGCAGTATTACTATCTTAACATATCTATGGACTAGTTACCTTATCTATATTTGATAGTTTATGTCCATAAGAAGCAAAAAAACGGCTTGCGCCGTTTAAGGTAGCAAAAAATGCTTTATTATCGTTTAGGAATCTTAATTATAATTTCGTAATGATCATCATGATCTTGCTCAGACGTATTAATATTTAAACCAGAACTAGAAACCATTTCAACGGATTGGCGAATTGTATTTAAAGCTAATCGAACATCTTTCGTAAAAGAGACGCGACGAGATTTCTTAAGCTTAGTAGCTTCTTTCAAAAAATTGATTTTAATTTCTGTTTGCTTTACATTCAACTCTTTAGCGATTACCTCTTCAAGCACTTTAACTTGTAGTTCTTCTTGATCAAGCGCCAACAGCGCTCTCGCATGACGTTCCGTAATCTTACGTTCCATTAATGCCATCTTAACTGGTTCGCTTAGATGTAATAAACGTATCTTATTTGCAATCGTGGATTGGCTTTTACCCAGACGTTGCGCTAAGCTTTCTTGAGTTAAATCATGCATCTCTATTAACTGTTGGTAAGCTGCAGCCTCTTCTATTGCAGTAAGTCCTTCGCGCTGTAAGTTTTCAATAAGAGCAATTGATGCTGCTTGAGAATCATTGAAATCACGTACAATCGCAGGGATTGTATCGAGACCCAGCTTTTTAACAGCTCTTAGACGTCGCTCACCGGCAATCAGCTCGAACGTGTTGTTTTTAACTCTGACAACGATCGGCTGAATGATGCCATGCGTTCGAATTGTTTGCATGAGTTCATCAATTCGATCATCATCAAACAATAACCTTGGCTGATATGGACTTGGAATAATACTATTCACCGATATGTTCTTGACCTCGTCAGTCGTTGATCGATCTGCTAAGCCAAATAGCTTTGAAATTTGTTCTTTCATAGGAAACCTTACCACCAACTCTTCCCGTAGTTTAAGCGACCAAAATGATCCAAAGATAGACGACCTCTTCGTCCTACACAAGGATAAACGGCACCTTCGTCCATTTGGGACGAGTGCGTTTGTCAAGGTTGATGCGAAGCACAGTATAAAACTTACCTAATCTTTCTTTTTAACGAACGAAAACATTTTGCTACTATTACGTCAAAGTATGACAAGTACAATCTCTTAAAATACTTATATACTAGCTAAATTTCACTCTATTATTAATTCAACATAGAGTTGATATTTCCTTCTATTTGACAGTCCAAACCATGTAAATGTTTCACGTGGAACAAATTCACAATTTGACCAAAGGCTCTTTCAATGGGATACCTGCTTTTCTAGGATACTTAGCGGGAGTCGATTCGAGTTTATGAATCTCTACAAAATGGCGAATCGATTCCTCAATTGGTAGCAGCATGCGATTCACCTTGACTACCTTTCCTCTCAGCTCTGCTAAACTGAAGGAAGCCTCATTTAATTCCTCCTCAATCTCTGAACCTTTCATTGCAATGAAAGTTCCACCTTTCTTAACGAAAGGAAGACAAAATTCATTTAGAACCTGTAGTCGTGCAACAGCTCTTGCTGTAACCAAATCAAATTGATCCCGATACTTAGGTAATCTAGCAACGTCTTCTGCTCTACCATGAACACATTCGGTATCTGTCAGTCCAAGTTGCGAAACTAATTCTCTTAAAAACAAAATACGTTTATTCAAAGAATCGACTATCGTAATTTTGAGATGTGGAAAAGCAATTTTCAAAGGGATACTTGGAAAACCAGCTCCAGAGCCAATATCAGCAACGGATGACACATGTTCCACATTAAAATTAAAAGAAACAGAAAGAGAATCATAGAAATGTTTTAAGTAGACCTGATCTCTCTCTGTAATACCCGTTAAATTCATTTTCTCATTCCACTCTACAAGAATCTTGTAATACAACTCAAATTGATCAAGCTGTTGGGTAGAAAGAGAAATTTGTTGTTTCTCTAATAATTGAACAAATTGTTGTTGAATAGCATCCATGAATTAACCTCTAGCCGCAATGACTCTGTTGTAATGTTCTAAATAAACAAGCAGGATAGAAATATCCGAAGGTGTAACGCCACCGATACGAGATGCTTGCCCAATAGATATCGGACGAATTTTAGCTAACTTTTGCTTAGCTTCCGTCGCAATCCCGTGAATTTCACTATACTCGATGTCATCCGGAATTTTTTTCTTTTCCATTTTACGTAACCGTTCAACTTGATTGCTTTGTTTTTCGATGTAGCCGGCATATTTCACTTGAATGCCTACTTGTTCTTTCATTTCATCATCCAGTTCAAGTGGAGAAGGAGTCATTTGCTCAATATGCTTATATTCAATCTCAGGACGACGAAGCAGCGAAATAGCTGGTACAGAATTATTCAACTGCACACTTTCCAAACTCGCCAGTAATTCCTGCACATGAGGTTCCGGCTTAACCTTTACCTCCGCCAAACGTTCAATTTCTTGATCAATCAAAGATTTTTTATTTAAAAATGCAGCGTAACGTTCGTCTGAAATAAGACCAATTTCATGACCAATTGGCGTTAGTCTTAGGTCAGCATTATCGTGACGAAGAAGTAAGCGATACTCTGCGCGTGATGTTAATAGACGATAAGGTTCACTCGTACCCTTCGTTACAAGATCATCAATTAAAACGCCGATATAACCTTCCGATCTATCCAGAACGATGGCTTCTTTCTCTTGGACTTTACGAGCCGCATTAATCCCTGCCATAACCCCTTGACCAGCAGCTTCCTCGTATCCCGATGTTCCATTAATTTGCCCAGCAGTAAATAATCCACTTACCAATTTCGTTTCCAAAGAAGGTTTCAATTGAGTAGGAACAACCGCATCATATTCAATGGCATAACCGGTACGCATCATTTCCACTTTCTCTAAACCAGGAATTGACCGCAAAATGCCCAATTGAACATCTTCAGGCATGCTCGTTGATAACCCTTGAACATAATATTCAGAAGTATTGCGTCCCTCTGGTTCTAGAAAAATTTGATGTTTAGGTTTATCAGCGAATCGAACAATTTTATCTTCAATAGAAGGGCAATATCTTGGTCCTGTTCCTTCAATAGCTCCTGAGAACATTGGAGCACGGTGTAAATTCGAATTAATAATGTTGTGTGTTTCCTCAGACGTGTACGTTAACCAACATGGAAGCTGCTCACTCCCATTTGTTTCTGCTTTAGTCTCAAATGAGAAAAATTTAGGCTCATCATCACCAGGTTGAATTTCCGTTTTACTAAAATCAATTGTATCCTTATGAACGCGCGGTGGCGTTCCTGTTTTGAATCGAACAAGATCAAAACCGAGTTTACGCAAGGATTCCGATAATTTAACAGAAGGCTGTTGATTATTAGGTCCACTTTCATACATTAGCTCACCCATAATAACTTTCCCTCTTAAATAAGTCCCAGTCGTCAAAACGATTGCTTTTGAGTAATACTCAGCGCCTGTTTTCGTAATTACGCCTTTACACACGCCGCCTTCAACAATAAGCTCTTCCGCCATACCCTGACGAAGCGTCAAGTTTGGAGTCGCCTCAATTGTTTCTTTCATTTTATGTTGATACGAAAATTTATCCGCTTGAGCACGCAGCGCATGTACCGCGGGGCCTTTCCCTGTATTCAGCATTCTCATTTGAATATACGTCTTGTCGATGTTACGCCCCATTTCGCCACCAAGCGCGTCAATCTCACGAACAACGTGGCCCTTCGCAGGACCACCAATTGATGGATTGCAAGGCATGAATGCGACCATGTCTAAATTAATTGTTAATAAAAGCGTATTACAACCCATGCGAGCTGAGGCTAATGCAGATTCACAACCTGCGTGCCCAGCACCGATGACAATTACATCATAATCACCTGCATGATATCCCATAATATACGTCCCTCCCTCTTTTATGAAAACGCAAATGCTGTCGTTTTCATTTTCCTAAGCAAAATTGTGTAAATATCTGATCAATCAATGATTCTCCGACTGAATCGCCAATAATCTCTCCAAGCTGTTCCCAAGCTGCTCGAATATCAATTTGTATCATATCAATAGGTACATATTGTTCATTAGCATCAAGTGCATCTTGTAACGAACGTTTAGCCTGCTTCAATAGCGAAATATGACGAACATTACTAACATACGTCAAATCACTTGATTCTAGTTTACCCTCAAAGAAAATTGCCGCGATCGCTTTTTCCAAATCTTCAATACCTTTATTCTCAATCAGTGACAACTCAACAATACGCTCCTGTGGAAAATAACTTAAAACTTGTTCCACATTCAGCTTTCTAGTTAAGTCAATCTTATTTAAAATAACAATCGTTTGCTTATCCGCTAATTGTTTCATCAGCGCAATTTCATCGAATTCAAGCTCTTCATTGCTATTCAGCACTAACAAGATAAGATCAGCTTCAGCTAAAGCTGTCTTCGAACGCTCAACCCCAATTTGTTCAACAAGATCTGAGGTTTCCCTAATGCCCGCAGTATCCAGCAGCTTCAAAGGAATACCACCAATATTCACGAATTCCTCAATAACGTCCCTCGTTGTACCTGGAATATCCGTTACAATTGCGCGATTCTCCTGCGCTAATTCGTTGAGAAGCGATGATTTGCCGACATTTGGCTTACCGACAATGGCCGTTTCAATACCCTCTCGCAATATCTTCCCTTGCTCCGCAGTTACCAAAAGACGGTCAATTTCAAACATAACCGTGTCACACTTGCTCTTTATGAAGCTGTTCGTCATTTCTTCCACATCATGCTCAGGATAATCAATATTCACTTCTACGTGAGCCATCAATTCCACTAATGTATGACGTAAATTCTTGATTTGCTTCGACAAATTTCCTTCAACTTGTTTCAAAGCTACCTTGAAAGCTCTATCCGATTTGGCCCGGATTAAATCGATCACCGCTTCAGCTTGGGTCAGATCAATCCGACCATTCAAGAATGCTCGCTTCGTGAACTCACCGGGCTCAGCCAACCGAACTCCCTGCTGCAGCAGCAAATCGAGTACTTTCTTAACCGAAACAATTCCACCGTGACAGCTAACCTCCACGACATCTTCCATCGTAAATGAACGCGGAGCTTTCATTAACGTAACTAGAACCTCCTCTACCTTTTGGGCAGAAGCAGGTTCTATTATGAATCCATAATGTACCGTATGCGTCTCAGCAACAGATAATTTCGTTTTGGAGCGAAAAATCCGTTCCACGAATGGGACGGCTTCATCTCCGCTCACACGAATAACCGCTATCCCACCCTCACCTAGCGGTGTAGAAATAGCAGCAATCGTATCATTTAACATAATATTAACACCTCGAATTTACCTCATCTTAAAGAAAAAGCAATGACATGATCAAAGTCATTGCGGTTGCGTTATTTGACAGCGATAACCACCCGACGGTTAGGTTCTTCGCCTTTACTGTATGTTTTTACAACTGGATGTCCCTGTAGTTCAGCATGAATAATCTTTCGTTCCTGAGAATTCATGGGTTCGAGAATCACTTCTTTTTTGGACTTAATCACACGATTGGCAAGTCTAACTGCGAGCTCCTCCAACGTCTTCTTACGTCTATCTCTGAAATTTTCCGCATCTAAGATAATACGAAAATGAGAATTCGCATACCGGTTTGCAACGATATTCACCAAATACTGCAAAGCATCCAGTGTTTGTCCTCTTTTACCGATCAAAATCCCTAATTCAGAACCACTCATATTCAAGATGTAGCCTTCACGATCTTTACGCGTATCTATGGTGATGGAAATCTGCATCGCTGCGAACATATCTTGTAAGAAAGCAATGGCTTCCTCAAGTGGATCTGGAATCAATTCAAGCTCTACTTTAGCTTCTTTGGTACCAATAAACCCGAGAAACCCTCGAGAGGGTTGCTCCAAAATATGAATGTTTACACGATCCTCGGATACTTGCCATTGAGATAAACCGGATTTAACCGCTAGCTCAATAGTCTTTCCAGTCACCACAATTTTTTTCATTTGGACAGGCCACCCTTATTTTTTTGCCCCGCTTTTTGCGATGCAGGAGAACCATAAATAAAGTAAGACTGAATGATTGTGAAGATGTTACCGTAAATCCAGTAAAGCGGAAGCGCAGCTGCGAAATTCATGGACATCACGAAAATCATAACTGGGAAAATATATAGCAAGCTTTTCATTTGTTGATTCATTTGGGAAGACATGAACATTTGTTGAACGAATGTCGTTGCCGCGGCAATCAACGGAAGAATATACAAGTGATCCGGTTTACCAAGGTTCATCCACAAGAAAGTATGTTCACGGATGTGATCATTACGCATAATCGCTTGATATAGAGCAATTAGAATTGGCATTTGAACAATGATTGGGAAACATCCTGCTAATGGATTCACACCATTTTGCTGAAACAGCTTCATTGTTTCTTCCTGCTGCTTCTTCGCATCATCTTTATACTTTTCTTTGAGCTTCTTCATCTCTGGCTGTAGATCCTGCATCCGTTTGGAACTTTTGTACTGCTTAAGTGTAAGCGGCAAAATAATTAAACGAATAATCAAGGTAACGACCAAGATGGATAATCCGTATTGACCCCATAAATGATCAGCGAACCAGTCCAGCGTCATGGAAAGCGGGTACACAAAATATTTAACGAAAAAACCTGCGGTATTCGGATCAATAGGCGCCATAGCTGAACTTGACGGACTACATCCGGACAGTAATAAGATCAACGCTGAGAGTGAAGCTAGCATATAAATTCGACGAGTCAAAATGAGATCCTCCTAAATATCTTTTCCATCATAAACTATAACACATCTTCAGCTTGCAAGGAAATATTACGTTACTTTTTAATGACATCATTTCTTTTTAATAAAGAAGCTTTGCGAATCACATGCCAGATACTTTTCTCCATCTCAGCATAGTCCATTTCAACCACTGGTTTTCTAGCCAATAAGATGTAGTCATAATGTAGCGTCATGTTCTCTTTTTTTAACCGGATAATTTCCTTCATCATTCGTCTGAGCCGATTTCGTACGACAGCATTGCCTACCTTTTTACTCACAGACACGCCTAGGCGAAAATGTTCCAATTTAGGTTGAGGCAAATAATAAAGAACGAATTGATGATTGGCCATCGATTTCCCATACCGATATACTTTATTGAAGTCTTCTCTTTTAGCTAATCTATATATTTTTTCCACGATTATGTACGCTCCAGACAGATGACTCCAAGATTAAATTAAGTTCCAAACAAAATTAGTTAGCTTATATAGCTTTAACAAAATTATCACGATATAAACCATTCCCTCAAAATGCAAAAAAAAAAGCCCCTTCCGGAGCCTCATTTTTACGCGCTAAGAATTTTTCTTCCTTTAAGACGACGAGCTTGTAGAACTTTACGACCATTCTTCGTGCTCATTCTTTTACGGAAACCATGATTCTTCTTACGCTTTCTCGTATTCGGGTTAAACGTCGGACCCATCTATAGCACCTCCCTACCTGAGGATATCCATCCTACAAAATTTCTACTACTCATTAAATCATTTCCACAGCAGAAAGTCAACCTACCCGAGTGTTCAGGTGAAGAAGACATGTATTCAGTAAAAATCAAAAAAAGAATAACCTGTGTATAAAATTTCACCTCTCCACAGAGAAGCTTGTCGAAAATTAACATAATATCAACAATATCTTGTGTTGTGAACAAAATCTATGCACAACTTGTTGTAAATGTGGATAATATCAAACAATCCGTTGATTAACAAGTGATCTTTTGATAAGATGATAATGTTTCTGTTGTGGATAGACACCACTAACCCTCCGACTTATCAACAACCTGTGGATAACATTGTGAACAATTTTCCCTCTACAAGAATAAGTCATTTCAACCGATCCTTAATAATGTGGATAAAATCGACAAAAATCGTCCTTTCTTGACCGCATCAGACATAAAGGTTCTTTTCGTTGTTGATCGAGCAAACTATAAGCAGATTTCGAATAAGCCAATCCTTTCATGTGAATAGGTTATTTTCGAGATTTAACAATAAAGCTTTATAAACCGAACATATCTTTACTGGCCTTATGCCACATGTTTGATTTCAAAGGAGTGAATTACTGTGGAAGGCCATTCTACGGACTTATGGCAGCAAATTTTAACGATTATTCAAACTAAACTCAGTAAACCAAGTTTCGACACTTGGCTTAAATCAACGAAAGCGACAGTATTTAATGATTCAACTGTCGTTATTTGTGCGCCCAACAATTTTGCTCAGGAATGGCTCGAAAGCCGCTATACCAAGCTAATTGAAGGAACCATATATGACTTTACGGGTAAACAGGTTACTGTGAAATTCATCATTGAAACGGAAGAACAGAAATCTCAGTCTACAGCAGTCCAACCAACTGTTATCCCGCCAAAAGGTCCTGCGATTGTTACAGGGGAAGAAAATTTCACCAATATGATGAACGCTAGGTATACCTTTGATACGTTCGTTATCGGATCCGGCAATCGATTCGCTCATGCTGCATCCCTCGCTGTTGCCGAGGCGCCAGCTAAAGCTTATAATCCCCTCTTTCTATATGGAGGAGTTGGTTTAGGTAAGACCCATTTGATGCATGCTATCGGCCACTATGTGTTAGAACATAATCCAGGAGCACGTGTTTTATATATTTCATCAGAGAAGTTTACGAATGAATTTATTAATGCGGTCCGTGATAACCGCGGCGAAGGATTTCGTAATAAATATAGAACGATCGATGTCTTGTTGATTGATGATATTCAATTCCTCGCTGGTAAAGAAGGTACGCAAGAGGAGTTTTTCCATACATTTAATGCGCTTCATGAAGAAGGCAAACAAATTATTATCTCTAGTGACCGGCCGCCCAAAGAAATTCCAACCCTGGAGGATCGGTTACGCTCTAGATTTGAGTGGGGATTAATTACAGACATTCAGCCCCCTGATTTAGAAACACGCATTGCCATTCTCCGCAAGAAAGCAAAAGCAGAGAATCTGGAGATTCCGAATGAAGCGATGATCTATATCGCGAACCAAATCGATACGAATATCCGTGAGCTTGAAGGTGCTTTGATTCGAGTAGTTGCGTACTCGTCCCTTATTAATCAGGATATTAGCGTGCATCTAACAGCTGAAGCATTGAAAGATATCATTCCATCGAATCGACCACGAGTCATCACGATACAGGATATTCAGCAGCGGGTTGGAGAATTCTATGGTTTGAAGCTAGAGGATTTCAAGGCTCGTAAGCGTACAAAAGCCGTCGCATTCCCTAGACAGGTCGCGATGTACCTGGCACGTGAGTTGACGGACTTCTCTTTGCCGAAAATCGGAGATAATTTTGGTGGCCGTGACCATACGACGGTTATCCATGCCCATGATAAAATATCAGAGCAACTAAAAGTAGATCAGGATCTTTATAAGATCGTTCATAATCTGACAGAACGCATCAAGAACCCCTCTTGATAACATTTAATTTTGGCTAAGCCTATGCACAATCTATTCACATGTGGATAGGCTTGATTTATATAAGAATCATCCACATATCCACATATTCAGTGCCCCTACTGCTATTACTAATAAAGAATGTTATTATATAATGATTATGCTAACGCAACGAAAAAAAGAACCACAGGAGTGAAATCATGAAATTAACCATCCTAAAAGACCATTTAATTGAATCCATTGGTCACGTTTCCAAAGCTATATCCTCTCGTACAACCATACCTATCCTTACAGGGATCAAAATAGATGCAACTTTAAGCGGTGTAACCCTTACAGCAAGCGATACGGATATTTCCATTCAAAGCTTTACCCCTAGTGAAAATGACAAGATTAAAATTATTGAACTATTTCAAGCCGGCAGTGTCGTTCTTCCAGCCAAATTCTTCGTCGAAATTATTCGTAAACTACCTGCACAGTTAATCGAAATCGAAGTTAGAAATAATTTTCAAACCATCATTCGTTCCGGTTCTTCCGAGATTCAAATTATGGGGCTAGATCCAGATGAATATCCGCTGCTGCCCGAAATCGAAGAAAGTAAAATGCTTCGTTTGCCAAGCGATTTGCTGAAAACGATGATTAAGCAAACTTCTTATGCCGTATCAACGAATGAGTCTACGCCTATTCTTACAGGTGTGCTCTGGAACATCTCAGGTGATAAACTCAAATTCATTGCTTGTGATCGGCATCGACTTGCTAGCAGAGAAGTAACCGTTGATAATGATAATGCCCATCAACTTCCTAACATTGTTATTTCAGGCCGAACTCTGAACGAATTAAGCAAAATTTTGCCGGATCAGAATTCCCTTATAGATATAGTTATTTCCGACAATCAAGTTTTATTCAAAATTCATTCAATTTTGTTCTATTCACGCATTTTAGACGGAACTTACCCGGATACATCTAAGTTGATTCCGCAATCTTTTCAAACCGAAATGGTCGTTCCAACCAAAGAATTGGCTGAAGCCATTGACCGTGCTTACTTGCTTTCCAGAGAAGATAAGACGAACATTGTGAAAATGATGATGCTTGAAGACCAGACAATTGAGATTTCTTCAAGTTCTTCTGAGCTTGGGAAAGTAACGGAGCAAATTAATCTGCAGCATATTGCTGGTGAGTTACTCAAAATCTCCTTTAACTCCAAATATATGCTCGATGCGCTTAAAGTTCTTGATTCCGAGTTCATTCACATCGGATTTACGGGAGCTATGCAGCCAATCATCATGAAACCACAAGATTCCACAAACATTCTGCAGCTTATTTTGCCGTATCGAACAACGAATTAAGGAGTGCGTTATATGAAACAGATCCCCATAAATACGGCCTATATTACACTTGGACAGTTTCTGAAGTTATCGGACTGTATATCCACAGGTGGACAAGCCAAATTTTTTGTTGTGGATACAAAAATTGAAGTGAACGGACAAGCTGAAAATCGTAGAGGCCGGAAACTCGTGCCGCAAGATGTGGTAACCGTGGAGGGTTTCGGACAATTCGAAGTCGTTAGCTCCTGATCGGATTAACCCAGGAGGATGGCCGCCCATGTTTTTGAACAGACTCGTACTCAGTCATTACAGAAATTACGATCAGATTGAGCTTACAACGGATAGCAATGTGAATATTTTCGTTGGACCTAACGCTCAGGGCAAAACAAATTTGTTGGAATCAATCTATGTAATGGCCATGACAAAATCACATCGTACCCATCAGGATAAAGAATTAATTGGCTGGAACGGTGAGCAGACACAGCTGCATGCGGAAATTCAGAAACGATATGGCAGCTGTAAGCTGGATCTCTCCATTTCGACCAAAGGTAAAAAAGCGAAAATCAATGGCCTCGAACAAAAGAAGCTTAGTAACTTTATCGGTGCTTTGAACGTCGTCATGTTTGCTCCGGAAGACTTAGAGATCGTCAAAGGAACTCCTGGTGTTAGAAGGCGATTCCTCGATATGGAGATTGGCCAAGTACAGCCCTCCTATCTGCATGACTTATCGCAATATCAGAAAATATTGGTGCAGCGGAACAATTATTTAAAGCAATCTTTCCCAGGAAAAGCCACACCAGACGCGATGTTAGACATTTGGAATGAACAATTAGCACAGTATGGTGTTAAAATTATGAAAAAACGTCAAAGCTTTATTAAGAAGCTACAACAATGGGCGGAAACGATCCATAGAGGGATTACGAACGATAGTGAGGAGCTTCTTATTCGCTATTCCCCCTCTTTTGATATGACACCGTTTGAAGATGAATCTGTTTTATTAAACCAATTTATGATAAAGTTATCTTTGGTTAGGGATCAGGAATTCCGGAGAGGTGTTACGTTAGTGGGCCCTCATCGTGACGATCTTCTTTTTTACATCAACGACAAAGAGGTCCAAACGTATGGATCACAGGGGCAGCAGCGAACAACAGCGTTATCGCTAAAGCTTGCGGAAATAGAGCTCATTCATGAGGAAGTTGGCGAGTATCCCCTATTATTGCTGGATGATGTGTTATCCGAGCTTGATGAGTATAGACAGACACAACTGATCCGTACGTTTCAGCAGAAAGTCCAAACTTTTATTACAACAACAGGTCTAGAGAGTGTCCATTTGGATCAACTGGATCATGCTTCCGTGTTTCATGTTTTGAAAGGAAATGTAAGCGGCAGGAGCTGAGGAGCATGTTTATTCATTTGGGTGGAGAGAAAATTATTAGAGCATCCGAACTAATTGCTATTTTCGATATCTCAATAGAGAAATCTTCCAAAATATCGAAACAATTCATACAGCAAGCTTTAAAAGATAAAAAAACAGAGCAAATCGGCGATGAAGATTGCAAATCGCTCGTTGTTACGAAGAGTAAAGTGTATTATTCTCCAATTTCCTCAACCACGCTCAAGAAAAGAGCACATCAGTTGTTGACGAATTAACCCTTTCTCCCCACATAAGAAAGTATAAGATTTCGGCTTTCCGAAAGCAGCTTTCTTATTGGCGAATATACTGTCCTCTAAGCGCGGTCGCTCGTTTGAATGACTTCGATAGAGGTTTCTCTCACTATAGAAAAGCAGGTGAAGATTAACATGTCTGTGAATCAAAATGCGTACGATGACAGTCAGATTCAGGTTCTGGAAGGTTTAGAGGCCGTTCGCAAAAGACCGGGTATGTATATTGGTTCAACCAGTGCCCGTGGACTTCATCATCTCGTATGGGAAGTTGTAGATAATAGTATCGATGAGGCTTTGGCCGGATTTTGTACGAAAATTGATGTAATCGTTCATAAAGATAATAGCGTTACTGTTATTGATAACGGGCGCGGAATTCCTGTCGGTGAAAATGCAAAACTGAAAAGACCAACACTCGAGGTTGTACTTACCGTACTCCACGCAGGTGGTAAATTCGGTGGCGAGGATTCCGGTTACAAAGTATCCGGTGGTCTGCACGGTGTAGGTATTTCCGTGGTTAATGCGCTGTCTGAGCACTTAACTGTGCAAGTAAAGAATAAAGGCCAAATTCATCAACAAGAATACCGCCGCGGAACGCCGCAATATGATGTGAAAGTCGTAGGTGAAACCGAAGAAACGGGCACCAAGGTTACCTTTCACCCGGATCCGGAGATTTTTAAAGAAACGACAGAATATGATTTCGATACGCTGCAATCCAGAATTCGAGAGCTCGCTTTCTTGAATAAAGGCATCGAAATTAACTTGATTGATGAGCGTACGGATACGGTAGCAACACATATGTATGAAGGCGGTATTGTGTCCTTTGTGCAGCATTTGAATCGTAACCGTGAAGTCGTCAATGAAGTCCCGATCTATGTAGAAGGTGCTAAGGATAACATTTCGATCGAGATTGCCCTTCAGTACAACGATAGCTATACGGAAAATATTTACTCCTTCGCGAATAACATCAATACACACGAGGGTGGTACTCACGAGTCCGGTTTTAAAAGCGCGCTAACGCGGATCTTGAATGACTATGCCCGCAAAAGTAATTCGTTGAAAGAAAGTGACTCCAACTTATCGGGGGATGATGTGCGCGAAGGTCTTGCTGCCATTATTTCCGTGAAAATTCCTGAGCCTCAATTTGAGGGTCAAACGAAGACCAAACTAGGAAATAGTGAAGTCCGTGGTATTGTAGAATCTCTATTTGCCGAGAAGCTTCAAACATTTATGGAAGAGAATCCATCGGTTGCGAAGAAGATTCTTGAAAAAGGGATTCAAGCGGCAAGAGCAAGGGAAGCTGCGCGTAAAGCGAGAGAATTGACTCGTCGTAAAAGCGCATTGGAAGTAAGCGCTCTGCCAGGTAAACTAGCAGATTGCTCTTCCAAGGATGCTTCTATCAGTGAGATTTACATCGTAGAAGGTGACTCTGCAGGCGGATCCGCTAAGCAAGGGCGTGATCGTCACTTCCAGGCGATTCTTCCACTTCGCGGTAAAATTTTGAATGTAGAGAAAGCTAGATTGGATCGCATTCTGTCCAATACGGAGATTCGCGCGATGATTACAGCTTTTGGTACAGGGATCAGTGACGATTTCGATATCGCTAAGGCACGTTATCACAAAATTATTATTATGACCGATGCTGACGTTGACGGAGCACACATTCGTACGCTTCTGCTTACTTTCTTCTACAGGTATATGAAAAAATTAATTGAATCCGGTTATGTGTATATTGCACAACCTCCACTTTTCAAGCTCGAAAGAAATAAAACGGTTCGCTATGCGTATAACGAAAAGCAAAGAGAAGTCATCATGCAGGAGTTCGGTGAAGGCGCCAAAGTCAATGTACAGCGTTATAAAGGACTTGGTGAGATGAATCCAGAACAATTGTGGGAAACGACGATGGATCCGGAAAGCCGTACATTCCTGCAGGTGACGATCGAAGATGCGATTGAAGCAGATACGCTCTTTGATTCATTGATGGGAGATAACGTAGAACCTAGAAGAGATTTCATCGAGGAACATGCGAAGTACGTGAAAAATCTAGATATCTAACGTCCTAGACGTTGCTAACGATGTAAGCTTTCAGGAGGAACATTCATGAGCGAAGAATTACATTCGCAAGTCAAAGAAATTGACATTTCGACCGAAATGCGTACATCTTTCTTAGACTATGCGATGAGTATCATTGTCAGTCGTGCACTGCCAGATGTAAGAGACGGTCTGAAGCCTGTTCATCGTCGTATCTTGTTTGCGATGTCTGAACTAGGCATGTCTCCAGATAAACCACATAAGAAATCGGCGAGAATCGTTGGTGAAGTCATCGGTAAGTACCATCCTCATGGAGACACTGCGGTGTATGAGACGATGGTCCGAATGGCGCAAGATTTCTCACTTCGTTATATGCTGGTCGATGGTCATGGTAACTTTGGATCGATCGACGGTGACATGGCAGCAGCCATGCGTTATACCGAAGCTCGCTTGTCGAAGATCGCGATGGAGCTTCTTCGTGATATTAACAAAGAGACAATTGACTATAAGCCAAACTATGATGGCGAAGAAAATGAACCGGTAGTTCTCCCTTCTCGTTTTCCGAACTTGCTTGTGAACGGAAGCTCCGGGATTGCGGTAGGGATGGCCACGAACATTCCTCCTCATAATCTTCGTGAGGTTATCGAAGGTATCCAGATGTTGATTGAAAATCCGGATATCACACCTCTTGAGTTGATGCAAGCTATCAAAGGACCGGATTTCCCTACAGCTGGTTTTATCCTAGGCCGTGAGGGGATTAGGCAAGCCTATCAAACAGGCAGAGGCTCTGTTACGATGCGCGCTAGAACGGTTATTGAAGAAAACAATAATAAAGCTAGAATCATTGTTAATGAGCTGCCCTATCAAGTAAATAAAGCTAGATTAGTTGAAAAAATTGCGGAACTTGTTCGTGAGAAAAAGATTGATGGTATCACGGATCTTCGAGATGAATCCGACCGCAACGGTATGCGAGTTGTCATCGAGCTTCGTCGCGATGTCAATCCGCATGTTGTTCTGAATAACTTGTTTAAACATACGGCGATGCAATCGAACTTCGGTATTATCATGCTTGCACTCGTCAACGGCGAACCAAGAGTTCTAAATCTTCGCGAGATGCTGCATTATTACCTCAAGCATCAGCAAGAAGTTATTCGCCGTAGAACTGAGTTTGATCTGCGCAAAGCCGAAGCGCGTGCTCACATTTTGGAAGGTTTACGCATCGCACTTGATCACTTGGATCAAGTGATTGCCTTGATTCGTGCTTCCCGTACGACGGAAGAAGCTAGAGAAGGGCTCATGACGACGTTTAATTTGAGCCTCGATCAAGCTCAAGCTATTCTCGATATGCGTCTACAGCGTTTAACAGGCTTAGAACGTGAGAAGATCGAAGCTGAGTATGCTGAACTTATGAAGAAAATCGCTGAGCTTAAAGCAATTCTTGCCGATGAGAAGCTAATTCTAGCGATCATTAGCGAAGAATTGAATGAAATTAAAGAGAAATTCGGCGATGAGCGACGTTCCGAAATTACGGTTGGTGAGGAAAGCATTGAAGATGAAGACCTCATCCCGCGTGAAGATGTCGTTATCACGATTACGCATACGGGTTACATTAAGCGTCTTCCGGTTACGACGTATCGGAACCAGAAGCGTGGAGGACGTGGCATTGTCGGTATGGATACCAAGGACAATGACTTCGTTGAACATTTATTCGTGACGAACACGCATCATTATTTGATGTTCTTTACGAATAAAGGTAAAGTGTACCGTCTGAAAGCTTATGAGATTCCGGATTTGAGCCGGACAGCTCGTGGAACACCAATCATTAACTTAATCCAGATCGAGCAAGGTGAGACGATTAACGCGGTGATTCCGGTAGAAAGCTTTGAAACAGAGCAATACTTATTCTTTGCAACGAAGCAAGGTGTTGTGAAGAAGACTCCAATCGACGATTATTCCAACATTCGTAAAGGCGGATTAATCGCTATTAATTTACGGGAAGATGATGATCTCATTGGTGTTAAACTGACTGACGGTAACCAAGGCATTATTATGGGAACCAAGCTAGGCATGTCCATCCATTTCCCAGAACAAGATGTTCGTTCCATGGGTAGGTCTGCTACTGGAGTTAAAGGTATACACCTGGATCCAGAAGATACGGTTATTGATATGGACGTTGTCCATGAAGATAACAGTGTACTCATTGTAACGACCAAAGGTTTTGGTAAGCGAACGCCTGTTTCTGAATATCGGATCCAGACACGCGGTGGTAAAGGGATTAAGACCTTAAACGTCACAGATAAGAACGGCCCTATTGTCGGTCTTAAAGTGGTGCAAAATGATGAGGATCTTATGATTATTACAGCATCGGGTACTGTTATTCGTACTAGTATGGACGGGATTTCAATGATGGGCCGTAACACGCAGGGTGTGCGCTTAATCAATATTCGTGAAGACGATGAAGTTGGAACCTTAGCTCGCGTGCAGAAGAATGAAGAGCAAAGCGAGAATGAGGAAGACGGCGATTGGGAAGAAACAGAAGCAGTAGATACAGAAGAATAAAATGTCGGGATGGGGCTTACAAACCCATCCTTTTTACTTTACAATAAGAAGTATACGATAAGTTAAGGTGAGTGAATGATTGTGCCGACAGTAGCCGTTTCCCAATTAAAATATGGTGAAAGATTAGGCGATAACGTAATAACAAAATTAGGAAATGTGCTCTTCAACAAAGGAAAAGTCATTAATGAAAGAGACATTGAGATTCTAAAAGCATTTCTTATTTCATCTGTCTTTATTGAGTCTAAGAATGGTATAGAGCCCGAAGCCACGAGTGAAGAAATGAAACCGAATGAAGTTGCAGCCGTTCATCCTTTTTATTTGGAATATCAGAATATGTTGAAGCTGCTTAAACGTGTCTTTTATCTCGCTAATGGTGGACAACCGCTTCCTATCTTAGATCTTCGAAACGGTCTTGAAGCGCTCATTCAACATATTGATGCCTATAAAGTACTTACCTTCACACCGAAAAATCGCAGTTTGCAAGATTATATCTATCACAAATGTATTCAGGTCAGCTTAACCGCTTATTCATTAGCTAGATGGCATGGGCTTCCTCAGAAAGATTTGATGCAAATTGCTTTAGCTGGTCTCTTACATGACATCGGTATATCCAAAGTTGATCCTACTATTCTTGAGAAGAAGAGAGCCCTGACTACATCCGAAATGGATGAGATTAGACAGCACACGCTAATCGGGTATCAGATTCTTAAAAATATTTCCGGTATTAACGAAGGTGTCAAATTAACTGCCATTCAGCATCATGAACGTGAGGATGGATCTGGTTATCCTTTAGGAGTTAAAGGCGATAAGATTCACATGTATGCCAAAATAGTAGCGATTGCTGACATTTATAACGCTATGACTAATGAACGTTACTATAAAACGGCGTTGTCACCGTATGTTGTACTTGAGCAGCTCTTCACTGAGTCATTCGGCAAAGTAGATCCAACCCTGGTTCAAGTATTTATGAACAAGTCCACACAAATCAGCAATGGAACGATTGTAAAACTAAGCGATAACCGTGTAGGTGAAATTATATTCTCCGATCGCTCTCATCCTACTAGACCTTGGATTAACGTTAATGGCACGATTGTTAATTTAACATTAGAAAGAAACCTATTCATTCAAGATGTTATTGGTCATATGTAAAATACATAGAGAGTACTGTTAACCCCCTATTAGAGGGGGTTTTCTTCTTTATTATTAAATTTGATTATCCAACTAGCTCAGGATAGGTAATCGTCGTAGACGATAGGCAACAATGAACTAACCTATTGAATAACTCGCTTTTGACCTCACGGCGGTTGAATCGATAGCAAAACTCATCGAGATATGCTTGTAGGTGCTTAGGATCTAAGCCGTGGTAGGTACCACCAATAAAAGCTTTCGCATTAGAGATGATCGTATGAAGCCACTTTAGATGATCTGGATTTTCTTTCAGGTCGTACTTTTTGGCTTCATGGTGGAAGCCATTTTTGGCCAAAGCTTGATAAGAACGATATCTATCGCTGGCAATCGTTGATCCAGCTTCAATGTAGGTGGTTGCAAAGTC
>NZ_AUGY01000044.1 GCF_000422905.1 Paenibacillus alginolyticus DSM 5050 = NBRC 15375
GTGTGCTTGGAGTTGCTCAGACAGTTCGCAATACGATTTCAGTTGCAACAGCTGAGCAACGACATGAAGCCCTATGGCTGAACCCGCAAACAGCTTCTTTGACCGATGATCCTGAAAAATAGACCGATAATCTAGGACGTTGAGCACTTTGAGACATTGACAAACTACGGAAAATTCCTTATCGTTATCCATGGTTGGCTCCTTTGTTTGGGAGAATGATGGATAGCGCGTCATTCCCTAAACATAGGTGCTTTTTCTTTGTTTGTCTAGATAAATAAATACTTTATATTACAAATTAAGTAAATATTTGATGTGAGGTTTGATGCATCGGTAATGTACAACATACAACATTCTGAGCTTTCCGGGGAGAAATTAAGAAAATTGTTGTACGCCGTACAACTTACCTTCCTTAAATTCCCCAATTTCCCCAAAAATCCAGATAGGAGAATGCAAAAAAGCAACTAACCTCGTTCGGTTAGTGCTTGGGAGCGTCCACGGGATGAGTGGACATATGGGATTTGTGAGGGTTGGCGGGGTTGCTCGGCCGCGGGCTCGAGTTAGCGATGTTTTTCATCGCTATGACTCTGCTTTCGCACGCCTCGCGCGGGTTTCACCCCTCATAAGGATGATTTTCATCCTTATGGCGGGGCTGCTCGGCTGCGGGCGCGAGATAGCGATGTTTTTCATCGCTATGACTCACTGTTCCGCGCTTCCCCCCCGCATTCGCTCACTCCAGCGCATCTGCGCTGGCTCCCCCACCCGATTTCACAGCCGGATACCGG
This sequence comes from Paenibacillus alginolyticus DSM 5050 = NBRC 15375, assembly GCF_000422905.1. Taxonomy (GTDB): domain Bacteria; phylum Bacillota; class Bacilli; order Paenibacillales; family NBRC-103111; genus Paenibacillus_E; species Paenibacillus_E alginolyticus. The sequence goes on from NZ_AUGY01000044.1 coordinate 783, forward strand.
CGCTGAAATGGTCGTAGTCGTCAGCGGACGGGTCAAAAGCCGCCTCGTCCTCGCTCGGCACCGCATCGGTCACGGCCGATGCGTTCACCTCGGCGTAGCTCTCGGACCAATCCTCATTCACGGTGTGGGCCGGAATGCGGATGGAACCCTCCAGATCGTAGGCCATGGCGTATATCGCTGACTCTGACTCTGCTTGCGGGCGCTCCACTAAGCGTCCGCCGTGCAACTGCGCAATTTCTAGAGCAGATGTTATTTCCTGTTCATCAAGATGGATGTGCACCGTTGACTTCTCTCCGCCCAGTAATTCCGGCTTGTAGCCAAGCTCGTCCAGCGTATCAAGCGCAAGGAGTGCATCCCGCCCCTTTTCAAATTCAAAAAATATAGGAACAAAGCTCTTCATCGCACAGCATCCTTTCTTCCTCAACATGCAAAGTATGCCATTATCATCTGCATATTGCTCCCACATTATTCTACTCTGATAGCTTCCTGAACGAATGCCAACAGCTCCGCATGATACTCCGGCACAGCTGCCACCAAGTAAACAGCCTGTCCCATCTCTATCCCCACTTCGAAGCTTACACTTTTACCCGCATTTTCATCAGCACTTGTACTTGTACTTGTACTTGTACTTGTACTTGTACTTGCACTTGCACTTGCACTTGCACTTGTACCTGCACTTACCCCTGCATTTATTCCTGCACTTGCACCTGAACTTACCCCAGCACTCGCACTTGCCCCCGCACCCCCAAGCATAGCAATCGGATTACCAGCGAAATCCGTCACCTTCACGCCTGCCTCCTGAGCGATCAGCAAGCCCGCGTACAAATCCTCACCTTCGGAGTTGTACAGCACGACACCGTGCAGGTCGCCTCTGGCGAGCATCGCCCAGGTCAAGGATGGTGCCCACATGCGCAGCACTCTTTTAACCGAATGCTCTAGATGATGCCTTAGTCCCAACGCTTTATGATCGTGCTTGCCAACCCCATGGCCTTGTATCCATGAAATTGTGGACTTGGCCAACGGCCCTTCGGCTTCGCCTCAAGCTTAACATCCTCCTGCCAAGCACCTTCGTCCTTAACAGCAACATAATTTAGCCCCAAAGCCGAGTCACGAATTACTCCTAGGACGATTTGCCCTTGATAGCTCAATGAGATGCAAACGCCATAAAGCGGCATGCCCAAGGCGAAATTATTCGTTCCATCCAACGGATCGACATGCCACACCCAATCGCTGACTGCCCCTCCTTCACCTGCTTCTTCACTATATATACGATGGCTCGGAAAGACCGCCAGAATGTCTTCCACAATCAAACGATCCGCCTGAACATCCACTTCGGTGACCAGATCTCCACGATCATCCTTATGCTGAATAGTCAGCTTACCTCCAAAACACTCTCTTGCCAGCTCTCCTGCTTTCGTTGCCGCATTAACAGCAACCTCTCTCGCTAATGACCACTCGTTACGATTCATTCATGTAGTCCCCTTCATATAATCTAGCACTCCTCCTATTTTACCATATCTTCCCTGTAAAAGTTGTCGCAAAAGCAGACTGCTGCATTGACAAGCGGCCTCTACATAAGTGATAATATAGCAAAATCAGAAGCGATCTAAGATGTCGAAAGGGGCAATACGAGTATGGTTAAGCATCATCAACATAAGATTTTGGATTGTACGATTCGGGACGGCGGTTTGGTGAACGATTGGGATTTTAGCGTGGAATTTGTCCAAGACATGTATCGCGGTTTAAGTGCAGCCGGTGTAGAATATATGGAAATTGGTTATAAAAACTCGGAAAAGCTGCTTAAAGGCGGAGCGTCCGGTCCTTGGAGATTCTTGAATGAATCTTTCCTTCGTGAAGTTATTACCAAAAAGACGGAAACGAAACTATCTGCTCTCGTAGATATCGGCCGTGTCGATGAGAACGACATTTTGCCTCGTGAGGACAGCTTGCTTGACCTGATCCGCGTTGCTTGTTACATCAAAGATGTTGATAAAGGTCTTGAGCTTGTTCAAAAATTCAATGACATGGGCTACGAAACGTCACTTAATATTATGGCGCTTTCCCACGTAATGGAAAATGAACTGGTTGAAGCTTTCGAAGAAATCAATAAAAGCCCTGTTGACGTTGTCTATATCGTAGACTCCTACGGCAGCATGGATCATAAAGACATCGACTACCTCGTAACGAAGTTCCAACGTCTGCTTCCTGAGAAAGAACTTGGCTTACATATGCACAACAACCTGCAGCTAGCTTTCGCAAATACGATTACTGGTGCTTCCAAAGGTGTGACTTTCCTTGATTCCTCCGTCTATGGAATGGGCCGTGCAGCAGGGAATTGTACGACAGAGCTTCTTCTTAGCTATTTAAAAGGAGCACGTTACGACGTTCGTCCAGTACTTGAAATTATCGAGAAACACATGATTACGATGCGCCAAAAATGGGATTGGGGCTATCTCATTCCTTACATGATCGTAGGAGCGCTTGATGAGCATCCGCGTACCGCTATGGCTCTGCTCAGCTCCGATGAAAGAAATAATTTTGTAGATTTCTATGACCGATTGACTTCCGTAGAGACAGCTCCTATTATTCACAAAAAATAATATTTAAATTAAAAAAGACCCCTTATCGACTGTTCTCGAAGGCTCCGGCCTTCAGATCTATCGATAAGGGGTTTTCTATATGCCCTCGCCTTATCATCATTTGACGATTTTGGCGGATACCACGTAGTCTTCTGCATACGCACGGTCAATGAGGAAGATGAAATCCTCTTCTTCTCGGCGATACGGATTTTTTTTACGGAATACTTCAATATACTCACTCTCAATTAAGTCGGTACATTCCTCGTCTGCGTAGATCAATCCGTCTTCTAATCGTTTTAGCGCCTCAACCATAACCTCTCGCGGGTTGAGCTCCCCTTGAATCTCAACATAGACTCTAGTGGTAGCATCATGGTCTTGCAGTAAAATCGCTACTTTCTGGTTGGATTTGATGCGCACCTTCTTTTTCTGAGATATACTCATCTGTCCTACTCCTTTGTCAGTCTTCTTGCGTTATTTTATGTCACAAAGAATGAACGCGGACTAGGCTAATGAACGCTAACTTGACACTCCCTCAAAGACTGCGCTTTTCACCTATGTATGTAAATGTACCGAATAGAGAAAATAAAGAACGAATCGACACCGCTGACCAACAGTGAGCCGTTAGGAGTGAAATCTATCCGCTATGAGCCGCATATTGCTAATTGAGGACGAAGAACGCATCGCCAGGGTGCTCCAGCTGGAGCTAGAGCATGAAGGCTACGAGGTACATACAAGAGCAGATGGGCGCTCTGGACTGAATGCAGCCTTAAATGAGTCAGAATGGGAGCTGATCCTGCTTGACGTCATGCTGCCGGAGCTCAGCGGTCTAGAGGTGCTGCGCCGCATACGTCAGGCAAATGCTACCGTTCCCATTATCCTTCTGACGGCACGCGATGCTGTCCCGGACCGAGTCAGTGGACTTGACCAAGGCGCTAACGATTATGTGACGAAGCCTTTTGCCACGATCGAGCTGCTCGCCCGCATTCGCAGTCTCCTTCGCCAAAGAAGCCTGCAGGACCAGTCAGCTGAGCAGCCTCATTTGCTTAAAGTAGATGATCTAACCATGGATTTAAAGAGTAGAGCCGTTACCCGAGAAGGTTCACCGATCGAATTAACGCCTACGGAGTTTGATTTACTGCGATTCCTGATTCAGCACCAGGACGAAGTGATGTCGCGGGAGCAAATCATTTCAGAGGTTTGGGGATATGATTTCGTTGGAGATACGAACGTGGTCGACGTGTACATCCGATATTTGCGGCAAAAGGTGGATAAGCCCTTCTCCTCTAAGCTCATTCAGACGATACGCGGTATTGGCTACTTGCTGAAGGTTGAAACCTCCTCAAGCAAAGAAGCGGACGATTCTGCCGGTGAATCTAACCCCAAAGACGGACAAACACCCTCATGAGCCTTAAGCTTAAAATCACATTATGGGTTTCTGCAGGATTAATGTTGATTCTTTTTTTCAGCTTCACTTTTGTCTACTATATGTTCATTCGGGTCACGACCAAGGGCGAGTTGGAGCTGCTGAAGGATAAAGCCCGTACCTTGATTCTGAAGGATTTACCTAGTCATCCTGAGTATTGGCTGAATAACTCGCAGATGGAAGAGCTCCTCATTCCGCAAGAAATGGTACGGTATATCGCTCCAGATTCAAAGGTTGTTCACCAAATTTATTCCGACCCTAATCTGCTCCAATTTTCTCCCAGTTATGTAGACAAAGAAACGGTCATCTTAAAAACCGCGCCCGACGGAATTTTTATATTCGTGAAAATGCCTGTGTTCAAAGAAGGGCATCAAGTTGCCATTTTAGAAATTGGACGCAGCATGAGAAGGTTGGGCGAGTACTCCCGTATGCTTATCTCTATTCTTTTATTAACTTCCACTGGTGCGCTGATCCTAGCTCTCCTTGGGGGTTACTTTTACACGAATGTGCTCTTTCGTCCGCTTCAACAATTAGTTACCACGATGCAAAATATTGAAAAAAGCGGATCATTTAGACACATCCCCTTGCCCGACAAGCTCACGAATGATGAATTAACCATGCTTAGTGCAACTTTTAATAGAATGATCGATAGGCTGCAAGAAATGTTTCAAAAGCAGGAGCAATTCCTTGCGGATGCCTCACACGAGCTGCGCACGCCGCTCACGATCATTGAGAGCTACGCTAGCTTACTGCGAAGATGGGCTTTCCGGGACGATAAGCTGCGTGAAGAAGCGCTCGAAGCCATCATCTCTGAATCTGCCCAGCTGAAGATCCTCACGCAAAACCTGCTTTCCCTTACAGATAAAGAGAAAGAAGACTGTGAACAGAAGATCACCTTCGACCTCCTTCCGATCGCTGAGCAAACCGCAGCTTCACTTAGAGTTACATCTAGCAGAGAGATCGAGGTGCAGATTGACCAAGACCTCAAAGAGCTTCATATGAACGGGGACCCTTCGAAGATCAGGCAGCTTCTCATTATTTTGTTAGATAACGCACTGAAATACAGCCAGCTGCTGGTCGTGTTGAAAATCGGCGTCACTGAGAACACATGGGTCACCATCGAAGTCATTGATCAAGGCATTGGCATTGCGGAAAGTGACTTACCGCATCTTTTTGACCGCTTCTATCGGACGGATAAAGCAAGGAATCGCAAGCAAGGCGGCGTGGGTCTGGGACTAGCTATTGCGGAGCATATCGTTCAGAAGCATGGGGGGACCATTCAGCTCAAAAGCTGCTTAGGTCAAGGAACTTCCGCATTGATTACGCTGCCAAAAACGTGTGAATAAAACCATACGGAAATTGGTCGTCCCGTTATATGACAGCTCACCGCGTTCTATAGTCAAAATTAGGATAACCCTCAGCCATATGGCTTGAGGGTTTTTGTTTTTCACCTAGGAGTATGCTGCCCCGTTTTTCAGCACTACTGACTCGCTAGTAACGGATGTATGCCTCAATATAGTCCTCCTTCAAGCCTCGCTTGCGCACCTTGATCTGCAGAATACGCTGTTTGTAGCTCACTCTAGCCGTCCTTGGCTGAACAAGAGTCGGAAGCTTAATAATTCGGTTCTTGCCACTGAGAAAACCGGTCAGCTTAATCTGATTGGATTTCACAAACACCTGCATCGCTTTTGGATCTTCATCTTTGGCAATCTCCACTTTAATAATGACATGTTCATGCGTCTCAAAGATTTCAGAGCCCGCATAACTTTGGGAAGAAATACTGGCATCCAGATCTGGCATTGCTTTTTTCAGCATGTCCTGTACATATCCCTCAGCCCACGTCATATTATCTAGAAAGGTCTGCCCTTTTTCAGCGAAAGGCAGCTTTTGCCCAAGGAACTTCTCAACTTGCTCCCACTTTAGCCAAGGATGGCGATTAAACCCGCTCAAGCTCATCACCTCATTTTCACTACAGTATATGTGCCTGCTCCCTGATGTGACACCCGAAGTAAAAACAAGGGCACCTCTAGGCGAATACCCTCATATATTATAGTTGTGATAAGCGCAAGGGGGGTCGACTATGCCATCTATCGTAGGGAATGTCAAAATCATCAGCGTGGGGCCGAGCTCCGTCGTCCACTTCGGCGATTCCTTTATCATCGCACCTACAAGCTCCTCCAAAGCTTTTGCCGGAGCAGGCTCATTTAATACCGGGGATTTCCCTCGCATCTTTAATGCCTACAGCACGACCGTAACCAATGATTCTGACCTCATAGAAAATAATGCCAGCGGAATCATCATTTAAAATAAATTCATTTATAACCTGAGCGAGGTGTTCATCCAAAATGAACTGGACCATCCATCAGACCATTATGATTCAGCATTTGAGAGTGGATTCCGTGGCTAACTCCTCCGTTCTGCAAATTGGCACTGCCGGATCCGTCCGATCATTGTCCAATCTGTACAATACAGGCGGCTTTGTTGAATCCGCTCCAGCGCTTGGAGCAAGCCCAACGAACCCAATCTCTCTGGTTCCTTTACCACCGCCAACTTGATATATACCCCAACTCGGGCGTTACAAACTGATTGAAACTGGAAGGAGGTGCCTTTCCTAGATGAATAACTGCATAACTTGGCAGCAATGGGCCCAGCAGGTCTCCGCCTATATCGAAAGACAGAAACAGCGAATCGATACGCTTGAACAAACTGTAACCAAACTGCAAACGGACCTTAACGCCTTGAAAAATCAGAAGGGCGTCCATATCGATAGAATTGAATATAAATTCGACCAACTCAAAGTCGAAAAGCTAGACGGTACCTTAACAATCGGTATCAGTCCCAGCTTACTTGACAAAATCGATGACCTCACAGTGAATGGTGCCTCTGTGGGCAAAAATGCTGGAACAGATACGAATTCTTTTTTTCAGGGGCAAGGACAGGGGCAAGGACAAAGCCAAGGTCAAGGAGGGATAAGTACATTTGAAGGAATTGGTCTAAGGCAAGATCAGGAAAAAGCCCAAAGGCAAGGGACAGGGCATCAAGGGCAAGATCAAGGGCAAGGAACTGCCTCTGGTTTTGACATTCAGCAGGAAGTTTCCACTGGGATAGCACAATACTTGCAATATGGCGTTCATGCCGATATGAACAATCTCGAAAACAAATATCAATTCCCATTGGACGAGGATTACAAAGCCCTCATTATCGATGATATCCGCAAACAGCTAGACACCCGCATTCAGCTGTATATCAATCAATACCGGGGCGTTGGCTTCAAAGAACCGATAGAAGCCGTGACAACAAGCATCATCGAGAAAACAAAACAAGACATTTTCCGTGCAATTGAGAGTTACATATCCAGTTTACCAAGGAAGGAAGGCTAAACTATGCTGAACTTACATGTGGAAAACAAGCAGCTTTTCGTAGGTGATGTGCGAATCATCGGGGTAGCCAGTTCATCTATCTTTCTCATTGGCGATACAGAAGTTGTTTCATTGTCCTCCATGTTCGACACGCCACCTGAATCGGTCATCATTTCTCCTTTCATACCTCTTCCGTCGGAGGGATGACCTATGGTTCGCTTATCCATCGTCGGCGATGTAATAATTCATGACGTTAGCTCGGGCAGTATCATGCATACTGGCGATAACATCAACACAGCGCTAGAAACAACCGTCTTCGCTGTCCAACGCGAAGTTCCCTTCTATTATGGAACTGAGGGGAGCTTCAAAGCTTATCCCTTTTATCGAAGACCCTTTCCCATCCCCCAGCCTCCGGAACCCTTCACAATGTGTGTGGATAACTTAGGTTCATTTATTCGTGCACAGAACATCCGAATTCTTAGCGTTTCCTCTTCCTCTATCTTGCAGATCGGCAGTAATCGGATCACCAGTGCCGAAGCCCGCATCAAAAATATCCGCCAATTCGTCACAGATAAACCCGGCCCCAAAGAACAGACAACCTTTGTCAAACTTGGCAAGGAAGAAGGCAGTGGTTTCTTCGAAGTACTCTCTAAGAAATCTAAGAGAACGTTGATGAATGAAGGAAGGAATGATTGAATGAGTGAATGAGTGAGTGAGTGATTGAAATGAATGATTGAATGAAGGAGGGAAGGAATCCTTTGATTCCACATTCTCGGTCGCATGATGTTGTACAAAGAACCGCACCCCACTCGGCAAGCCTGAGTAGGGTGCGGTTCTCTGCTAGAGCCGGCTCACTTCGTGAGCAGCGGCTGGGCACGGCTGAGCAGCGCCGCCATCTCCCCGCGCGTCAGCGACGCGCTTGGATGGAACGTGCCGTCCGCGTAGCCGTTGACAAGGCCATTGCTGCTCATAGCAGCGATGGCCTCCGCCGACCAGCTTCCTGCCGGCACGTCGGTGAAGCCCTTCGCAGCAGCTCCGCCGCTGGCCTGCGAAGTCAACTTCAAAGCGCGGGACAGCAGCACACTCATCTGCTCCCGCGTCATGATCTGATCCGGCGCGAAGCGATCGCTGCTGATCCCTTGGATCAGCCCGCTCATCTTCGCGGTCTGGATATCCTGCCACGCCCAGTGGGTGGCAGGGACATCACTGAACGAGGCGCCTATCGCTCCCGCCTCGGCTTTCAACCCCAGCACGCGCACGATAATCGTCGCGGCTTCGGCTCGCGTAAGCGCCGCGTCCGGCTCGAACCGGTCAGCGGCTATGCCGAGCATCCAGCCTCGGTTCGCAGCGGCCAGCACGTCAGCTTGCGCCCAATGCTTCTGCATGTCGGCGAAGTAAAACCCATCCGACCACAGACTGTAATAGTCCCATGTATCAGACGATTCCTGATTCAGGCTCCAGCTTCCAGTCCCCTTCAAGTTGTACTTGTCTACCAATTTCAGTTTTTCTTTGAGCGACTGTTCGTTCTCGAACCACACGGTGTAGTCGCCGGGGCCGAGCTTATTCCCATATACACTAGACGCAGCATCAGTAGGGCTTATCGTAAAAGTTGCTACCGGTGATTGGCTAACAGCATCATACCGCACTGTTCCTTTATACATGTCAATCAGGTTCATTAATGTCTGATCGGATACACCAGATCCGTTTGCGGCAGCATCTTGATTCCAGTACCGCCCATAGAACGGAACACCAAGAACTATTTTATCAGCTGGTGCCTGCGATACTGCGTATTGAATCGATTTCTCGACAAACGGCAGGCTTGCCACAGGTCCCGGAGTTGGATCTCCAGGATAGCTTTCATCATAAGCCATGACCATTAAGTAATCACTTACCGCGGCTAATGCCTTGTAATCATACAAAGCAATCCAGCTCTTCGTTGTCCCTGTAGGGTTCGCTGCAACAGCCACGGATACTTCCATCCGGCTCGGGATTTTATCCCGCAGCATTTTGACCATATCCGTATATTTATCCCGGTAGGCTGCATCTACATTCTCAATATCCAAATTGATGCCGTCCAACTTATTATCCTCGATAGCCTTTACAATTTGATTCACAAGCGCTTCTCGATTATCAATGGCTTTCTCACCTAACGTCCTATCAAAATCATTACTAAGAAAAGGGACAACCTTCTTCCCTCTCGCATGCATGTCGGTTATGAAGGAAGGCTGAAGAGAATCGGATAGCTGCAAACTACCATCTGCCTGGATATTAAAATAACTAGGCGAGACAACATCGAGGGTCTGACCGCTTTTATCCACTTGCGAGGTATAGGAATTTGGACTCCCAAAGAAGAGATAGGACATCGTGAATTTCCCTTGAGACGAGCTAGCCTCAGCCTTAACACTAGGTTCTGAGCTTGTTGCCATTGTCAAAAGCCCCGCGGCGGCTAGTATAATCAAGCATTTGCTCCATCGATTTTTGGCTTTATTCATCGGCCACCTCCTATTTCTAGTATCTAGCTGCTTCTCTCTATTTTGCTAGAAACAATAGGAATGTGCTAGGAGTAAATATTGGGGATAACCAAGGATAAACGACTCCGTCGTCCTTCAGGGACGAGCGTGTTTGTCAAGGTAGATGCGAAGCAAAAGTATAAAACTTATACTTTCTAATCTACGAAAAAACGTTACTTGAGAGCATTCTGCTCCGAGTAACGTTTTCTAATAAAACTGGTAGTGATTACGGCCCTTGCCCTTCACTTTGTATAGAGCAATATCTACTTCCTTCATCATGCTAGTCGCATCGGTCTCATTCGAGCGGTACATCGTAATCCCCATACTTACTGTTGCGCGAAACTGTTGACCCTGTATTTCCCATGGCTGTTCAAAACACTGAACGATACGCTGGGCCACGCTTTCCACGTGTTCCTTACAATCCACCGCGGGCAATAAGATGGTGAACTCGTCGCCTCCCATGCGGGCAAACATATCAACCTCACGGAGACATCCTTTGATGCGGTGAGTGAAATCCTGCAAGAATGCATCTCCTACATCATGACCCATCGTATCATTAATCACTTTGAAATCATCTATATCTAAGTATAAAAGTCCAAACGGTCTCTTCGTCCGATTCGCTTTCAAAAGCATTTGCTGCAGATGCTCCTTAAACATTCGCCGGTTAGGCAAACCTGTCAGAGGATCATGAAAAGCCATGACTACAAGACGGCTTTCTTGATTTTTGCGCAGCGTGATATCCGTTAGAACAAAAGAAATCTCGGCTAGATCACCCTCATCATTACGAATTGGAATCGCGGTACACTCGAACCAAATGATATTCTTAGCAGCATTTCTCGCTCGAAATTCTAGCTTACTGCTGCTGCAAGTTTGTAAGGTTTTGATAAACATTTTATGTACATCCATTCCATATTCGGAATCGATAAAGTCCACCACTTGCTGAAAGTCACTAGGTATAAATCCTATCACCTCACTAAAACTCTTAGAGGCATAGGTCAAATTTCCATAAACATCAAATATGCTAAACAGATCCCAAGCCTGCTCGATGAATTGGCGTACGAATGTATCTTTTAGTAACGATGAATGGGTGCCAATATCCGGATCAGCCTTTTGACTCATTACTTTCGCAGCCCCTCTCGTTCTTTCTACATAGAGACTTAGGTAGCTTAGCATGGGAACATAAAGATTCAATTAAATTCAGCCAAAATTTTCGTCAATCGAAGTCGAATTATGACTCTTTTTTTACTCTATTCACATTTACTAGAATCTACAGGCAGATCAAAGTACCTACTTTGGAGTAAGAACCGCATCAAATCTCTTTAACTGGCAATAAAAGGATAGAAATGTCTAAGAGAATCGTTCTATAATGAAAGTAAACATGTGAGAGCGGGAACACCGTTCTCCCTACCAAGCTGTTCCGTTGCTGAGGAGGATTTCTAGTATGGCAGGAGAAACTATTTTAGTCGTCGATGACGAGCAAGAAATTGTCCAATTGATTCAACTTTACCTTGCGCGGGAAGGCTATAAAGTCATCAGCGCCAATAATGGACAAGATGTATTTGAGATCGTTAAGGAACATAAGCCTGATCTTATTATTCTGGACATTCTTTTGCCAGGACTTGATGGTATAGAAGTTTGCCGACAGCTTCGCAAAACGAGCAATACGCCGATCCTGTTCATCTCCTGTAAGAGCGAGGATATTGATATTATTCTCGGATTAAGCATGGGTGGCGATGATTATATGACGAAGCCTTTTAGCCCTAGTCAGCTCGTTGCTAGAGTCAAAGCTCATTTGCGTCGAAATTCCATTCGAGAGCAGCATCAGGATGATCCTCAGTTGGTGAAATTCCCTGGCCTCGAAATCGATCTGGTCAGCCACATCGTTCGCGTGAATCGACAGACCATATCGTTATCGGCCAAAGAATTCGATTTGCTTTCCTTAATGGCTAAGACCCCTAATCGGGTATACAAAATCGAGCACCTGTTTGAACTTATATGGAGCCTGGATAGCATGGGCGATCCACGCACACTCATTGTACATATTAGCAATCTGCGCAAGAAAATTGAATCCAACCCAGCGGAGCCTCGCTACATTATTACGGTTCGTGGTGTCGGATACAAATTTAACGGCTCGGCAGTTTAGAACAGTCGGTTAAACCATACAGTAATGTAATGCTGCAAAGGAACTGCTGCTGCCGCTATGACAAGTGCCGGAAGCATATTGGCTACATTCATTTTTTTAATCTGGAGAATGTTGAGGCCTACGCCAATAACCAGAATGCCGCCCACGGCTGTAATTTGAACGATCATAGCATCTAAGGATGCTTGGCTAAATGCCATAGCAATAAACGTCGCTGCCAGAGCGATGACCCCTTGCATCACGAACACGGACACAGCCGAGAAGATCACACCGATCCCAAGGGTAGATGCGAAGATAATGGATAAGAATCCGTCCAACAATGATTTGGTATATAAAATATCATGATTATGCCTCAGGCCGCCATCCAGCGGACCCAGAATAGCCATAGCTCCAATGCAATAAACCAAGGTGCATGTGACGAAACCCTCCGAGATACTGCTTGTAGGATGTGCTGTAGAATCTTTCCGCAGTACAGCTTGCAGCCAGTCACCAAGCTGTCCAAGCCTGTATTCAATGCGCAGAAGCTCTCCAATGATGCCTCCGACGACTACACTGACAATAACGAGCACGATTTGATTCGACTTTAATGCCATAGTAATGCCGAGCACAGTAATGGCGAGCCCAAGGCCCTGCATCACTGTGCTTTTTATGCCTTCCGAGATGCGGGGCAGCATCATTCCTAATAATCCCCCAATGATAATGGCGATTGCATTCACAATCGTCCCCCATAAAGCCATGTTGGTTCGTTCCCTTTCTGCCTTCTAGTCTGTGACAACCTTCTCATTCTACATGATTCTGCTCATAATTTCCTCCATCGTTGGAAATGGTATGAATAAGCAACAGGAAAGGAGGAATACAGCATGTCGAATGACAAATCGATGGATCCCATGACTGGCGACACGGTTGAGACGGACGGTATTTATGCTAATGAAGCAGGACGAGAGGTTACACTCAAGCGCGGCGACGAGTTTCCCGCCGATCTTATCTTGGGACGAACGACTTGGGAATTGCGAGGCTTCGCCGATGAAGCCGTGATTGATCATGACCAGTCTGAGCTTAACCCTATGCGCAAGCGTGTGGACGCGAGAACCTAATCATAGAACCGGGCTGTGAGGCATGCAGCTCGGTTTTGCCTGCGTATGATATACTATGGGGATGATATATCACGCGTTGGGGGAAGAAACATGAATGGAAAACGAATTATCATTGTAACTGGAGGGACACTCGGGGATTGGGCCCTAGGCGACATTCATGAGGATGACGTGCTTGTTGGCTCTGATCGTGGTGCCCTATATCTGATTCAACATGGCTATACGCCGCATATTTCACTTGGTGATTTCGATTCTGTCACTGCCGAAGAGTTGAGCCTTATTCGCTCTTCCAGTCTCACTTTCATCGATTGCGATCCGATTTTCAAGGATTTAACCGATACCGAAATGGCCTTTAACTGGGCATTGGCTCAGCAGCCTGATCATATCGTCCTGCTCGGCGCGCTCGGCACACGCTTTGATCACTCGCTAGCCAATGTACATCTGCTTCGCAAAGGTACAGAGCAAGGCGTCTCCTGTTCCATTGTCGATGCCAACAATCAAATCATTGTCATTAACCAATCCACTCGCATATTACGGGGGAGTTATACACATATTTCCTTGCTGCCGCTTAGCTTGGAAGTAACCGGTATCACGCTGCACGGTTTCCAATATCCGCTTCACCAAGCAACTCTTCAGATTGGACAGTCCCTCGGAATTAGTAATGTACTTATGGAATCCGAAGGGCTCATCGAACTCCAAACTGGCTTATTACTTGTGATTCAAAGTAAAGATTAAGCAAAAAATTTTAAAATTAGACAATCTCCTATGAATTCTATAGGGATTAACTCTGCTACAATGAATTGTACACCATAAATAAATTAAGATATTGAGGTCGTTCAACCATGCAGCATGTACAAGAAATTCCGGTAAAGAACCTTCATCATAAGAGTGTGCAATCCGTCATAACCCAATTTGCGGCCATACATTTACTTACGAACCGAGAAGCCGAAATTATAGGTCTCATCGCGCTCCATGGCTACAGTAACAAAGAAATAGCCGATCACTGCAACATTAGCGAAAAAACAGTTAAAGTCCATATTGATAAAATTATGGATAAAGTCGGAACTCGATCGATGCGCAAGCTTCTAGCTGCCATCATCAGCAATGCGGTTTAACCCACCGCACGCGCCAAATACTGCTATTCGAACTGGAGACAGTTTGGATAGCAGTTTTTTATAGGAGAGAATCTCTCTCTAGATGGCTAAACTAGGTATATTTCTCCCAACCTTTGCTTACAAATAGAGTAATAGATTATTCCTCTAGAAATGGTTGGTGTGCATATGAACTACCCAAGAAAGAGAATCCTTTTTTATTCGGTGCTAGCCGGACTATTTACTATACTCCTACTCGTATTCATCGGTCTAGACTCCTCGGGGTACCAACTACGGGGAACCTCACCAACTACAGCATTAATCCTTCATCAGGCCGATGCTCCAATCGTTGAATCTCCATCCCAAGCTCCGATCGAGGTCTCTAGTTTTGCCCTGGACAAGCCCGCTCCAAGCTTAGAAATAACACCAGCTCCTCCGCTTCTAGAGGTAACCAATTTGCCTGCGCCCTCCACCGTTACATTGGATACTTACGTTCCGGCTCCCTTTCTCGCTGCCATTCCATCGGCTGCTACCGAAGTAAAGGGTGCCGTCCAATCTCCAACAAGACCAACACCTCTGCCGCCCAAAATCAGCATCCCTGTCCTCAACTACCACAGTGTCACGATTGACCCAGGGAATGTTGTCGTTATTTCCCCAACCAAGCTCGAAGAGCAGCTGACGTATCTTCACGACCACGGCTACACCCCAGTCACGCTCTCTACATTTATCAGCCTTATCGAAGGAAAAAGTGTCGAGGCGGCTCCAGAGAAACCCGTGCTGCTAACTTTTGACGACGGATACATCGATAATTATGAGCAAGCGATGCCTCTTCTTGCCAAATATGCCTTCCCAGCTACCCTCTTTATTTCACCAGGTACAAGCGATCAGGAAGGTTACCTGAACTGGGAACAGATCAAAAAGCTGCAAGAAGCCGGCTGGGACATTCAACCTCATGGGATGACACACCCTCATCTCCCCCAGCTTTCCGCGGATCAACAAGCCTACGAAATCTTGGAAGCCAGAAAGCAAATCGAGGAAAAGCTCGGAACCAAAGCTGATGTATATTGCTACCCTTATGGCGAATATAACAAAACGACGCTGAAGCTTCTAAAGGATCATGGATTTCGTTATGCCTTTACGATTGAACAAGGCTTTGCAACAAACCAACAGTCCCCTTTTCTGCTCAAAAGGCTTTTTATTAACGGAGAAGAAAGCCTGAAATCGTTCATTCGCAAGCTTTCCACACACGATTAGGCAGCATTATTTTCGAATCCCTTATATGAAAAGGTAGTTCAAATTAATCATCTATATAGTATAATAGACCTATCATTCACGAGGGGCAGTAGTATGTCACAAGCAAATAAGCGCTCCAGCTTCCGACTCCATCTTCAAATTCCGTTATCCGCCCTGTTCAAAATCATTGGTATCAAAAACAAGGCAGCTGACACCAAACATTCTAAGATTATGATCCGAGATATTAGCGCAGGCGGAATACGTATTCACACCCCGTTGAATCTTCCTATCGATATGAATTTGCTGCTGGAATTCACTTTTCAACTGTTTCATCAAGAGATTAAAGTATTGGGTGTCCTCACGCGAAAAACGATGCTGAAGCCATCCCTCTATGAATACGGGATTGAATTCAGCATCGCAGATCCAATCATGGAGCAGCAGCTTACCAGTCATCTGATCTTATTAGGTGCTCGTTTAAAACATGCCAACATGCTGGCAAGCTGCAGCTTCTGTTCCGATGAGGACATGGCGGATATTTTCTCTACCACCTACGAAATTACATAGCAGCTGCAAGCTTCTGCACAAATTGTTCCAAGTACTGCTGATCGATGTCATCGAAACGGCTCTTGATAGGACTATCAATATCCAGCACCCCGACGAGCTCATTTCCTACAAGGATCGGTACCACGATCTCGGATTGGGATGCCGCATCGCAGGCAATGTGACCTGGAAATGCATGCACGTCTGGAACAAGTACCGTTTCCCGGCGTTCTGCTGATGTACCGCAAACTCCTTTGCCTAGTGGAATCCGTACACAAGCCGGAAGTCCTTGGAACGGTCCCAGCACGAGCTCCTTCTTGTCACTAGTCTCATCTAATAAATAAAAACCAACCCAATTCACATCACTCAGAAACTGTCCAAGCAGCGCAGCGGCGTTAGCCAAATTCGCAATGCGATTAGGTTCGTCATGTATCAAAGCTTCAACTTGCTGAATCAGCAACGCATAATGATCTTCTCTTGTTCCCTCATAACTCGACTTCGTAAACATCTCTCGTCATCCCTCTTCCCCAAATCATTTCTACCTGTCTATCATACCAAAAGATAACCTTCTTACCCAAATGTAAAGAAAGGGCGAGTCGGATTTCACTGCTTAGGCTCGATTTCAGAGCCTATCTCACTCAACCGCCGGAATTAAGCTCGATTTCCGAGCTTTCAAAACAAAAAAGGACAGTCAGCATCGTGCGCCAACTGCCCTTTGTTTATCCTTGCTCCGCATCAACGGAGCCGTCCATCCCTATTGCCCGTAATAAGCGCCCGCTCCGTGCTTTCTCAGAAAGTGCCGATCCAGCAGCGTTTGGTCCATTAGCTCTACCGCGGGGTTCAAGTTGTAGGTGCGGTAGGCAATCTTCGCGACCTCTTCCAGTACCACTGCGTTATGAACCGCATTGTGCGGATCCTTGCCCCAGCTGAAAGGAGCATGGCAATTCACCAACACGCTGGGGACCATCGCTGGATTCAGTTTCAATTCATTGAACGTCTCGATAATGACATTTCCCGTTTCCCGCTCGTAAGCTCCATTAATCTCATTCTCTGTCAATAGACGCGTACAAGGCACACCCCCATAGAAATAATCCGCATGTGTTGTACCAAGTGGCGGGATGCCTCTTCCTGCCTGTGCCCAGCTTGTTGCCCAAGCTGAATGTGTGTGTACAATACCGCCAATTGTAGGGAAAGCACGGTATAGAGCAAGATGTGTTGGTGTATCCGAAGAGGGCTTCAGCTTGCCTTCCACGATATTCCCTTCCAGATCAACGACAACGAGGTCTTCCGTTCTTAACTCCTCATAAGGTACGCCGCTAGGTTTAATCACAACAAGCCCTTGCTTCCGATCAATCCCGCTAACATTGCCCCACGTAAATGTGACAAGCCGATATTTCGGTAAATCCAAATTGGCTTCCAACACAGCATTCTTCAAGCTCTCCAGCACCTGATATCAACACCTTCCGATAAAATGTACATATGATTTCATATTATACACTTGTACGTACATGTTATCTAGATATCGGCGATATAAAGTTTTCACAATCAACTTGTATGTACAGCTTGTACACACATTATCTGTATATCCTAGGAATGAATAATAGAAAAAATGATCGTTTTCCCATCCGCTTCTAACCGTGTTTCAACAGAATAGCTGCCGATTTGTTTCGTTGTGGTTTCGAGAACACCTTTAGCCGCTGCGCGTTCACAAGCATCAGTAAACTGGCGATAGAAGATGTCTGCGTCATAGCCAAAAAGGAAATCCGTGAACTTCCGGATGCTCTCCGTATTACGGGCTAGTGTCCCGTTTTCTAGGTGCACAGTCACGCCATAAGTTATAAACTGAGGATCTAACCATAAGGACACTTCATTACTGTTGCGCACCTCGGCGGTCGCACCGCTCATCGCGACCCCTTTGGCCTCTGCATCTCGGAATAAGCGCAGCGTTGTTTCTTCAAGGTCGTAATTTGAGCCTCGCAGCTTGCCCGCTTCCTCCATCACATCATAGGCTTGCAGCATTCGCTGATCGGGGAATACCAGCTTCTTGTAGCTGCCATCCTTCGTAGGCACGACTTTGATGAACGCTTCACTTCCGCTTTTCACACTGATGCGCTTCGACTTCGTCTGCAAGCGAGTAATGATTTGCAGCGCTTCAGCTCGGGTAACCGTTCGTCCAACGCCGAAGTAACCGTTCGGGTAGCCTTCCATGATTCCCTTCGTCATGGCCTCGCCGATAAATTTCTGCTGTCTAGCCGTCGCACTTTGAAAATCACCGAATTGTGAAGCTGCTTTGAGACTGTACACTTCATCTTCCAAATACTCGGTTTCCTTGAGTAAATAGTAGAGAATTTCGGCGACATCTTCGCGTTTTAGCATCGCCTTATAGTCACTGAACTGACCTTTACTTATAAAATGAAGATCACTGGCCAAATCCAAATAAGGCTTTGCCCAATATCCGACTGTGTTCGGTTTGAACGTGAAATCCCGATAATCCTGCTGTAAAATACTTTGGTTGCTGGCGCTAAGCGTTTGCAGAAAACTCGATTTCCATTTGCGTTCGCCATTCGGATATTTATCTGTAAAAGCGAGCAACACGATTTTCACAAATTGATCAGCGGTCACAGAATCATCTGGTCGGAAAGTCCCATCAGGAAAGCCATCCAGTAACTCCTGCTGCACCATCTGACTTATCGTTTGCTCCGCCCAATGACCTCGAACGTCCGTCATAGCGGCAGCTTCACTCTTCCCTTGTACGACACCTATTGTCATTACGCAACAAATTGTTGCAATTGTAAGCCATTTATTCAGCTGTAACATCTTATTACTCTCCGCTTCTCCATAAGTTTTTGGCATCGTTTATACCAGTCTTTAGGATAAGCCTTCTACAATGCTTTGAGAACAGGCTTAAAGCCTAGTGATCCAAGGGGCCAAGAACTATCCACCATGGGACTATAGCCATAGGGATAGGTATGCAAAAAGACCATGCTTTCTACACATGTAGAAAACACAGTCCTTACTTTCCAACGAAAACGGCTCATTTAGCCGATCTTTTTCCCAACACCCACGGTAATAACTGAATTATAATAGCGCAGCCAATCTGTTATGTACAACATTTTGGTCAGGAAATCTGGCGCATTACCCTGCAGACTCGCATACTTTTCCTGCTGCAGCAGTTTATGCATCTCCCAGCTTTTCTGAAATATAGCTTTAATGAAAGCTTCCTCTGTTTGTGGCTTATGCAGATCCGTTCCGCGCGAGAATTCGATTTCCTCGATAATAACGCCTCGATAATAAGGATGTACATTCACGAGTTGCCCCGTATCAATGTAAGCAAGGCCTGTAAATTCGAAAGGCAGCCAAAATAAATTCGTCTTCCTGTCTTCCAGTTTAACTGTATAAACTAAGCCCAAGTTCAGAGCAATCGGCTGCGGATAGTTATTAATTTGGCCAGACCGCAAATGATCCACTATATGCTCAACGAAATTCATGGTGTTCTCCCTCTCCGTAGGACCTGATCTTTCATCCAGTGTCCTTACTTCATATTGCGCGTTAAGGCCTTCTATTGTCAAGACACCACATGAACGATACTACTTTATAAGCTTCTAATCATGTGCTGCTCCTATACTTTAAAGCGTCCAACAACACTTTGTAAGGCTTCAGCCGTTTCGCTAAGACTAATGACCGATTTATCAATGGCTTCCATCGCGTACAATTGCTCCTTTGTATGTGACACAATGGTTTGAGATTGCTGCGACGATTGTTTAGCTAGATGAGCCATCTCTGCAATGGAAGCAGACACTTCCTGGGACCCAGCGGACATTTCTTCCGTAGCTGAGGAAAGATCCTGCACCTGCTCCGTGATGTTGGCGATGGATTGAAGAATCCCTCCAAACATGTCACCAGACTGAGTAATCAACTGAACACCGTGCTTCACCTCATCCTTCACCTCCTGCATAGAAGTCACAGAAGCCAAGGCGTCTTCTTGTATCCCTTGAATAATATCATTGATTTGCGATTTATGATCAAATCCGCTTGGTTGCTATATAGAATGCCTACCATACTTTTTAAAGATAAGGCAATCTTTTCGTTGGTCATACTAGCCGTTTGTTCATTTACACCGAGCTTAGTGGATTGAACCATTTGATAGGATAGTCCAGCTGAAATCATAAACAGCACGATCAGAGCGACAAAACTTATCAGAAACTTAAAGCGTATTGAATGTATAAAAGAAACCACGAGCCCACCGCCTTAAGAGTTTTATTGTTGATTCGATTCTCCCCCTTGAAGCAAAACTCCTCTAGATTTCGAGCTATAGCTTATTTTAAAAATTACATGTAGAAGTTAGACTCATCTGCCAGTTCACTTTCGAATCCTATAAAGCATGAATTTTTTTATGAAAATGCGAACTTTTTTGTACTTGTAACGTCTAATTCAGAGAGGTGAGAGAATGGAGACGACCGGTGTCCATGTATTTGATTACTTAAAGTATGTATCTGAAACAACGGATCAGAAAGTGATTCTTCGCAATATAATGGAAACTTATGGGAACGATGTATGGAATTATGCGTTCAGCATTTGCCGCAACTCAGATTTAGCCGATGACATTACGCAGGATGCTTTCTTAAAAGTATATCGCAATCTTACTACATTCCGCGGTGAAGCTTCGGTCAAAACCTGGCTGCTTACCATTACACGTAATACCGCATATGATTACTTACGCAAAGCATTCTGGCGCAAAGTTACACTTGTTGGCTTCATTCAATCTGCAGGCACATCACAATCGGCAGAAACAGAAGCGATGGAAAAACTATATGCTAGTGATATATGGAAAAAAGTGATCTCTCTGTCTCCCAAATATAGAGAAATTTTAATTTTGCATGCCCATTATCAGCTATCAACGAAAGAAATGGCTGCCATCCTTAACATCTCGGAGGGAACCGTTAAATCCCGACTTCACCACGCCAGACTCAAGGTGATCAGTTTGAAGGAGCGTGAAGCGCTTGAAAACTCCTGATCCGGATGATTTACATAAGCAATTGGAATCAGGACCGCTTAAGCAATCTGGCTTTACTTCCAAGCTTCAGGGCGACATCGAGGAAGCCATTGAACGAAAGGAACGAGCGAAGCCGAAGGTAAAGCCTCTACTCTGTTTCGCCGGACTCGGTGCGATAGCTGCTGCGATACTGCTCTTTCCATGGAGTACAATCCATACTCAAAGTGATGCAGCTCCTGCAATGGATGCTTCTGTTACGACTGCATCAGCGTCCACTAGTTCGTCTCCTGCCCCAATAAGCACCGCACTGCTTATTGGGCTAAGAACCGAGCGTGAGTCTAACAATACGGAGGCGCAGCATGCTTTAGGACCTATTCGTTATAGTACCTACCGAACAATGCTTATAGCGCCGGTTCGCGGTCAACTGCAGAAAACGTCCGAGGGCACGGGAATTCTCATGCCTTACAAGCAAAATTTTTGGAAAATCGATTCCTTGGTTCATAAAACGAAAACAGACGAGGTCCACTATTTATCCGCGCATTTAGCTGATCAGCCCGTGAAACCAGAAGTGTTCCCCGATCAAGCTGACGAACAGTTAAATCGCGTGGAGACTCTGGTATTTGCTGGAAATCAATATGTTTCCATTGCTGAATCGGAGGAGGCTTGGCGAGGTAATGCCCCTTATCAAGCCGAACGCATCTGGGTTCGTACCCTCCCACAATTGAAAGAAGGGCATACCGTGCAGTTCTATAACAAACCGGTGGACAAGAACCATGTATCGCTCACCGATCTATATAGCAGCAGCATCAGCAGCCTCCTTCCAAATGTACCGAGCAGCTCAACCAAATTGCTTGGTGAGATTACAGGCCAAAGCTGGACCGTCCAGCGTGAACCAGGCCGCTGGGTCGGCAAGATTGCTGAGACACCGAGAAATAGCCCAGCGACGCCTGATAGCTACGTTCTACACGACTTCCCGCGCGAGCTGCCTGATAAAGTCATCAATCACGATGATCTTTGCTGCTCGTGGAGCGCCATTCAGTCCTCGTGGCCGCTTGCGACTGATGCGTTGACATCGCCGATGAATGATATGATCGTCATCTTCGAGAACGGCAAGCTCAAGTTCTACCCTTACGGGCAAGCGCCGGGGAACGCTCCACAGCTTAGCATAGACCTCCAGCCTGGTGAGAAGCTCGTCATGGCGCAGTGGGCAACCGATCACTACGTGCAAGAGTGGATCGATAAGGTCGGCCGCTATTTAAATAATGATCAGGTTCCATTGAGCTCCAGTGATGAAGTGGATAACGGTAAAGTTGTAAAAACCCGCTAAGTCCTATGACTTAACGGGTTTTCGTTGTTTACCAGCCTCTGCGAGCTCGCAAGCTCGTAATGTGGGCAATATGATGATTTCCATGCCATGCGTAATTGCCAACGTTCCAATCCAATCGAATCGTCTTCCCTGACTCTGGATGTACGAATGCACGTGCAAACTGCTCATGCTCCATATCCTGCAGAACAATCATCCAGCGGCTGTGCAATGCATCAAGCAAGGTAAGAGATAACTCCACCGGAGCCGACTTACCATCGCTAAGCTCAGCCCAGCGCTCCTCATAGTAAGGTCTGATCGTCGGCTCTTCTTCCGTAAGCGCCAGCTTAAACCTTGTGTAGCTGTTCATATGGCTGTCTGCAACGTGATGCACGACTTGTCGCAGCGTCCACCCTCCTGGGCGATAAGGCGTATCCAGCTGCTCGTCAGACAGCCCAGCAACCGCCTCACGCAGCCTGCTTGGTGTCGACTCGATATCAGCCATCCACTCTTGCAACTGCTCCCGTGAAATTTCACCTTCGTGTGCAAACAATCCAATAGGGTAGCGCAATTCATCCATGTGACCAAACCTCCAGCATCTTTTTCTCTATTATAGCGGAGTTTTGCTAGACTGCCCAACTGCGTCATCATATCCCAATCATCTCTTACCCGGTCACCTAGAGAAGACAGACGCTTTTACTGAAGCTTGGGTTGAAACGAGATAAAAACCAACCCTTAGTGGAGACTAATATAAATCCGAATAGATCCGCCCCCCCCCCCCGGTAGCGGAAGCATGAACGGCAATGAACCAGTGGCGAGGATGAGTTGATTGTACACGACCAAACGCCCCTTTTCACTGTTTCAAGCGCTGCGAGAAGGCTGAAAAGGACCTCTCAGCTGTCATTTCCGCTCGCTAGGCATGGGATTGAATCTGAGAAGGCCAAATCGGGCTTCTCTGCGGGTTTTCACTAGCGCGAGCGCTGCGAGAAGGCTGAAAAGGACCTCTCAGCTGACTTTTCCGCTCGATAGGCATGGGATTGAATCTGAGAAGGCCAAATCGGGCTTCTCTGCGAGGTTTTGCTAGCTCGAGCGCTGCGAGAAGGCTGAAAAGGACCTCTCAGCTGTCATTTCCGCTCGATAGGCATGGGTTTGAATCTGAGAGGGCCAAATTGGACTTCTCGTTGGGGTTTTGCTAGCGCCAGCGCTGCGAGAGTGCCGAAAAGGACCTCTCAGCTAACATTTCCGCTCGATAGGCATGACTTTGGATCTGAGCTTATATTTTTACTATTGTGGTAACAAATAAAGGCCACACAACCCGCAATCCCTGCAGTTGTGAGACCTTTCCTTCTTTAAACCTTATAAACATCAATGAACCTTTGTGCGAACCGGGGATCCCATTGAGTCCCCTTTCCCTCAGCGAGAATGGCCAGTGCCTTCTCGATCGGCATCCCCTTCCGATAAGGGCGATCGGAGGTCATGGCATCGAAGGCATCGGCTACCGCAATGATGCGGCCGAACTCAGGGATATCCAGGCCCTTCAGGCCATCAGGATACCCACCGCCATCATAGCGCTCATGATGTGAGCGCACGCCTGGAAGCAGAGGCGCCATAGCCTCAGCGGGCTCGATTTGCTTCAAAATCGATTCGCCGAGAACGGGGTGGAGCTTGATTTGCTCGAACTCCTCGTCGGTGAGCCGGCTTTCCTTCAGCAGCACATCGTCACGCACACCAATTTTGCCGATATCATGCAGCAGGGCGGTCTTGTTCAATAGATCGAGCTCCTGCTCGTTCAAATCTACGGCTCGTCCAATCAACAAGGAATAATTAGCAACACGCGTCGAATGACCTGCAGTGTAAGCGTCCCGAGCATCGAGTGCAGCAGCTAATGTGGAAAAGTAGCTCTGCAGCAGTTGGTTGTTCATTTTCTCACGCGTTTCAAGACCCTTTACCATGTGGTTAAAGCCCGCAACAAGCCGCGAAAATTCATCCGAATATAAGTCCGAGGCTCTGACCTGCAGGTCGCCGGATTGAACTTCTTTCATTGCCCTATATAAATCTCCAATTGGCTGCTGGATGTCTCTTGCTAGCATGCGCGCCCCTAAAGAGGAAAATCCGACTCCAAGCAGTAAAATGAGACCCGCCCATTTCCAATAATCGACCGTCAAATCCGAGGACTGTGAAATTAAGCGTATTTGGGTTGCTAAACTAAACAGAAAGAGCGGCATAGTCCCAATTAGGAATGCGCTTAGTTGAAACTTTCGTTGAATTGAAACGATGACTCGTCCATCCAAGGAAACATCTTCACCGTAAATGCGCTGTCCCAATTCCCGTATATGTATGAGCACCGGCCTGATAGCCTTAGCTGTCGTGAAAAACTCAAGTAAAGCATGCATGCTAGCAACAAGAACCGCGCCAATACCGGCAAGTCCAATATAAAAAACCGGAAGAGATAACCAACCACGCGCAATACCGATGCTTGCCATCGTCATAGCCGGGATCGATAAGCCAAGAAAGTGCGGGCCCATGATCCGCATCACCGAAAGCGCCGGAAATCGGTGCGTTTGCAAATAAGCATTACGAATGGTCTCTAGACCAGGAGACTCCTGCTCCAGCATCTCGCGAATAGGCTTCATATGCCTACGAAACACTATGATTTCAGCAAGCATCATCACGCATAGCGAGGTGATCATAATAAAGAATACGCGAACCATTTCCGCATTCGAAATCGTTAGTGTTGTAGAAATGATGACTCCCCCTACCACAACAACAGCGATCCCAGAGCCCATTATATAATTTAGCAATAAATTTCGTAGAAACTTTCTGTAAATCTGCACGATGTAGAATCCTCATTTCTATAGAGCTATCGATTACTACGACGAAATCTAGTGTTTTTCTCATTGTATAGCAATTCAACCGTTTGCGCTTTAAATCTAAAACATTCTTAACAAAAAAATCCTCAGCCAGGAAGCTGAGGATCTACTCATTTACATGGCTCATTCATGTTATTCCGATTCCTTATTCAAAATAAGTTCATTATCCTTGCCTAGAAATGCACGCGCAAGATCTGTCACGCTTTTGCCTGTTAGCGTCTGTGTAATTTCCGGCACTTGCGCGATCATTTTGGCAATATCGCCTGTAATCCGATTCACGCCTGATGTCGTTCCATCTTGTGAAATTACCGTAATTTTATCTACATTGCTCAGCGGAGCCGCGATTTTCTCAGCCAATTCCGGCAGTATCCGAAGAATCTCCACCGTAACCGCCGCCTGTGTATACTGCTTGTAAGCCTCCGCCTTCTTCTCCAGCGCTTCAGCCTCCGCAAGCCCCGCCAAGCGGACAACTTCCGCATTCGCTTTCCCTTTGGCGAGCTCCGCTTCGGCCGTCGCTTCGCCGCGTTTTCTCGTCGACTCCGCATCCGCCTCGGCCTCGAGAATTTGCCTCTGCTTATTGACTTCGGCGCGCATAATGGCCGCTAGCTTCTCCGCTTCAGCCGGCTTAATGACCGACGCTTCGAGCTCTTTCGCCTTCAGCTCGACTTCAATCTGGCGAACTGTCTTATTCGCCTCCGCTTCCATCTGCCGGATCTTCACCTGTTCCGTTACGAGCGACTGTTGAATCTGCTTCTGCTTCAATTCATAAGCCAAATCCGCTTCCGCCTGACGACTCGTCGTTTCCTGCTTGAACTCCGCTTCCTTCATGCTCAGCTCTTTGCGATACTGCGCTTCCTTCGCTGATGCGGCGCTCTCCGCCTCAATCTTTAACTGATGGGCTTCCGCTCGACGAATCGCGGATTCCTTCTCCGTATCTGCCTGACGAATTTGGATATCCCGCTCCACTTCAGCTCTGGCAATACTGGCACTTTTGCGGATACGCTCCACTTCTGGTACGCCAAGGTTCTCAATATATCCTTGATCATCGGCCACGCGTTTGAGCACGAAGGAAATGAGGCTCAGACCCATTTTATCCAAATCCTCTGAGCACGTTTCTCTCATCTTGCTGTTTAGTTCATCCGGATTCTTGAGAATAGATTCAACCGGCAGCTGCCCAACCAATCCACGAAGATGTCCTTCTACCGAATGCAAAATCATCATTTCCCGCTCTAACAGCGTGTGGTCAAGAAACTGCTCCGAGGCTGTACCAATCGCGACTGGATCACTTTGAATCTTAATTTGAGCCACTGCCTCAATCTTGAGCCGAATGCCCTGCTGAGAAAACATAGGTTGATCCGGTTTCACATCGAAGCTCATGAGCATCATGGAGATCGTTTTAAAGCTTTGAAAACCAGGGATGACGAACGTCCCTCCGCCTTGTACGACCCTTTTACCACCTAAACCATACACAATCATCGCTTCATTCGGCGGTACTTTCTTGTACGCTCTCACAATGGAAGCCAGTAAGATAAAAACGACAACAACAATGGCAACAACCGTATACAAAATTCCTAACATAAACGCATAACCTCCCAGTAGTTAATTGCAGCTGCTCTTATTGGTTAAACCTTGTTACCGTCGCAATCCCTTTATGCATGTGCAAAACGACGACCTTCGTCCCTTTCGGTATGGATTCCCCATTCTCCGAACGAACACTGATGGAACGCATAGTGCCTTGCATCACAAACATCATTTCGCCCGTACCCTTCCCATTAATCGGCACAGACAGTTTCCCTAACTGACCACTCAGATCAAAATCGCTCTCTTTCATGCTGTTGTCATGCTTATAAATAACTTTGGCGTAGAGAAGGAAGAAGAGCCATCCTACGAAGAGACCGGCACCGATTGCGATAAGCAGAATGAGCAAACTACTTGTCATCCCAACTTGATTCAGCATATACCCCATGCCGCCAAACACCGTTAAACTAGCTAAGATGGAAGACAGGTTAAAAAAAGACGGTCCGCCATGGCCATGAGCAGCCCCGTGATCCGCATGAAACTCAAAGAAATCGCCGCCAAAAAACGTAACAAGTACAGTAAGTACAAGGCCTACAAAGAAACATATGGCAAACAACGTCATCATAGACAATTACCTCCTAAGAGCTTTGCTTTAGCAAATTTACCTTGTACGCAGTACGACTCATAAATATAGACGAATTTGGTAATAAAAGGTTTCGCTCAAAAAGAATTTACTCTTAACAGCGAATCCTTAGGCTTTTTCTCGCGTATAATTATGGGACGTCTTTTACTATTTCTATTAAACCTAAGGAGTAGATTATCACATGTACAAAAAGAAATTGACTTGGTGGATCTCCGCCGCAATGGTTCTAATGATGTTTACTTTATCAGGCTGCCAGGCTGTGCAAGGATTAGACCTTGCTGGGGCCATCAAGAATGACTGGGCCGTGAAGTCCTCAGAATCCAAAGGCACCCTGCAGCTAGAGTTTGTGCCCGGCGAGACTTCTAAGCTATCCGCTGAGGAGCAGAAGGCACTAACGGCGCTGCAAAACGTGAAAATCGATCTCACCAATGTGAAAACACAAGATGCTCAGCACCTTTCGGCAGATGGTACGATTACATACAGTAAGGGCACAATTCCTTTCAAACTTGCAACTGAGGGCACCAAGTTCATTTTGAGTGTCGAGGGCGCGATGAAACCGATTGTTTTCGATGTTTTAGGAGGTTCAAATTTATCGTTTACGAAGCTGTTGCCAACAGCCGTGCAAGAACAGTTCGGCAACAAAATTGCGGAGATTAAATCTGCGATTATTGGACTTATTTTAGCTAATACGCCTAATCCATCGAACATATCCGTCACACCGGTCACGGACAAAGTGAATGGCGAGTCTCTCTCTCTGCAAAAAGCGCATATCGAGCTTAGCGGCACGGAACTTGCTTCCATTCTTAAGAAGCTGCTGAGTAATGTTCTCGCTGATGAAGCTGGATTGAAAGATCTGATCAGCCAATTGTACGATGCCCTCTCACCTATTGTTGAGGAGCAAATTAAGGCAGGTTCTACTGATTTTTCATTAAGAATTTTAAGTAATAAACAATTAGCTATTGGACTTGTTTATTCACCTGTCCAGGATTTCCTGAAGAAAACAGCTGCGTCCTTGGATAAAATGATTGCGGGAGATGCTTCGGGCGAGCAGGGCATTCTGCCGATTCAGGATTTATTTAGCAGCAAATCAGCCCTTCAAGCAGATATTTACACAGACGCTGATAAGCAAGTTCGCAAGCAAGCCCTTGCGCTCAATGTTCCTCTTACGAATACGAGCTCTGGTATCGCTGCTCTTAAACTGTCTTATGTAAGTGAGACGTGGAATATCAATAAACCGGTCACGGCGAGTACCATCGACATTTCTGGCGGTGCGCTAAATGCAGGCATGGAAGCTTCATCCATCTACAGTTTATTGAATAACCTTGATAAGCAGTCTCTCTTTTACAAGCTGCTCAAGGAAGATTTGAAAGTGACGAAGAAAGAAGTCAATCTGAAGCTGAACGAAGGTGCTTCCGGGGATGAATCCGATACCCCACTGCCTTTTATTAATTCAGATAACAAAACGATGGTGCCTGTGAGATTTATTTCTGAAAAGCTTGGCGCTGAGGTTGGCTGGAATGGAGATCTTCAGCAAGTAACGATCAAGGATTTGTTAACAGGTGCGACGCTTATCCTGAAGCTTGACAGTAAGATAGCAACTGTGAATGGCACTTCTGTCGAGTTGGAAAGTGCAGCTACGCTCCATAACGGATCCACTTTCGTGCCAATTCGATTCATCGTGGAGCAGCTCGGCGGCAAAGTTTCCTTCAATGACGATACACGTGTAGTTACGATTAAACGCGACTAACCTGTTGAATTGACACAAATAGGCGATACACCTTTTTTGGGCGGCTGAATAGTCTAGTAGTGAACCTAGGCAAAAGCCTGCTGCTAAGCGCAGCCGCACGAAAAAGGAGCGAAACCGTATGTATACGAATCCATCGCAACACCCTGTTCATCCTGTTCATCCTGTTCATCCTGTTCATCCTGTTCACCCTGTACATCCCGGTCATCCAGGGCCTCATTTTCTCTTCCAGGCAGATCCAAATTGGCAGCATATGCTACGGCAGAAAAGAGATATGATTTTAGGTGCACTCCACCCTCATATCGGCCGTACTATTCGTGTCACAACGTTAGAAGGACATACGTATGAAGGTGTTTTGGTTAACGTGGATGGACACCATGCTTACCTTCAAGTGAATCCGCATGGGCATCCTCATGGCCAGCATAGACCCATCTATACGCCAGCTCAATTCAACCAGATCTTGACGCTTGTCCTCTTCGAACTATTGGTTATCGTACTACTTGCCTAAGACAAAGCTCGTTCTCATCAGGTCGACAAGACCTCTGAGAAGCGAGCTTTTCTATTAGGTGTACCTTAAGACATTGTAAAATTTTTCTAATCCAAGCGCATCTTTCCCTCTTTTTCTGCGTATAATCTATCACTGCTATTTTTTACTAGCTATTATATCTAAGGAGTAGATTTGTAGATGCAAAGAAAGAAATTGACTTGGTGGATTTCCACTGCATTAGTTATTATGCTATTGGCATTAACAGGGTGTCAGGCTGTTCAAGGGCTAGATTTAGGGCAAGCTATTCAAAATAGTGCTTCCATTCAATCCGCAGAATCCAAAGGTTCACTTCAAATGGACATCATCACAGGAAACACCGACGGTTTGCCCGCTGACGAGAAACGTTTGATTGACGTCTTACATCATGTGAATGTAGAGCTGAAGAGCGTCAAAATGCAAGATAAGCAGCACATCTCTGTAGACGGTGCTCTTAATCTTTACAGCAAGGGATCTATCCCCTTCCAGCTCAACATAAACGGGACCAAATTCACTATACATATCGAAGGCGCTAAGAAACCGCTTTTCTTTGATCTGATGGCGGCGAAACCTGGCTTAGCTGGCTCATCTTCCCCATCGTTATCTTCCGAGATGCAGCAGCAATTACTCAAGAAAGCTGAAGAATTATGGCCTGCATTGCTCAAATTCTTCTTATCCAATGCTCCAAATCCGGAACATTTCTCTATATCTTCCGTGTCCGAGCCTGTGAATAGTGAAACACTTTCCATGCAAAAGGCCCACATAGAGCTTAAAGGTAATGAACTCGTAGGCCTTCTGAAAACATTCCTAACCAACATCCTCGCGGATGAAAAGGGAATGAAGGAATTGATTGGTCAGCTGTATGATGTATTGGTGCCTGTTATTAAAGAACAGATGAAAGCCTCCCCCTCTAAAAGTGGGGTCAGCTCTGAATTGCCAGACCTGATGATGGCTTACCTGGATAATAAGACGTTAGCTGTTGAGTTTGTTTACACAACTATTCAGCAATTCCTTCGGAAAGCTCTCGACGATTGGGATAAGAACATGCAGAAGACACTTTCTTCCGTATCCGACTCTCAAGCGAAGGCCTTACTGAGTGATAAAACCGCACTTAAGACAGACGTCTTCATCGATACCGATAAACAGATTCGCAAAGTAAATGCTGAGCTTACACTCCCTATCACAGAGATTAATGCTGGAATCAGTGCGCTTAAATTTACTTACACTAGTGAAATATGGAATATCAATAAGCCAGTTACAGCTAGTGTAATTGATACCTCTGGCGGAGTATTGGACCTAAGCAAGATATCAACCAACAACGATACCTTTCTAAAATATTTCAACAAGGATTCTACGTTCTATTCCTTTCTGAAAGATGATTTAAACATAGCCAAAAAAGACATTCACTTGCTGATGAGTCAGGGCAGCGATGACGACTATAAGTTCGATTCTTCCCATCCTTTTATCAATGAGGATCAAGTGTCCATGGTGCCGGTTCGATTCCTTTCGGAGAGGCTTGGCGCGCAAGTGAAATGGCATGCAGATTCAAAGCAAATCACAGTGAAAGACGAACTTAACGACAAGACGATTATTCTGACCCTTAACAGTAAAACAGCGAGCGTTAACGGATCTCCTATTCAATTGGACAGCGCTCCGATTCTGAAGCATGGCTCCACTTTTGTTCCGCTTCGTTTTATTGCCGAGCAGCTTGGCTGTAAGGTTGGTTTCGATAATAAAACAGGTAGTGTAAACATTACTAGATAATAACCTGCTCATAAATCAAAAGCTCGCCCTCATTCGGTCTATATACCGGTGTGGAGCGAGCTTTTCTCATTGCTGAATGAATCTTTCGAACGAATCCTGACATTCTCTAGCTAATTTCTCCTCATCAGCTTCAACTAATCTGCCGTTCTCGACGACCACCTTCCCATTCACAATCGTATAATCAACCGGACGTTTGAGTCCTACCGTACCTAGCCATGACTTTGGATCAGTCAGAGTCCCCACAGCATCAATTTGATCCACACGCACCATGAACAAGTCTGCTGTCTTACCAATCTCAAGCGACCCAATGTCGCTTCTTCCTAATATTTCTGCGCCGCCTCTGGTTGCTACCTTCAAGAGATCATAACCATTCGGAGCTTGGCTGCTTGACTGAAGCCTGTGCAAGAGATACGAGACTCGGAGTTCCTCCAGCAGGTTCGAGCCATCGTTCGAGGCGCTCCCATCAACGGCTAAGCCCACGGGAATCCCCATCGCAAGCATCTCGGGTACCCTCGCTATGCCGGACGAAAGCTTCATGTTCGAAATCGGGCAATGCGCGATTCCTGTTCGAGTATGTGCAAGCAGCTTCATTTCGTCATCGTTAAAATGTATCCCATGCGCATACCACACATCGGGACCTAACCAGCCCAGACTTTCCATGTAGGCCAAGGGCCTCATGCCAAAACGTTCGAGCGTGTAGGCTTCCTCGTTCTTCGTCTCAGCTAGATGCGTGTGCAGCCGCACACCCTTCGACCTGGCAAGCTTCGCCGATTCAAGCATGATATCCGCGGATACGCTGAACGGTGAACACGGAGCGAGCACTACCTGCCGCATCGAGCCCGCGCTAGTATCGTGGTAGAGATCAATTAGCCTCTCGCTATCGGTTAGAATCGTCTCTATGTCCTGAACAACGCTCATGGGAGGCAGCCCTCCCTGATCCTTGCCAAGCGTCATGGATCCTCTCGAAGCAACGAATCGGATACCGAGGAGCTCCGCTGCTTCGAACTGTTTATCTATGAAATTTGCACTATTTTGCTGTGGAAACACATAATGATGGTAGAAAACCGTCGTACAGCCATTCTTCATCAGATCAGCGATCCCTGTAAGCGAGCTATGGTACACGGCGTCCGGCGTAATCCCTTTCCAAATTTCGTAGAGATAACGCAGCCAGTCGAATAACTCCAGCTTCTGCACCTGCGGCAGATTGCGCGTGAACGTTTGATATAAATGATGATGCACGTTAATGAGACCGGGATACACAAACATCTGGGAGGCATCAATAACCTGGTCTGCCTCATACAAGTCCTTCCCCATCTTTACGATCCGATTGTCTTCAATCAGGATATTCGCCTGTTCCAGCACACGATCCTCCGCATCCACCGTTACAATTGCTTTTGCACCACGAATTAACATTGAACCCATCCATCTTCCTCCTCATCGTAAATGAGGAAACCAAAAAAATCCTAACAACAAACACAATATATGAGCATATATTGTGTTCGTAGTTAGGATTTAGGTTCCCAGTAGAGCCCCCGAACCGAATTATCGAGGTTATACGAACTATGAAGTTGTGTCTTGCGGCTTACAATTAGCCCCAGTATAGAGCAGAGAATGGCGGTACGTCAATATTTATCGATGTAACGACCTTGTGATAAATTTTTCGATAAATGAATTTTTAGTAAAAATGGAATAAGCTCCCCTATAAATGGATATATTATCAAAGCTGCGTTAATAAGCTATCGGGATCTACGTGGTCTTCGGAAACAGGAGCGCAGGCACAAATTATTGTTGGAGGTTTTTGTATACATGGAAACAGGCACGGTTAAATGGTTTAATGCAGAAAAAGGTTTTGGTTTCATTGAAATGGAAGGCGGCAAAGATGTCTTCGTTCACTTCAGCGCTATTACTGGGGAAGGCTTCAAAAGCTTGGATGAAGGCCAAAGCGTACAGTTTGAAGTTGTTCAAGGTAACCGCGGACCGCAAGCTGAAAATGTAGTCAAGCTGTAGTCCTTCACCACATATTGCTTTAACTGCTTGCGAGTCTGAGTCTACTATGACAAGGAGGAGTTCGATTGTACTTTTCAAAGAAATCGTTGGAACCTGTCCCCGAGGAGCAAACCAGCATCTGGACCTGCAGCACCGAACAGTGCTCATGCTGGATGAGAGATAATTTTTCATTCGCTGATAGTCCTGCATGTCCAATTTGCAATTCATCCATGGTCAAGGATTTAAAGATGCTCCCAACCTTATCGAACACAAGCAGCAGGCGATGAATGCAAGAAGGTAGCCATTGATTTCATGAAAAACCCTTGCGTCTCCGAATGGAGGCGTTTAGGGTTTTTATTTTTGCATGAAGGAAGGCGACGATCGATGCGAAACAATAGTATAAAATTCTTTCTTATCTTCATAGCAAAGAGACTCCTTGAAGGAAGGAGTCCCCTTTTCATCCCTTTATTTATAAAATAGTGCGTTGAAAATCTTCACCATTATATGCTCTAACCTCCGTTGAAGGGGTAGCCAGAACAAGGATCTTCCCTTTATCCAGCTCGCTTTCCAAACGACCGGCTTCCATTTCAGGCACACCCAGTGCTCTCATTTTCGCCCGCAGCTCATCGCCGCGAGAACGGAACAGATTAGCGATCGACGTCAGCACACCCTCTTCAGCTATGGTAATCTGCTCAGCGCCCGTATAGTTTGCGACGAAATCCGTCCCCTCAGCACTATGGGTCAGCACATAAATATGCTCTCGATCAAAGCCTTCTCTATACAATTGCTGCACTTTATTCTGTGCCTCTTGAAGATTCGATGTCACACTCACTCTGGTATAAGTATTCATGTTATTTCCTCCTCTTTGGCTATAATTTATTGGTTAGTACTTTTGTTAAAAGCCTCTTCGTCTTCCAAAAATCAAGGATACGACGAACATAATTAGGAATACGAAGAATAAGACTTTGGCAATCCCTACCGCTGCCGAGACAATCCCAAAAAATCCAAAAACACCGGCTACAAGCGCAATGATTAGAAACATAATTGCCCAACCTAACATAGGAAACACCTCTCTCATCATCGAATATGGGTTGTTCTTGTTATGTTATCTATTAACCACATCGCCTAGTAATGAAACACTTTTCAACTGAAAATATGAACTCATCTATGTAATGATCATCTGTTATGCTCTCTTTCAGCATGCCGTGTTAAGCCCATCTCTTCCAATCTTTCCAGCTTTTTATTTAGACGTTCGAGCAGTACCTTTAGCTCCAAATTCTCTTGTTCGGCTCGGTAATTGATCGCGAAATCAAGGATCGCCTCCTGCTTATCTCGCGCCGCTTGACGATTCTGACTCATCAGAATAACAGGAGCCTGCAAGGCCGAAACACAAGATAAAATCAAATTAAGCAGAATGAACGGCGGCTTATCAAATGAGAAGCTCATCAGATTAATAACCATCCAGATCCCCAAGAACGCACAAAATAACACGATAAATGTCCAACTGCCGCCAAAAGAGGCAATATGATCAGCAAGGCGATCAGCCTTTGAAGACTTTTTCTCCTGCTGTTCAATCAAATGGGACTTAATATACCCTTGATATTCATTGACCATGGCCGTTATGCGATCTAGCTGGTCATTGTCCAGCTTGGTGCTCGGCTCTTTGTCCAGTTCCTGAAACAACTTCTCAGGCGTGCAATCAGCTGTAGATTTCTTCTCATCGATATCTGCTTCCATTCGTTTCCCTTCTTTCTGCGTGTAAATTACAATCTACTTTATATTTAAACGTTCCCCGCGGCTGATGAAACACCCCTTATTTTCACAACTTTAAATCCACTATCAGCATTGTGGGTTGGGTTGGGTTGGGTTGGGTTGGGTTGGGTTGGGTTGGGTTGGGTTGGGTTGGGTTGGGTTGGGTTGGGTTGGGTTGGGTTGGGTCGGGGGGGGCGGGGGTCGGGGTTGGAGGCTAAGCAATTACACGCAATCGCTCTAGTTGTACTCGCTACTGTATTCCCCCAATAATAGCTCACATAGAGTAAACTCCGCCTCCTACCATACTCAAAACAAAAAACACTCTCCAACGGAGAGTGTCCAGCCAAATCATCTCTTACGATA
The DNA here is from genome assembly GCF_000422905.1 of Paenibacillus alginolyticus DSM 5050 = NBRC 15375. Lineage (GTDB taxonomy): Bacteria > Bacillota > Bacilli > Paenibacillales > NBRC-103111 > Paenibacillus_E > Paenibacillus_E alginolyticus. Next base: position 36,208 of record NZ_AUGY01000044.1, read on the forward strand.
AATGCGTTCCTGCGGCACGAAGTCATCGTATTGCACGCCTTCGGGCACGAAAAGGATGGATTCTTTTTTACCTAAGCCTAGGTATCCACCTGGAATTAAACTGCCATGAAATAGGCTGTGCACTTGCTGCTGCAGCTTCGTATCGAAATAGATCATGACATTGCGGCACAGGATGACATGGAATTCATTAAAGGAGCCGTCCGTTACGAGATTGTGCTGTGCAAACATCAGGTTTTCTTTCATCAGCGGCTGAAAATAAGCATATTGATGGTCTGTTGTATAGTACTCAGAGAAGGCTTTGGTCCCGCCGGACTCCAAGTAGTTCTTCGTATAGACTTGCATCTGCTTCAGAGGGAAAGCGCCCTTTTGCGCGCTCTCAATCGCTTTCTCATTCATATCCGTCGCATAAATCTTCGTTCTCTCAGCCAAGCCTTCTTCCTGCATCAGGATCGCCATCGCGTACACTTCTTCGCCGGTAGCGCAGCCTGCATGCCAAATCCGAATCTCCGGATACTTCCTAAGCTCGGGAACGACCTGATTGCGAAAAGCGCTGAAAAAGCTTGGATCTCTGAACATTTCTGTCACTCGGATGGACATGTCGTTCAGTAATTGTTCCACGAAGCCGGGTTTATGCAGGACTTTTTCTAGCAGCGCTGTGATGGATGGCAGTTTCTCGGCTTTCATGCGATTGAGAATGCGCCTGCGTAAGGATGAACGCACATAATGGCGGAAATCGAACCCATACATTTGATATAAGCCTTCTAAGAGCAGATTAATCTCGATATTTTGCAGCTCATCGTAGGGCAGTTCTTCTAATTCGGAGTAATGATCCAAGGGCTGGTGAATCAATGTTTCTTCACCTGCTTCGTCAACCATACCCGCATAAGCGAGAATAGTTGATCCATATTCAGCGGCTTGGTGATATAGTCGGAAGCGCCGGACTCCAGACATTTCTCTTTCTCACTCTTCATAGCTTTCGCCGTAAGCGCAATGATGGGTATATCGTGCAGCTGCAGTTGGCCGCGAATCGCTTTCATCGCATCATAGCCCCCCATAACCGGCATCATAATATCCATTAACACAAGGTCGTAGTCGGAATCTACGGATAAAAGCTCCAGGGCATGCTTGCCGTGATCAGCTATCTCCACAGTAACTCCCTTCGTCTCAAGTGCCGTGACAAGCGCGAAAACGTTGCGCGCATCATCGTCTACGAGAAGCACCCTTTTACCGTGAAACAATTGGGAATCTGAGCTTATAGGCTCAGCCATTAACTGCTCCGCCATCAAAATACTAGGTTCCGTCGAAAAGGTTACCGTGGTATCAAGTTTCAATTCCTCGCTAGCTGCTGCAATTTCCCACCGAGGATGATCGTTCTCCTGGACCTCCGGCTCCGATTCATGTGCATTAGGCACATAGAGGGTGAACGTGCTGCCCTTATGAAGCTCACTTTTCACGACAATGGATCCACCAAGCAAACGCGTAAATTCGCGGCATATCGATAAACCAAGTCCTGTTCCGCCGTATTGACGATTCGTTGTACCATCCACCTGCTGGAACGCTTCGAAAATAACCTGCTGCTTATCGATCGGGATACCTATTCCGGTATCTGTAATCGAAATGGCCAGTACGGTTTCTTCCGGATCTCTATGAAGCAGCTCTTGGATACGAGAAGGGTCAGCGAGCGCAATTTTCATGGTTACAGAGCCTTGCTCGGTAAATTTAAAAGCGTTAGATAACAGATTCTTCACGATTTGCTGCATGCGTTGGCCATCCGTCAAAATCACATTGGGCACATTCGGTTCCAAAATGACCTCGAAATCCAGCCCCTTCTTATCCGCTACGGGTGCAAACATTAGCTTCATCAATTGCGGAATTTCGGTCACGTTGACCTCGTCCGTCATAATTTCTATTTTACCCGCTTCTACTTTGGATAAATCAAGAATATCGTCAATCAGAGCGAGCAGATCATTGCCTGCTGCATAAACGACACGTGAATAATCCGCAACCTCCGACATTTGCATGTCACCGTTATTTTCCGCAAGCATTTGCGACAAAATCATAATGCTATTGAGCGGTGTTCGCAGCTCATGGGACATGTTGGCCAGAAAATCGGATTTGTACCGCGAACTCGTCTGAAGCTTAAGGGAGAACTCTTCCAGCTCATCCTTCGCTTTCTTCAATTCTAACGCTTTCTGCTCCGCGAAATGGTTCTGTTCCTCTAGGAACTCATTCGTCATCCGCAGCTGTTCTTGCTGCATCTGGAGTTCTTCGGACTGTGTCTGCAGCTCTTCCGATTGTGCCTGCAGTTCTTCCGTCAACATCTGCGACTCCGAAAGCAGACGCTCTACCTCCATTCGGCTACGTACACTTGTAATCGCCGATCCGAATTTCTCTTGCAGCGAATCGACCAACGTAAGATGCTTCGATTGGAAGGGTTGAAGGGAAGCTAACTCAATAACTGCCTCTGCTTTGCCTTCCACCATAATTGGTGCAACCAGTAAGCTTCGAGGTGTGGAAACGCCTAAACCTGACGTGACTTTAACATGGTTCTCCGGAAGATTATCCATCAGGAAAATCCGCTTATCTACAGCACATTGACCCACTAAGCCTTCCCCGATTTGAAAGCTGGCAGATGAGGGATCCACCCCCGATGCCGCATACCCTGCTACTTTCACATACCGAGTCTCGCCCCCAACATGATTACGAAGGTATACAACACCATAGACAGCATCCAGCATAGGAGCTAGCTTATTCACAAAGGTTTCACTCAATTCTTTGATATCGCTAATCCCCTGATACAGGGTTGAAACTTCGGTTATATTGGTTTGAATCCAGTTCTGCTTGTCTAGGCTTGCCAGCAAATCATTCGTTGCTTCCGCCAGCACTCTTATTTCGTCATTGGTTTTCACTTCAATTCTTGCATCTAGATTCCCTTCAGCAGCTGTAATATCTCGAATTGTCTTTATGACACGATTGATCGTGCTAGTAATCGAATTCGACAAAAATAAAGCCACCAGAACGGCAAAAATCGAAGTAATGCCCAAAACGCTAAAAAGAACAACTCTAAGATTATAGTTGCTTTTTGCTAATTGATCGACTCTTGCAGCCGTTAACTGCTGTTCAACCCTAAGAAAGGAATCAAACTGCGTGCGCAGCTGATCCATCAATTTTCTACCTGAATTTTGTTTAAAAAAATCATTAATGGCTGCTGTATTGTTTTCTTTTTTCCACTTAACAACGTTATCGCCAGCATTCTTGATCCAGTTCTGAATCGTAGGCTTGATCTGCTCCAAGCTTTTCTGTTGGGCAGGATTATCACTTATTAATAGATTAAGCTGATTATAATTATCGAGCCACGCTCGGCTGCCGGCCTCATAAGGATTCAGGTACTGTTCGTCCCCTGTAATGACGTAGCCTCGCATCCCCGTTTCCATATCGATCATGTTTTTCTGTATATCGTTAAGGAGATCTCGCACTTCAATATCATGCGTGGATATATAGTCTACTTCCTTCTGTAGAGAGGTTATTCGATCACTTACAACTAAGAGCGCAGCCCCTAAACATAGAATAATACAGACATATCCTAACGTAATTTTCGTCTTTATATTGATAGGAATAGATTTAAACATGTTTGCCTCCTAGTACAGTTCGTAGAGAATGTTATGTTAACATCCTACTATTCTCACTATACCACATTAAGAGAGCTAGAGAGATAGTTAGAGCTTGCTTCTATAATTGATCAAGTAATTGATCGAGCTCCGGATCGGATTCTGGATAAGCTAAATTCATGCTTTCCAACGCTTCTACAGCAATTTGCAAAACAGCCCAGTCTCGGTACCAGCGGTGATTAGCAGGCACGACATACCACGGAGCAGAAGCCGAGCTGCACTGCTTGAACACATCTTCATAAGCCTTCTGGTATTCGTCCCAGGACTCTCGCTCCACGAGATCATTCTTGTCGAATTTCCAACGTTTCGTTGGATCCGTTAGCCGATTCCGCAGCTTGGCAAGTTGGAAATCCTTGGAGATATGGAGGAAAATCTTTACGATTTTCACACCGCTGCTCTCAAGCAATTTCTCGAATCGGTTAATGTGCTTGAATCGCTTCTTCGCTTCTGAATCGCTAATCCAGTTGTGTACTCGCGTTATTAGTACATCCTCATAATAAGACCTAATGAAAGCCCCTATCATTCCTTTCGCAGGCACGACTTTATGAGCTCGCCATAGGAAATCATGAGCGGCTTCCTCTTCGGTAGGCGCTTTGAAGCTGCTTACTTGAAAGCCCTGTGGATGCAATCCTCCGAGCGCACGCTTCACAACGCCGTCTTTGCCGCTGCAATCCATGCCCTGAATCACAAAAAGAACAGACTGCTTCTTCTCGGCGTAGAGGATATTTTGCAAGGCTTCTAATCGTTCACTTAGACGCTCGATATTCGGTTCCGCCTCTTCCCGGTCGTGAAGGGCTCCAGTTTCATTAGGATCAATGCTTTCTATGCGTACTTTTTTCCCGTATTCCAATTGAAAATGCTTGCCCGGCATCGGGTAGCCTCCTTATGTGCTCTTGTTTAAAACGGTCTTCAGCTTATCTATTGCCCGCTTCTGAATTCGGGATACACTCATCTGAGAAATCCCTAATTGGTCAGCAATGTGCCGTTGCGATTGTCCTTCATGATAAATAAGACCAATAACCGTACGTTCTTCCTCTTTCAAACAAGTCATCGCCTCTTCCAGATCCATGCGTCTCTCGAGGGTTTGATAGTCATCCGATGGACCAGCGATCATATCGCCAATCGTCGCACTATCCCCATCGCTCGTGAGCGGAGTATCCAGCGATGTATAATTATAATAATCGCGTCCTGCCAGAATCTCAATCGTTTCTTCCGAACTCAGCTCTAAATAAGCCGCAATCTCATCGATACTCGGCGAACGTTCCAACTTCACGGTTAGTTCATCCAGGGCACGCTGGACAAGCGAACCTTTCTCCTTAATTCGTCTTGGAACCTGTATGTACCAGGACTTGTCACGCAAATAATTTTTCAAATGACCGATTAAGCTTTTCATCGCATAGGCTTCAAAAGGAATCTCCATGGTGCTGTCATACTGTACAAAAAGCCGCAGCATCGACATCTGTCCAATTTGAAATAAATCATCATATAAATCAGGACGGCTCCGCGACATCTTGCCTACTGCCATACGAACAATGGGTTCATAGTGCAGCAGCAGCGCCGTAGCCGTCTCTTGACAAGCGGTTTCCCGGTAAATTTTCATTTTCGAATACATTTCATATAACGGTTTCGAGGATGATGCATTCGCATTCATACCATTTCCTCTTTTCTATTCAGCTGACCTGCCAGTTGCTTCGTCAGAATAACCTCGGTTCCTTTACCGCTATGCGTCAGTACTTGCACATCATCCATTAAAGCTTGCATCAAGAACAAACCTAGTCCCCCCACTGTCGCTTCACTGATGGATTTATGGTGCAGCGAGGCTGCTTCGGCATCTGTTTGAACGTAATTAAAACTGTTGCCCTCGTCCTTCACAGAAATTCTTAAAAAGCCGCTGCTGTGCTCAAATTGAACCTCCACGGTTCCTGACTTGTCATGAGAGTAAGCATGCAGGATCGCATTGTTGCAAGCTTCTGCCACAGCAACTTTCATGTCTTCAATATCTTCGAAGGAAAAGCCCGCTTTGGTGGCAACGCCATATAAGGTGAGTCGAACAATATCTAGATATTCCGCCTTTGCCGGTATCGTAAGGCCAATGTATGGGCTCATATGATTTCTTCTTTCCTTTCTGTACCACCTTGGTTTTGACTTTGGTCTTCACGATCTACCAAATAGCGGGCAATGCCAGTTAGCTCGAATAATCGCTGTATTTTGGCAGGGATGTGATGTATACGAAAGACTGCCTTCATCGCAGCTCGCACTTTAAGCACGGAGACAATCATACCAATTCCGGTACTGTCAATATAACGCAACTCTTTTAAATCCAACGTTAGAATCTCATTTCCTTTTTGAACGACCGAGTCCAGCACAGTAGCCAGCTCCGATGCAGCTGATAAATCGAGCTCTCCGCTTAAGTATATAATATTTTCTTTCCCATTCGATTGTTTGTAGACAGTAAATTTACGTATAGCGTTCACAAGATGACCCCTCTCTATTTCATAGCACCGGCTTGCGGTGATTTTTTAGTTTTCATTTTTTGCAGCATTTCATACGAGATGGCAGCTCCTTGCAAAATCGTCTTCCATTTCGTACTAAGCGGCTGCGTATGTTTAACCGCTGAGACTAGGCTCGTGGCTGATTGTTTCACCGACGATGTTAACTCGTGAATCACTTGCCCTACATCATGAACCGAGCTGAACAGATGATTAAGCTTGGACAGCTTCCCACGCACATCTATGGCCATCTCATTGGTATTGAGAATAACGTCCTGTACTTCCGCACTGATCTGTGCGACTTCATTCTTCATTTGGCCCATCGTTAATGTGATCTCATCTAATGAATGTTTAAGTGATTTCAAAGTTTGAATCAAATAGAAGACAAGGAACACAAACGCAACGGCTGCAATGATCGCACTAATTTGTACCAACATTTCAATCACCCCTATCTGCTTAATTACTTATTGTTTACCCCCGTTCTTGGCATCTGAAACAATGGTTGCAGAAAATTTCAAGTTTCTTTCCTTTTTGTTTCAAGCGGAATATGGCAGGGTACTTATACGTATGCACAACTATACTTAATAAGTGGAGGGATTTTACAATGGTCAAAGCTGCAACGAAAGCAAGTCCAATTACAGAGATTCTTGACAAGCAGGTCGCTAATTTTTCGGTTCTTTATATGAAGCTGCATAACTATCATTGGTATGTGAAAGGCGAGAATTTCTTTACCTTACATATCAAATTCGAAGAATTGTATACAGAGGTTGCCCTGCATCTAGACGTCATCGCGGAGAGAATGCTATCTCTTCGAACCATTCCGACAGCAACCTTGCAGGAGCATTTGGCCGCAGCGTCCATTAAGGAGGCTAAGAATGAGGAGACGGCTGAGCAAATGGTGAAGCAGCTGGTGGGTGATTTCACCCGCATTTGCTCGGAGCTGACAGAGGGAATTGAGCTTGCTGAAGAGCAAAAAGATCAACCGACAGCCGATCTGCTCATCGGAATTCGCTCATCGCTTGAGAAGCACAGCTGGATGCTGGATGCGTACCTGGGCAAGTAGTTTGTAACCAACTACGGCTTCGGCTGTCCTTGGTCGAGCGAGATATAACGGTTGGTGCAAACAGTTATGCTGCGGAAAGGCCAGCTAGTCCGCTCGATTTGTACAAACAAAGTACACCATTAGGAGAGCTTACCTGTTTATATGTTGTTCTTTGTACAACAAGGAGAACTGACCCGTTACATGTTGTAATTTGTTTAGCAAAAAGAATACTAACCCGAGCACATGTTGTATTTTGTACAACAATAAGCACGCTATTCCGCGTCTTCCACGCGATTGTTGCAAAACCTACAACAATTCCAGCCGAAAAGTAGCTAAATAGCCTACAAAAGGGCGAAATTGTTGTATGACATACAACATCCTGAGCTTTTTAAGAAGAAATCAAGGAAATTGTTGTACGTTGTACAACAACTTGCCTTTCTAATTATTCATCTTCCCAAAAAGAGAAAAATGAAAATCCATGAGAATATAGTCTCTTACCCAAAAAAACCACGGATCGACGGTTTCCCCGTCAATTCGTGGTTTTGTTTTGGACATATTTAACGAGCGTGACTTCGGTTCCCTTGTCTGTGTTCACGATAACCTCATCCATCAGCGCTTGCATGAGATAAATGCCAAGACCTCCAGACTGCAGTTCGCTAGGTGAAGCCCCGGTCAAAGGGACCGTATGCTCTTGACGTTCTTGGTAATTAAAGCCCGTGCCATCATCTTTCACTTTCACAGTCAATCTGTCGTCCCCGGGCTCATAGCTAATTTCGATTTGCCCGCTGCCACTCTGCGGTTCCCCGTGAAGTACAGCATTGTTGCAAGCCTCCGACACCGCTACCTTCATATCCTCGATATCTTCATAAGAGAAACCTAACTTGGTAGCAACCCCGTAGAGACTGAGTCTTACGATATCCAAGTATTCCGCTGCTGCGGGTATTTGTAAACGAATGACATTCATGCGCTTCCTTCGATCCCTTCATTCAGGAATCCTGAGATCCCCGTAAGATCAAACAGCCGCTTAATACCGGCCGGGATATTAGTGACTGTGAACGGTGCTTTCAACTCATCCCGAATTTTCAAGGCCGAGACCACAATGCCAATCCCCGTGCTATCCATATACCGCAGCTGCCCCACATCGAGGATTAACGCTTTATCCGCCCGGTGAACAACCGCTTCGAGCGCATGACGGAACGTTAAGGCTGCAGCCAAATCGAGCTCACCACTGATACGAAGCTGTATAGATTTCTCCATTTCTTCTTGATCAACTTGGAACTTTTCTGCTGACATTAGCCACACTCCCTTACGTTATTCTTTCACTAAATAGTAACAAGCCTCTACCTTTTACACAAGCTTTTCCTAAAATAGGAAGATCTCCCGCATATGCATTCAAGCTGACCATTGAGGCCAGCTGAAGACATTAGGTACTTGAAAGATCATAATAATCGATGGCTATCAATTCTTGTGTCTCCGGTGCAACAAAAAGCTTAATAAGTTCTTCACCCCGTTGAAAGACGATGCCATCCTCCGTTACGTAATCGGGTTCCCCGAGCAGCCGCTTCACATCGGTCATTGTTAACGAAATCCGTTGATCATTAATTTGAACATGCCCAACCTTCGCTGGAATTTGAACAAAAGTCACCATACCATCCTGGAAACCAATATTCATATCCGGGTATTCATACGTAAAGGCTTCTACAAAGTGGGGATCCTGGACAAACGTTAGCGGGTACCCTTTCTTTGCAACGACTGCCTCCGTATTATCATCAAGTGAAATTCCCTCCAGACTATGGAGTATCGGAACCACAGCTCTAGTATCAGCTGCCTGCAAACTAGCACTACTCCCATTGCTAGGCTCCGCTTGAACAGCGGCAAGAGTAGGTGGCAGGACGGGTACGAAAGTGTCATCTGATCCTTTCGGAATCAGACTGATAATTTCTGGTGAAAGAATGATCTCCGGTTCACCGATATGTTCTGAAGTAGTCCAACTGACGATAATCATCGCAAGAATAACAACTGGAAAGAACAAAGCTAGCTTATAGACACGGCTGCGGCAGCCCGTCATGTGTGTTAGCAGCCTAGCACCTTTTTCACGTAACATTACGTTCATAACCGATCCTCCTACTCTCACCTTTGGATTAGATTAGATCACTTCACTTTTCTCCGCCACAAAAGGATGTGCGTACTGTCCGCATAACACGGCTCCATGCTCAACGACGACCTGCTTGTCCAAAATAACCCTGTCCAAATATACGCTAGCTTCAATTGCACAGTCATGCATGATGACGCTATTCTTAACACTGGCGCCTTTACTGACCGTCACACCAGGAAACAAGATGCTGTTCTCCACATAGCCTTCAATCCGGCAGCCATGAGCGACGAACGAATTGCGGATCAGCGCGTCATGGTTACAGGCCGTTTCTTGTTCTTCCTCTTTTCGCGTATAGACAGACTCTTGATTAATCATGAATTGCTTCCAGCCTTGAGGCTGCAGGAGATCCATACTATGCACATAGTAACTGTCTATGGAATCCATAATCGCCATATACCCATGATTGGCATAGCCTTGTACATGAATATCAGCCAGATGAGCCCAGATGACCTCTTTCAAATAGCTCTCGCTCCCGCGTTTCAAGCTCTTCTCAATGAGATCTATCAGCAGCTTCCGCTCCATAACCATCGTGTCCAAATCGATATTTTGCGGAGTTAGACTAGGCAGAGCATGATAAGTGGGAGAGGCGCTGATAACGCGGCCTTGACCATTCATCTCCAAATTGTAAGCGTGACCAATATGCGCATGACGGTCAATCTCTGTCAAATGTTTAAAAAGGACCGTAATTTCCGCACCGCTGCTGAGGTGATAATCGACCATATTTTCGAAATTAGAGCGATAAATAATACTGCTAGGCGCAAGTAATATATAGGTCTCGGTGCACGACTTTAAGTAATCGAGATGACTGTATAAATGAAGGAGATCGCCACGGTCGAAGGTTCGCGTATCACTCGCGGGATCAATCCATAGGGAGAAAGGCGGGAGGATAGAAACTCCTCCTTCATCCGAAGCATCTAACCCCCAGTGGTGCCCGTCACCCACATGTTCAAGCAGCGAATCCGCCTTCGAATTGGCCATAACGACGACTTTCTGAATGCCGGAATTGCTCATATTGGAAAGCGCGAAATCGACCAGTCGATACCGACCGGCAAAAGGCACTGCAGCGACACAACGATTGCGTGTAAGCGTTGATAAATCATCCTGTTCATTCATGAGATTGATCATGCCAAGAACATTTTTCATCATACACTCCTCCTCAGAGTCTTGCTTTAGCAAGACTTGCATCGTAAGCATTGACTGAGTTTTGCGTTAGCAAAACTAGCTTCGTAAGCATTAACTGAGTCTTGCTTTAGCAAGACTTGCATCGTAAGCATTGACTAAGCCCAATTAGCCGAAATTCAGTCTCGTATCCGTCAGCTTAGCTGGTATCACAGCTGGATAGTGGCGTCCTACCACTGTTTTCTCACCTACGGCAGTTATCTCTGCACCTCCTGGCTTACCAACAATAGCTCCATCTTTGATAATAGATCCTTCACCAACAACGGCATTAAGAATAAGTGCATTTTTTCCAATCTGTACACCCGGCATGATGACACTGTTCAAGACCCTACTATTTTCACCAACCCTAACGCCATCAAATAGAACGGAATGACTTACATTACCATAAATGGCTGCGCCATCTCCTATCATCGCATTGTTCACTCTGGCAACTAGTGAGACATGGCTTTTCGGAAGATCACGTTCTTGGGTCAGCACCGGCCATGTATCTTGATCCAATTGCAGCCTTGGTGTATATCCAAGTAAATCCATATGGGATTCCCATAGGCCTTCGATCGTACCGACATCTTTCCAATATCCTTCATAAGAATAAGCGGATAAATGTGCCCCTGCAGCCAACAGTCCGGGTATAATATCATGACCAAAATCATGTCTAGACGTCATATCTCTCGCATCTTGTTCCAGACATGCCTTCAGCACATCCCAATTAAATATATAAACACCCATGGAAGCCAGATTGCTACTAGGTTTGAGCGGTTTCTCAGCAAATCCGGTAATCCATTGATGCTCGTCCGTGCTCATAATGCCAAACCGGCTTGCCTCTTCCCATCTCACTGGCGTAACCGACAATGTTGCATCAGCACCAGAAGCTTTATGATGCTCGAGCATAGCTCTGTAATCCATATGATAAATATGGTCGCCAGAAATAATTAACACGTAGCTTGGATCATGTGCACGAAGATAGGACATATTTTGATAAATGGCATCCGCTGTCCCCGAATAAGCATTCGGTGCGCCAATTTGCCTTTCCAGAATGGAGATTCCGCCGCTTTCACTAGCCATGTCCCAGGCTTCCCCATTGCCAATATGAGCATGCAAAACAGCAGGCTTGTACTGCGTTAACACACCAACCGTATTCATACCTGAATTACGGCAATTGCTCAAGGTAAAGTCGATAATTCTATATTTTCCGCCAAAATGAACAGCCGGTTTAGCGATATTTTTAGTTAAAGGACCCAATCTAGTACCTTCGCCGCCAGCTAATAGCATGGCTACACATTCCTGCTTTTTCATAGTCATCTCATCCTTCCGAAGGAATATATTTGAGTACGATGGCTGCAAGGGGAGGTATCGATACCATTATGCTGTTTGGACAATCCTGACATGCCCACTCTTCGGAGACTAGCGTACCGTCGTTCGTCACGCCCGATCCACCGAATTCTTGCCTATCACTGTTAAAGACCTCCTGATAACGACCGGGCCTCATCACCCCTAATCGATACCCCTCATGAGCTTCAGGCTTGAAATTACAAAGGATGACGAGCTGTTCATCGCCGTTTTCCGCTTTTCGAACGAAAGTCACAAGACCATCGCTTTTATCCTCAGCATGAATCGGTTCGAAGCCGCTCGGTTCATAATCCAACTCCCATAAGGCTCTCTCCGCTATGTAGAAGTGATTCATCTTTTTCACAAAATGCTCAAATTGCTGATGTTCTTCGAATTCCAATAAATCCCATTCCAGCGAAGCTTCCGAATTCCAATCATCGATCTGACCGAATTCATTTCCCATAAAAAGCAGCTTTTTACCCGGATGTCCCATCATATAAGTGTAAAGCACTCGCAGGTTAGCGAACCGCTGCCAGTTGTCGTCACCTGACATTTTACCGAGAAGGGACTTGCTGGAGTGAACCACTTCATCATGCGCATAGGGGAGAATATAATTTTCATCCCAAGCATTTATCAGCGAATTCGTCAATTGATCTTCCTGACTGCTGCGCTCTTCCTGATTTTTCTTCATATATGCAAGTGTGTTCCACGTAAATCCTAAATTCCATTTGTAATTAAAGCCTAGTCCGCCATTCTCGACGGGCGCGGTTACGCCTGGATAAGAGCTCGTATCCTCTGCCATCATCAGGGCATTGGGATATCTCGAGAATACGACGGCATTCAGCTTCTGGAGGAAGGCAATTCCTTCGAGATTCTCCTCGCCGCCCTGTTCATTCACAATCCGATCCTCTTCTTCCCGATCAAAATTCAGCGATAATATGCTATAAACCGCATCCACTCTTAACCCGTCCACATGATAGACATCCATCCAAAATAGGGCATTGGAGATTAAGAAACTAAGAACCTCGGGCTTCGCATAATCGAATACCTGTGTCCCCCAAGTAGGATGTTCACCTTTTCGAATGTCCGCATACTCATAGAGCGGTGTCCCATCGAATCGGGTCAAGCCGTGAGCGTCTTTGCAGAAATGTGCGGGCACCCAGTCCATGATGACCCCAATCCCCTTTTGATGACAGCGGTCTACGAAGTACATGAAGTCCTTCGGCGATCCAAACCGGCTCGTCACCGAGAAATAACTGGTTACCTGATAGCCCCAAGACGTATCCAGCGGATGTTCCTCTAATGGCATCAGCTCAATATGGGTATAGCCCCGTTCCTGCACATAATCGACCAGCTCTTCAGCTAATTCCACATAACTGTAGAATCCGCCATCTTCCTTGCGCTTCCAGCTGCCCAAATGAACCTCATAGATAAGGAGCGGTTGTTGTAGGAATTGGTTGGACGTATTGTTCGCCAGCCACTCCTCGTCCTGCCATTCATAACCTTCCAATGAGGAAACAATGGAAGCCGTTCCGGGTCTAAGCTCGGAATGAAAGGCATACGGATCTGATTTTAGATAGCATTCATCGTCCAATGTGACAATTTCATATTTATATAGCGTGCCTTCACCGAGTTCCGGAATGAACAGCGTCCATACGCCATCTGCTAGCGACATCTGGTGATTGCTGCCATTCCATCCATTGAAGCTGCCTGAAACGTTAACCTGCTTGGCATTTGGCGCCCATACGGCGAAGTTAACTCCCCTCTGACCGCTGCGCTCTTCCAAATGGGAACCCAGAAAATGATAACTTTGATACTGCGTACCCTCATGCAACAAATATAAAGCGTCTGAACTGGCTTCCGATGCCAATGTCGTCATTCCAATTCCTCCCAACTTGTTGGACTACTACTTCTTATTACACGTCTGCGTGTCTATTGAAACAACAAACGCACAAGTTTTATACCCCATTTGGGATAAAACTTGTGCGTTTGTTATAGATATAAATCAACCTTCACCGCTCTGCCGGCTGAGACGATGTTTTTCATCGCTAACGACTAAGTCGTTATCATAACCAAGCACATATCGTCCTGCGGAGAACCGGTTTTCGCATACGGATAAATACGCTCAACCAAGCCATCGGGATCGTGCGTCGTCGTTTCCTTCAAGCTTCCCATGATTTTGGCGATGCCGTCCTCCTGCTCATCATCGAGCCATTCCGAGAGACCGTCTGTGAACAAGACAATTCGGGCTTCCTTCTCATAAGGAATAACACCTTTCGTAATCTCAATCCCCTCAAAAAAACCAAGAGCACAACAGCCCTCCGTCAGCAATTTCACTTCACCATCCAGAAGCGCGATGCCTGCAGGATGTCCGGCATTCACATACTCAATCGTGTGCCGTTCCGTGTCCAAGACCATATAAATCGCCGTAAAATAGTAATTAATTAGGTTATCGGATTGATGCAGCTGGTTCATCCGCCCATTCAGCTCACGCATCACGCCTTCCGGATCACAAATGTTCGTGATGGTATCCTTCAATGCGGAATAAATGTACATGCAGACAAGCGAAGACGAAATGCCGTGCCCCATCATATCCAGCAAAATAATCCCATGCCGATTCGGTCCAATCGGATACCAGGCATAGAAGTCACCCGCCAGCTCAGAGGACGGCTTATAGACCGCTGAGATTTGGATATGCTCATCCTTAATGGGACTACTCAGAACACTAAGCTGTACTTGTTTGGCCAAATCGAGCTCATACTTAATCCGCTTGTCCCGTTCTTTGTGCCAATCCTTTTCATATTTCAAGCGAAGCGTTGATCGAATGCGAGCAAGCAGCTCCACCTTATTAATCGGCTTCATCACATAATCCAGTGCCCCGGCATCCAGCGCTTCAGCCAGCTTATTGGAATCCCCCATCGCCGTTACGAAAATAATCGGAATATCTCGGAACCTTTCATCGGCTTGAACCGTTCGGCAAGCTTCCACCCCATCAATTTCCGGCATCATCATATCCATCAGAATCAAATCAACCGGCACCTCGGCCGTGCTTGGTGAATCCTTCTCTAATAAATGATACAGCTCTCTGGCAGAAGACACCATGACTAAATCGGTGTAGCCGGCTTTCAGCAGGATTTTTTCAATAATAAGTAAATTCGTCGCGTTATCGTCTACTATCACAATACTCATGGCTTCAAACCCCTTTCGGGTAAAAGTTAACGGAAACCCTCATCGTAGTTTATCATAATTTTTCATCAAACACGTTGAAGCGTTTATTTTATCTACTACCCATTTGAAAAAAATTCAATCATAAAGATGCTTGGATTTCCTTGCTAATATAAGGAAACGGAAATAAAAACGAGCTTTTTGTGTTTCAAATGGGACAAAGAAGGTTACATCTTAGTAGGAAGCATGACAACACCACAACACCCAAACTAAAGGAGAGATGACTCATGAGTGAAGCAGTCGGAACAAACAAAGGCGGACTATTGTTAGGTTTAGTAATCGGCGGCGCTGTAGGCGCGATAACCTCATTGTTATTAGCCCCTAAAGCAGGGTCGGAGCTGCGTGAAGACTTGTCGAATACGTATCGCACGTTCAATGATAAAACAAGCCAATTGGCTTCCGCTGTAGGTCAGAAAACACAGGATATTATCTCAACCGTAAGTGACAAAACACAGGATATCGCGTCAGTTGTTAGTGAGATTGTTAGTGAGAAGACGCAGGAAGCTGCATCAGCAGTCAGCGAGAAAACGAAGGATATTGCCAACACCGTTAGCCATCAAGCATCAGAGGCTGTTGATAAGGCCAAGGAAAGCAAACAGCTCGTAGCTGAGTCTTTACAGGCTGTCAAATCGAATTACCAGAACAATCAACATTAAGGGTACACATCATATAGATTCGCAAGGACGGCGTACGATTTGACGCATGCTTGAAAGGAGGAATTACAATGGATAAAAGCACACTCCATCAACAGTTAACAGACCTGGGGTTAGAACGTATTGAGTACACCGAGAAATCGGTCTATAAATTCGATATTTATAACGATGCGACATCAGCCTCTTACCCGCTTACGTTAACCACATTCACCTCTGAGCAAGGGAATACAACTGTACACTTCCATGAAGCCGACTTTCAGGAGAACGAATTCGTTCCTCTGCAAGTTCGCCGGACAGCTCTGGATAAATTAATCGAATTAGAACGGCTCTGTAACGGCTCAGCAGGCAGATCCTTGGCAGAAGCCAACAATGACTCCATGGCGCAGGATATGGATGAAATGAAGAAGTTGGGAAATGAAATGAAACATATGAAGACGAATAGCGAACTGCTTGAAAAGAATATGGTTCCTGATCCGATTCAGTAGCTCAAGGATAAACAAATAAGCGCGAAAAACGCGCTTACTGCCAGAGCTATGCGAGCCGATGCCCGCCAACTGAGTTTGAGAAGTCGGAAATCGACTTCTCGGCAGATCATCCCGCGCGTCCATGCAGATTAAGCACCTTATTCACAGACCGCGAAAACCATAATTTCCTATACAAAAACAAAAAGAGCCTCAATTCCATGAAAATGGAGTTGAGGCTCATTCCTACTGTTTCAGGCTCTTTCTTGCTCTTTCCTGTTGTTCCACTTACCACTCGGCTACCGTACCATCGGCTTGGCGCCAAACTGGATTTTTCCAATTATGACCAATTGCAGCCATCTCTCTTACTTTATCTTCATTGATCTCGATGCCTAGACCAGGAGCAGTCAGGTTGGCTACGAAGCCATCTTCATACTTAAACACAGAAGGATCTTTCAAATAATCGAGCAAGTCACTGCCTTGATTGTAGTGAATGCCGAGACTTTGCTCCTGAATGAAGGCATTCGGAGAACACGTATCCAGCTGTAGACATGCTGCCAAAGCAATCGGGCCTAACGGACAATGCGGCGCAATTGCAATATCGTAGGCTTCCGCCATCGCGGCGATTTTGCGTGTTTCCAAGATGCCTCCAGCATGGGAAAGATCGGGTTGGATAATGTCCACGATGCCTTGGGCCAGCAGCTCTTTGAAGCCCCAGCGTGTATACATCCGCTCGCCCGTGGCAATCGGACACGAGGTATAACGAGCGATCTCTTTGAGCGCTTCATTATTCTCAGGCAAAACAGGTTCCTCAATGAACATAGGCCGGTACGGCTCTAGTTCCTTGACGATGATTTTGGCCATCGATTTGTGCACGCGGCCGTGGAAATCGATGCCGATTCCAACGTCTTTGCCGACGGCTTCGCGCACAGCGGCAATGCGCGCAATCGCTTCATCCACTTTGCTGATGGAGTCGATGTAGTGCATTTCTTCGGTGGCGTTCATTTTCACCGCCGTAAATCCAGCTGCGACCTGCTGCTTGGCCGCTTGGCCTACGTCGCTCGGGCGGTCCCCGCCGATCCACGAATAGACGCGCGTCTTGTCGCGGCAAGCGCCGCCGAGCAGATCATAGACGGGCGCATTGTAGAATTTGCCCTTAATGTCCCAGAGCGCTTGCTCAATGCCTGAGATAGCACTTGTCAAGATCGGCCCTCCGCGGTAGAAGCCCCCGCGGTACAGCACCTGAAACATATCCTCGATCCGCATCGGATCCTTGCCAATGATATGATCGCTCATTTCCATCACCGCGGCAGCAACTGTATCCGCTTTGCCCTCAACGACAGGCTCTCCCCATCCCGTAATGCCTTCATCCGTTTCGATTTTCAGAAATAACCATCTTGGCGGCACCTTAAACAGTTCCAGCTTCGTAATTTTCATGATCATCGTCCTCCTCTATTCCCTGTTGAAATTCGCCGTGCGAGTCCAAACTCCTCTCACCAATCAACGATGATTTGTTCGCTATGAATATTGATCTCGGTACTCTTGCGGAGTCATGCCGTAATGCTTCTTGAACGCATGGTTAAAGGAATGCGGGCGCTGATAGCCAAGCTGTGTGGCGATTTCATAAATCTTATCCTGACCATTCTTCAGCAGATAAGCGGCTTTATCCATCCGTGCATGATTGACGTAGTCGCTTAAATTCTCACCCGTTTCAAGTTTGTAGATCTTCGATACATACACCGGATGCATGTACACATGATCGGCAATCGATTGTAAGGAGACGTCGCTAGCCAGATGCTGATCGATGAACGACCTGATATCCTTGATCAGCGTTGCTCGGCTATCTTGCCTTTCTTGATCCATATCCTCCTTCATGCGCCTCAAAGAGCGAATCGACCATTCACGCAGCTGGTTCACCGTACGAAACGGTATACCTTCCATCATCCGGTCGTAATCTCCGCCAATGAGCTGATGCAGCTGCCGGCCATTCTTATGTGCAATATAAGCAAATGCAGATGCAATCGAGAAATAAACCTCTAATAGATGTTCCTGAGATTCGGAGAATCTGACTTCCATTTCATCGAAAATCTGAGACAGCTTTTCCTCGGTATCTTCCCATCTTGCGGCTTCCAGTAAGTGATTGAGCGTTGGCGGCTCATATAGCCTTTGCAAGGCTGATAGTTCGGTCAGAATAGATTCATCGCCAAGCCGCATGAACAGCTCGTGCTCACTCCCGATACGTTTGCGAAAGGCGCTAAGCGAGCTATTGTACAGCGCCTTTATTTCGACCGGGAACTCGCCCCAACTGCTCAGGAGGATGGAAATTTTGCCTTTCAAATAATTGTTTACCGCTGATTGGAGATCGGCTGCCGTACGTTCCAGCCAAGCAGCATCTTCCTTGTCAGGTGTCTCCTGCTTATGCTTCATTACGAATACCAAATAATCGTGAGCATCCTTCGCATGCCAGCTATCGAATTTCTCTGCAAATAGTTCGTGGGCCATATTGCTAATCGCATATTCCATTAACGATAAATGACCGGTATCATATTCCAGAAAATTCGATTCCAACCGAACCATCATCAATACACAAGCATGCTCGTGGTAATCAGGGAGCTCTAGAATCTGCATTTTTTCTCGAAGTGACTGCTCCGATATTTTGTGCCCTTGAAGTAAATCATTCAATAAATTCCCTCGAAGTAAAGGGAGGTTTTCCTTGAATGTATACGTAAGACGCTGTGTAGAGATGACGGCTTCCCATTCCTTCTGCAGCTTTTCCATCACCCGGCTGACCGTAGCCAGTAAAGCTTGTTCAGTAACCGGCTTGAGCAAATAATCCTCTGAGCCTTGTAGAATCGCTTCTTTGGCATAGTTGAAATCCGAGTATCCGGACAGAAGAATACACTTGGTCTTCGCCCATCGACGGTTAATCTCGGCAATCAATTGCAAGCCGGAGATACCTGGCATCTGAATGTCCGTAATCACGATATCAATCGACATTTGCTCGAGCAGCTCCAGCGCTTCTTTACCCGAATAAGCCTTAAAAACCTGCTCAATCCCGATAGATGCCCAGTCAATCGTAGACTGAAGCCGATCCACGACATGCGCCTCGTCATCGACAATCAACAGTTGAATCATCGTTTTATCACCTCTGTGGCTAGATCACTCTCCTGGGAATTATGTTTCCAAGTCAGCACTGCCCTTAAACCTCCGTCATTTACGCGTTCAAAAGTAAGTCCGGAGCCCTCCCCGAACTGATAATACAAACGGTGGTGAACATTCCATGTTCCACAACCAATCTCATCGGATATTGGAACTTTCAGCTGTTTAAGCAGCTTATCTAGTCCCGCTTCATCAAGCCCTACGCCGTTATCTTCAACAGTCAACCGATTCCATCCGTCTTTCTGCTCACCCGTAATCGTGATTAAATCGCCCTCTGCGCTGCGCTCAATCCCATGGACAATGGCATTCTCTACTAGCGGCTGCAAAATAAGTCGGGGAACCCTCTCGTTAAGCATCTCATCCGGCACATTGATCTCATATCTCAATCGGTGTATGCGGAGATTCTGAATCGTTAAATAATGACCTACCAAATCCAGTTCTTCTTGCAGCCGCACGCTTTGATTTTCCACTCTAGTCGTGTAACGGTAAAACTCAGCCAAATTCTGCGACATGGCGACGACCGATTCTTTGTCTTCCATCTCTGCTGAATTGATAATGAAGAACAAGGAATTATACAGAAAATGCGGGTGAATCTGCGATTGCAGCTGCTTCAAGGTTGCTTCACGTGAACGGATCTTCTCCGCATAAACATCCTCTACAAGCACTTGAATTTGCTCGGCCATCTCATTAAATCGCTGGATGAGGAAATCAAATTCATTTTTGGCTCTATATGCGATCCGAGCCGATAAATCGCCTCGCTTCACTTGCTGTACACTTTGAATCATCTTGCCAATCGGAATTTGCACGTTGCGATACAGCAAGAAAGAAGCCAGAATACTCATCACAAGCAGCAAACCAATAGAAACGTAAAACAATTTACGCGTCATCGTAATCGGAGAAAGTATCTTCTGCACAGGTACATAATCCACCAAGTACCAACCCAACTGTTCCGATTTGACAATGCTGATCAAATATTGCTGATTGGCGATTTCAAATTGAACTTGGCCGGTAAGCGGTAAGCCTTGACCAGCCAATTTGTCATGAATTGTATGCGTAATCGACGGATTCGACGTGCTGTTGTAAATCGCCCTATTTTGCCCATCAACCAAAAAAGGATCGCTTCGTTTATCTTGCTTGTACACATCCAGCAGTTGAATCATATTCTGCGCGCTGAACCTTACTTGATACAACACGTTAGATTGACTGGCAACCTGAGCACGAATCGGCTCACTAATTTCCCTAATGAACGACCCAACCCCATTGTCCCCCTTGCGTTCCTCATACGTCCATGTTCGCTTAATCGGGCTATCCCAAGGCCAAGTATCGGTCCCATTCACAAAAATACTGGAAGACAACACTTGCTTCCCGTGTGGAATCGCAATGGTCAGTTCATTCACCCATCCGCTGGAGACACTTTGGAGGCTAAGCTTCTGTATAATACGCGACTGTTCTTTCAGCATGTCATAATCAGGCGACTCATTCCTGTCAATAAATTCCCTTATGTAAGGGTCGCTGCCGAGAATAACGGGAGACATCGCTAATCGCTCCACGTCCGCATCCAATTGATGCATGAAGAAAGACAGCTGGTTTAAATTCGATGACTGAATCTGGTCTTGAACAACGTTATTCGTTATCCGATTCGTATAGCTGTAGAGCAGCACAATAGGGATAAGGAGTAGAACCAATAGAATGAGAATTTTGCTGAAAATATTAAGTTTATACGGCACGCTGGGTTCACCTTCCATGCTTCTGCTAAGCTTTCTAACTTAGAGTTAACTATACGAGAGAAGTCATCCAAAGAAAAGGCGACGACTACCCTCGAATCGTTATGCCTTCGTTATTAGCCTTTAACTGCACCAGCAGAAAGTCCGCTTACCACGTAGCGTTGGGACACTAAAGCAATGATCAGAACTGGAAGTGTAATGATGCAGGCCGCAGCCATCAGCGCACCCCAGTTGATTTCGGAATAGGACATAAAGTTAAACACAGCGATCGGTAACGTTTTTGTTTTGTCCCCTGCCAAGATAACCGAGAACATGAAATTGTTCCACGAAAAGATGAAGGAGAGCAGCGATGCTGTAATAACACCTGGTCCTGAGATAGGCAAAATAATGCGCAGAAACACTTGATGATGCGTACATCCATCGATAAGTCCTGATTCTTCGATTTCCGTAGGAAGCGCCTCGAAAAAAGAAATCATAATCCAAATAATAAATGGTAATCCAACGAGCATATGACTAAGAATTAGTGCTGTATACGTGTCTACCAAATGGATCTTGGAGAACAGGATGAACCAAGGAATCAAGAATGTGATTCCCGGAATAATTCTCGCAACTAAGATGAGAAGCCCCAGCTTGTGAAGGTGATGTCTTGCAATGGCATATGCTGCCGGAAGACCTAGAATGAGAGATAAAAGCGTTGAACCAGCTGCAACAAGGAAACTATTCCAAATAAACTTCAGGAAATTGTACTCTTTGAATACACTGACATAGTTATGAAAAGTCGGTTTGAAAAAGAAGATATTGCCCGTCGATAAAATCTGTGATTGTGTCTTAAAAGAAGCCAATAACATCCAGATAAATGGAAAACCAAAAGCGATTAGGACTAGGAACGTTAGCAGAGTCAGTATAAATTTTAAGCCCTTCTTTGGCTTCATGATGAGGTTCCCTCCAATCGTTTGCGCATCCATATCATAAATAAAGTCAGTCCCATCACCAGAGCAAAGAAGATTACAAGTAACGATGAAGCCATACCCAGCTTAAAGTATTGGAAACCGAGCACATAACCATACAAGTTCAATGTCTCTGAAGCAAAATTCGGTCCGCCTTGTGTTGTCGCATAAATAATATCGAACGTCTTCAACACATCAATTAATCGTAGCATCGCCGCTACAATGATCGTAGGTTTCAGCAAGGGCAGCGTAATGGAAACGAATTTTCTCCATGCCGTTGCTCCGTCCACATCTGCCGCCTCATAAGGATCCGTTGGCAGTGTAGCTAAGCCTGCCATAATAATGAGGGCAATCATCGGTGTCCATTGCCAGACGTCTACAATAACCAGAGAAGGTATAACCTGATTAGGTGAAGCAAGCCATAGTAAGGGCTTCAAGCCCATCGATTTGAGCATCATATTCGCTATCCCGATGGTCGGCTCATAGATGAGCATCCACACCAAGCCCATAGCTACCGGTGTTGCTACCATGGGCAGCAGGAATACCGTTTTTACGAGGTTCTTGCCTTTGAATTCCCTCGACAGCAGCAAGGCAATCGCGATACCAAGGACAAGCTCAAGCCCAAGGGCCATGATCGTGAAGTAGAACGTTGAACCTGTTGCATGCCAAAAGCGCTCATCTTTGAATAGTGCAATATAATTCGACAGTCCTACAAAGAGTGGCGGCGTAGTTGCGGACATGCTCCACTCGTAGAAGCTGATTCGGAATGTATAGATGATTGGAAAAAGCATCATCAACAGGACGAAGATGACCGCCGGAAGTGTATAAATCCATTTTAAATTGCGGTTAAACCAACTGTATTGCATGACTTCATTCACCCTTCCTGATGAAATTGTACCCTTATGCAAAGGGTGAAGAGGGCCACTTGAGATGACCCTCATTTGCTACCAATCGTGCTGTATTTATTTCGTTTTATCTTTATCCATAATCGCTTGCAAAGCTGCATTCGCTTTGTCTGCTACTGGCTGAATGTTCGTTTCACCAGTCATTAATTTTTGTACGATTTCACCAACGGCATCACGAGCTTCACCTACACTAATTACTGTTGGACGGTCGTGGTCAACACCGTTTTTGGAGCTTTCTTTAATGATAGGAACAAGATCAGCTGGGAAGCCTGTCGTACCTTCTGGTTTATCCCATACCGATGCGCGAGCGCCTGGGTTCCCTTTTTGCTGTGTTTTCAACACGATATCTTTGCTTGTCGCCCATTCAATGAATGCCCAAGTCGCATCTTTGTTACCCGATTTGGCATTCATCGCAAGACCCCAAGATGTAATACTGTAAGGCTTAGATCCTGCTTTACCTGCTGGCATAACAGCAAAACCAACTTTATCGGCGACTTGGGACTTCGCTGGATCTATCGCATTTTGGTACAGCGAGTTCGCATCCGTTAAGAAAGCAACTTTCCCTTGAGCGAAAATACCGAAAGCTTGCGGCCAAGACATATTGAGTACGCCTGGAGGCGCATAATCCTTAAGTAAAGTGCCGTATGTTGTAAATGCTTTGATCGCTTCTGGCGTGTTAATGGCTGCTTTATCGCCATTCGTGAAGTCTGCACCTTCGGAATATAAGAAGGAAGAAACTTGCGTAACTAGCGGAGAACGTTGGCCCCTAGCTACAAAGCCGTACATTTCGTTTTTTGGATCATGCAGCTTCTTCACCGCAGCTTGCAGCTCGTCTAATGTTTTAGGCACAGCAATGCCAGCTTTTTGCAGCAAATCCTTGCGATAGTACAAAATTTCTTGTTCCGTGATGATCGGAATACCAGCTAGCTTCGCATCAACCGTTGTGGAACCAACAGCGGATTTAGCGAAATCGGCAAAGTCATAATTCTTCGCTTTTTGAGCGTAATCATCAAGCGGTTGAAGCCAACCGTTTTTATAGAATAATTTTCCTTCTTGCAGCGGACGATACATGAAAACGTCTGGTGTCGCAGAACCGGATGTAAATTGTACCGTTAATTTTTGCGTCAGTTGATCCTCGAAGAAGCTCTCCACGTTAACCTTAATGCCCGTTTCCTTCTCGAAGTCTGGAAGCAAAGGCTTGATTGCCTCCGCCCAAGGATGGTTCGCTGCTACTAAAGAAATCGTCTTTCCTGCAAAAGGCTTCGCATTAGCTGCGGTTGCGCCTGGTGAAGCTGCTGGCTGTTTCGATGTCTCCGGCGTGCTTCCGCATCCTGCAACAACCGTTGCTGCCATGATAACCGTCGTTCCAACACCGACCCATTGTTTCAATGATTTTTTCATCTGATATGTGACCTCCCAGGTAATCTGAAATGTATGTGCTTACATCTTTAAGATTACTTGATTTGTATATTCTGTTGATATAACGAAAATTAAACATGTATAACTACATGTGAAGGGAAAAGGTGTGTGGGGATGGGTCTCTGCGACAGAATGACAAGAACATTTTTGGAAAAAAAAGTCCACGGAAACGTAAAAAGACACCTAAATGTCTATTGGTCTCCGTAGACTGTCTTGCTCATACATATTTATACACCGAATAAAACGGCACATTTCTATTTCTGTCGAAACATTTTCTTAGTGTTAACTGATTTATATTCATGTTATCTCGGGGTTTCAGAGGAAAAGCCATGATTGTTTTTAGAGCTTTCAAGTAAATTTTTCTCGAAGGATTTGTAAAAATCCAGTTCTTCTTTAATAAATTTTTTGTATTTATCGTCTTCATTATCCTTAATATCTGAATTGTCAATAAAATTAATAATGATTAGCATCCCTTTTAAAGTTATAAAGTATTCATCAATGAGTGGCCTATTAATGTCACGGTACTTTTCTATAATATTTGAGTTATCAATATTGCTTATCGTATTTATTGAAAGAAATGAAGAATTATTATTTTGCGGTAAGTAAACAAAGTTTACTTTTATAAATAGATCAGAAGTTTCCGATTTATAGTAAGTTTCATATCGAGAAGGATATTTTATATTATTATTATTAACATCTGCTTTCCTAGAATCAATGTTATTATCCGGAAATGAAGTAGTTCTTACAACGAGATCATCAGGTGTGATCCTAGTGAAATTTGGTGATGGATTAAATGTGGATTTTAATTCAATGAATGTTTCTTTAAATTGCTCATAGGATAATATATCATTATTAACATTAGCAATCTCCCTATTATCTTTACTACAGCCAATTATACTTATTAGTAAAATTATTAATAATCCATTTTTTGTGGATATAATTTTCTTCATCAATTTTACTCTCCCTCTTTCTTTGTTAAAAAAAGGGCCAACTTAGAGCTGACCCTATTTACTATTGCTAATTAATTAGTCCAAGCTTCAGAGTGAACATCAACATAATCACTTTTGAAAACCGTTGCGTTAATTAAAGTATCCTTGTAGTATTTTACTGACAGATCTGCTGTATTTTGCGTGTATGTTCGTAGCAATCCTCCTGTGGCTTGTCCTTTATACCACATATCGATATATCCCCATTTATATGCAGGCACTTTTAGAGGACCACCCTTTATACCAACAGCCTCATTGGTTGAACGAGCGTCCTTATAACCTCCTCCAATTGTCGCGCCTAACTTGGCGAAGATACCAGCCTTAATCTCCCCAGTAAAGCTTATGCTCCCTGACCATTCCGAACCCTGACTTGTTGAGTAAGTAATTGACACTTCCATAGGGAATTCAGTACTATTTCGGCTGTTATCATGCGAATAAGAAGCGATTTTCTTAAATTTTAGAACTGTTGAATTCGAATTTGGAGTATAAGAATCGAAATAAGGTCCGATCGTGACATCCTGTGTAGTCATTAGCTGTGATTCGGGTATGCCATTTACTGTAGTTTCGGTCGCTGGACTTGTCACCACATTAATGTTTCTTGCAGCGTTTGCACTTAAGGGTAATGATAATAGTAAAGTAATGGAAAGCAAGGCCATTTTCACCTTCATTTTAGATACCTTCTTTCTTTTTTAAATTTATAGAAAAAAACCAGACTAGCGGCGTTTAGTGTTTGTTTCCTGATCGGTTTATCCGTTATAGAACAAAGATGTTAGGCCCATGTTCCTCAGATGATAGTCGTTGATAACAACAAGTAACACGATCCAGAAAACTCAACTTAGCTGTTCATTTCAAAAAAGAATGTTTTTATTTGATGGTGGCCACCATTCAAAGAAGAAGGTCATTGGTAGTTTATTCCAATTACTCCTATACATATATAAACGTGATGAGTGAATGTATTCTGACACGAATCTAAAATAAAATATTTTTGGGTAATTTTGAAAATAGTGTCAGGATTTATTCTCTTTCAACGTTTCATATTACGAGCAATTACTAATGAATATAGAAAAGAGGATAAAAGGAATGAGATCAACTAGAACATTTACAGTATTCATGATGGCATTCATTATGTTGTTATCGTTAGGAGTAAGTTATGTTGCTGCCAATGAGGGGAATCCACTGTTGGTGTGTCACCTCAAACATCCTTCGATCCTGGTTTCAAGGACCTCGAGAGTGGTGGTGGAGCTATTACAGATTTAGGAGGTGGGACGATTCGGGTAAATGGACAAACAAATGCAACTAAATATGTTGATACTATCGGTGTAAGAACTATTATTCAAAAATGGGATGGGTCTTCTTGGTTAGATGTATACACTAGTAGTGACGCTACTAATTCTAACAACATCAGCATTTATGTGTCCTATCAGCTCGCTGTTACTTCAGGTTATTATTATAGAGTTCAATCCGTCCATTGGACTGTGAAGGACAGAATTATGGAACAAGGAATTCGTTATTCTAGTTCAATCTTAATAAAATAATCAAATACGATTGAAATTAAAATACATGAAGAAAACCCGCTAAGTTTAATGATCTAGCTGGTTTTCTTCATATAATCTTAAACTATTTTAATGATTGGGCTAATTCAAGCATTTCGTCTCCGTTTAATTTACCGTAAATTTCAAATAGAATGTTATCCTTTAACCACTCTATTCTTGCTCCCCCCTCTGTGTATTCGATGAGTATTCCCTCATACCCACCAACTTCAACAGGTACTATTCGACCAGCGGTCTCAGTAATCGTTGACTTCCAACCTGTGCTTTTCTCAATAAGTTTTTTTTCTGACAATAAAATGAACTCATCGTTCTTTCGGTATTCTACCAATACATAATGATATTCTTTGTCATCATCAGGGAATAACTTCACTCGTTCCATATTATAGTTAGCCGGCAATATGCTAGGTACTGCAATATGAAATGAGAGTTTTTTATTAGCCTCTTCAAGTGAAGTTACTAAAGGCTGAACAATTTGATCTGAATTCTCATTTATTCTTACTGCATCGTAGCCCGGAGGTGGTACTGTTCGAGCACCTTGGATATTGTTTTTTTGTGTGCCATACAGCACTTGGACTACACCATTTTGTGCTTTTTTGACTATAGTAAATAGTTTTTGAAATGCGAAAGCACTCGATGTTGGAATTACAAGCCCAATTACCAGGGTAACTATTACAACAGCAATTCCAAAACGTAATGTTTGAGTATATTGTCTTCGTTTTTTACTTTGCACCGAGATCTTCTCTTGCATTCTTTCCCATGCTAAAGTCCCACCCGGAATCGTTATATCATCATAAGCTGATTTAACTGCTTGTTTTAGCTCTGAATCAGATAGTTTTTCTGTATGCGGATTCATTACCATCACCCCACTTGTTTATAAATACTTGGGCAAGCATAATTCTAGCTCTTGATAATCTCTTCATGAGAACATCGTGTGATATACCAAGTTCCTTTATGATTTCCTTATATGATAATTCCTCAATGTAATATAGCAGGAGGGCAATACGATACTCATACTTTAACTCCTGGATAGCCTCAAGTAAGGTTTCATTACGAATTAATGTCTCAACAGACCTCTCTACTACTTCTTGGGATATAAGGTCAGATTCGTTACTATTCATAACAAATTCAAGATGAATATTTTCACTATATTTTTGTGTAGACCTTATAAAGTCATAAGTCGTGTTTCTTGAAATTTGACTAACCCATGCTCGAAGATTTGAATCTTGTTTTAATCGTGGACCCGCTCGAAGTGCTTTAATAAAAGATTCTTGAATCACATCTTCAGTCATCTCATGATCCCTTGTCATGAAGTAGATTTTTTTATATACAAAATCACGAAAGGTAATAAATAATGTCCTTTGGATACTTGAGTTAAGTTTATAAACGTCACTTCGGAATAAACTAAACATCTCCTCAATTGTCATAGTTCTGATAAGTTATCTCTCCTATTCATTTGAAGTACATTTAAAAAATAATAAAGTTTTTTACCTATACCCCATTAATATTTCTACTAATTAATGCCAATTCCTTTTATTTTACTAAAATTCCCAATCAGGGATCCCCGAACTGAACTTCGAGAGTTAGTTCGTTATCGCCGAAGCATCATTGAAGAACGAGCTATACAACATAATCGGATTCAAAAAGTGTTGAAGAAGCAAATATCAAGCTTGGGTCTGTGGTTTCAGATATTATGGGTGTCTCATCTAAGGACATGCTTCGCGCCATCGCAGCAGTTGAAGAAGATCCGGAGAAATTAGCTAGCTTTGCTCGGTGAACTATGAAAAAGAAAAAGATGAACTTGAGCTCGTTCTTCGAGGTTGCGTTAATTCTCATCAACGCATGATACTTAAAACCATTTTAGGCCCTCATTGACTTCCTCACCGAACACAGGTACAAAAAGAGGTTGAGCTGCAGTCTTAAACTGCGGCTCAACCTCTTTTGTGGTGGAGACACTCCCTCCGTCTCCCCCATAGCTCTTCACGTTGCCTTCGGATGCACCATGTCTTCCGGACGTACATAGCTGTCAAACTGCTCAGCCGTTAAGTAGCCGCTGCGCACGGCTGACTCCTTCAGTGTCAGCCCTTCTTTGTGGGCTTGCTTCGCGATGCTGGCTGCTTTCTCATACCCGATATACGGGTTGAGCGCTGTAACCAGCATAAGGGATTGCTCAAGATTGCGCTGAATCACCTCTCGATTCGGCTCCATGCCAACGAGACAGTTATCGTTGAACGAGCGCATGCTATCAGCCAGCAGCCGCACGGACTGCAGGAAGTTGTGTATGATCACGGGCTTGAACACGTTCAGCTCGAAGTTGCCCTGACTGGCGGCGAAACCGATGGCCGCATCGTTGCCCATCACTTGGCAAACGACCATCGTCATCGCTTCGCTCTGCGTGGGGTTGACCTTGCCCGGCATGATCGAGCTGCCGGGCTCGTTCTCCGGGATCGTGATTTCACCGATCCCGCAGCGGGGACCGCTCGATAGCCACCGCACGTCATTGGCTATCTTCATTAAGTTCGCCGCCAACGCCTTCAGCGCGCCGTGGGCGTATACGATCTGATCATGGCTGGTCAGCGCATGATATTTGTTCTCGGCCGAGACGAAGCGTGTGCCCGTCTCGCGAGACAAAGCTTCGGCGACGCGCGCGCCGAACTCGGGATGCGCGTTCAGCCCGGTGCCGACGGCGGTGCCGCCGATCGCCAGCTCGCGCATCGTATCAACGCTGCTGCGCACCATGCGCGCCGTCTGCTCCAGCATCGCCCACCAGCCGCTAATCTCCTGCCCCAGCGTCAGCGGGGTAGCGTCCTGCAGGTGGGTGCGGCCGATCTTCACGATGTCGGCGAAAGCCGTCATCTTGCTGTGGAGCGTAGCCTGCAAAAGCTCCAGCGCAGGCAAAAGCTCCTCCTCCACCGCGATGACGCCAGCGACATGCATCGCGGTAGGGAATGTATCGTTTGAGCTTTGCGAACGATTCACATCATCATTGGGATGTATGCGTTCCCCGCCATCCCCCAGCAGTTCGCTGCCTCGGTGAGCAATCACCTCGTTGACGTTCATGTTCGACTGCGTCCCGCTGCCCGTCTGCCAGACGACGAGCGGGAACTCGTCGTTCCAGCGGCCTTCCACGATTTCATCGGCCGCCCGCGAAATCGCCTCCGCCTTCTCCGGAGTTAACCCGGCAAGCTCGCGGTTCACTTGCGCGGCGGCCTTTTTCAACAAGGCAAAAGCCCCAATCAGCCGCACCGGCATCCGCTCCGTGCCAATCTTGAAATTCTCAAAGCTCCGCTGCGTCTGAGCCCCCCATAACTTATCCACAGGTACTCTAATTTCACCCATCGTATCCTTTTCAACGCGATAATCTTTCGCCATTATGTACCGCCTCCTGGTCCTAGCTTCATATGCAAATGCAGATAAAATAAATTAACCAATCTACTGACAACATCAAACACGCAAGCCATAGTCTACCCACATTATGGCGCAGTATGAGCCATTTGCTGGTTTTCACACCCCTAGACGAGCTATAATCAAGGATAAACGACTCCGTCGTCCTTCAGGGACGAGCGCGTTTGTCAAGACTGATGACGCGAAGTGTAATAAAACTTATACTTTCTTATCTACGAACAAAAACACCTGCCCATGTCAGGTGGAAAGAAGGAGCTCATTTTCTTGGAATCCAAACTGGATATTATCGTCAGATCAACGGAAATTGATGTGAATGGACACGTCAATAATGCCAAATATTTGGAGTACCTGGAATGGGGGCGCGAGGAATGGTATGAGCAGTCCCAGCTATCCTATGAAACCTTTGGCGCGATGGGAATTCAAACCGTCACCGTGAACATCTCCATCAATTATAAAAAAGAATGCAAACAAGGAGATCAACTCACCGTCACCTGCCGCCCTGACAAAATGGGACGCTCCAGCTTTGTGCTGAAGCAAGAGATTTTCAACAAGCAAGGCGAGCTCTGTGCTGATGCCCTTGTGACCAGCGTAACGATGGACAGCACGACGCGTAAAAGCCGAGAAGCGCCGGAGGCGTTGCGGAAGCATTTTACATAAATAAATGCGATCTTAGACAGTGTCTGTGGATAACTTTTGACCGATTGTCGTCAGCAGTCCGTCCATGCTTGTTACGTTTTTTTCTTGCCAATAGTCATTCAGCCCTTGCTCGCCTTGTTTCGTCGCCCAATTCTGCAGGGTATTCCGCTCTCCTTCATAGGTATAAAAGGGAACACTGTAACCGCATGATGTTTTGACTTCATGGACCTGGACGACGATGATTTGCCGAGCTCCAGGCAGCAGCGTAAAGCGCGGAGACAGTTTCTCCCACTCTGGGGTCCCTGGCAAAACAACTTGCCCCTTCCCGTACAGGCGCAGTATCATTGGAGGTCCTTCTACGGCCGTGAACATCAACGTAATTCGTCCATTCTCCTCCAGATGCGCACTTGTCTCATTCCCGCTCCCCGTTAAGTCCAAATAAGCCACTTCATTCGCTGATAAAATACGCAGCACATCATGACCCTTCGGAGAAAGATTAACGTGCCCTTCCGCCGATAGCGGTGCCGACCCCACAAAGAAAATGTGCTGTTTCGCGATAAATGCTTCATGCTCTGGCAGCAGCGATTCGAAAGATTTCCCCATACGCGACTCATCGCCTTTCCATTTTCTTCTATTATGCTCTCCCTTACGATATTTGTGAAATAGTTAAAATAGACATCATTTATAGTCTTTACCTATGATTGTTAGCTGCAGCATTCTAATATTAAATAAACGGCCTGTATGTTTACTGGAAAATTGAGACATACTTAGTTAGTCAAAGATAAACGGCCAACGCTGTCCTTCCGGACGAGTACGTTTGTCAGGGTTGATGCCGAGTAAGTTAAGTTGCCAACTTATCCTTACCTAATCAACTGAAACTTAGAGGAGGTGATTTCAAATGTCAACGACCAACAGCAGTGATGATGTGGTGAGCCATGGCATTAATGCCGCACAGGCCAACGCGGAAGATAGCGAATCTAAACAAAAATTGGAAGAGTTAAACTCCATGCTCCAAGGTACAGCAACAAACTCCAGTGCCAATGAAGAAACGTCCTCACAGGAGTAGTCTGCCGCTAATCACTTTAGATGGTTAAGAATTAACATCGTTAGATAAGTACTATAAAAAGAGCAATTCCTGCTGGTCTATTGAGACCGGGGAAGAGCTCTTTTTTGGTATTAAAGGAGGATAGGCGGATGAACTGAGTGAACCCTGCTGCTAATTTCGAGCATTAGGGCGCTTTAACTACTCCATTTCGCCACACTTGCAGCCCATTCTTCTAGCCTTCAACTTCTGCACCCACCTTGAGATACACCACTTCTCCAAACTTCTGCTGATGTACTTCACATTTGCAATACACTTCTACACACTTTTACTTTTCCATCTGCCCTCAGACAGCTGAACCCTGCATCCTTCTACATCTCTACTCCTTTTTGTACTATTCCTCGCTTCCTCTACTCCACCTGATTACTCTCCGCCAATAAGAGTCTCTAGGAGTAAGTTTCACAATTCAAAACCCACGCCAGATAAGGGTTTCTGGCGGATGCAAAAAGGAGAACCTCCCCATCTAATCGAAAGTGTAAGTACCACCAAACACTAGAAGAGAAGGGAGTTCTCCTAATGTATTTGATTCGGCAGCAAAGCCTGTTTTCCCTGCAAGACCTA
>NZ_AUGY01000045.1 GCF_000422905.1 Paenibacillus alginolyticus DSM 5050 = NBRC 15375
CATCATGAAGATCGCCTATCATCTCTTAACTCGCAACGAAGATTACCGAGATTTAGGTGCTGATTATTTTGAAAAACGTCAGCAAGATTTCATCGTTAAACAATCCGTTCGTAGGCTAGAGAATCTTGGCTTTACAGTAACAATCGCTGCTCCCAACGCCTCATAATACCTCACTCATATTAAAACATGAGACGCAGCCTTTTGAAAAAAACGTCATAGCTGCGCCTAATTTCGTATTGCCATTTTTAGCTCTCAGCTATGTGAGATTTTCAGGGTAGTTCAATTGCTTTTTCTCTGTCGCATAATAAATCATCGCAATAGTCGGTAAAGCTATTCCAATCAACAATGCTGCTTTCCAGCCGCCGCTGGCGTATGCCCATCCTCCTGTCGCTGAGCCTATAGCACCGCCAGCAAAAAAAATTGCCATGTATAAACCATTAAGCCGGCTTCGAAACTCTGCTCCCAGTGAGAAAATAGCACGCTGCCCAAGGACCAAATTTGCCGAAACTCCCATGTCTAAAAGAATGGCCGCAACTACCAGAGATACCAATGCGAATGTCGAACCGGTTTGGATCATTAGAGGAAGAAATACAGAAACGATAACTAAAGCCAGGGCTAACCCTGTGGCAGGACGAATCATGCCTCTATCCGCAAGACGGCCTGCCACAGGCGCAGCTGCCGCTCCGGTTACCCCAACCAATGCAAACAGTGCAACTCCTTTTTGGGAAAAATGAAAAGTCGGACTGGTCAATAACAAAGGAACAGTTGTCCAGAACAAACTAAAAGTACCGAACACACAGGCATGATAGATCGCTCTACGCCGCAAGATTGGGGTCGTTCTGAGTAGATGCAACATGGAACGCAGAAGTTTTGGATATTGTACGGTTGTCAACGGCTGCCTTGCAGGCAGCGCCTTTGCTAATACAAGAGCCAGCACAAAGATCGTTATACCGGATAGGACAAATACGGCGCGCCACCCCATAAACTCTGCCACAATACTTAATATGGGGCGTGCAAGCATGATACCCAGTAACAAACCGCTCATGACATTACCCACATTGCGGCCACGTGTGGCATCTGGCGAAAGATGAGCTGCGTACGGTACTAGTACCTGTGCTGCGACTGATCCTAGCCCGATAAACAGTGAAGCTGTAAGAAACAGGGGAGCGCTTTTGACAAATGCAGCAATCGTCAAAACTATTGCAGTGAAGAGCAATGATGCAACAACAAGTTTTCGGTTTTCAAGTATATCTCCCAAGGGTACGATAAATAACAAGCCGATTCCGTAACCAATTTGAGTCAGTGTGACGATCAGGCCAGCTGCCCCAGAAGATAATCCAAGCGCTGAACTAATTGGTCCCACTAAAGGCTGCGCATAATAGAGATTAGCGGCGATTATTCCGCAAGCGGCAGCTAAAATAAGTATGATCCACGCCGAAATAGGTTTTTCAATCCTTTGATTTTCGATTGAACTCATAGTAAGCGCTCCTTTACATATCGAGAAATTTCCGGAACGTTCGTTCCGGTAATACTAAAAAAATATATTTATAGCATCTCAATTACTGTGTTCATCATGTTATAAATAATTATTTTGTCGCTTGTCACCTTGGATACTACATTAATACTATGATTAAGGTTAAGCAATAGGTGTGCTAGAACCTTTATATCTTTCTTGGGGGCGATTTCTCCCGTCTGCTGTCCCTTACTTAAAAGTTCAAAAAAAGACTGTTCCAGTTCCTCAAAACCGTCCCGTATCAATTTATGAATTTGTTCATCAGGCGAATCCAAACCAATGGTTGCATCAGTAATCAGGCATCCTTTTGGCAAATCTTCATCAAATGCGGAAGTAATATGCTGATCAAAATACTGCCGGATTCCAACTTTCGCAGACGGCGCATTTATCAAGAGATTTCGTTTATTTTGCCTGATTTTTTTGTAATGGTGTATTGCCTCAACATAAAGCGTCTGTTTGTCCACAAATGTTTCGTACAAACTTGATCTGCTTAATCCCATAGCTTCCAACAACTCCGGTATGCTTGTCGCTTCGTAACCTTTTTCCCAAAAAACTAACATTGCCTTATGAAGTACGTGCTCCTTGTCAAACTCTTTAGAACGCCCCATGTTAATCCCTCCTTCTCAGTAGGAACAGTATAATATTTCAAGAACGAATAGTCCAGTATTTTTATTGTGCTCTCAAGCCAGTTCAATTAAACTCCCTCAGCGTAATGCTTTTCCTTAAGAAGTTAAGACTCCTTTGACAATTTTTTTCGCAACATCCTCTGCAGACTTTAAAGAACCTGTTTCTTTAACTTCACTAAAGAAAGGTGATATTGGCAGCATTACGCTTAATAAGTTGTTTACAGATTTCGAAGCATAATCCCACGTGTCGTACCTGTTACAATAAATGCTTTCATAATACATCAATTTCATCTAGCTATCCTAAGGATTCCTAAGCAATTAAAGTATTCAATGGTCCACGGCATCCTTTATGCACAGAACTCTGCCTATATACGGAACAAAAGGCTGCCACGCGGCAGCCCTTTCGTTATAGATTCTTCCCTTCCTGGACTACTACCCGCGGGACCGATTACCGCGATAGAAGCCAATATATGAAAACCGAGGAGCCATCCAAACAAACTAATCATCTCCCTTCTTGCTCCTTAGCTCACCGGAATATCACTTTGATAGGCGAGACCGACCCTTTTTCTCTTAAAAGGCCCTCCGAGCTCGATATGGTCCAGCATGCATTTCACGACATCATCATAAGCAACATCCAGCTCTTGAAGCCGGCTGAACAAGTAACCGGCTATATCGGCCTCGGAAAATTCCTTGATCGTCTTCGGAATTGATATGGGCAAGGTTTCCGTTGTCACATGCAGATGAACCGACGCCGGAGGCTCTATCGAATCAATCATAGTTCCCGGACACATAATTGACCAATCGAGCTCAGACTGTAGGAGTCGTTCAAAATTCCGGTTGTGATTTTTATACGCGGGCGGGAAGCCGGGCAGATTGTTGCCAATGAGGTCAGTATATGGAATATCCAGCAGACCGGCACCTCCCATTACCCATACCCTCCCGGAAAAACTAGGGTGAATTTCACATTGGCTTATAATGTTATCAACGAGACGAACGAACTCATCTCCTTGACCTGCATGACCGGCAGCAATAATAGCGGCCTCTTGATGCGAGAGCGCCTCGCCGACGCTTACTGGGTTTATAATATCGTCCACGAACACTTTCACATGTTTTGCTGAACGCTCTCCTTGCTGTTCATAAAACTTCTCGGAGTTTCGCACGAATGCTGTCATTTCATGTCCCATTTTACCCCCTTGCTCCAGCGCTCTTCTTCCCGTATTTCCTGTTGCTCCGAAAACAATAATTTTCATCATTTTTTCCTCCTTTTATAAATGACTCCCGATAGTTCATCTCTGGATTGACTCAAGCTTAGCATCATTTAAAAATCTTGATAAGAACCCACTTTAATGTAGGGTCCTTACTTAAAAGTAAGCATTAAGCAGAAAGGGTTATCCAAGTTGGTCCACGGCAAAAATCGTAAAGGAATATTGACTGTAAATAGCAAAAGCTGCCAGGCAAATCCCGTGGCAGCTTTTGTTATGAGTCCTTGAATTAGTGTGCAAATGAATTGAACAAGCTTTAAGAAGCAGATTCTTCATATTTCCGCTTATTATGGTGTTTTCTCCCCAAGCACACATGACTTCTGCTACAGGAATCAATGTTTTGCCATATTCACTAAGGGAATATTCTACTTTTGGAGGGACGGTGGGGTAGACCGTTCTATCGATTATGCCCTCTCGTTCCAAGTCCCGTAGATGTTGTGAAAGCATTTTTTGAGATACATCAGGTATAAGCTTTTCCAGATCGTTGAATCGCTTATTGGATTGTATCAAATGCCATAAAATCATTGGTTTCCATTTGCCGCCTAGAACATGAATGATTGTCTCCACTGGACATTCAAGCTGATGAATCATTGATAAATCATCCCCTTACCTTTAAGTAAGTTCATTACCTTAAAGTATACACTTAACAAAATTTTACAGGTTAGTTGCAATCCGGTCAACAAAAAAAACCAATTTCTTAGATGGTGCCAGGGATTGGAACTGTAAGTAGCAAGAAATAGAAATATATTCCGCCATTGGATTAGTATTTATTGTTATGATAAATATTAGTTAGTGTCGCACCAACAACTAACGTTGAAATAACTAAAATACAAAAGAATATTGCACTTCCAGAGAATCCAATGGATTGAATCTTTTCATACAAGAAAATTAATTCGATAAGTAAAAGAGCAATCCAAATACCGGCATGCCTTCTCAACATATTAATCCTCCTCCGTGTCTTCTTATTGCAGTTGTCTGTTGCAATATTATATTGCGCTCTAGTTAACGTTAGCGGACTCAATTAACATTACCATAATAAGGAAGGTGTTGTCTTGATTTTGGCGTTGAAATACCTCTATTTATCAAGCATTACTGCCCTTTAATTAAACACCCTACTTAACCGAACAAAAAAACAAAGACCCGCATTATGCGGGTTTTTAGCGGAATATTCTATTGTTATGCTACTGTGCGCTATTCCTCTTCATTTTTTTTCCGTTCCCAATAACTTCCCTCACCAAAGTAATCCTGACAAACGTTATCAAGGGTCTGCAACGTATCAATAAATCCTTTTAAATCACACGTATGAAAAGTATCTTTAAGTTCACGATTTTCTTCAGTAACTGAATATACGTGAATTTCTGTACAACCATCCCATCTAACATTAACATCAAGACACTTATCATCGGTTTCTAATTCTAGAGCTACAGTTCCACCATCTTCATCTCTTTTATGTTCTGTTTTTATAATCCACAATATAAAACACCCCTTTTGGTATATGATTACCAAAAGGGGAACCTTTTAAAAGCAATTATATACTGCGGCGGCGTTTGTCCGATTACATTTACTCAACTCTTAATTCCCAATCATTGTCAACAGTGTTTCACTATAGTTCTCCCGGTTCTCTTTTAGTCTGTTACTTGGATTACCACAACATTCACAAGCAACGATTATTTCGGCTCTTGTCAGAGTTGTGGTTAAGAAATTAATTTCAAACCAACCGCAGCGCTTAACACCATCGCGATGAACACAATCCGCTTCCAATCACTGGATTCACCATAGAAGAGCATCCCGACAACTGCGCCGCCAACCGTACCGATCCCTGTCCAGACCGCATATGACGTTCCCATCGGCAGACTTTTCATCGCTTGGCTCAGAAGTGCGAAACTCATGACTATGCCTACGATGAAAATACTAAAGGAGCGGATGGTTTTCGCTTTATTTATTTGGTTCATGCCCACGACGCCTACGACCTCGAACATCCCGGCAAACATGAGAAAAATCCAACCCATTAGACTGCAGCTCCTTTCTTATCTTGCTCTTTTGTCACAAATTTGAGTCCAAATACGCCGGATAAAAGCAGCAAAATAAGGAATACTTTAAGAAACCTGAACGGCTCTCCGAACACCAACATTTCCACCAATACGGTGCCGGCTGTCCCCATTCCGGTGAAGACAGCATACACAGTCCCCACTGGAAGCTTGGTAGATGCGCTAATAACTAGATGAAAAGAGATATACATTGCAATGATTGTGCCTATCCACATCATCGTCGTATCCGCATGTTTTAAACCCGTAACCCATATCACTTCAAAAAAAGCGCCGATAAATATATAAATCCAATAACGATTCATGTGTATGATCCTCCTGCTGTTTTACGATTTGATGCCACGCCAGTATACGAACCAGGAAGCTTCAATCCTTTTAAGCGACTTTTCAGCTCCACCAAATAACAACTCTACAAACATGCCATCCAGTACAGCCAGAAAAGCAACTGCCGCCATCTCACTGCTGACATCTGCATGAATGCTACCTGCTGCTATCGCTTGATCGAACAAAGGGATTAACATCGTTTCAAGTTTATCTAAATAGTTATAGCCTTTTTTGACAATCTCATCGTAGAGATGGGAAGGCGGGAAAAAGGCAACCCGCAAGAAAAATTTGGTGTTATCATCCTGTTCGTAGCAATCTTTATATTGGATAAGAAAGCCATAAAGAAGCTGATCAATCGAAAGATGCTTATGGCGATCGAGATACTCGACAACAAAATTCAATTCCTTCGCTAGCACATCGTCAAACAGATCAAGAAAAAGTTCATCTTTCCCCTTGAAATGTGTATAAATGGATTGTTTTTTGATTCCTACCTCCGTAGCAATATCTGCAAGTGACGCACCTTCATATCCGTTTTTGGCAAACTGTGTGAGGGCTACTTCTTTGATTCGAGTTCCAGTCATTTGTCTCTCCCATCCTTCCGAACGTTCGTCAGGATGATTTTAACACGTTCTCCGTCTTGGGGCAACCTATGAAAAAGATTGCCAACCACCTAGCCAGAATGGCAGGATAGTAGGCAATCTTATATGGTTTAGATGCAATATTGGTTCTCAATTTAATATTAACTTTGATAGCCGGTCTCTGCGTTTCTATTCCCAACTTTAACAATAACATCCTTCGTTTGACCATCTCGAGAGATTGTTATTTTCAGTTCGTCTCCCACGGCCGCGGCTTGCACAGCTTTTGTAATGTCATCAGTGCTTGAGATTGCTGTGCCATTCACATCCAAAATAACGTCGTACTGACGAATGCCTGCTTGAAAAGCTGGCGTACCTTGCTGCACCTGAGTAACTACGGCACCTTTTGTGCTATTGATTTTTAAGTCACCTAGCATATTATCCGAAATATTTTGTAAAGCTACACCGATGTATGGTGCTGGTTCTTTTGGAATCGTTTCGTTATTCTTCAGTTTATCTACAACAGAACTAATCGTGCTCGCGGGAATTGCAAAGCCCATTCCTTGCGCTTCAGCGTTTACAGCTGTATTGATACCGATAACTTCACCATTCATATTCAAAAGCGGACCGCCGGAGTTTCCTGGATTAATCGCTGTATCCGTTTGTAGCAAATGTTTGTAATTTCGAGTACCCTGCTCATCATCGATGCTGATCGTGCGCTCTTTGGCGCTTAAAACACCCGTAGTTACGGAGTAATCGAAGTCATACGGGTTACCGATCGCAACAAGCCAATCCCCTACCTGCGTATTGTCGGAGTTACCAATATTCAGAGCAGGAAAAGCTTTATCTCCTTCAATTTTGAGCACAGCCAAGTCTAGATCATAGCTACTTCCAAGTAGTTTAGCCGTAAAAGGTGTGTCGTAGCCCTGTACATAGACATCGATTTCATCTGCGCCATTAATTACATGCTCATTCGTTAAAATATAACCACTCGAGTCGAAAACGAAGCCAGATCCAATTCCATTTTCAATGGTATCTCCGCTTTCAGTACCTTGCCCTAGTAGGTTTCTTCTATTCTGTCCAATATTCGTCTGTTTTACTTTGGTCTCGATTTTAACAATGGCTGGACTTGCAGCTTTTGCAATGGATGAGATACTGTTCGTACCTGATGGGGTTAACGATGCAGTTTGGACACCAGATGCTGTCGAGTTTGTTGCAGCAGCAGTGACGCCTGATTGAACAGGCCCGGCAGCATACCCAAACAGATTCATCTTATCCGATGTGAACATCAACCCGCCTACAACGACCGCACCGGCCATAAAAGCCGCAAACATAGGTCTCCATTTGGTGTTCCGCGTCTTGTTTTCAACCTTTATATCATTTAAATTAATCATATTTTTCATATCTTCATTCATGCGATTACCGCCTCTCGTGTGCCTATTGATTTGATTTGTGTTGATAGATTGAAGTATAGGACACTAACCTGAAGTGTTACTTAAGTTGGGCTGAGAGGCATATGAAAGTTAGCTGAAAGTACGCTGAAGGTGTCGAAACGATAATTTTCTACTTGATGGGAAACCCTAACAACAATGCCTAACAAAGAGTCTATTTTCATGGAAGTGAACAAGCGAAGATTTCGACTTATGAATGTGTTAAAGATTGACGCCCTGTCTTCACTTTTCGAATGAATCGTCTATCAATATAGAAAGCAGTAAGCAATGCAGCTAAACTAATCAAAACTGGTATACCGAAAGCTTCATAGGAAAAAGGGTTGCCTTCGAATTTTAGATTGGTCTCACGGTAATCCAATCGCTTGGCACCATATTTAGCAGTCAGGACGTCCTCTTGCTTGGCTAAATCTTCAAGCGGAGCATCAAAGATAAATCTGTCAAAGGAGCCACTGTGAATGAACTCAGGTACCACGTTACTTCCCTTTTCGTTCCACTGTTTGACATCTGCCGCAGTTAAAGACTTCGCCTCCACTCCCGGAACGAACATTCGATCTACTTTCGGCGCATTCGACATTTGATATCGGGTAACTAGGTTAAGGTGAAACTTTGTAACGATAGGCTGCTTGGCGTCTGAGATGGTGTGCACCTTTGTTGTTCCAGAAGCGGCATAAGTATCAAAAATCGTCGAAAGTGCTCCGTCATCCATCCCGTTATACAACAATACCCCTGCGCTTTTTTTGTTCCATTGGAATGCTTTGTTGAGCGAAAAAATCATTTCGGTTCGATCAATATAATATGGGTCTACCTTAGGTTTTTTTACGAAATAATAAGAAGGGTAATTCATCTCTTTCGCTATTTTCTCCGCCATATGCTCGCCTAATTGCTGTGAGATCACATAGAGGACTGCATCGACTCCTGAAGTGAGAGCTGCTGAAGCGACGATGTTCCCGTCTGCGACATAACGTACATCCCTTCTCCATTTTGTTTCAGGATATTTATTGACTTCATGAAAATCAAAACTTTTCCAGTCGGTAGTTGCTTCTTTCCCTTTTAATAAACCTGTATCAGCCAGATTCAACGCTCCAGCGCATATGCTTAACAACTTCGTTTCAGAATGTTTTTGTATCCATTCCCGGACAGGTTTATACTTTGCTTCGTCAACCATAGGCATGGCCGGGATCACAATAAGGTCGGGACTTTTTCCTAATAATCGATCCAGTTCATCAAAAGAATAGTGCGGCATTAGATCCAAACCGCCAGAGAGTGTTTTCATGTTTTTGTCCGGGGCAACTGCATATACGTTATAAGACTCAGTCATTGCAAACATTTCATACGGAACCATAAAATCAAACACTTCTGTAGTCGGATTGGATAAAATGACAGCTACTGTAGGTTTTTTCGGATTATGTTCAGGCACGCTTACGCCTTGTAATGCAGGCATTGGTGTTTGCCGAGTGGGAAACCAGTATTCCTGATTTGATCGAATATACCCAAACGCACCGATCCCTCCGAAAAGTAAAACGAACGTCATTACATAGACAACGACACGTAAAATGTACTTCTTCATCTTTGATTCTCCTCTGATCAAAATTTTTTATGTTTGCTTCTTCAAGTAAAACTATAATTAATCTCTGTGAACTCCATATTTATGTGTGACTTCCTCCTTCCTCATTACCTGGTTGGCATGAAATCATCATAAAGGAGAACCGTTCGCTAGAACGCGCAAACAAAGAACGCTATTCCCGCAAATTTTTGCGGAGTCCGCGCAATTTGTCTATCACTTATTGCAAACAAAAAAGGCCGGTATTTACCTGCCCATCTCATGGATTAAAATAAATCTTCAGTTGGTAATATCCCCAAACTCTTTGCTTTTTTGATTACTTCGACCCTCGAACTGACATGTAGTTTTTGAAATAATTCGGTCAGACTATATTCGAGCGACCGCTGGCTAATCATCAGTGTTTTTGATATGTCCTTGTTGCTTTTACCTTTTGCCAATTCCCGTAACAGTTTTTCTTCTTCAGGTGTTATCGTTGTCTTCTCATTTTCCGTGTCTCCGGCCACCACAATCTCCTGACGTCTTAACTGCTTTAGCATTTGCAT
The DNA here is from genome assembly GCF_000422905.1 of Paenibacillus alginolyticus DSM 5050 = NBRC 15375. Classification (GTDB taxonomy): domain Bacteria; phylum Bacillota; class Bacilli; order Paenibacillales; family NBRC-103111; genus Paenibacillus_E; species Paenibacillus_E alginolyticus. The sequence goes on from NZ_AUGY01000045.1 coordinate 9,900, forward strand.
CGGAACAATGGCTTCTTTCCTTGCTGCACATCGTATTGCCTGGATGAGTTGTTCGCGTGTGGAGGTCTTGGCAATGAATCCGGAAACTCCTGACTCCATAAGCAAGTTGAAATGAGGGGCGATATCAAAACCCGAATAAATGAGAATCACGGCATCCGGGACGTATTCCAGCACTTTGCGTGTCAAATCTGCGCCGTTTGTATTCGGCATGTATAAATCAAAAAGCATCACGTCAAATTTCTTTAATCGCACCACATCAGGCACATAATAAACATCTGTCTCGATCGCAACTTTCATATCCGGCTCGGATTCGATCAACATCTTGGTTCCCTCGACGACTGATCTATGATCGTCAACCAATAAGATTTCCATATCGTTCACCTTTGACTTTTATAGTAAATTGGAAGTGAAATTCTGACATGAAACCCTTGCCCCGGAGCAGATTTCAATTCCACATCCCCTTCTAAACTGAGAACCCTTTTTTCGATGCCTGCAATGCCCATGCTTTGGAAGGATCCTTCGAGCGCAGATACATCCATGCCGATTCCATCGTCCAAATAGGAAAAATGAATCTGTCCGTCCTCAGTCGTCAATGCCATCGTCACCTTATCTGCTCGGGAGTGCTTGGTTGCATTGTTTAGCAATTCCTGAACAATCCGGTAAAAGCCGAGAATTTGTTCCTCCGTTAACGCATATCCCATTTGTTCTGCGGAGAATTCGATCTCATAATTTGAAAACATACGTGTATAAGAGAAGAGACTTTTTAGCGATTCGACTAATCCCATTTTAAGAAGAAATGGAGGTCGAAGCTCATTGCAAGTGATGCGGATCTGATGAATGGCATCCAGAAGCCCTTCCTCAATCTGCTTGAGCTCGAACTGTGTTACCTCGGCAAAAGCGGCAGTGGAACGCAGCGATTCAAGCTTACGATACCAGATAATTAAATCTTGCAACACCGAATCATGTAAATCGCTGGACAGTGAGGATCTTTCCTTTTCAGATAAATTAAACAGCAATCGTAACATCCATTTTGGCGTTTCATTTTTCGCAACCATTTCCTCAAGCCGTCTCATCAAATCTTCAATCAAATGAAGGTTATCATACAGAATGGTTACGTAATGAACATGCTGTTTCAAGCCATTCTTCTTCAATCTTAAGCATTGATTTATCCATGCAGATCCGCAGATAAACCGGCTGCTGCTTTTCGCCGATCTTGATCCAGATGCTACCCATGCTCATTATGGACTGTTCCTTTCCCCGAGGCACTTCTTCAATAGATACGTCGTCGATATTCAATACCGATTTCACCTCATCTATGAGCCTGCTCTCGAGTACCGAGACTTTCATCACATTTGCGAGGTCATTAGAAAAGCGATTTATGCTCTGTTGGAGGACTTTGTACCTTTCTTCGCTCTGGATCAATTCTCTTTCTTCTCGTTTACGCTGCGTAATGTCCTTAACTATTCCATGGACACCATTTAATTGATCGGAAAGAAAAATAGGGACAAATGTAATGCTTACAATTTTCTCACCATACACCGACTTGCTGATCCGGCATTCAATATCCCTAGACTCTTGTTGTTGGATGACATGGAATAGAGCTTCATACACCGAGGCGTGATCTTCGTCCATAATTAATCCCATAAAGCAACGATCGTTCAGTTTGTCGATCTGAGTGCCGGTTATTCTTTCGAAGGATCGATTGGCGTTTACAAAATAAAATCCGTTCAAATCAATCGAAAAGACCCCATCCAGATTGTTTTCAAACAAAGACTTATACCTCTGCTCGCTTTCTTCGAGGGCTAACTCGGAAAGTTTCTTCTCTGTAACATCCATCAAAATGCCGTCAAACCGCTCGATTGCACCAATGTAGTCCAAATATGGATGAATCGTCATTTTGATCCATTTCGTTTCTTCGCCATGGAGTAATCGAAAGGTTTTCACAACGGGTATGCCCAAATCAAGCTGATGCTTCACTTCATGCATGAGAGCGGCATCATCTTCCGGGTGCATATGTGTATGCAGAAGAATGGGGCTTGCCGTAATTTCTTGTATGGAAAAGCCAAACATCTTCCCAATGCTGTCAGAACAAAACGTCATGCGGGAAAAATCCTTGTCGGTCGACATGACGCCCGCGTTAACATTATCCAAAATATTTTCCAGCAAGTGCTCCTTCTGTTTCCGTTCAGTCACGTCTCTGGCAACTGCGACAGCATATTTTACTTGACCTTTGTCGTCCAACACGGGCTTTACCCGGGCCTCAATGTGAACCGTATGACCCTGTGAATGTATAAGACGATACTCCATATTCACCGGCTGTCTCGAACGGAAAACTTCAGAATGCAATACACGCACACGATCCTGATCATCCGGATGAATGATATGGAACGCATCCATTCTTTCGTACTCTTCAACGTCGTACCCAACTAGCGACTTTATTGACGGAGAGACATACTGTACAATGGCATCACTATCCATTAAAACAATGGTATCCAACGTATTTTCCGCTATGATTCTATACTTCTCAACGGACTGAACGGAAGTATTTTCTTTCAACTGCACGCTAAATGCAATTGTTTCATCACTGGCGTTGTTGATGGGTACCTTCTTTTCCATAAATCCAGCGAACTTAGAGTTCCTATTTCCAAATAAAAAATGAAATGCATCATTCACCCATATGATTTCGTCATCTAGATTGACGATATATATCGGATCCGGCATATTTTTGAGAAGCTGCTTGGCGCCTTTAATAACATCTTGAAAATGATCCATTTGATTTGATTTCTCCTTATAGTAAGGATGTCTGAAACAACAGGAATTCATTTATGATTATTATACTTAATTATACAAGTATAAGCGCGCAAAAAAATAGCATTCCCCCGCAATTTCCGATCTTGTATTCACGAACCTTCACTGGCTTAATAGATTATTGCCGGTTACGCCGATTCGACGATAACATAAAAATAAAAAAAGCCTGATTTCTCAAGCTCTTGCTGATCCCCTATACTGTTGTGGACTGGGGTGGCGTTTGTGACCGAGGTTAAACCATCCGTTTAAAGGTTAGGTTTTTCAACCGAACCTTTGCGGAATATTCCTCTTTATCATGGACTATCATAGGGTTCAAAGTCAGAAAAGATTCAATTTCGGAGTACCTACAATATAGAACACTGGTACTCAACGTCTCGGCACTATCAGTGTAATAAGTCCATCAGGGTCTTGAATTATTGGTTGTCTTTTAAAATTTCAATCTCGAAATATGTTGCGTAGTACTCAATTGGACCTAAGGCTCCTGCTTTATTGTAATTCGTTAGAGCGTAATGATGTATCCGACTTAGGCAAACCTAGTCCCTTCGTAGATTGAAACTATAAATTTCTAGACAGATCTTTCGGTGTAGTCAGCGAGATTCTCCAGAGCGGATCTCAAACCAACGTCGTGATCTTCCTTCCGTATTCCTTCGGGTACGTTATCACAAACGATGGTAACCGTGGTGCCTTCCGGAACGGCTGCTAAGGTCCATATCATGATCATCTCTCCCGCGAAAACGGGGTCCTCGGACTCGAATTCTACTAACTGCAAAATTCGCTCGTTTGGTGCGAACTCCAAGAATCTCCCTTTGACGACGTCAGAATGCTCAGAGGTCTTGCCTTGCGTTGAATGGTCCGTTCCGACATAAGTTAGGGACATTCGATAGGCTCCACCGGCCCGAGCGTCGAACTCGTAGATATGGCCTTTCATACCCTTTGGTGGAAGCCACGAAACCAGAGCCGTCGGGTCCACGAATGCCTTATAGATAGTTTGCGGTGATGCCTTGATGACTCTCGAAGCTGAGTCAGTTCTCTTCTTGCTCGATGCATTTGTCATGATTTCAAACCTCCTTTTTGGGTTTTTGTTCCGTCTCTGGATTTCTTCCTGAATAGTCCCCATCATTTTCTCAAGCTTTCACAAAAATCCAACGCTTATATCCACATAATACCATATGCCAATATGCAAACTTACAAAACTCCCGTTAGCCGTCCATGCAACGCAAGACCAGCGCTGTACCACAGAGGATGAAAATGGATAAAATCCGCCAATACTTCTACTACGGCTGGTTGAGGAAGGTCGATCATCTGATCTAATATCCTCGACTTACGTCCACCGAATGGCTAATTCGTTCTTGTCCGCTATCAATTTCTCCAAGCACGGCGAGCAAGCTGTCCATCGCTTCATCCAGTCCGGTAACCGCAGAAATATGCGGGGTAATGACCACGTTCGGATGAGCCCACATCGGTGATTGTGCGGGCAGAGGTTCCTCTCTAAACACGTCAAGAACAGCTCTGCGCACCTGCCCTCGTTCAATCGCCTCGAGCAGTGCGTTTTCATCCACCGAAGCTCCCCGGCCCACATTTATAAAGCCTGCACCGTGCAAGTAGGAAAACAAATGCATTCCGAATAATTTTTCGGTAATTGGTGTTAAGGGAAGCGTGTTAATGACCCAGTCGGCCTGTGCTAACAACGAATGCACTTCGGTAATCGGAATTACCCTATTAAAATGACAGTTTGATGCGCCGCTGCGAGATATTCCATATACGGTTACCCCGAATGATCTAAGCATCCTCGCTACTTCCTTTCCGATTGTTCCTGTACCGAAAATGACGATGTTCAGTTGCTGCAGAAGCTTCTGCTGTGAAGGCAGCCATTGTCTTTGTGTCTGATACTGCTGGAATTTATCATGACGCTGTACATCGGCAAGAATATAACTTAAACAATATTCCCCTATTTTCCGCCCAAAACTGCCGACCGTACGTGTTAATAAAACATCCTTTTTCCATTCACGATTATATAAAAATGAATCAACGCCAGCTCCAAGCGCATGAACCCACCGTAACCTAGCGAAATGAAACGACTCCGTCGGTTTAAATGCCACATAACCATCAGCCCAGTCGAAGTGACTCGGGCTTACCTCCGCCTCTGGAATAAACGTATACTCCCTCTTATTATCCAGCAAGGCTATCTGCTCTAGATCTTTGTACATCCGTCCTGTCACTATAATTTTTTTGATATCCATTAGCCACGCCCCCTCAAAAACTATAAAATCTATTCTTTCTTCGCGACTCTTGCCTTGAGAATTTTTTCATTTCTTTTGTAAATTGTTTTTGTATTTTATTACTCATACTTGTCCCACCTTGACTTGTCTAAGTAACGAACTTACACAATATATAGTTTATTCAGAATCAGATAACACCAAATTTAGTTAGAGCATAGTATATGCCATCATCACTTGCTTTTTTGGTAACGAAATCTGCCTTTTGTTTAAGACGTTCTTCACCATTGCCCATGGCAATACCGAGTCCAACTAATTCTAACATATCTAAATCATTCCCCCCGTCACCGAAAGCGATAGAATTGCTAGCGTCAATGTTGTAATAATCCAGTACTTTTTTGATTGCTTCCGATTTAGAGACCACTTGTTTTTCAAGAATGTTTATTACATAACTATGGAAACGTACAAACCGTAGTTGAGGGAAGTTATCAATAAATTTTTGAGCTTCATTCTCATCAGCGTACAAACACATACAGTAAATCTCTTCTGAGAGTGCGCTTAAATTCTTGGGATAACGGCTAAGACCTAGGGTCTCTAATAGTGCACTTCTAACACGTTTTTCTTCTACTCCTGTTAAATATTCGTTAGAAACCCGATCAATCATTTTAGTGGGAGAATGAAAGGATGGCAAGACATTGGAACTTGTGTCGTTAAGTAGTCAAGAACCATTATTCTTTATCGAATCTCAGAAATCTATTGGCTATGTCCTATTTGTCATATACGATTTCGGTCGGCTTTACTCGATCCGTACTTTTTAGAATCATTGACCGTTTCTTAGAATCATAATGGAAATGATACACATGAATAAAGTCCTGTCCCGCCCCATAACCACCAGTCAGAATAAGTTCCCCGTTGCTCACTTGAAAAGGACGGTGCGGTAGCTGGCTTATATACGTCAAGATCTGTTCCGGTTTCATCTCAATCGATATCGGGAAAGCCGTGCCTTCACCCTACTCTAACTCCGAAAAAGTAAGTCTCGAGAGCATGACAATCTGAATAACGCGGAACATACGCGAATATTTCCTCTTCTCCAAGAGTAAACTCATTCATCTTGACTATCGCATCGTCTTGCTGAACTATTTCAAATTCTATCGGAAATGTCATCACTATACTCGAAATCCCATTAGAGGTAGACTCCCATACCACTTCGTATTCTCCTGACGGTTTCTTTTACTGAACATTGATTTATATGCCTCCTATTACGCTTATTGATCCGCCCATAATGATGACGCCTAGCATTGTAGAATACACCCGTTTAAACAGTGATGCCCCCCTCGTTCATTGTCTTACAATTGGCTATTCCATTCTGACCCGGTACAATCCATCTTTCCCCCGAACAGGCTCAGCATCCTTCTCTCCATTTGGTGCCTGCCATAACACCCACTTATTACGTGAAAGATCATATTTATAATACTTATCGTCTTGCCTTGAAAATAAATCCGTACCACTAGCATAGGTATAGCTGCCCTGTGGTGGGTTAGCAATCACTTTGGCCGACTGGCTTGGCTGCCATATTTTCCATTCGGAGAATTGTAGCTGATTGTCTCCTTTTAGATACAGTTGCAGATAGGCTCCCTGCTCTGCAACAAGACGAGTGATGCCTGCTGTGGTCATCTTTTCCCCTGAATCACTCACAAAATCCGTGTATGGAACTCCGTCTTGTAGACGTGTCCAATACGTTCCTTTTACCGTTGGAATAATGGACATATCCAAATCGGAGTATTTGGCTACCAAAGTGGTTGACGTGTAAGCTTTCGTTCTTTGGGGTGATGCTTCCCCTGACTTGTACGAGATTCGTTCCAATTGACTCGTTTCATGCCGATTTTCGTAGGCCAAAATGTGAAGCAGCTCTCTCGTCGTATCATACGAAGCATAATTGACGTTATTCTCCTCGCTTGTACGAGCATTATAGAGAATACGTTTCTCACGTTTCTCAATATCATAGGCGTAAACGCCATAGTAGGACGAATAAATGAGGGTTTTCGCATCCATCCATTGGATGGGCTGTTGCTCAGGCTCTATCGTGGAATAAAAAACATCCTCGATGACAACAGGCCCCTTCCCTTTTTGCTCCAAAATAAAAGCGTAGCTTGTTCCGTCTCCATCCCCCATGGACCCGCCAAGGCGAACAATTCCGACGTAGCTTTGTTTATTCTCAGATAGAACCACTTGATCGTAGAACTGATCTCTTGGTCCGCCTCCAACCAACTCGCCTGAATGGACGTAGTACCACGCATATTTCGGCACTTGCTGAACCAACAGACTTCTGCTCCCCGATCCCAAGTGATTACCGCTCAGGTCTACCAAGGTATCCATTTGCATATACAGTTCTTTCGTTCTATGATCTCCTGCGCGCATAGCGTCAAGCTGGATCAACAGATGTTTGGTGTCCACCCATTTAGCCGCTAAAGGTACACCCTCCATTGTCGTGGGGAGATCATTGTGCATCTCTTCTGAAAAGACTAACTCCACCGAGCTTTCTCCCTCTGGGATGAGCAATCGAGGCGCATATTCCTGAGCCCATAATAAAAGATACGGGACATCACGACCTGAACTCGAGCCGAATGTAAAGCTCACAGGTTCCTTCCGAATGAATGTCATAGCGGGTAGATCACCTATGTGCAGAACAAATGAGGTACTCGCATTATGAAATTGAATCCTCACATTACTCGTGGAATTGGGACTTTCGTCGATCTTCCATTCCACATTGCCATCAATACGAATATGATCAGTTAACCGCTGTCGTTCTGCTTGGCTCAACTCGGCGAAAGTCGCGTTCATACTGACATCTTCTAGATGATACACAACTTGAAAAGGTTCATTTGGCACATCCGTTGCTTTCCAAGATTTGAAAATATGTCCTCCAGAGCTGTTCTGTTCACCGAAATTAAGGCTTTGAAGTTTGCTGCGGATCGAAGTTTCAACAGAGGCGACGGGGGCAGTAGTTATCAGCGCCGATACTTCTGAGGAGCTTGCACTTGATGTTATGGAAGGACACTGGGCGTTATCTTCGCACGCGTTCAACAACAACATGACGGATAAAAGGAAGCCACTGCCTAAAATTCTGACCATCGTATTCACCAATCCTTACTGGTTTATAGGAATATTTTCCATATAAATTAGACGTATGGAACTGACGGAAAGTTGCAATGGAATTGTATGATTAGAAGGGCGATTCATTGGAATTATGCACCACGTTTGTGTCGTGGCGCCGCGACACAAACATACGTGCTTTAAAACGAACCCCCCCATTTTACGGGGATCTCAAAGTACCTATGTTTTTGTCGTCAGACAGATTCAGTCATACTCAATATGTCGTCAAATCCCGACAACGGTATAAGCACGAGAAATGCAAAAAAGACACTTGCATAAAAATGCAAGTGTCTAATCAAACAAAGCCCCAGATTCCCTATCAATGAGGCACCGTTACTAATGTATACCCCTTCTTTCTTATGCCTTTAATAATATCCGGCAAAGCCGCTATGGTAGAAGGATGATCATGCATAACGATAATGCTACCAGATTGAACTTGGGCTAACACACTTTTAACGCCTTTGGAAGGGTCCGTTGTTGCCCAATCTTTGGGATCTTCATTCCACAGCACCATTTGCATGTGGTGTTCTTCCGTTACGAGCTTGGTATCGTTGTTATAGGCACCGTAGGGTGGACGAAATAATGTGACCGGGTGCTTATCGAACTTTATAAGTTTATTTAGACCGCTATTAAACTCATTTTCCTGTGCGTCATAGGTCATTTGAGACATGTGAGGATGCGTGTCCGAATGATAACCAACTTCATGACCCTCATACACAGCCTCGGTCACAGACTGCGGAAAAGCAGCCGCATTTTGTCCGATGAAGAAAAAAGTGACGTGTATGTTTTGTTCCTTTAGAACTTTGAGCAGTTCCTCCGTATATTTCGTCGGACCGTCATCAATGGTTATGGCTACTTGACCTTTTCCAACCGAATAAATGGGCTTTAAGGCTGATTTCTTCGTCTGCTTCTTCTCAACTGATACCACGGGTTCTTCCTTTGGGGAACCTATCTCAAATCCAACAGGCTCCTTAATCGGGGTAGAAGCTGATGTATTGTTCGTAGGAAGCACGCCAGTATCAGATACAGGTTTAGGTGCAACAGTGGGATCGGGCGAAGCCGAGGGACTTAATGAAGCAATGGCACTAGGAACGACTGGAGTAGCAGCTTGCTCACACCCTGTTAACAAAAGAATAGTAAGCATAGTAATTATTGAGCACCGAGAAAATTTCATATTCAACCTACCCATGTAATATTAGCTGAAAATTATATTTGAGAAAAGACTACTCTATGATCCATAAGCGATATTTACTGTTAGTGATGTATAGCCTGTTAACCTTGTGTCAGTACCAAATTCGTAGGTCACTCTTCCAACGTTGTTATTCATAACTATATCATTGGTTAGCGCAGCTTTCATAACAGACTGCGCACTCCCTAAAGAGCTTTTATAACGAAAAGTGATCTGGCTTTGCCGGGCTGAAATCCCTCCTTGAAGTAAGGCCTGGACCGCGGATATGGAATCGGCCGTGTTCTCAGCCGTCTCTCCGGAGAGTCCTGTAGAACTCAGCAATGCTTGAGAAGCGGCTGCATCCATAGCGCCCGACTGTACTTCTTGTCCCAGCGCTTGAATAAAATCTTGAGACGCAGTCGGGTAAGTCCCCGTCCATGTATGATCGCGCTTCATTTGAGCATCTGTCAAATTAAAATAATGATACATCAATCTACCCTTCACATCAGGAACAGGATCATCCCATGTCGTATCCAGATGGTACCAATTACCGTCAAGCTTGACCAAATTCCATGTATGCAGTTGGCCTCCGGCATGGCCTTCCACAATTTTATTCGAGATGCCAGCCTCGGTAAGCAACCGATAAGTGAGCAATGCATACCCTTGACAAACGGTTGTGCCTTTCGTCAATCCGCCGTATGCTGTATGTTCGACTAAAGATTTATCATAAGCCAGATGGGAGATCACGTAATCATGTACGGCCTTCTCCTTCTCGAAATCGTTCATTCCGGCATGGGTGATTGAAGCTACTATAGTCGTAGCCTGTTCGGAAACATAATCGGTTTGCGATTTAGACTCCAAGTAGGAGACTTTAAACGTAACCGTCGCTACACCGTCATATTCATAACTCATGCCATGATAAATATAATGCAAATAATCGTTATCCGCCAGCAATGCATTGACATAACTTTTAATCTGTTGGAATTCGTTCGGATCGTCTAATGTAATTTGAAAATCAGTTTCTTGATTAAGCAAATGATCCTTGAGCGATTGCTGCCATGATGGCAATGCAGAATCCTGTGTTGTCCCCATATCTGAAGCAGTTGATGTCCAAGTGCTACCCGGCACATCCTTCATAGAGTGGGCTAGCAAAGCAGCCATTTCCTGTCTTGTCATATTGTCGCGCGGACGGTAAGACCAACTTTCCCCTGATTTTCGGGCATCAATAGCATACCAGCCTTTAGACAGCACACCGCTTACCGCAGGGACCGCCCAAGCATCGGGCGAGTCTTGAAATTTGAGAGCAGCGGGTGCGGCGATGCCTTTACTTTGAGCTAACCGCCATATCATTGTGGCAGCTTCTTCTCGTTTCACCGGCAGTTCGGGTGTGAAGGTGCTAGCGCTCGTACCCTCAATGATCCCTGCTTGATAAGCCGCGCGTACATACGGAGCAGCCCAATGACTTTGAATATCTTGAAAAGGTACGGACGAACCGTCATCCTTCAATTGAAAAGCAACTGCCACAAACTTAGCGAACTGTGCGCGGGTCAGCGTTTTAGACGGGCCGAACTGCCCCGGCGCAACACCGTCCGTGACGCCTAGCCGCCCAAGATCATTGATATAGGATATATAGGGACTTGAACTAGAGACATCGCCAAAACCACTAGCCGTAGCCCCCGTTACGTTACAAAGAGAGAACAGGCTGACCATAGATGCGATTAGACCTAGTTTCTTCATGTTGAAGCCCTCCTCATTTTCTTATATTAGCGCATAGATGAGCCCACTCCTAACCCTTAACATAACATAGTTAAATTAAATTCGGATTAAAGCTAAATTAATATTTAATTCTAATAATGGAAATTAATTCCAATTTACAAGAAAAAAAGCTGCCGCCTCAAAGGAGAATGAGCTGCACTTTTATAAGTTTGTACCTGTTCGTTTATTTTATTGGTGAGTCTCTTGGTGCTCACGAGATATCAACAAAATAAAAGCTTAAGCCGCATATATATTCGTTCGAGTCCAACCAATTCAATTCAATTCAAAGAAATAAAAAACGATATTTGTTTACCCCGTTGCCCATAACAGCTACACCAGGTGGAATCATGCGTATAAAACTACATTTCTCTTCTCGTTGATTATCCGTTCCTATTACGTGTAGATCCACGGTAGCCCCTCGCACTCTCTTGTTGCACTTCCATTACTATCTGCGGTTAATACATAAATCTTAATCATTCTGGCTAATTCTATTAGCCTCTCCTTAACACTTGGTAAAGCAACCCATCCAATGCAATAGTCCCATTAAAATCTAAAACGAGATGATTTATGTGAATATCCTCTTGGCCAGGAATACGTAGTAGCATACATGTTGCTCCTCTTTTTTATTATAATAGCTCTTCTTCAATTCCTTATTTTAACACATGTATCTAGGAATGCTGAATCCACTCCACCACGCTCATCGTTAGCTCTATAAAAACAAGGAGCAGCTGCGGAAGCACATCTACTCCTTGTTTTGTTCAAATAATGTTCGTTACTCACCTTAGACCTAAGGGCACTGCTCTTGATTATTAATCAAAATAAACCCATTTGTTACACATAAATCTTTGTTATTCTTCAGGTGATTGTAAACTGCTTCTTGCAGGCTGCTTTTTCTTGGCAGTTTCTCTAAATCAGGGTTAGAAGTGCTGAATACAAAGAACAAGAATGAAGAATTCCTCACAACGCTGCTTACGTGCGTAAACATGGAGCTGAATTTGAGTATGTTGCTGTCTGCGCCTAATATTTCTTTAAATTGCGGCGTGAGAAGCCACGAGTCGCAGATGAATGCCTTGAAGTTATAATCGTTAAAATAGGTTTTATAAAACTCCAATGCCTGTTCGAAGGATTGCTTGCATTTTTCTATGTTTAACGATTCGTAAGCAGGTATATGTACATCAAGAACATCATCGTTTTCATCCAAAACGAGGTCATAATCCGCCTTTGCAAGGGTCACGTCTTTTTTAATCATGACCCCATTGTCAAGAATGCAATTGGATATAATAGCCGTATCCGTTTCCAGCACTTTAGATGAAAAGTAATTTTTGTTCAAATCTATGCTAGGGATGGTGATCGGAATCGTAAAACCTCCAACATCAAACTTCACCTGATCATGAGGGATAATGACTATTTCATTGGTCTTTTTATTTCTATAGACTCTAGCCTTTAAATAATTTTTCTTATATATAAATTGCAAACGTCCCAATCTGAAAATCTTATTCTTAAAATGGTTTTGCAACCATCGAAGTTCTTCAAATCCGTCTTTCTGATTTCTATCTTTATAACCTCGGATCCATAAATTCACGTCACTGAAGGTGTGAAGCAAGATCTCCTTGGGCAATTTATGCTTCTCATAATACGTTAGAACGTCATCGAATTTATCCAACAGCACGATGAGCGAAAAAAAGTTCGCTCCTTGCAAGTGATTTGCCACATTTGCTTTGACGTCTTCGGATAAATCAAATTGGTTCTCTACAAAAATTTGATTCCGTGCAATCTCTAATTGCTCTTTCAGAAATTCCGAGTGCTGAATCTCATCGAAGCACTGGAGAATCAAATCCAAGTTATAATCATCAATATGCAAATATTCATTGATTTTTACGATATAGTCTCGATCCATCGTGATTCCTCCTGATTTATCAACTGGTTGTACAAGTTCTTATTTCCCTCGCCTTGATTGTTGTACGTACAGAGTACCCCAATTCAATTTAATATCAAATTTTGATTAATTAATATATGTATTCTTCACTCTTTTTGAATTTATAAAGTAGGGTATCCATATTAAACAAGTTACCAACGATTTAACAATATTCCTACCCTGTTCACTCATAAACTCGTGAGTTGCCATTTCCTCAATGGAGTTTGTAATATATTGATAACAGTTTCATATATTATCACTAAAGAATATTTCCAGTTTTCTTCATGCAATTCGGATAAAAGTCCATTTTGGTAAATTGGCAGTATAGTATCTATCAAATAGATTAAAGAGCTCCCGAAAGTTAATAAGAAGCCTAAAGCTACAAGATAAAGCCAGCCACCAAAACCATAAAGTTTAGCTTTTTCCTCTATAGGTTGCAAAATAGGTTGCAAAATTTCTGTTGCTCCAGTATCCTCCGGTTTTATTGCTAGGTCATTTTCTACATTTGACATTGAATCACCAATTTATTTTTCTCCATCGGCTGGAGGATTTGCTGAAAAGAATATTGTGCGGAAGCATTAAACAATATTCGTCACTCATGTAAATATTCCTCCAACAGTTCTGCTGACTGCTTCTTTATTAGTCTAATGTTAAAACCACTTCTTAATTGAAGTGGCTTTAATCAAATTTTCCCATTATTGAAGTTTATACTTAACAAAATCCACACCCAACTTTTCATTCTGTATTGTTCGTCGTTCTATTTTCAACAACAGCTATGATGGAACTTGATGGAGAATCTATTTATTCTTGATTTCACTTCTTGTTTCTTGACCGAAACCACGTGATCAAAGAAAGAAGCAAGGCCACCAGAACCATCGCCGACGGCAGCAACCAAGGAAACTGAATCATCGCTGCGGAATCCCAAGGAAATCGAAGCTTCATCGCGCAGCCCTCTTATCTTTCGCTTTCTCGAACAATGAAAGCGACAGAACAATCCCGGGCAAAACCAAACAAATTGGCACCAATATCGTTTTAGGAGTGATTTCAATCCCAGCTTTTAAATGTTCGGAAAAATTGCTGGCCATCGTCAATCCGATAACATACGTGAAACACGCCGTTATCCAGATGGCGGCGTTGTTTTTGGACGCGTAGGTCAGTTCGCGCATGCATAGAGCCGCGGCAAGCGTGTGAACCGTTATTTTGACGAATATTGTGCATATGAAATACAACGAGCCAACCGCTTCCAAATTCTCCAAAAAATCGGCAACGCTCACTAGCCTCATTACGATAAACGCTGGAATGATTCTGCCTTGGAAAATATGCTCGCCTAATGTCGTTATCGACAACACATCGAAAAGAACAATAAAAAATCCGGCGAACAAGGTGGCTCCGACGCTGATTCTGCCCAAAATCCCCCGCTTGTTCAACACAAACCAAAACACAGTCATTTCAATGCTTTCTCCGTATGATTGCATGATGCCGGTCGGCCATATGCTTTTTGCGACTCTTTGATAGCCCTCGCTGAAAAACGGCGTCAAATACTCGAAACGCAAGCTTCCCGAAACGACAAGGAGCAATGTTTCAAGAATAATGAAAGCGATAAGCACCGGCAAGAGCACGCCCGCAATACGGCACAAAACTTCAAGCCCGGCGCGCGCGGTGTAAACGACCAGCATCAAAAACGCGGCCGTAAAAAACCAAGCCGGCGTTTCAGGCAGAATCGTAAGCGGTACCAAGAATTTGAGATCGCTGACACCGCGGGCAGCTTCATAGATAAAAACCAGAACGTACAACCAAGCCAGAGGCGTCCCAGCCCATTTCCCCAACCGTTTTCGCAGACACCCCACCAACGAAACGTATCCGTTTAATTTGGTAATTGCCGCGTAGCCGGCGACAAGCGCCGAGCCAATCAAAGACGACGCCGACGCGGATATCCACGCATCGCGCCCCGCTCCGGAAGCAAAACCGAAAATGATTGTTGTTCCAATTTGAAACAAAACCATGAGCGAAAACAACTGGTAAGGCGAGATGGCGATCATTTCTTATCCTCCCATTTAATATCTTTTCCAATCAATCCAGTGTTCACAATTTGAACCGACGTCTCAGTATCGACCTTGACGTCAGGAAATAAAGTTCTCCACTTTTTGGCGTACCGCACTTTCCACGCGGAGTGATTGTGCCGATAAACGGATTGTCCGAAGCCCAGAATGTCCGATTGAAATGTTTTTTGCGCTTTCTCGCAGACCAATCGGATTCTTTCCTTTATCTCGTCAGCAAAAAGTGTTCTGAGAATCTCCGCGTTTTTGGTTTCGCTTAAATCAAGATTCGATGTGTTTTCATACACGTTCAGCGAGGCTGAAAGTTTGATTTTCATTCGAATGTCGCCTTCGCTCTCAATGGGCGAGAGTTTGCTGCGAACGTTGCTGAATTCGGCGCTCACGCGCCCGCCGCCGCGTTCCTTCGGGATATTTACGGTGATGACCCCTTTTTTCATCTCGTTTCGAACCCACATCAACCCGCGGGTTTCTTCGTTGTCCAGCCACCCAACCAGCCTGTCTCCGAGAAAAGCCGCCGTTCCTTCGGTGGCGTTTAAATTTTTCGTGTCCTTTAAACCAAAACCGCCACTTTCCGAAGGAACAACGGAAATCCGCGGCGCGTACGGTTCTTCCCCTTCGTCCATAACCATGGTTAAAAATCGTCCGATTCTAACCGAAGGCCCTATGTTGGTTTTCATCTCTTCTTTTATAATTTCCGAAGCCAGCTTCTCAAATTTCGGTTTAAAATTAAGTACTTCCGCCGCTTCCGTCTTCGTGACCAATACATAACTATTGAGTTGCGACTGCCTAGTCCGTTCGAAAAAATCCAATACCGGCATAACGCCTTTTTTTGCAAGATTCTCTCCCATGACGATAACCCGATTATGGGAGAAGAATATTTTGCGGGGGAGTGTCCCTTGAATCTTTCGATACGCATCCATAACCGTTTCCCCCTTTTCAGAGACAATCCAGCCAGCGCTTGTCTCCAATTTGGACTCTCCCCCTCCGCCGCCGGCGGAAGTTGTGCCAAAAAGCCGCGGAACAGCTAGAAGCAGCGTTACGCGAATGAGCCCATTATCCGACAAATCGATGCCGGTCGCGGTTACAATCGCTATATCGTTCACTTCTTTTCTTCCCCAACAACCCGAAAGCAACGAAGCGATGAGCACAATAGGCAATATACGCTTGAAGAGGGAACGCGGCATCGAAAATACTCCTTTCGTAAAAATTTCCAACTATTCGCGCATAAGATGCAACTCCTTTTTCTCTATTCCGTTGGGGTTTGGCGCGTTTTAGCCCTTTTCCACCAAGGGACACGGAGGAGGGCGTCCTTTAAGCCTCTAAGATTTATCGGAGACGCGGGCGTGAAATAGGGTTCGCCAAAAGTTCTTAATTTTGACAAGTGAACAAGCACTGCGAGCAAAGCGATCAAAATGCCGTAAAGCCCTAGCGTGCCCGCTATGATCATTAAGGGAAAGCGCAGATATCTGATAGACAACCCAAGGCTGTATGACGGAAAAATAAATGACGCGATCCCCGTGAAAGAGACGACAATGACAAGAGAGGCGGAAACGAGACCCGCCTGCACGGCAGCTTGTCCAATGACAAGCGCCCCGACAATGCTGACCGCCTGTCCAACTGGCCGCGGCAATCGAATGCCCGCCTCTCTCAAGCCTTCGAAAGCTAGTTCCATGAGGAAAGCTTCCACGATGGCCGGAAAAGGCACAGCCTCTCTGGAAGACGCGATGCTGAGCAGAAGGCTTTCCGGTAACATTTCTTGATGCATGGTCGTTATAGCGATATACAAGGAAGGAAAGACAAGGGCGCTGAATGACAACCATAAACGGAGCCAGCGGGTCGCTGACGCCACAATATAATGTTGGTTGTAATCTTCAGCGGATTGCAGCATCTCAAAAAAAGTGGCGGGCGCGATGAGCGAGAATGGCGTGTTATCGACGATAATCGCCACTCGGCCTTCCGCAAGCGAAGCCGTGACTCTATCCGGCCGTTCCGTCGTCAACAATTGCGGGAAAATAGAGAAACGATTATCCATAATCAATTCTTCGATATATCCGCTTTCAAGCACCATATCCAATCGAATTTTCTGGATTCTGGCCATCACTTCATCAATGATTTTTTGTTGGGCAATGCCTTCCACGTACATGACAACTATTTTTGTTCGCGAAAGGGCGCCGACCTGTAATGATTCGCTTTTCAGCTTTGGCGTTCTCAGCCTTCGCCGAATCAGAGTTACGTTTATCTGCAAGCTTTCAGTAAAACCGTCTCTCGGGCCTCTGATAACCGGTTCCGTCGCAGGTTCTTCGACAGACCTTGTTTTAAGAGAAGTCATTCCAATCGAGAGAGCGCCCGGCGCTCCATCTACAAGAATCAATACATCCCCGTCTAATACGGCTTCCGCGGCCTGATCCTCATGCGTTTGAATTTCAATTTTTTCAGAAGGTAACACCTTGTAATTCAGATAAGACAACGCATCGTCTATCCACTCTTCTTCTGGTTGACTGCAAGACATGAGCGGCTGAAGCAATTCAGTATCGATTCGTTTTTCATCCGCCATGCCGTCCATAAAGACAAGAAGTCCTTCATTATTGCCAAATATAAGGAAGCTTCGAAACACAATGTCATCGCAACGATCGAAAATTGCCCGAAAACGGGTTTCATCTTGGTGCAAGTTTCCCGAAATCATTGTTTCATCGTTTTGCTTCTGCATCCGTTTTCACCTTCACACCAATTATTTCTAATATGAGGTGTATTATCTTCAAAAAACTACCATTTATTCTTAGAGGAGAAATAAACGGGATATGCCAGAGTCGTACAATAGGGTCATAGGATTTATCCACGAAACGCCGAATGGGCTGGTACCCACGGGCTTGCAGGTACTTTTTTTCCGAAGACAAGTTTGGAGTATGATGGGGGATCGAACTGGCAAACGACAAAGCACAGGGCATGTTTCTCTGGTATTACATAACTTCATGGGGGGAACCAGATGACATTATATCCCCTTGAATAAACGGATAAGAAGTTTCAATTGTACGGTAATCCATCATGATCGGTTCGTGCCCTCTTTCCACCAAAGCGGGAGCAAGAACCCGACCCAAATTTCCACCTGCACCAGTTATAAGTACTTTGGCCAATTTTTTCGGATATCCCCTTCTGGGAACATTGTTTCCAGGTTGAACTTTCCGGTTAATAATCCCATTCGCAGTGGTCCTCTAACAACTACAGCCATTCCGTTCTCTTGCAAATAAGGAAGAACCTCCTTCTCTGTAGAACGATTGAGAATACTGTAGTCTAATTGGACGGCATCGAACCCTCCTTAATGGTTGAAATGCTTGAAATATTCGAAGTTTTCAGTGGACACTCCGACTGCTCTTACTTTACCGTCTTGCTTTAATTTTTCGAAAGCTCGGATGATGCTTCCGTTTCCTCATATTTATCCCACCAGAGGTGGCAAAAGTACACATCGATGTAATCGGTTTCAAGTCTCCGTAAGCTTGCTTCGCAAGCCTCGATGATCTTTTCAGGCCGATCATTGACCGGTTCTCCTTTTGGGTCTCGATGGTGCCCCAGCAATCCGCCCTTCGTCGACACAATAACCTGATCTCTTCTTCCTTTTATTACTTTGGCTACAGCACCGAATCCTACTTCCGATACATCAAAGTCTAACTTTCCGAATTTCCTAAAGTTCATCACATTTGTACCTCCAATTCTTTCTTTTATCTAAATAGTTCTTAGTATACCGATTAGAAACGTTAAAGTACGCACTTCTTGTTAACTTGGTTACCTAGAGGTTACATATGAACTTCTTTTTCTACTCTTATGAAAAACACCGAAAAGAAAAAGCGATGTATTCTCGCAAATTCTTCTCGGTGTACCGTAATTCAATCAGTTTTTTCATAATTTTTTCAATAATAAGTTATTACCTTCTTTTCTTTTTGTAACGTAGACATCTCTAATATGATCTTGTCGAAAATAGGGCTCCGCTCGATCAGTTATTTCTGATTCCAGTCCTCTGACAAATCGTAATTGAATGGATAATTAAAGATGGATTTCACACCATTTCCATACCGCAACATAATATGGACATTTTCATCGATCAATTCTTTTAATTGATTAAGCACCTCGATTTTGTTTTTGACTAGTGAAGCGATAATGATATGAGTTGTTTCCTTCAGAAAGGCAAGACTGCTCAGTTTCTCATCGGAGAAACTAACCAAAGTCTCTATATCGAAAGCTTTCGCTACTTGACAGGCTATTTGGACTGCTTCAGAATCGATATCAAGTCCCATCACTTTCGCACCGAATTCTTTAGCTATTGTTAGAACCGAAATTGGAAATGCACCTGATCCGATAAAAAGAACTTTTGATTGTTGATTAATGTCAAAACTTTTTAAATCATCTTTCACCGATTGGATAAGTGTTGTGAGATATTTATTTCCATCCATTTCAATAAGGGAAATGCTTTTTGATTGATGCTTTTCTACATCACATAAGGCTTCGGCGGCAGTTTCTCTTAATCGATCTACTTGTCTCTGAACCTCTTCATCGCGCCTCCAAACCATCCATTGACGGATAGTTTCCTCCCTTACCATAATTTCGCAAAGTTCATCCAATTTAATATTAAGAAGTTCGTAACAGTTGCAGTACGCTCGAGAATAAATCGTTAACTCTTTAATTTCACATTCAAGCAGCCTCACAGACAACAAGAATTCGAACTTCTCCCTCATATTCCCCTCCGTCACATTCATTAACTAATGTGCTATTAGGTAATATTTATTAACATTGCTCATCTTTAAGAAGCATTTTAAATTTTGAATTTAATAATTGCTATTGGGAAGAATTTAATGGCTCAAATGGTGATTTTCGTAATAGAATAACAAAATCCCTTGACCAATTGATCAAGGGATTTAATCATTTTTACGTTCTCACATTGACTCGGTAAATACATGTGCAGATTGAAGTTTCCGATATCCTTATTCCAGGAAAACGTGATTACTTTTCGTCAAGGGCATGGAAAACGGAAAATATCAATGATGATGCCAATTGGAATTCGAATCGTTATAAATAATCTATCAATCCCGCTAAAAATCTCAAACGGATAGTGTTTCGCCCAACACTTAATAAACATCCTGTGAAAGTATTAAAGAGAGTTCGAACAACAACAACACTACCAATCAAACCCGGAGAAATATTCTTAATTCTTTTCTGTGTTTTCAAAGGCACTTTTCGAGCTGTGGTCAAATGAAATTCTTTAGACATTTATCTCTCTCCTTTGTTGATTTGCCTTTTTATTTCTTTTAACACTAAAGAAGCGAGATATAAATCCCAACAAGATTTAGCAGATTAGAGCCTTGCTTCAAGTGAAACCTTTTACTCAACAAATATCATTTAGTATGAGGGGGCTCCACACCACACCACCACAACAGTCTATGGTGAAGCACATTACTTGCACACGGCATTTACCTAGGTTCAAGCCGTGTTATCTCAATTAAATGTAGAATTAATAAGGGTCTTTAATGAAACGGTTCAAACTATAAAATAGAGTAAAGAAGTATGCCTTTAGTTCCACTTTGTCCTACTGCCCTTAATCATGCTAATTGTACATACATTAAAAAACAAAAAACCCATACTGACGAATCAGTATGAGTATTTTTATTCATGTTATTTTCCGTGTCGTTTTGCCAGTTTGCACAAAATCCTATTGCTCACGTTTAGGAGCCAATTCAATCGCTTGTTTTAGAGCTTCTTTCAGGCTTTGCTCGTCGGCAATTCCTTTACCGGCAATATCAAATGCCGTACCATGATCTACGCTAGTTCTAATAATCGGAAGCCCTACAGTAATATTTACACCGGCTTCTAGTCCTAATACTTTGATTGGACCATGACCTTGATCATGATACATAGCAACTACGATATCGAAGTCTCCACGTGTAGCGCGGAAGAATAGTGTATCTGCAGGTAAAGGTCCTACAACTTGAATGCCCTCTTCTTGAGCTTTCCTTACACCGGGTACGACTTTTTCATCTTCTTCCCCATAACCAAACAATCCGTTCTCTCCCGCATGGGGGTTGATTCCGCAGACAGCAATTTTAGGCGTCGCATAACCAGCCTTCTGTAACGTTTCATGTGCCATACGGATCACTTTATAAACGCGGTCTGGATTGATCATACGGACGGCATCCAGAATGCCAACATGTGTCGTTACATGAATAACCTTCAGCTTAGGAGCGGAAAGCATCATGGAAAAGTCTTCTGTGCCTGTCAGATCTGCTAAAATTTCGGTATGTCCCGGATAAATGTGTCCGCCTTTATGAAGAGCTTCTTTGTTTAATGGCGCTGTACAAATCGCATCAATAGCTCCCGCGTTAGCAAGTTCAATCGCCTGTTTCAAATACATGAAAGCAGCATGGCCAGCTTCTTTGGACACTTGACCAATTGGAAGATCGGCTGCCAATAAATTTAAATCAAAGCAATCCACTGTGCCGTGTTCGAACTGAGCTTCCGTAACGGAAGCAATCTTACGGACACGAAGTCCCGTATGAACGAAGTGATCCGCTCTTTCCAATATTTTGGCGTCTCCAATGACAAAAGGGCGACAAGTCTCGTAAATCTGGGCATCTTTCAAAGATTTCATGATGATTTCAGGACCTACACCAGCTCCATCACCCATTGTTATGCCTATGATTGGTCTATTCATTAAAATGATTCCCCCTTTAATGCTTTTTTAGCAATTGATAAGCTATGTTCATTTCCAAAAGCACCGGCTTTCGTTACAGCCCAAACGGGCGTTTCACGTTCAAGCAGGCCAAGCGGGATACCAGGTTCAATTTCTTTCACCAATTGAATGCTCGATACGCCTAAATGCTTACATACCGCCTTTGCAGTATCTCCCCCTGTTAAAATAACCCCTTGCAGTTCCGCTGTTTTCATTATTTCCGAGGCAATCGCTCCCAAAATAGCTGAAATCTTATTGGCTACTTCGGTAGAATCTAAGCCTCTTCGTGAGCCTGCTTCCTTCGTCAATAAAACCTGCTCAGGAGAAGTGCTTGCGTAGAGAGAAACATCGGAGCCGCTCCTTAATGCAGCCTGGAGCTCCCTCCTGCAACGATCAATCTCTACCTGTACTCCCTTTTCCGAAGCTATCGCTTGTACAGTATCTAATTCTATAGGAATGACTTGCGATTCCGTGTTATAAGCAGCCACTTGTCGACGAGTTACCTGTGAAATACTCCCTGCGACTAACAGAACAGGCTTCGTACCTGATGGCAGTTGAGCTGGCACGCTTGTATGAACAGGAAGAGATAACGCCTTTGGCAGAAAGTCGGCTAAGCCCGCAGACCCTGCCCATAGCGTTTTATAGCTGCTATCGGCTATCCAATCAGCAATATGCTGCACATCTTCTTCCGTTAAAGCATCGAATACGATGAGTTCAGTATTTGTTTCCAGTAGCGATTGTATTTTAAGATACACCTGTTCTTTTCCTGCACGTAAAAAATCTAATGAAATAAGTCCAACTTTGCGCTTGGATTGTGAAGAAAACAGCTTCACTAGATCTGATTCCTTCACAGGACACTTCGGGTCATTAGCAATCTCGGTTTGACTGACAGGTATCCCGTTTAGATAATGGATTCCCTTCGAAGTGGTTCGGCCAATCTTAGGGAAAGCCGGGGCTACCACCGCAAAATCAAAGGGAATGACATCCATCACTGCGTCGATTTCAACCCCCAGATTCCCGCGAAGCGTAGAATCCATTTTCTTATAAACATGTGTAAAGCCAGCATGTTTAATTTGAAGCGCTGCTTCCTTTACGTTTGCATATGCGATTTCTGGAGCAACTGAACGGCTGTCTGTATCGATGACGACAGCCTCCATCGTCTGTTTTTGTTTAGAAACTTGCTCGATATCAAAAATGACTTGCGTTTGCAGACCATTTCTTACAAATTGAACACCTGAATCGGACGCTCCGGTCAAATCATCTGCAATGATGGCAATATGTTTCATGGTGTTGTTCCTCCCATGCAAATCTCTATCTGTCTAGTTGATTTGACTTTTAACTCCAATTTTTTTGGCGTACCAAGCCGTTACGATCGGAACAAGGATTGCAGTAACGATAACACAAGAGGCAACCAATGCTGTTGCGGAAGGCACAAGCGGAGCATAGGCTACATTCGCGGCAGCAACTGCTGCGGGTACACCCGCTGCATTTCCAGCCGTTGAAGCTGCTGACAAACCAGCAATGCCGTTACCGCCGATTAAGCGGTCCGTAATTGTCAAAGTAAGACCGGTTACGGCGACAACGCCTATACCCAACAATACGCCAAGGAAACCAGCTTTCCAAACCGACTGAAGATTCAGACCGGCACCTAAAGCGAAAGCAAAGAACGGTACTAAAACAGGTACGGCTTTAGATAAGAATTCACGCATGTCTTTATCTAAATTACCTAGGATCATACCAACGATTAATGGCAAAATCGCACCTACAAAAGTCTGCCAAGGGAAAGCGGCTAAACCTGCTACACCTAATGAAATCATAGTAAAGAACGGCCCTGATTCCAAGCTCATAACCGAGTAAGCGCCAACATCTTCCTTCTTACCGAATTGCCCCATTAATGCCATGTACAGTCCGCCATTGGTATCATTCATAGCTGCAACGATAGCCAATACCGAAATGCCGGCAAAGAATCCTTCGGTTATCATCCCATTGCCCAGAAATTTAGCAGCCACAAACCCTACAATGATCGCTGTTATAATTTTAGTGCCTAAGAGCGTTCCGCCCTTTTTCAAAATGTATGGAGTAGCTTTGAAATTGATAGTAGATCCCATACAAACATAGAATACTGCTAAAATCGGTAGAGACCCTGTCATTAATGCTCCGGTGAAGGAGCCAAATGTTTTACCCATAGTAGGGAATAATGTTGTTAAAATAGCCCCTAAAATAAGCGGAACAATCATCATGCCACCAGGAATCCGATCAATAGTTGCCTTAATTCTCATGGTATTCTTCCTCCTAAGAAGTGTAATTGAGCAATTAATTAAGTTGCAATTTGCAACATCATTTTTCTAATTCGCCCATGAGATGATTATATGATAGGATAACTCTCATAACAACGGGGATAATCGTTTAAATTTGCAACACATCTTTCAGTTTTCGCCAAAGCGTAGATCGATTTATCCCTAACCGTTTCGCTGCTTTCGATTGATTCATTCCTTCTTTTTCCAATATCTCCAATAGTATTCTCTGTTCAATTTCATCCCATGTTCCTGACAAATTGACAGTTGCCATTTGACTGGATGCTTCCGTTTGCAACGATTCCCTCACTTTTTGCCAACCATCTTTCGCTTCTTTGGAACCAATATAGTGACTGTTCGTGCAAGCAAGCATGCTCTCTATTACAACCCTCAGTTGGTGAATATTACCAGGCCATAGCTTGTTCATCAGATCGTCTTCCAAAACCTCTTGCCGAATGCCAACGATTTGCTTACCATGACGTGAGTTATAATTGGCAATTAGAACGCGGGCGATCTCTTCAATATCCTCCAGCCGTTCCCGAAGCGGCGGCAAACTCACGTACATATCCATGAAAGCGAGGACAAACGACTGATCCATCTCTTCTTTTTTGAGCATCAGCTTAATCGGGTGAGATGTGGTAACGATTAGACGGACATGCGTACCCGTTGTCATGGCAGAGAGTAACTTGCGCTGCAGCTGCGGACTTACATGTTGGATATTCTCCAGACAAATCGTTCCGACCGATTCTTTGAACAGTAACCCTGGGAAATCATCCGTTCCTAGTAAAACAGATTCTTGTTCCTCTTCCGATAATTGGTCGCACGGAAGTATGTACAACGCATCCCCAGAGCTTTGGCTTGCGGAATGGATCGCTTGACAAAACAACTGCTTGCCGCTTCCCTCTTCACCCGTTATCCAGATCGGATTACGCGTCTGTGCGAGTGCTTTGGCACGTTTGATGGCATGCAAAATGACGGTGCTAGAGCCCATAATTTGCGCAAAAGTAGCAATACGGTCGGTTATTTGAAAATTGTAGGATGCCGGATTATTTATTTTATCTACTGACGGATATAAATAAACAAAGTAACTGTAACTTGGGCTGCTTAATTTGGAAGGCGGGACAACGATTTCAATACTTACCTGCCTTTTTTGGAACCACTTCGTTTGTTTTTTTACGCCGACTGTGTTGCTTTTTCCGGCTTCCTCCAAATAACGGCCCCACATTGGATCTATGCCTGCCAGATTCATCCCACGGATGACCGAGCTGTTGTACCCTAATAATGACGCGGCGGCTTCATTCGCATAAATGATTCCCCCCCGATCGTTTATAGCCATGACCCCAGTTCGGTGATGTTCCAGAATATGCTCAAATAAATGCTCGTTTTCTTGAGCCTTCCAAAGGACATCATAAATCCGCTTCACCTCTTCAAGCGCTTCAAGAACAGACTCTCGTCCACTTGTAATAAGAATGCCGTTATAGCCCATTTCTTCCGCTGTATTCACGGTTACTACGTCGCCAAGAATAATTTGCGCGTCATGCTCAAAAGCTGTTTGCAGTGCTTGTGGAACGTCAGCAGCCCGCTCTACCGAGTACATAGGAATTTCATAATCTAGCAGACTGGACACTTCCGCGACACCGCGGCAAATATTAGGAAAACCAATGATAGCCACTTTGCTGTTGGAGTTTTTAACCAAGGTGAGCACGCGCAAAATATCATAGCCGGAAACCGGTATATCGACAACAGGTGTTGTTACATGGCTTCTAATTAGCGTTGATGTTCCACCGCGGCTCAAAATAACGTCATAGTTTCCTTTAGCAGCGTGTACGATTGGGAGAGCGTTTTGGAGATCCGCAACCTCAACATCGATTCTAAACCGAGCATCTTTTTTAGTTATGTCTGTAAGTAAACCCTTTAACCCTGGATATGGGGCAATTGCCAGTACTTTTATTTGCATAGGTGTCCCCTTTATATAACAATTTGTAAATATAAGTGTTGCACAATCCAACATATACTTGCCATTATAAGCTTTTTTATTTTATTATAGCCAATTTCGCAGCTGAATACTTGATATTGCAACATTTCGGAGTAAGCGCGGTGATCTAAAGCAATCGGTTCCTGCGAAAATACATCCAATCCTGCTGCCCATCAGAGCCAATTCATCCCTACCAATCAAATTGACTGTTTCCGTTGGGTAGGGAACTAACATACATACGAAATCGGATTCCCTTAACAGAGACTTCAAATCTCCATAAGTTGTGCATCAATCGTTTCCGTCAGTAAACAAAACAAACCATCGGCTTCAATGATCTCTCGTTCCGATACCTCCCGAGGTACTGCTGCATCTTCCTCAGACCACATTCGAACATCACATTGAATTTCAATCATGGCTTTAATGTGATCTGGAATACGCCTTGTAATATATACTTTCGGCCTCATTTATTGTCCTTTCTCGTTAATATTTTAACTTGTCACAATGATTATATCGTGAACTTTTTTACCTATTTCGCACCAACTCCTCATCAATTTTGTACAGGGAGCCGAATTGATCATCCCTCCTAATCCTATCCTCCTGGCATTTATCACAATTGACCTCATTTGCTTCAAATAACATACAAAAAGGGGGCCGATGTGGCATCCCTTTTTGAGTGTACTTTATCTTGGGCTGAAAAAATAAAAGCCGTTGAATCTGCCCTCCGCTGAATTGATGGGGCATTTGTGATAATCGCTACTGTTTAAACCAACGGTTTCCAACACTTGAACACCTGTTCTCTTCGTGTTATAGAAGTCATTTTTCGTTCAAAATTTTTTAGTGGTTCACTAATACTGTCCCCTACGCAAATCCTGGGATTAAAGGAACTGTAGCCATTTTGATAGACGAATTGTATATGAAGGCGTACCTCTTTCCAATTAGCCAACGCAGCTGCCTTCGTTGATAGAAAATGATACGTCGTGAAGGATGATATTAGGTGTTTTCCCACTACCAAAGTGACGCCTTCGTTCATACGATTTTCAAATATTTTTCACTTCAAGCAGCTTCACAACACATTCCTTCCAAAAGAGATATAGTATATGGTTGCTGTGGTGAATGGAAGAGTACATCTACGAATGCTTTTTCTATAACTTCACCATCCTGCATGACCATCACTTCATCTACAAGTTCCCTAATCTCGTTCAGTTCATGGGAAACGATCAGAAGAACCAAATCATGCTCTTCCTTTATCTGAAGCAGCAGTTCGAGAATTCATTTTCGGTTGAGATCGTCCAAGGAGGAAGTAGGTTCATCGGCAATTAAAACAGATGCCGAAAGCACCAGACCTAATGCTAGCATAGCGCGCTGCAGCATTCCCCCGCTAAACTGCCGATCGATTTCTCCCCGGCAGCCGAAAGAAATTATTTTACTGAGAAAACGGCAGTCCTTATGCCGGCTGCCGTTACTTCATGTTTATTGAGCTATCGATCGCCGTTAGCTAACGGGATAATTTCCGTCTTAAGCGTTTATTTTTGAGAATCAAGAATAAACATAGATGCATCATGCCCCATGAATATTTTACTTCCATTATAAAAAGTTTTGGATTGAATATCCCTGAACCCTATTTTAGTCATAATGTCAGTTAGCTTTGCTTGATTAAATCCGTTATGAACGATATCTGAAACTATTTTTTCATTTTTATTAAAATCTACAATTAGTAAATGTCCTCCTTCATTTAGAACATCGAATAATCTTGATAAAACGAATTCAACATCATTAATATGGAGGAGAACCTGAGCCATAATAATATAGTCAGCATGTAAATTCGATAGATCTTCCTTTTCAAAATCAAAGCATAATGTATCTACATTCTGAATATTAAAATCAGAAATTTTTTGCTTTATTTGATTAATCATGTTTTGTGAGGTATCCAGAAAAAGCATAGAATTAAACTCGTTTAACAAGTTCATTCCGACAAGACCAGTTCCACACCCAAAATCAATAGCGTTCTTACTTTTAGCGTCAACTAAATATTCACGGATGGCATCTGATGATACCTTTGCAATTTGAATTCTTTCAGAAGTGTCATATATATTAGCTATCATTTCAAACTTATCCGTATTTCCCATTAACACCTCTCCAATCTGCCTTATTAAAATCTATTGGCATCTTTTTTATCGCGGTTCACCGTAATAAAAAAGCTAATTCCATATCTTATTATTTACCTGTAAAGAAATAACCTCATATTTTGAGATATTAAACACCGAAACTAATACTGCTTCTAATGTACTCTCTGAGGCAAGGATACGGACCACCAAAAATATGAGCCATGGTTACGATAAATTTGTGATGTTCCTCCAAAATTTTTAGGGAAATACCGATGCGATTGGCTAGTATTTGTTGAACCGCTAATTCCCTTTCTAAACTTAGTTGGTTTAGTAAGTCATGGTTTTGTCCGACCGTTTTGCTTATTTCCAATAAAGTCTGTGTTTCGACGCCTGATGGTCGATACACCAAATTGGAAAATTGAATGTCGAACTCCTCCAACCTTCGCTTTAAGTGAAGAATCTCTTCTTGACGTTGAACAGAAGTGTTTGATCTTTTAGATTGAAAAAGGTTCTTCACCTCTTTGGTTACTCTCTTAAAAAGCATATCTAATTCCTCCTTTTTTCTCTTGAACGAAAAAAGGAAGCGAGGGAATAGAGCCCTGTTTATAAAGGACCCAATTAATGTTTCTTTCATTTTCTTTCTACGCTGACGAAGTTAGCTGACGGATTCGGGTTGAAAGTTAACCCTAACACTTAAAAAGTGTACTCACCCCAGAAAACTTGGTTCCCCCGCTTCTTTAATCTAAAGAATTGAGCGTAGTATGATTCATTCTTATTTTATCAATTTACCCCAATACATATATAGAAACAATAGTAATATTTACTTATATTTTTTATGTCTATTTTCAACTAATAGTTCAATTTTACTGTGGTTAACGCAGCAAGGCCACCGATCATCGGCAGCCCTCAGGATTTCAAAGAAAGCACGGAGTACCTGATGTACTCAGCTAAAGGGTATTGACCCGTTTCATTAGAAAGACCGACCTCCACCTCTTGGAAAGGTGTGACGAAGCATTCCTGTAGAGGGTTAATTTTCCACTTTTAAAAAAGTGAAGCGCCCCCGTAAGATGGAATTATGTACAGGATCATATCCCTAAAATTCACTGTCTAGGCGGACGCTCTACTATGAAGTTAAATCTCCCTTGTTCTGATCTTAATCCTTTTCGCTCATCGGAGATCAATGATTACAAATGGATAACTTGACCGCCGTTAGCTGCGCTCTTCCAAGCCGCTTCCGTCAAACGCGCAATTCTTAAACCGCAGCTGGACGGCGCAGCGGCTTCATTCACCCTGCCGAGGATGAGATCAACAAAATCGCGATTTGGATCACTAGTAGCCGGAAGCTCTTCCGATACTTCGACAAGTTCTCTTTGTCCTTCCTTGGCGACGAATATTTTATTATTGCGGTACAAAACGGTTCCCAGATCGCCGTGAATAGACACATCCTCATGCCAACTGATGCTAGCGCTGCCGACAACATTGAAAGTCGCAATTGCGCCTTCCCGAAAGCGAACGGTGACAGCCGAGTCGATATCGACTTGCGATCCTCGGTTGTCGATGAAAGCAGACACGTTTGCTGGTTCTAGACCGGTAACCCAAAGTACAACGTCAAGTAGATGGCTTCCGGAATCATTTAGCTGTCCACCGCAGGATAATGCAGGGTTTTGCCTCCAGGAACCTGTTGTACCTTTCAGCCAACTTTGTGCCTGATAAGCGCAAATGTAATTGATTTTTCCCAGTTCTCCGCTTTGGATCAACTCGCGAATATAGATGTACGGGCCCATTAAGTGACGCTGGTAGGCAACTGCGAGATGTTTGTTTACAATTTCCGCATGGGCAATGATGCGTTCCGCGTTCTCGGATCCGTCGACAAACGGCTTCTCCATCAGTACATGTAAACCGCCGTCCAAACATGCCATTCCTTGCTCAAAATGCATGCTGTGCGGCGAGACAATAATGGCTGCATCTGCGTTTGCCTGTGAGATAGCCTCCCGGTAATCCGTATAAACCGCTACATTCTTCAACTCGGGAAAACGCTCAGTCACTTGTTCAATTGCTGCAGCGGATGGATCCGCCAACGCTACAATTTCAGCTTCGGGTACTTGTAGCAATCTTCGAACGTGCTCTCTTCCCATTCCACCAACGCCAATCATTAAGAAACGAACTGTTTCCATGTAATATCCCTCCACAAAAGTATTGTAATGTCTATTGCGTTTGAAATTTTCATAGGCCGAGTCCCCCATTGATATGAAGTTCAGTGCCGGTGACTTGGCTGGCTTCATCGGATAATAAAAAGATCGTTCCGTGCGCCATGTCTTCCGGCGTTTGCATGCGACCGCTAGGTATGTAAGACTCGCCCATTTTCATCAATTCATCCGGGCTTAAGCCCCTGTTCTGGTACAGCTCGATTTCCCCTTCAGAAGCCACCCAACCAACAGTTACCCAATTGGACCTGATATGTTCTCTGGCATAGTGGGCTGCGATGTGACGGTTTAAAGTAAGCAACGCGCCCTTCGAACAAGAATAGGCGGCGAGCTCCTTTCCACCTTTATAGCCGTTTGTGGAGCCCATATGAACAATGGATCCGCCGCCTGTCTTTAACATTGACTGAATCGCGTACATCGAACAGAAGAAAGCGCCTTTCATGTTGACGGCAAAAATCGAATCGAACAGCTCCTCCGATGTATCCACCATCGTTCCCCGGGGGAAGATACCGGCATTATTGACCAGACCGTCGATCTTCCCGAAACGGCCCACCGCTTCATCGATCAACTGCTTGCATGCCTTTTCCCTGCTGATATCCGCTTTTACAAATAATGCTTCGGCACAATAGGTTTCCTGGATAGTTTGGACGACCCTTGCGCCGTCTTGTTCATTTCTGCCGTTGACGACGACAGTTGCGGCCTCGCTCGCGCACATCAAAGCAATGCCTTTCCCGATACCTTTGGTTCCGCCTGTGACGACGACTACTTTTCCGGCAAGCCTGTTCCCCATAGATTTCTTTCCCCCATACTTATATGGTTTCAAACACACCCTTAATTTGGTAAGTATTGGTTATCGATTCCAATCCGAGCTTGGCAACGTCCAAGGCACTCTTCGTACCGAAATCCTCGATAAACAATTCCAACGACAAGTATCCTCTATAGCCGATATCGTACAGCGTGCTTGCGAATTGTTGCGAAGGCGCGCAGCCAGCGCCCGGAAATACGCGGTTCCGGTCGGCTATCACATCACTTGCCGGCGCAGCAGGATAATCGTTCACATGCACGATGCCAATCCGTTCCCCGTTTACATAGGCAAGACTTTCTACCCTGCTGCCGCCCGTATGCATATGGAACGGATCCAGCAAAATTTGGGCATTCGGCACACCGCTTTCCATCGCCACATATATCGCTTCGCTTAAGCGGGATAATTTCTTGGCCCTGCCCCAAAATTCCAGATACGGTTTGATTCCGATTTTGCGGGCCAATTCCGAGAGCATGGCAAAACTTCCCGCCATGCTTTCTAGGGAAACACGTTCCACATTGCCGAAAGGAGGCGCGGCTACCGCAGCGCAGCCGAGTTCCGCAAGCATCACCATTTCCTTCTCCGCCTGCACGAACGCTCGCTCCCGTTCCGCTTCGTTCTCGTCCGACCATGCAAAAAAGGCAATCGCGTTAACAACCTCTATTCCCGTGTCCGAGATGTACCTCTTCAATTGGTTGATAGTGCCTCCGTTGGCCAAATAAGCATCCAGATCTTTGACCCACAGTTCCACCCCTTCGTAGCCGGCTTCAGCGGCAATTCGCACCTGTTCTTTAACTTCCAGGTTGAAAGGAAACAAGGTTGACGCATTAAGCGCCGGTTTAAATGGAAACATCGCGACTTCTCCCTTCTGTCATGAAATCTCTCGTTAAGGAGTAACTTCAACGGTCTTTTTTTCGTTGTTGCTCTTGATCCCCAATTCAATCAGCCGGATAGCCATACGCGCTTGCTCCGGTTTGACCTCAAGCTCCTTTTGGCCGATAATGGCGTTGTAAACATTTTGAAAATACGATGTGTAAGAGCCCGGAATCGTCCGAATGCGGCCGATATAATGAAGGCCTCCGATGGAGGTGTTCAGCGTACCCCACATATCTTCCGGCTCCGCCCCCCAGTTCGGCTTCAAAGGCGTTTCTCCATGGATCAACGCTTGCTCTTGCGGATCAATGCCGTATTTGACATAAGAGCCGTTCGTTCCGTGAAGCGTATAACGCGGACCGCGCTCACGAACTAGCGCTGAGGACTTTAGCCGGACGCTTAGTCCGTCTTCGTAGCCTAATACGACATTAAAGTAATCGTCTGCAATGGCATTTTCACGAATGGTGCGTACATCCGCTTGAATCGTTGCCGGCATACCAAACAGGGACAGCGCTTGATCGAGAAAATGCACCCCGAGATCGTAAAACACACCGGTCCCCGGTGCACCACTGTCCCGCCAGTTTGCTCCCACGCTTGGACGGTACGAATCCCAGCAAAATTCTGCTTCGCTGATCCGCCCCAAAATTCCCTGGCGGACAATTTCCCGAACGGTAAGAAAATCGCCGTCCCAGCGTCGGTTATGGAACACGCTCAGCACTTTTCCCTTTGCCTTCGCAAGGGTGATTAACTTATCAGCTTCATCGGTTGTCACCGTAAACGGCTTCTCTACGATGACATTCTTTCCCGCCTGAAGAGCATCCTTGACGAATTCGTAATGATCGGTACTTGGAGTCGTGACGACAATCAGATCGATGCTGTCATCCCTGTATAAATCCTGGACATGATCCACAACTTCCACCCAGGGATACCGTTCCTTGGCTGATGCGCCTCTCCTCTGCACCACTTTTGCCAGCTTTAAATCGGAAACAGCTGAGATAACCGGCGCATGAAACGTTCTGCCGGCGTATCCGTAGCCGATTAAACCTACGCGAAGCTCGTTGCCCATTCATCCCACTCCCCGATCCGTATACAGCGAATGCCTTATTTCCTTACCGCTGAATAAGATCCAATTTCGTCAAATTACGATAGCTGATCTTCAAGCTCTCAAACGGATCTCTACGGCTCTGATCCTACTCAGCCGCTATTCCACCAGCCCGGTGCGCTCCACACCCTGGATGAAATATTTTTGCAGGAACAAATAGACAAGTAACAGCGGAGCGACGACAAGGAACGTGGCCGCCATTACGGTCGGCAGACCAAACGTTTCCATCCCGTGCGTAGCGGATGTTTCGTTCAGCGATTGGTACAGCCGCGGAAGCATCATCGGCAGCGTGTATTTGTCCTCCGAAGTCAAATAGATGTTAGGTTCGAAGAAGTCGTTCCAGTGCCATACGAGTGACAGCAGCACGGTTACGACGATGGCCGGCGTCGTCAGCGGTAAAATGATTCGCCAGTAGACTCGGAAACTGCCGCAGCCGTCGACGCGAGCCGCATCCTCCAGCTCCCAGGGCAAATTGCGGAACAGCTGACGGAAAATAAAGATAAACAGCGCCCCACGAAGTCCGTTAGCAAAAAATGCAGGTACAACGATGGGCGCGAACGTGTCCATCCAACCCATTGCTTTATACTGGATAAACAACGGAATGATCACCGTTTGCGGTGGAATGATGAGCGTAAACATAGCCAGCATGAAAAGCGCCTCACGCCCTGGAAATTTGATCCGGGCGAAGCCGTACGCAACGAAAGAGCAAGCAAGCACTTGACCGACAACACTGAGCAGGGATGTAGTCGCCGAGTTAAAAAAATGGTCCCAGTACTTGAGGCCGACGATCCCGTATGCGTAGTTTTGCCATGCCATGCTTGTCGGAATCCACTTGATCGTGAAATTCAGCAGGTCAGGAGGCGTTTTTAAGGACGTTGTAATCATATAGATGAACGGATAAAGAAAAACGAACGACAAATCGATCAGCAGGCAGTAAACGAAGATCCGGTACACGACGCCGAACCAGCGGCTTCTGCTCGCCAGCCGGCTCGCAGTGAGCCGCAAGAAACGGGGCATCCTTTCCAGAGCAGCATCAGGGTGCCGTGGCGCTGATATTCCGTCTGCGTTTTTCATAGACTTTGGTCACTCCTTTCATCGTTCTCCGGAATAAAAGATGAAGCGTCTGGACGCGGCGAATATGATCACAATGATCACAAAGACTAGCGCAAAATAGATCCATCCAAGCGCTGCCGCATAGCCGAGCTCAATCTTGACGAATCCGATATCGCGAATATACAGCATTATCCGGTTCGTTACATCGGTAAAGGAATCAACCAGCGTGTAAACCAAATTGAGTAAAATGACGGGCGATACGAGCGGAAGCGTGATTTTCCAGAACATCTCCCATTCGGTTGCCCCGTCACATTTAGAAGATTCGTACAGTGACGGCGAGATACCCTGCAGCCCAGCCAAAAACAGCAAAATCTGCACTCCTGTTTTCCAAAAGATCAGCGTCAGGCGGCTGAGCAGGTCAAACACAAACTGTGAGAACGCCGGCCCCATATAAATGAATGCGGACTCCGGCAAGCCGATCCCGTTTACCAGCGTTTTCTGGCCTACACCTGCATAAAGCAATTGCTGCAGAACCATACCTGAACCAATCAGCACCGGGAGGAAGAATGCGGCACGGAAAAACGCTCGACCTCTGATTCTATGGTTCAGCAAGATGGCGATGAAGAGCGAGAACACAATGATTAAAGGCGTGTTGATGACGGTGTCCTGAATGACAGAGACGAACAGTGGCACAAACTGCGGATCCAATACGAACGCATGTTTGAAATTCAACCAGCCGACGTATTTCAACTGAAAGCTTCCTACACCTTCCACATCATGGAAGCTTAACCACAACGAGTAGACGAGCGGAAAGACCATGAACAGCAGAAATCCGACGAGCCACGGGGAAATGTAGACGTAGCCGGCAAGCATTTTTTTTCGCTCCAAACCGATTCGCTTCACATTTACCCCTCCTTCGGCAAGACGGCGTAATTTTCTCCGGGTACGGAATGGCCGTTAATTTGAGTCGCGTCAGTTCCATAGTTGACGATAACGCGCGTTCCGTCCTCGTAGGTCGTTTGAAACACACGGTCCTTCAGCTTACGGTGGTCGACCATCGGCTGCGACCAGGAGATGCGGAGTTTATCGCTCATTTCTTTATACGTCTTGACAACGGTGTTGGACCAACTGCTGTAACGGGAGCTGAACAGGTCGGCAAAGAACGTGTCCTTCAGTTCGTCCGAGTGTTGATAAGTGAGCTGATAAAACGGCATATATCCATATTCCACCATTTTCAAGAATTGCATCTGCGGGTCGTGGAACAAATTCTGAGGTATGCCGGAATAAGGAATCACCCCGTGGATGACCATTTGGTAGAAGGGCACCGTTTCGTCCGTGAAGAAAAATCCGCTGTCCTGCATCCCCAAGCTGAAGATCCGGTCCGCGTAAGGAAGAACGTATGAATTCCCGCCTGTAACTGCCGCTCCGCCGAACTGAGAACGCGATTTGCCCATCATCTCCATCCATTCGGCGGCGGTTCCTTCACGAGTCAGCGGAAAAGTATCATTGTAATCAAAATAATTCATCGTTCCGAACGCATCGAATTGAATTCCTGAGATCGGCAGCGACTTTAAATTTTTGAGATAGGTGTTCTGGAAAAACAAGTTCCGCTTGCGGGCGTTCAACAAGAACGATACATTATACGGATCCGTGACCGGAAAATGATTCGCCCCCTTGATGACGTCATCGCGCTCCGAGAAGCTGCCGTTCGAGCCTCCCTTAAACGCATGTACAAAGTCGTCCGTCAAATACAGTCGCACACCATTCTCTTTGGCCATGCGTGATAATGCTTCCAGGCCGTTCATGCTGCCCAGCTGGGATGAAGCAGGAAGCTCCGAGGGCAGGAAGCCGAACCCTTGCTTGGTCCAGCCAAGCAAATTCGCAGATATCGATTCGATCCCCTTATCGTGAAGATCCTTCAAGATTTGTGCCGCTTGTTCGAATGTGGTTGTCGGCAAAAACCGGTCGGTTAGGATGCGCTGTTGTTTAATCCCCATCAGCAAGTCGACGCCGAGCGGAATAGGATCGCCTTTCTTCATTCGCGGAATCAGGCCCTTTTCTTTAAGTAAATAGCCGCGGTATGAGACGGCCATATGACTGTAATTGGCCTCATCCCCGCCATAGAACAGGTAACGTATCGTATGGTTTTCGCGCAGTACATTTTTCTCCGCCCGAACCGCCAAGTTCCCGTTCTGCTTCACGGCTTCGTAGGACCTGCGGTAAGTTAATTCCGCCGAAGTTCTGTTCAAGTTAATTAAATAGCCGCTGGGGGCATAAACGACGGATGAATCGAATTCTCCCTCCGTAATGATTCCCATAAAGGCGTTGTTCTTCACCTTCATACCGAATACTGGCAAATACGCATTTTCAGGCTGATTGTAGTCGTTAAACGAAATCTGATCGGAGCCGAATACTGCTGAGTGATAGGGCTCCATATATTGAGGATGATTCGGTTTGAAATAAGATATGGCCCCAGGCCCGTCAGGATAAAATCCGTATCCCTCGACTTCATCGCCGGCCGCTCCAAAGAACGGCAGCGGTGACAATCTCATGATCACGTACTCCTCCGATTCTTTGATTGAATCCGCCGGCACGTGAACCTCCAACCCGCCGTTATTCAGTTGAAATTGCATGGTGAAGCTCAGTTTCAGCTGCTGCAAATCGTAATGTACTGATATCCCGTTCTCTATCGGCTTCGACTCCATCTGCGGCTGCAGCAAGACCGAGTTCGACTCCAACACTTCCAATGTAGGCGTGTTCGGGTTCGTGTAGCTTAAATGGAAAATCGATTGGCTGTCCGACTTCCACAAATCGTTCCCGTCTACGTTGGCATCCTTAAGCGGATAGGCCGAACGCCAAACGTGTCCATCCCGTTTATCCTTAACCTGAAGGGCCGAATCCTGGGAACGGAAATACAGCTCCAACTGGTCGGTCTCTGCAGCCTTGGTGAATCCTTCATCCGACGGCAAACCGATAACTCCAGCGGCAGCAGCATCAGCTTGTTTGGCTTCCTGAGCCTCTGTTCCCCCGACGGACTGAGCGGGAAGGTGCTGACGAATTTTCATGGCAACGATGATGATAATCGCCAGCACGGCGATCCATAGGATCCGTTTGATCCAATTTTTCTTCATTTGTGAGGATGTCCTCCCCTCATTTGAACTGTAAATACAGCACTTCGTTATAAACATCCTTCACGAATATAACGACGTGGTTGGTCAGCGCAAAGATCAAGCCGATCGTCGCCCAACAGATGATGAGCGTAAACAGGCTCAACAGCGTGACCCCGATCGTTTTCTTAAGGGAATAGTCGTTCATTACGCCAAGATTGATGATCAATAACCCCCCGACCCACAGCCAGACGATCCATTTCAGCACAATGTACAAATACAGTTCGTCGCGTGTCAGCAGAAGTGTCACCGCTGCAATAGGGAGAGTAAATACGATGTAAGGGATCATGGAATAAGCTACTGCGAGCAGGACGTTGCCGAAGAAGGTTTCACCGTCCATAATCGATGTGATCAAATAACAACTGACCGCCCAAGACAGAAGCGGCAGGATGATACGTACGATTTCCAACACCATATTTGCATCTTCGGGCTGCAAGCTGCTGACGTGGAAGGATGTCATCAAGATGGATGCAACCCGCACGGCGAACGTTAGCAGCAGCAGGATGCATGCGGCAGTAAAGCTTCGATAGCCGCGCAGCTCGCGAAATCCGTCGGCCGGGTGGAACAAGACGGCTAAGCCGATCTCAAGCGGCCGCCGGACGCGTACCAGCACAGTAATATTCCCGCTCAATAGCCTAACCTCCTTACGATCATTTGGGCTAACCCACGGAGCCTCTTGAAGATAAAATAAAGAACATACAGCAGCAAGGCGAGAATCAGCAAAATCCAACCGAAGTGGTTCTTCATATATTGTCTGCGGTACTGCCCAAAGGCGTCGGAGTAGCCCTCCTGGTCCCCGGCCAGCTTAAATTCAGCCATCGATTCCTGCCACCGCTCCTGCTTATAGAGCGCCTTCGCCACCCCGCGATGCGCGAGTGGATAATTCTCATCGATCTGCAGCACCTCATGCCACGGCTTCAACGCTTCTTCATAACGTCCGTTGAAGTATAGCGCGCTCGCCTGATGAATCAATTCCGAGAAGCGCGTCGGTTCGAATACCTGAATGTTATTGCGGTCCCGGTCCAAAACGAAGATTCGCCCTTGCTGGTCGACCCCGATGCTCGAAGGATATTCAAACGTTCCCTTCACACTCCCGTGTCCGCCAAATACGGCGAGCAGATTGCCTTCCTGATTGTACTGGTAAATCTTCCGCGATGTGGCGTCCAATGCATTAATGATGCCATATTGGTCCACCGCGATGTCGACGAAATAAGGCATTGCCAACGAGCCGGATTCAATCGACTTCTCCCCGTAAAAGGTGTCTTTCTTAAAAATATTGGTCCCCAGCGCGTTTAATTTTTTAATTTGATCCTTATCGATGAGTACCGTCGGAGAATAGATGTATCCTTCCTCATCCATCGTCAAATTCGCATGCTGGGGCGGAACCGCTTTGCTCAGCTGCTCTTTCTGTTCCGGTGTCGCCAAAAGCCGGATGAGAAGCTGCTGCCAGCTGAAAGGAACGTGATTGGCCGCGAGGTAGCCGCGGAACTGATTGTTGGCGTCGATCATAATGAAACCGTTCGGGTCATTGCGATCCAGTACGTTCAAATATCCTCGCTTATCGATCAACACTTTGTTCGGTGAAAAGTTGGCGTTCCCTTTCATGAGGGACGTCTTCGGCCGAACGAACTCCTCAATTTTAGCGCCCTTCGGATCAAGGTGGATGATTTTTCCGTTTCCCGTATCGGCAACGAACATATCGTCCAATTCGTCGACGAAGATGCCTTCAGGTCCGTTAAGTTTCACCCCTTGTTCTTCCCCGAATATTCCGAGCACGCGGCCTTTCGGATCAAGTTTCACGATCCGGTTGTTGCCCGTATCGACCACGTACAAAAGTCCTTTCGAATCAATAAACAAGTCGCTCGCTTTGTTAAACGGTTTCTGGCCGATATTCATAATAACCTCTCCGACCGTATATGCTAGCGGGATCGGCACCCGGTAATCATGAAGCGGATCGCGTGTATAGGATATTTGCGGCATAGCGCGAACAGGTTCACTTACTAGCATCAGCAGAAAGACGAGGCAAAAGAAACATGCCGAGGCGCGTCGTAACATCGTCTCACCTCCTACGATTTAATGCCGGAGTACGCCATCGTATTGATCACCATTTTCTGAAATGCGAGGAAAATCAAGATCGGCGGCAAGGTCACGAGCAGCGTACCCGCGGCCACCGCTCCGGACCGGGCCACGGTGCCGGGTCCTCCGGCCAGCGTCTGCAAGGCAAGCGGAAGCGTCTTCATCGATTCGCTTGTCGTAAACACAAGCGGGGTGAAATAATCATTCCAGTTGGCGATGAATGCAAAAATGATCAGTGTGGCCCAAGCAGGACGGCATACGGGCATGACCACCCTCCAAAAGATACGCCATTCTGAGGCCCCGTCGATATGCGCGGCTTCAAGAAGAGCATCCGGGATTTGATCGATGAACTGCTTCATCAAAAAAATGTTATAAGCCACCGCCAGCTTAGGCAGTACGAGCGACCAATACGTATCCAGCATCCCGAGGTTGGAAATGACCATATAGGTCGGAATTTGCGTCACCTGGGGCGTGAACATGAGCGCTGAAATTATGACGGCGAATAAAGCGTTTGCTCCTGGCAGACGGTATTTGGACAATACGTAGGCGCCCAAGCAGCAGATCACGAGCGTCCCTACGACGATGGCAACGGAAACGAACACGCTGTTGAAGATGTACCTTGTGAAAGGTACGATCGAGGTATCCGTCGCCGTCAGCAGGTCGAAGAAGTTGCGCAGCGTCGGCTTGTGCACAAAGAACCGCGGCGGGTACAGAAACAGCTCGTCTAGCGGCTTGAATGCCGTGGAAACCATGTATACAATCGGCAGCGCGGTGAATGAGACAAGCGCCAGTATGAACAAATACAATAGAGCCCATTTCAACGATGTGCTCAGCTTTTCGGCGCGAATGATCGGCATACGCCCACTCCCCCTCACTCGTCTTTGGACGAAAACAGTCTCATAGCGATCCTTCCGAGGCCGAAGGTCACGATAAACAGCACGGCGGCGATGGAGGACGCGTAGCCAAGCTCAAAGCGGATAAATGCATAATCGTAGAGATGGCTGATAATCGTGTGGCCGGCATAATTCGGGCTCGGCATGCCAGCCATCGCCACGGCGATATCGAAAACACCGAACGAGGCCACGATCGCGTTGACCGCCCCGAACAGCATTTGCGGCTTCATGAACGGAACAGTGATATACCAAAGCTCCTGAAACTTATTGCGGATTCCGTCGATTGATCCCGCCTCGTACAGCTCTTTTGGGACGTTCTGCAAACCCGCCAGAAAGACGAGAAATCCGGTTCCCATACTCATCCAGAGAGATACAATGATAACGACCGGAAGGATCGTCTTCGGATTATCTACCCATAGCACCGGCTCGCTGATGATGCCCCAATTGAGCAACCAGTGGTTCAACATTCCGTAGCGGTCACCCGAGAAAATATACAGCCATACGACCGAAAGCGCGATGGAACTCGTAATGGAAGGCACATAAAAGGCAAACGCGAATATCGATCGGCCGCGCAGGTTATTGATCACCCAAGCGAGCATGAAGGATAACAAATAGCTGACTGGTCCGGTAACGACGGAAAAGATGAAC
The DNA here is from genome assembly GCF_000422905.1 of Paenibacillus alginolyticus DSM 5050 = NBRC 15375. Lineage (GTDB taxonomy): Bacteria > Bacillota > Bacilli > Paenibacillales > NBRC-103111 > Paenibacillus_E > Paenibacillus_E alginolyticus. The sequence goes on from NZ_AUGY01000045.1 coordinate 50,876, forward strand.
GTATTTTGAATCGCCTTGATAAAGATGTCGTCATCCAGGAACAAGATCTTATAGTTGGTCAGTCCGATCCAGCGTGCTGGTTGAAGCATATTATAGTAAGTAAAGCTCAACCGAATGGAATCAAGAACCGGAATGACCGTAAATAGGATGAAAAGAACCAGGAACGGGCTAAGGAACAAGTAACCGGTTAGCACCTTCTTCCAACGCGGCGACAATCTCAGAATGCTTCGTTCCCGGCGCTGCAGCGCAGGTCGTTCCGTCTGTGCAGTAGGAATACCGCTTTGCATACCGTTTCCCTCCTCTCGTGCGGTATATTAGGGAGAAACTCCGAATTCTTTTTGCTTCGCTTCAAGTTCTTTGTTGATGTCTTTGACTGCTTGCTCCAGCGACTCCCTCACGTTCTCACCGCTTAACACAACCCTGTTCCACGCGTTGGCAATATGCCTTGTCGTGAAATAACCGCCAGGGACGAACGGCTGCTCCTTGAAATATTTCCACCCTTCGCTTAGTGCCTTCAGATCTTCCTCCGGCCACGGAAGTTGCGAGAACGCCTCCATATTGGCTGTGTTCCAGCGCGCCTCTACGCCGAGCAGCGCTTCCAACTCCCTGCCGAACTGGGCCTGCACATCCTTGTTGGTCCACCACTTCAAAAACTCCCAAGCTTGCTGCTGCTTCTTCGACTGCTTAAATATAACGACGGATTGAATCTGGCCTCCCGCAGTATGGTCGATTTCTCCGTTCGCCTGAGCGTGTCCGGGCGTGGCGGCAATCCCCCAGCGTCCCGCCAATTCAGGCGCCGCTGTCGACAGCAGAACGTAGGTCCAATAGCCCGATATGCCGATAGGCATTTCCCCCGTCCTGAACCGGTTAAACAGATCGGCATAGACGGGAAACTTATAGTTGGTATAGAGCTCCGTCCATTCTTTAAAGGCTTTGTAGGCTTCAGGAGTACTCAGTCCGGAACTTTTACCGTCCGCCGTATAAAATTCACCTTTGTTTTGATACAAAAAAGTTGCAAAGCCGAGCGGCGAACGGTCCTGCGGATTGGTCGGCGGGTAATAAAACTGCATGCCGTTCTGCTGCAGCACGGGTATCATTTGACCCACTTGATCCCACGTCTGCGGGACGGACAGCCCGAGCTCCTTCAAGATATCTTTTCGATAGATCAAAATGTTGAAGTCCTGCGTCTCCGGCAGGGCGTACACGCCTTTGTTGTATCGGAAAGGCACCATGGCTCCGGGGAGGAACTGTTTCTCTACGCTGTCATAGCCCGGCAGCTTCGACAGATCCACGGCCGCGTCCCGAATCGCAAACTCAAGCGGCAGCTGTTCGCCTACGCCGGTGGCGACATCCGGCGCTTTGCCTGAGCTGGCGGCCAGAAGAAGCGTGTTGACCGAGCCGGAGTTCAATTGGCCGGCGGGAAGCGTGTTAATGTTCACCCGAATTCCCGTCTTTTTCGTGAAATCCGATTCAGTCATTTCTTTCATGATTTCGGCCCATTCCCGGCCGCGACCAACCCAAACGTCAAGGATGTCATCGTCTCCGTTTCCACTGGCCCCGCCCTTATACACGCTGCCGATACCGGTGTAATCTTTGCGGAACGATGTAAAAAAGTTCTTTAACGTGCTGCCCATTTTTTTCCACATGCTGGATTTGACGCCAGGCCATTTCACGTCGGGAGCGCTGATCATGAAATAATCCATGACAAGCGGCTGATTTTGCAGATCGATCAACCATGTACCCAAATTTGTTAAGCTGTTATTCAAATCGTCCAACTGACGTGGAATCGAGTCCGGTTTGGCGACCATGTGATCAAACAAGTTTTTCATCATCAGCAAGCTGTTCGCCATACTCGTATCTTCCTGAGAAATCGCGCGTAATGCGTCGATTTGCAGACCGAGATTGCCGGCTAACGCCTGAATTTCTTCTAGCAGTCCTGGGATGCGCTTGTCCAGCTCGTATTCGTAATTCGGATCGGGCGTAGGTCCGGTTACCATAATAATCCGTCGGATGATGTCAGAAAGCTTCTTCGATTCCGTAGCCAGCGATTCGACGATCGGCTGGAAAGGTCCGATTTGTGCTACCATCGTTAGCTTGTGCTCACCTTTTGTTAAATGCACAAGATACGGCTCGTTCGCGCTTTTGCCGAGCGTTTCGATACGCCAATCACGGGAATATGTAAAAGGATAAAGCTCCAGCTCCTTAAAAGGCGATTTGCCGTCAATCTGGATTTGCCGATAGGAAGGAAGCCCGTTTCCCCACCACTCGCCTACTTTCAAGCCGATTTTGTAAAGGCCGTCCTCCGGAACCGTGAAGCTCCAGGTCGCGGATTGTCCGCCTTTACGCCAGCGCCAATCGCCGAACACGTTCAGCCGGAATTTCAGCTCGCTCGCAGGCTCGACCAACGGATCGCCATTCGATTCCCTGCGGATGGTGGGATCGGATTTGACCGGATTGTTTTCTGCCTGAACCTTGATGTCCACCTTGCTGACCGGCTTGAGCCCGGAAGCGTCGTAAGAACTTTTGACCTTGACGTAATCCGGTGTTTCCGACGCCGGAGCAAGCCGGATCTGACCGAATGAAACCGGCTCCTGGATAAAGCCCATGCGAATGACATGCTTGCCTGCGCTTAACGAGAACTGAAAAGGCTCCGCATACAATCCGTTGCCGTCCGTCAGCGGAGCGCTGACCCAAGCAGCCTTCTCGACTTGGCTCGGCCGTACGTCATCACCTTGGTTATTCTGTGTTGGTTCCCCTTGATCCGCCCAAATTCGGTAAAAGTATAATCGTTGAGTTTCGCGAAAAGGGGCTTCGCCGTCAATGAAAAGCGACCGTTCGATGGGCAGCCGTTTACCGGGCATTGGATAATAATCGAAGGTCAGGTTATAAAGGCCGCTTGCAGGAACATCGACGGTCCATTCGATCCAATCCGTGCCTTTCTCCCAAACGAGTGTCGGCTTGGATCCGTCTCCTACCACTTGGGAAGCAGGAGCCGTACCTCCGAAGGCCGAATAGGAATTGGCAGGATGTATGATCTCCTTTACGGAGTCCAGGCTGTTACCCGTTTGCTTGTAATGCTCGGCAACCTGCCTATAAGTCGGTTTTGAAATGGAATCCACATCAATTTGATCTGATGCGGCCTTGCTTTGGTTGCTATAGCGGTCTCGAAGCCGCTCCGAAGCTTCCATAGGCTGGATTGCGCTTCCGATCGTCACGCTAAGCATCATGAGTGTCAGCGCGATGCCCGTTATTTTCTTCCAAATCGAGCCTCTGGGGAAAATGTGAATCAATCATGTTCACCCCGTCTCTTTCATGATTTCATGCGATGCCCTATACACCAAGGGCGATACCCCTTCCGATAGGATAAAGAATGACATCTGCGTATTCACGTTCATATCGGTTTGAATCGTAATGCTCTGGAAGGCGGCTATTTCCAGCAAACGATCGTTTCGCCGCTTAATGCATCGGATTGCGGTCCGCACAGAAATAAGACGATGTTCGACATATCTTCCGGCTGCGCGATGCGCTGCAGACGAGAGAGATGTTCTTCACTTTCCACGCTCCGCGTAGCGAGGAAACGGGCCGTATAGGTCGCCGTCGGCGAGATGCAGTTGACATTGACGTCATACGGACGCAGTTGTTCGGCTAAGCTGCGCGTGTATTGAGAAATCCCCATTTTCGCCGCAGCGTAGATAATGCCCTCCCGGACGGGGACATGTGCGGCAAGCGAACCCACGTTCACGATTTTTCCGGAGCGCCGCTCCCGCATATGAAGTCCGGCAAATTTACAGGCGTACAGGGTTGACAGCAAATTGCGTTCTACGACCGCTCGAATGTCTTCCACGGAAATATCCAGGCAGTCGTTCGGATTCGGGCGAGGCGTTCTAAACCCTATATCTCCTCCGGCGTTGTTGACCAAAATATCAAGCGACCCGAACGCCCGAATGGACTGCTCGATGAGATCTTTCACTTGCGCCGGGTCGGATACGTCTCCGGGAATAAATGTAGCCTTAACGCCAAGCTGAGCAATTTCTTTAGCCACGTCGCTGCCCGACGGCGCTTCATTGAATTGTGCCGCCGCCTCGTTATTGACATCGTGTATGATGACATTGGCTCCCGAACGTGCCAAATCCAAAGCGTACTGCTTGCCGAGGCCTCTGCTGGAACCCGTTACAAGAGCGTTTTTGCCTATCAAATTTATCGTTGACATTGTAGTCACCTCACCCTAAGATTATTCACTGTTTATTCGCAGCCTCGCCAGGACGGCCTTGATACAGCTTGGTCTTGGGGCCGCTTTCTTGATCCCGTTGCTGAAGTAGCCATAACAAATTGCATACTAGGTCTTATCGAATTGACTACAGTCAAGATTAGAGTTCGATAAAATTATTTTCTTGAACCTCTTGCTCGGCTGAGAGCGGAATACGGAATGTCTTGATCTCGCATTTCCCGAATCGTGCGCTCCATTTCCGTTCAAGCATGGGAATTTCTATCGTTGCTGATGCTTCTTTGCCCGAGGTTTCGTAGCAGCGTAGGATATAGCCCTGTCCGTCCTCCGCTTTTTTGAATGCCGTGACGACAATTTGCTCCGAGGAGACCCGAATCCCTGCGAAACTTTGCGGCAGCACACCGCGATGATAAGTCTCCACGATAGAGACTGGCGGGACATTTAATTCGTAGGCTTTTTTTACAACCTGGGCATCCTGCCAACTGCCGGCGTGGGGAACCAATCCATAATTGAATTCCTGGACGCCTTGATCCATAAATTCGCACCATTCATCCCTGACGCCAAAGTGATCCGCAAAGATGGGACTGCGCACGACCGTCATCCTTACATCATTCTCGAATACATCGAAGCTGTATTTGCTGTCGTTCACTAAAGCCAATCCGTAAGTTTGATCCGCTGTCCCTTCCGTTAGGCCTGTGACGTCAATCCACTGCTGCCCCGGTTCTTCTTCCCCATTCGCGGGCCGCTCGATATGTCCGTACGGAATTTCATACGTGGCTTTCATTTGCTCTACGTTTACTGGAAATGAAAGCTTGAGCATTTTGTGCTCTTCGCGCCAATCTAATTTTACTTTAACCTCAATTTCGGGGCGGTCATGATATAGAATAAAATCTTGCCGCAGCACCGAGCGGTTGTAACGGTTCGTCACTCGAATTCTGGCGCGCAGAGGTCCTTTTTCCAGCAGGCGAATCTCAGCATCCGCAAATTTGCCGATTTCGTTCCGGAACTTACAAATGCCATGGCTCCATGTGTCACTGTCGTGCTCGTCGATGACGACCGGTACGGCGCCTCTGCCTTTGAGCACGTCTTGCCCCTGCCTCTTATCGATCAACCGTTTGATATACCCGGTATGTGGCTCAAGCTCCAGTCGGACGTAATCGTTTTCCAGCACGTTCTCTTCTGTTTGCAGCGCTAAATGAGATGCCTCCGCTTCCTGCGGCTTGTCTCTATACATCCAGTAGACACGGTACCCGAAAGCGGGAATTTCGCCCATAAACAAGGTGTCCCACTTATCGGCGGAACCGTTCGTTCTGGAGCCCCTCACCGTTTGCACGCATACCGGAGTTCCCTGATCGTCCGTGATGCCTCGTACGTTCTTGTTGACTTGAATTGGCGCCTTGATGTCCCAGGAGAGCGGGTTGAAAACGACGAGCGGAATTCCCTTGTCCTCCTGCTCCCAAAGCACCCAATCCTTGTCCTTGCTTAACGAGGTGACGCCTTCCCGCATCGTATTGATGGACCACGATATTTTTTGCACTGCTGCGTTCAGTGCGACCGAAGCGATATGAAGGGATTCGCCATATGCCTCGCGGGCGTCCTGATAAGCCTCCTTAATGCTGCAACCTCCCATAATATCGTGGAAATGGTTGAACATGACATTTTCCCAGCCGTGCTGCAGCTTCTCACCCGGGTATGGCAGCGCAAGCAGGTGATGGGCCATGGTTACGAATTTCTCCGCAGTAAGCAAGCGGTGTTCGGCACGGCGGTTGTTCGCTTTCGTTTCGGCATGGGTAGAATAACACCCGCTCGCATGGTGCTGAAGATCGTCCCTGTGAATCGGTATGGAAGCGCTTTGCAAAGCACTTATTTCCGAAAAATAGCGGTTGGGCGAGCTTAAGACGATTTTACCCGCGCCAAGCTCTTCCTGAAGACGATGAATCGTCTGAAGATTCGCGATCGTAGGTCCGCCCCCGTGGTTGCCGACACCATAAAAATTCATATAGCTGCATTCATGCTGCTCAGCTAAAGCTGCCACGGCGCGCGTCTTTTGTTCAACAGGATCGCCGTCCTTCCACCAGTTGCCGTAGCTGAAAGGGATTCGGAAGGTCATCACACGGCTCCCGTCGCCGCTTTCCCACCAGAACAAGTCGCTGTCCATCTGCTTTTCATGCTCTCCTGGCCGCATAAATACATAGAAATCCATACCGCTCTTCTTTAACAATTGCGGTATCATACCATGGTGCCCGAACGAATCGACGTTATAGCCGACTTTGGCCGTGACGCCGAATTTCTCCAAGTAGTACCTTTGGGAGTAAAGGCTATGGCGCGCGAACGACTCCCCCGAGGGGATGTTGCAGTCGGGCTGGATCCACCAGCCCCCGACTACAACCCATCTTCCTTCCTCAACCCTTTGTTGGATCTCCACGAACATTTCTGGAGCGTTCTCTTCCACCCATTTATAATAAGCAGCGCCGGCGCACGTAAAGATAAAATCGGGAAATTCCTTCATCCGGTCCAGCGCAGAGCGGAACGTCGCCTTGATTTCCGCATAACCCTCCTGCCACTGCCATAGCCATACCGGGTCCAAATGTGCATTACCGATCATATAGATGCGGGTCTCTTGCGACAAAATCTTCTCCACCTTTAGCAACTCTTGCCGTTATTTGAAATACAGCGCCAAATGCTCCGCTGCCTTGACAATGCCTTCCCGTTCCTTCTCCAGCGTTCCCCAGAACCGGTGATCCTCGAGCTCGATGCTGACTGCGCCTTGATAGCCCAGACGGTCAAGTCTCACGGCGACTCTACTCCATTCCACCGCGCCGTGTCCGGGAATCGTATACCGCCACGAGCCTTCGGAGAATCCGTATTTCGCGCCGAAAGTCGCCGGCAAGACGCCGCATTCGTACAACTCGTCATGCAGAATCTCCGTATCTTTCCCGTGGCAATGGTTGATTCGTTCACCGAATTCTGTCAAAGCTCTTAAATAATCGATACCGAGCCGCACCATATGGGAAGGATCGTAATTGAGGCCGAAATGCTTGGAAGGTATCGCTTCAAACATAGCCCGCCACATCTCTGGCGTACATCCGATCGTCGGATAGTGGGGAGCCGGTCCTGGCCAGCCCTCGATAGCCATGTAAACCCCTTCGCGCTCGGCGTGACGAACAAGCTCCGGAAATGTGTCTTTCCAAATGGCGAAGCTCTCCTTGCGGGGCATCGTGTGATCCTCAGGCACAAGACACATGAACATCACCTTTGCGCCGAGCGCAGACATGTCGGTCATCTGCTTCTTGACCGATTCCACCGCTGCCTCCCGTCGGGCTTCATCTTTACTTAACAGTTCGGCAGTCTTTGCCGCATCGACGGAGCCGATGCCAATTCCTGCCGTGTCGCACACTTGCTTGACTTCAGGATTCAGCTTACTAACGTCAAGCACGTCCAGGCCTGCTGTAGCGGCCCAAGCGGCAACTTGCTCCAACCCTTCCGCGCCGATCTTCGGCGGAATGCGCATTCCGATTTGTACGTTCATATATTGTTCTCTCCTTTTTTTGGGTTCGTTCTACTATTCAATAAGGTTTATATCCAGCCGCTTGATAAATCATTTCTGTGAATTTCACGACTTTCAGCGCAAAGGAACCGGGCACTTTTACTTCATGGCGTCCAAGGATCGCGTCAATAAAGCTCTTATCCTGATTCGTCGTTTGCTTCGGCAGCTCCGGAACGACAGGCTCCTCGTGCAGGCGTCGGATCGTAATTTTGCCGTTGTCGTAGAAAATGCCGCCTTCTTCGCCGCAGAATACGTAGGTCTCATGCCAGCACGGTGCGTAGCCGACAACGTTGAGTCCTGCTACAGCGCCTTCGGCGAAGCGGATCGAAGTAAAGGAGTCGATCTCCACCGGGGCTCCCTGCAAATGTAGACTCGGCTTAACTTCAACCGGAGTAAGGCCCGTCGTCCAGAGCAGCACGTCGATGATGTGGCTGCCGGAATCCATCAGCATGCCGCCTCCCGAAAGCTCCGGCACTTGTCGCCACAAGCCGGTTGTTCCCTGCTTCCATTCCTGGTACAGGGAAGCAGTGATCGAAGTCAGCTTGCCGATTTCTCCGTTTGCAATAGCGTCACGTATGAACAGGAACTCCGGCTGAAAATGGCGCTGATACGACACCTGAAGCACTTTTCCCGCCTTTTCTGCGGTAGTGATCAATTGCTCAGCTTCCTCCGACGAACAGGTCATCGGCTTCTCAATCAACACATGCAGCCCTTTATTCAGCACATCGGTCGCTTGCTGGAAATGCAGTGTATGCGGAGAGCAAATGACGACGGCGTCCAATTCCACCTGATCCAGCATGTCCTGATACTCCGAAAACTGTTTTACACCGGTAAGGCTAAACTTGGCGGCGAATTTCTCCCGGTTTTCGGAGCTCGTATCCGTAATCGCCTTTATTTCTACCTCTTTCAATTCCAACAATTGGCGGGCATGCCATTGGGAAATGCCACCTGTTCCGATCATACCTACACGAATTGTGCTCATGCTACTGCGCCTCCTGATTTATTTAATTCCTGAGAAAGTAATTCCTCGGATAAACGCCTTTTGAACGATGAAATAAAGAAGGATAATCGGCAGCGTAATCATGACTAGCGTAGCCATCATCATCTGCCATTCGGCCCCGTGTTGGGACTTGAAAGCCTGCATGCCGAGCATTAGAGTATATTGGTTCTCATCCGACAAGTAAATCAGCGGTCCCTGATAGTCCGTCCAGCTGCCCATGAACTGGAATAAAGCAATCGTCAATAAAGCGGGACGGCATAGCGGAAGCATGATTTGCCAATAAATGCGAAGTTCGGAAGCTCCGTCAATCCGGGCTGCGTCTTCAAGCTCTCTGGGCAAGCCCATGAAAAACTGCCGAAGCAGGAAGATGAAGAACGGGGCGCCGAAAAAGGCCGGCAGCCACAAAGGGATATTAGTCCCTACCCAGCCGAAGTTTTTGAATGCGATAAAAATAGGAATCATGGTTACCTGGTAAGGCAGCATCATGACAATGAGCGTAATCGCAAAAAGCGGCTTGGCACCCTTCCATGGAATTCTGGCTAAGCTATAAGCGACAAGTGGGCAGGAGAATAAAACCGCCACAGTCGCCAGACCTGCAATCGTAACCGTATTCGACAAATATTTAAAAAAAGGAATATAGTCAATCGCTTTAGGATAATTGCTCCATTCCATAACGCTTGGAATCCACACAGGCGGCCAGAGAAATAATTCGCTGTTCGCCTTGAGTGAAGTGGAAACCATCCATAGAAACGGCGACAGAAAAAAGGCGCCAACCACAATTAAAGAGACATGAGCAAATACTTTTTGAAAATTTCCAAGTCTAGTGCTTCCCATGACGGTTCCCCCTCCCTATTCTTTTCCTTGATAATGGACCCAGCGTTTCTGAGAGACAAAGATTAACGCCGTTAAAATGACCACGATTAAGAAAAGAATCCAGGCCATGGCAGAAGCATATCCCATCTTTAAATAGCCAAAACCGTTCGTGTATAAATACATCACGTAAAACATCATTGAATTGGCTGGTGTACCCTGTCCGTTCGTGAGTGTGTAAGGCAGAACGAAATTTTGCAGAGCGCCGATGGTGCCCATAATCAAGTTGAAAAAGATGACGGGCGTTAACAGGGGCAACGTAATGGTCTTCGTCCGCTGCCATGCGTTAGCTCCATCCACTTGGGCGGCATCATAGTAATCTTGAGGGATATCCTGCAGACCCGCTAAATAAATAACGACCGCTTGCCCTGTCCCCCACAAGCTCATTAGAATTAAGGATGGCTTAGACCAAGCTTCACTTCCGATCCATGGCGGTCCGGAGATGCCGATTTGATCCAGCCAATAGTTCACAAGCCCGAATTGCGGGTTTAACAGCCAGAGCCAAATGATCGTCGTCGCTACAGGCGGCACCAAGCTGGGGATAAAAAATAACGTTCTGTAAAAGCCTTGACCGCGTATTTTCAAATTCAGAAGGAGGGCTAGTCCTACACCCATCACTATGCTCAGCGGGACAAAAATCACCGTATAGTACAAGGTATTATAAATACTGATCCAGAAGACCTTATCTTGAAAAAGTGTCGCGTAGTTATTGAATCCTACGAATTTCCCCGACTCCAGGATGCTGTAGGAGGTTAAACTATAGTAAGCTGACATGAATAACGGAAAGGCGTGAAAAAGAAGCAAACCGACAATCCAGGGCAACGCGAAGATGAGACCGAACAGGCTGATCTTTTTCTCGAATCGGGTTTTCCTACTCTTGGCCACATCAACTAAAACAGTCATTTTTTTTGCGGAAGTTTCGATCGCAGGCATTCCTATTACCTCCTTTTTGCATTTCTATTCTGTGAGATTAACTTCTATCGAGGTCTTTTGAAGATGATGTGGTAAAAGAGGGAGGGCAAAGCATCCGCCCTACCCTCTATATTTTGACTTTAATGCTCGTTATAGGAATCAGTTGCTCTGCTTAGCCAATTCCGCATCTACATTCTTTTTCACTTCATCGAGAAGAGCCTGTGCGTCCCCTTTACCATGAATCGCCAAATCTTGTACGCGCATTGTTTCGTTCCAGAGGAAGGCGCCAGCCGGAGAAACAGGTCTAGTGAAGGCTGTCGGCATTCCATCAAGGAAAACTTTCAGATTCGGAATGTCGGCCAATTTCAATTGGTCGTTAACTGACGGCATAGCCGTAATATCGTTACCGGCATTTTTCCGCTTCGCCCAAAGAAGTGTACCTTCCTTATGCCCTACGAAGTTAACGAATTCCCAAGCTTCTTTCTCATGCTTGGAACCCTTCGGAACGACATACGACCAACCGCCGGCCCATGTCACCGGTTTAGCGCCTTCAGTCGCCGGCATCGGAGCGACACCCCATTCAAAGGTAGGCTTGTATTTCGCCAAATCGTTCAGAATCCAGTTGCCGTCGAACACGAAGCCGACCTTTCCCGTCCAGAACGGGTTCATGCCGGTTTGTCCCATGGCGTCGGAGAAGCTGGTCAAGTTGCCGATATCATACTTTTTCGCATAGTCGGCCATCCATGCGAGTGCTTTCACGTTCTGCGGGTCGTTGGGAGTCAAGCTATGGCTGCCATCCTCCCATTTGCCGCCCCAGTTCCAGGCTTGCGTATAGAAGAAGCCTTGGTTCATCCAAGGTATGAACCCAATTTGCGAGTATTTACCGTTGCCGCCTTTCTTGAAAACTTTCTCGGCCATTTGATCCAACTCTTGAATGGTTTGCGGCGGCTTGTTCGGATCAAGCCCAGCTTCTTTCATTAATGTCTTGTTGTAAAACATGGCCCGGGTGTCAGTTCCCCAAGGCAATGCGTACACTTTCTCTTTATAAACAGCTTCGGCCCAAAGTCCTTTATAATAATCATCCGCTTGAATACCGCTGCCCTTTACATAGCCCGTTAAGTCCGTCAAGGAGCCTTTCGCCGCCCAAGAACCGATCAAGAAGCGATCGAACAAGGCAACATCTGGGGGATTACCGCCTGCGATGGCGGTCAACAATTTATCGGAAGCTTGTGTTTGACCCGTAGTTTCAACGAATGTCATTTTCACTTTAATGTTTGGATGCTGCTTTTCGAATACATCGACAACATTTGCTTTGAAATCTTTTTGGTAATCTCCGCCCCACGGGAACCAGAAATCAATCGTAACAGGTGCGCCCGAGCCTTTGGCATCTGCAGTTTTGGTATCTGTAGCTTTCGCATCCGTTGCTTTGCTATCGCCGCCAGATGATGCCGTGTTCGTCGAGCTGCTGCAGCCGGTGATCGTCAAAGCCATCGCCAAGGTTGCCGCTAAAGGCAATGTTACAAACTTTTTACCCCTCTTACTCGCTTGTACCTTTTCATTGTTCATATTTTAACCTCCTCTTTGTCATATACTCGCTTCCGAGCACACCTTAATTGTATGCGTTTTCATACATGCTCGAAACGAGGGGATTTTTGTTTTTAGTGTGTTATTTTTGTGTGTTTATCTGATTACGGCAAAAACATACCTCTCTTATTTGGTAATAGGAAGTGACGAGCAACCATCTAACCAATGAAAGGTGTTTAATTTCGTTATCTTAATGGAATGACCAACGTGACTTTAGTACCAACACCAAGAGTGCTGTCTATGAAGAGCCCGTACTCCTTGCCATAAGCTAATTTGATTTGTGTATTAATATTTCTCAGCGCAAAATTATGTTCCCCGACTACCTCGTCGCTTTCCAGCACTTCCGTCAGCTCCGCCAATTTTTCGGATTCGATCCCGATGCCGTCGTCCTCAACTTCGAAATAAAGAATTTGTTGTTCCATTCTCCAACATATGTCCAACCGGCCGCTCCCCTGTTTATTTTCCAAACCGTGATAAATCGCGTTCTCCACCAGCGGCTGAAAGACGAATTTCAATACCCGGTAGTGCAGAATCGTCGGATCCATATTCATATTGACCATGAATTTGTCCTGATACCTCACCTTTTGTATGGACAAATAACTTTCCAGCAATTCGGCGCTTTCCTTTACGGTAAAAAAATCGTTTCCCTCGCTTAAACTGATCCGGAGATATTTGGACAAACCGAAGATCATCGTACTAATCTCATCAACTTTATAAATGCGGGAAATCCAGTGAATCGAATCCAGCGTATTGTATAAAAAATGAGCGTTAATTTGAGACGCCATCATCTTCAATTGGGTTTCTTTTTTTAATAGCTTCTGAATGTACACTTCATCGATTAAATTTTTGATTCTTGTGACCATCGTATTAAAACTGTGAAATAACATGCCAAATTCGTCGCTTCGTACATCCGTAATTTGCACGTCAAAGTCGCCTTCTCTCGCTCTGCGCATGGACCAGAACAGCTTCCTGACAGGCTTGTGCATTTGCTTGGCAAATACTAAGGCAAGCGCAATGGCCACAACGCTAAATCCAATGACAAGATAGACCGTATAGAAACCGATTTCTCTCGAATCGCTGACCAGGTTTTGGATCGGTGCCATTCCGACAAACTTCCAATCGGTTATCTTCGATCTATCGAAGACCACCATCATTTCTTTGCCATCCACCACGTAGGTTAAAAACCCGCTTCGTTCGGAAGGAAGATTCAGCCCGGAAGGCTGCATGAGACGGGAAGCATTCGAATCAGCTACAACCGTGTTGTTTGGATCGACGATAAACGTAGTGCCTTGCGCTTGAAAATCGACCTCAGACATAAAAAGCTGTATCGGTTCAGGATTAAACTCCATGATGAGCACACCTATGTTCTGATTGATATGGTCGAAATTTTTGAGCGCCCTACCGAGCACAAAGACCGGTTTAGCGTCTTCGTTGTTATTTTGTTTTATAAAAGTCGGACGAATGCCGTACCATACCACCTGACCGTTAGCAGCTATAATTTGCTTGTACCATTCTTGAGCTTGATCGTCTTTCCCAACCATTGGAAGCTCCGCAAAGCCATTGCTTGACAACCGATAGGAAGCGTTGCCAACACCCAAAATATAAATATTCAGAGTGTCGTTTTTCACGTTAACCAAATTGGACAAAAAATTGGAGATTTTCTGATTGTTGTGACTTTGATCATAGCTTTCCCGATATTCTCCGAGAATACCTTTCTGGATTTCTCTGTTACCGAAAACGATTAGAGACCGGTTAGCATACTCGTTCAATAACAATTCGAGACGTCTGTTAGCCTGCTGCACGGTTTGCAAAGCAACCTGCGATACTTTGGAACTAATAATGTCATTGGCTTTATGATAGGAGAGATAACCCATGATCATAATGGACATGGACATGCTGACAAAAAATAGAATAAACAATTTGTAGCCCACTGAACGCCATTTTAAATGCGCATGAAGATTCATACCGGCTCCCCCTCGGTCAGGTTACATATCTCCCAAATCCCTGTACTGGGCAGGTGTCATCCCCTCCTGGTCCTTGAACAACTTGACAAAATGCCGAAAATCCTGATAACCTACCTGCTCGGCGACCTCGTATATTTTAAGCGTCGAAGCTTTAAGAAGGTTCTTGGCCTTTTCCATCCTGAGGCGAATTAAATATTTGCTGAAAGTTTCGCCTGTTTTCTCATGGAATATTTTGCTGAAATAAGATGGATTCAAAAATAGATGTCCGGCAACCCGGTTCATGGTAATCGCTTCCGTACAATGCGCTTCCAAATACTTAATTGCCAGTTCTATGGACCTTTTTCGATTTCCGCAGGCATTGTGGACTTGTTGGTATTGGCGGACAACCGTCAACAATTCGTCTTTCAATTCCGACAAAGTACAGTAAGGAAGAAAAAATCTTTTACTGCTTGAGTACTGCTTGAAGGGGTAACTTGACTCCAGCTTCTTTTCAATTTCATATAGCAGAGCTGCCAATCCGTTTCGCAGCTGATGAGGAGGATATTTCTGTCGACTCATTTGCAAATGTGCAATCAGCTCATCAATCAATTCAATAAGCACCGCATCATCGCCCAATTTCACCACATGCACGAACCGGTTATCCCAACCGTTAGGCCCCGTATATTCCAGAACCTGCAGAGATTGAGGCTGCTCCAATCGCTCTGCTTCGTAAACCTTTCCGTAACCGTCATAAAACGCGTAAGCGCCAGCGTGAACAGCTTCTTGGAAAGATGCATGAAGGTGAGCGCTCTCGCTCATTCTGCTTATCCCGATATTGATCCCGATCCTCAAGTACCGGCGGCAAACTTCGATGAGGGATTCCATATCTTGTTCGCTCCAGCAGTTCCCCTCATAGAATGGGGACTGTAATATGACGAGATCTGTATCTTCAAGATGGTCCAAAGGGCATGTTATCGTCTTCCCCCCTGCATATTCAATTCCTTTAGCAATATTGCCTATGGCATAACGAAGCAAATAGTGCTCCTTCGGATTATAAGAATGCGGCCCCCAATCATACACTTTTACACATATCACTTTCAACCGACTGGGATCCAAATGGATGTTAAGCTGATCCCACAGAGACCTTAAATATTGATTTGAAGCGCTTTCATTCATTAGAAGCGTTTCAAAATACCTCTGTCTGGCCAGAGGTAAGCTTTCTCGAATGCGTCCCGACATCCGAATCAACTCACGATGATCTTCATTCTCGCGCTTGATTTGTGAGATGCATTTACGCACTATGTCCAGCATCTGCGTTTCTTCGATGGGTTTAAGAACGTAGTCGGACGCCCCATATCTCAGGGCCTTTTGGGCGGAATCGAAATCACTGTATCCGCTAATAATAATAATCTTTGACGGCAGATTGCGATTCTTGACCGTTTCAATGAAAGCAAGACCATCCATTCGCGGCATTTTGATATCCGTGATGATAATATCCGGTGTCAGGGTTTGAATTAATTGTAAAGCCTCTTCTCCATCCTCCGCTTCACCAAGTACTTCGATACCTTCCGCTTCCCAATCAATGGTTGAACGCAAACCTTGACGAACCCATCTTTCATCGTCAACGATCAATAAAGAATACATAAGCACTCTCCTCTTGTTTGATAGATAAGAGTTTCATCCTAAAATAATAAAACCGCGCTCCGCGCAGATCTCTATAGATATATGTTCTTGTCCTCTTACAATCATCAATATTTCCCTTACTAATCATTTAATCCCTTTCCACACAGAATTTGCTGCAACCTTTTTTCAACCCTTGACTCTCGAGTTTTGGATTGTTTGGGTTCAGAAAAATGAAGAAGGTATGCTCTTTGCCGTCCCGGCGTCAATGCTTCAAAAGCAGTTTTCAAGGCAGGGATTTCATCGAGTTTATTTTGAAATTCTTCAGGAATTATGTATGCTGTATTCTTTTTAAAATCCACTTCCAAACCGGCTTTTTCAACTTCAATGGCTTCATAAATATAGGCTTTCAAGATGGTTTCCATTTCATCTATTTCTCGAACATGGGTGAACCGAATCTGACGCGCCGCCTGTACATTCTCCGTTTGTTGGATTAGAATCCCATGGGCATCCTGAATAAAGCGCCTTTGTGAAACAGAAGCGCACAATAATCTTTAAATCCATGTATTAAAACTATGTTTTTTTCCTGAAACGTGTAACATGGATGCGTCCACTTAATTTCTTCGGTCAGCTCACAGTCAAGAACGATACTTCTCAACTTCTCAAATTCTTCCTTCCACTTTTTGGCTTTCCTTAAAAATCCATCAACCTTAGGATTCATTCTACTCTTTGTCATCAAGGAACACCCTCTCTAATTTTTCGATCAGCTGATTCATTCTACTACTAGTCATAATGTCATTTTAACTTTATTCACTAGTCTTGTCTAACGCTGGACGAGTCTCGTGCCCACGCCCTTCTGCACTTCTCCGATCTCTGTCGGGGATGGGATTAGGCCATTTATTAGATCATATTCTTGTTACTCGACATCATTTTTTAAGCCAACGTCATTACAATTGCAACAACAATCCAGATGATCTTTCTCATGGGAAAACAACTCTTTATCCAAAATAAAGTAGGGGAACCACTCTCATGGCTCCCCCCTTATCGAACCACACGTGCCCTACTAAGGCATACGGCTCACCAACGTGATTCAACTTGAACTTAGTATATAGCTAATCTCTGGGCATATTGCATTTTCCGAACGCGCTCAGGCGTGTAATATTCTTGTCCACGTTCTTTCATCTTTGCTAATCTACTGGTACTTTTCACTTTCTGTTTATCCTTCATATACTGGATGTAATTTTCTAATGTGTATCCATATTGTGCTTCATAGTAGAGCCAGAAGGCTGGAATTAGACCAACTCTGACAAAGAATTCGTTGTTCCACTTTGTTGTCATTGCATGCCCTTTTCTTTGACTCGGATGATCATGTATCATCGCTACTCGCAACCTTCGACGGACGTATCCATCTATGTCAAAGAGTTGGTTTCTGCACGCGTTGATGAAACAGTGACTTTCTTGACCGTGCCGTTTGTTTTCTTCCACGGCATGGTACAACGTTAGAAAGTAATTCACTTTCCCTCGGATGATCGGATTTACTCGTTCTATCCAAGTCTTTTTGTTCAGCGTCAGTGTTTTCCTTGTCTTTTCCTTGACCTTCTGTTTGAAATCTTTCCATGTGCTTTCTTTGGGTTTGGCTACGAAGTATTTCTTTCCGTCTTTCTTTCTCTCACGCCAATGTTCGAAGGTGAACCCTAAAAAGTCAAAGTCGTCATCTTTAAAATTCACGAACTTTGTTTTCTCCATGGCAACCTCTAGTCCAAGCTCTTGCAACGTTTCGCTTGTAATTTCAGCTGCCTTTTGGATCCCTTCTTCTGTCTTAGCGAATAGCAGAAGGTAAGTAGCCCGAGGGAATCGCACCCTCAGGCCCTCTCAGAACCGGACGTGAACCTCTCGGCTCATCCGGCTCCCATTATCCAGCCGTAGGCAGTATTCCCATCTGCCAGTGTGCAAACAGTTTAGGAAGATTCTTTGCAAGTCGTCCCATCCAATTTGTCGCCCTTGTCTTGTGCCTCTCCAGTTTCTTGTATTTCCTTCTTGCCCAATGGATGAGTGCCTCGTTCATATGGCGTAAAACGGGATAGAGCTGCGACTTGCAGAAGTGTCCATAGTAGTTGATCCACCCTCTAATCGAGG
>NZ_AUGY01000046.1:0-56812 GCF_000422905.1 Paenibacillus alginolyticus DSM 5050 = NBRC 15375
AAAGTGATAAAAATTAAAGTATCCGATAATCGCCGCAAGTACACGTTTCCAGCACGGGGTAGTGAAGCCCATGAGAAACTGTATGATCAACGAACAGCTGTTGAACGTGTATTTGCCTATCTCAAAGGACAGTTCCAACTTGATAATGTTCGTCATCGTGGAGGTAAAAAAGCCAAAATGCATATGGAGTTAGCCTGCTTACTTTATACATCCTGTAAACTTTCAGTTGATCGAATTAACCAAGCAATGAATACCCCTCAGCTTTCTGCTTAATTTTTTTGAAAAGTACCGATTCAAATTGGAGAAGCAGATTCTCAAATAAATTACATTGTGAAACGTACTCTTAGAGGCTCTTATTCTCCAACATACCCAAGAACATAGAACCAAACGCCCATGCGCCGAATAAATTGTAGCAAAAACATTGGGATGGATGATGAAATGGTCGGATTGGATCAACCCGTTAGTATACAGACGAATCAAGTGCTTCGTCATCAGTTGAAACTGAAGTACCCCTCTGTTGTACATCACACGCCATACAAGGCGGAGCATGCTATGAACACAGCGATTGTTTACGCCGTTAATAAGCTGCTTCACGAGCAAGGCTATCCGCAAAATCCACTGGCAGACGTCACGGCTTACTATGAGTTAAAGACGAATGAACGGAACGTTCTCAGTCTGACTTTATGGAATTATACGTTTGCGGGAGGTGCTCATGGACTTACGGTCCAAAAAGGATTGACCTTTAGCACGGAAACGGGCAAAGCCTATGCGCTCAAAGATTTGTTTAAGCCCGGCAGCGATTACGTTGCTAAGCTTAGTGCCATCATTAAAGCTGAGCTTAAAACGCGGGATATTCCTTTGTTGGTCGAATTTAATGGTATTAAACCAGATCAGGATTTTTATATCGCCGATAAATCTTTGGTCATCTACTTCCAAGTTTATGAATTGGCCGCTTACGTCTACGGGTTCCTGTACTTCCCTATTTCTGTATATGCCATTCAAGATATCATTGACGAAGATGGCCCGCTTGGCAAAATGCTTTCATAACGTTACATGCAGACAATAATTTGTCTGCTGAAGTTGCCTTTATGGACGGCACAGCGCTCGGCAATGCGGAAGCCAGCTTCCGCGAGAAGCGAATCGATCTGCTCCGTCGTAATAATTACCGCGCGCCGGGCTAACCTGCGAGCGGATTGCAGCATTTGCAGCTGCTCATCTTCCGGCAGTTTGGAGCAGAGATTATACGGCATGTCCAGGATGAGCGCATCATAGCGGGCTTGGTCCTGCGGGCTATTCGGGGACACTGGCTGCGCCGCCCCCATCTCCTGCTCGCCCGCTGGGCTCAGGGTCCGCATGTCCGCGAGTCTCACCACATTCGGCATGCCGAAGTGGTCGAGATTCACCCGCGCGCCGCGCACCGCCAGCGGGTTGATGTCGCAGCCCACGATGTCGATCCCCATCGACATCGCCTCCACCAGCACCGTGCCGATGCCGCAGCACGGGTCAATGACTCGCGTGCCCACGACCTCGGGCACGGCAATGTTCACCACCGCCCGCGCTACGCGCGTACCTAGGGCGGTGGAGTAGTTCTGCGGCTTCTGCTGATGCTGAAGCCACACAGCTTCGCCGTAGCTGCAGTGGCCGAACAACCATCGGCCTCCCAGCTCCGTCACGGCGAACCATTGCTCCGGCCGTCGCATCTCGGCTTTGCCGCGAAGATGCCGGCCTATTTCGCGAGCGACCTCGCGCTGGCGGTCCGTACTGACCGCAGCATCCGTCTCCGCGAACGCAACCTTGAACGTTGACCCCTGCACGGTCAACGTTGCCACTTGCGAGGCCAGCTCCGGTAAGCTGCCAGCCTCGAACAAAACATCCAGCCGCAGCTTCAGGAACGGGCTGCGGCTCGGCTCTACCCTTCGCGCGCTTACGGCGTAGCGCGCGCCCAGCACGACATCTGCGCCCAGTAAGGTGCGCAGCTCCAACTGACACAACGCCTGCTCGTCTTCGTGGCAGGCGTATACGTATATATGCTTCATGGTTCATCCCTCATTTTTTACAAGTAAGCACCTTAGCTCCATCACTTTATATCTTATAAGCCTGCATCAACTGCTTCATAAACGTATCCATCGTCTTGCAAAGAAACATATCTTTCCGATAAACAATCCCAACATCCTTCTGAGGGACCGGAGCTATGATGGGAATACTTCGAATGGCGCTGCTGCGGATACTGTCCACATAGGACCCCGGCAAAATAGCGCCTCCCACATTGTTTATAGCCATCTGAAGCAGGGACTCCAAGGTAGAGAGCTCTAGCGCCGGCTTCCATTCAAATCCAGACTGGTCACAGGCATCATCCATCATCTGTCGAACATAAAACTTTTTCTGGAGCATGGCGACCGGCAGTTGAGCCAGTTCCGCTAAACAAATCGCCTTCAACTCGGCAAGCGGATGCTTGTAAGAGATCACGAGATGCAGCTTTTCATTGTACAAAGGAATACACCGAAGCTGCTCATCTTCATCAGGCAGAAAAACAACACCGATATCAAGCTGATTGCTCAGCAGTCCCTCCTTCGTCTCCTCGGTGGCGAGTTCGATCACGGATAGCTCAATTTTCGGATATAGCGCATGGAAGGCCATGATGGTCTCCGTGAGCAAGTGATTGCCGGAGCAGCCTATACGCAGCCGTCCCCGCTGCATGCCTTGTATTTCATCAATAGCTGCCTTGGCCTGATCCAATTCGTGGAACATGTTCCTGCTGTGTTTGTGAAGAATCTCGCCTGCTTCGGTTACGTAAACCTTCTTCCCGATTCGCTGAAAAAGCGGCGCCCCTACCTGATTCTCTAACAAACGAATCTGCTGGCTCAGTGTAGGTTGGCTAATACCCAGCTTTTCTGCGGCCTTCGTGAAGTGAAGTTCCTCGCAAACGGCTAAAAAGTAGGTCAATAAGCGATGCTCCATCTTGATACGCCCCCGATCATAGCTACTGTCTATGATGGTAATTGAAAATTCGCAATTGATCAATGATTGTTATTTTTCTATAGTAAAGGATAACAATAATGATCGTAACGAAAGGTGGTTGAAGGCGATGCATGGAAAAATTCGAATCGAACACAATCTGAACAGGAAAACAAAGCCTGGCTTGGAGGAAGCCCTTGGGTTCGGGCGTTATTTTACCGATCATATGTTTATGATGGATTACGAGGAAGGAAGCGGCTGGCAGGACCCGCGTATTGTTCCTTATGGACCGATATCCCACGATCCGGCAGCGATGGTTTTTCATTATGGGCAAGCTGTGTTCGAAGGGCTGAAGGCTTTTCGTACGGAAAAGGATGAGATCGTTTTATTTCGACCTGATCAAAATGCAAAGCGGCTAAACCGTTCCTGCGACCGGCTGCAAATGCCCCAAATGGATGAAGAATTCGTCGTTGACGCTATTCGAACCCTCGTTCGTTTGGATGCCGATTGGGTGCCTCGAAAGAAGGGCTCCTCTTTATATATTCGTCCTTTTGTGATTGCCACCGAAGCCGGGTTAGGCGTGCGCGCCTCTTCGCGCTATTCGTTCGTTATCATTATGTCGCCGGTTGGCGCCTATTATGAGGAAGGTCTTCAGCCCATTAACATCCTTGTAGAAAGCCATTATGCCAGGGCCGTTCGAGGGGGTACAGGCAATGTCAAAACAGCTGGCAATTACGCTGCAACGCTCAAAGCACAAGCCCTCGCCAAAGAATATAACTGCGCTCAAGTGCTCTGGTTGGATGCCATCGAGAAGATGTATATCGAAGAAGCCGGCAGCATGAATGTCTTTTTCAAAATCAACGGGGAAGTTGTGACTCCAAGTCTCAGCGGCAGTATTCTGGAGGGGATCACTCGGAACAGTATCATTCACTTGTTAAAAGAGTGGGGTATTCCGGTTTCGGAGCGGAAAATTTCCATCCATGACATTGTCGAGGCTTTTGAAAATGGGACACTCGAGGAAGCCTTCGGCACCGGTACCGCAGCGGTCGTCTCGCCGATTGGCAGTCTGCTATGGAACGGAACGCTTATGAGCATTAATCAAGGGAATATCGGCGAGCTGGTTGCGCGGCTTTACGATACGATTACGGGTATTCAATATGGACGGATCGAAGATTCAAACAGCTGGATGATCTCTTGCTGAACGGCAAGCTGTTGATGGAAAAAACCATTTGTCGTCGATTGCCAACTACCAGATAAAGGTAAGCCCGCCTTAAGCATGAATCGAATAAAGCCGTTCCAAGGGATTGAACCTTGGGACGGCTTTTTGGCATCCACCCTCGTTCACAAAGCGAGAGCTGAATGGCTAGGAATGACGCTCGATTGGGTAGCCCCCCTCCTTTTACACCTTGTCCATCATTCTGTCTCCTTCTCTTTCTCCTCCACGAGCTGTCCATCGATATCGATAATATCTTTACTATTCACCACGTCATCACCGAGTAGATCCCTCAGCTTGTTCTTCGCTTTGAGCTTCACATCGGCATCAATACTCTTTGCGACAGCTGCCAAAGCAAGCCCCAAAGCGCTCAAATCATCCACATACCCAACAATAGGCAGCAAATCAGGGATGATATCTAAAGGCAGAATGAGATAGCCTAATGCGCCGTAGATTTGAACTTTGGCTTTAAGAGGCGTTCTTGGACTTTCTACTGCGTAAAAGAGCAGCAGGCCGGTGTAAATGACTTTACTGCCTGCCTTTTTTGTGCCCTTTTTCAGCTTTGACCAGAAGCCGTCGGTTGAGAAATATTTTTCATACTTGGTAGGGTCCATCATCCTGTCACTCCAATCACCTTTTTTTCATAAAAGCCATAATCTATTCTTTGAGCCCATTAATCTCACTAGCTTTAAGTGTCTGCTTTAAAAACAACTTACTTAAACTTCAACTAACTCCTTCTTTGAATATATCCTAACTTTCCAGATAAATCGAATTATAACGAACTTGATCAAAATCCCCCATTTCTTCTCGCTCGATTCTTCCGACGGGTTAACTACAAACAACCCAGGAAGAGTTCGATTTAAACTAATAAAACCCCATCTCACTGAGAGGGGTTCTTTGCTTTTAGTGACTTGGAAGTATCCACGCAAAAAAAGGACTACTCCCCGAGGAGCAGCCCTACTCTGGCTATCATGCCAGACACTTGTAAAATCCCCTTCAACAATGGCAAAAGCACGATTACAGTACCTGCTCACCATCGTAAGTGGCAATTTTCTTGTAAAGATCCGGACGACGGTCGCGGAAAATGCCCCACTCAATACGCTGAACTTCCAGCTGATCAAGGTCGAATGCTGCAACAAGAACAGTCTCTTCGTCGCGGCCAGCTTCCTCAATCATATTGCCCTGCGGGCCTGCGATGAAAGATGAACCATAGAAGTTAATACTGGAGTCTTCATCTTCTTCCTTACCGATCCGATTCGATGCGATAACCGGCATCAAGTTCGCCGCGGCGTGGCCGCGCATGCACATTTGCCAGTGATCCTTAGAATCGATCGAACCATCCTGCGGCTCGGAGCCTATAGCAGTTGGGTAGAACAGCAGCTCTGCACCCATCAAAGCCATAACCCTTGCGGCTTCCGGGTACCATTGATCCCAGCATACGCCTACGCCGATTTTGGCATAGCGTGTTTTCCAAACCTTGAACCCGGTATCGCCGGGGTTGAAATAGAACTTCTCCTCATACCCTGGTCCGTCAGGGATATGACTTTTGCGATAAAGGCCAAGCACTTCGCCATCGGCATCGATAACCGCTAACGAATTATAGCGCGCGTAATTCTTTTTCTCATAAAAGCTTATTGGCAGTACGACCTGAAGCTCTTTGGCAATTTCACGGAAATGCTTGATTGCTTTGTTGTTCTCCAGCTCCGTCGCGTAATGATAGTAGTCGGACTTCTCTTTTTGGCAGAAATAAGGGGTCTCAAACAGCTCTTGGATCAAAATAATTTGAGCGCCCTTCGCGGCTGCTTGGCGAACCAAGGCCTCTGCTTTGCGAATATTTTCTTCTATATTATCGGAACAGCTCATTTGCGTTGCTGCTACTGTGACTTTTCTCAATGAAATCACCCTTTCTTGCTAGCTGGCATTTGCTGCGTCGTGCAGTGAACGTTGCCGCCTTCTTTGATGATGGACATGCCGTTAATGGTGCGGATTCTACGATCTGGGAAAGCTGCGCTTAGCACCTCTGCCGCCTTACGATCTGTCTCTTGTGCAGTTCCGCCGAACACCGGCAAAATAATGCCGCCGTTTACGAAATAAAAGTTCAAATAGCTCAGCGTCAGACGCTGCTCTTCAAAAAACGTCAGAGGAGGCTGCTCAATCTGGATAATTTCAAAAGAGCGTCCCTTAGCATCCGTCGCATTGCGCAGAATTTCTAAATTCTCTTGTGTAATCGCATAGTTGGCATCCGATGGATCGTTGCAGACCTGCAAAATGATTTTGCCTGGAGCCGCGAAGCAAGCAATATTATCGACATGACCGTCCGTTTCATCGCCGTCTAGCCCTTTATTCAGCCAGATGATCTTCTCGACGTTGACGAAGTCTTTCACATATTCTTCGATTTGTTCACGGCTTAGGTCTGGATTGCGGTTCGTGTTCAGGAGACATTCCTCCGTTGTCAAAAGCGTCCCTTCTCCATCCACATGAATGGAGCCGCCTTCCATGACGAGCGGAGCGTCAAAACGCTTCACACCGTGATGCTCCAAAATTTGCGGAGCCACGTTATCATCAAGATCCCAGGGCGCATATTTGCCGCCCCACGCGTTGAATTTCCAATTCACAGCTGCGATTTCCTGCTGTTCATTTAACAAGAACGTTGGGCCGTTATCTCGGAACCATGCATCGTTATGCGGAATGATCAGAAAATCAACGTTCGTCTCTTCGAACATAGCCTTTACTTGCTCAGCATCCGCCGGATTCACGATCACTGTCACAGGCTCGAACTCAGCAATAGCCTTGGCCAAATCTGCATAACCTTTTGACACAACCGCATGATCCTCTGGATAAACCATCGAAGATTGAACGGGCCAAGAAATAAATGTACGCTCATGTGTTGTCCACTCTGCTGGCATTCTATAGTGTAAATCCTTAGGTTTCATCTCATCCATCTCACTTTATATAAATTTTTTGGCAGCCATATGAAGGGCAAATATTGAAGTCAAATGCACCGTCTTTCATCATATACCAAAAGGAGCTTATGCTCAATGTACATAGGTTTACAAATTTAGCAATCGTTAAAAATCAAATTGCTCTGCCCTGCATATTTTGATTGCTTTTAATGAACATTATATATGGCTTTAACATGCAACCAAATGAAAGGGCGGATCACATTGGCAACTGTTTTACACATCACAGCACATCCCCATGACCACCAAACATCATTCAGTATGGCTGTAGGAAAAGCCTTTATTGATACCTATCGGGAAGCCAATCCTAATGATGAAGTCATCCATCTGGACTTGTACAGCATTCAATTGCCTCACATTGATGCCGACGTATTCAGCGGGTGGGGAAAATTGCGAGGCGGTCAACAATTCTCAGATTTGAGCAAGGAAGAACAGTCAAAAGTAGGTCGACTCGGCGAAATAACGGATCAGTTTGTAGCAGCGGATAAATACGTATTCGTTACGCCAATGTGGAATTTTTCTTTCCCACCGCTTATGAAAGCCTATATCGATGCGATTTGTATCGCCGGCAAAACGTTTAAGTACACAGAAACGGGTCCTGTAGGCTTGCTGCCTGACAAAAAAGCGCTGCATATCCAAGCAAGCGGCGGCGTTTATTCGGAAGGACCTGCTGCCTCAATGGAAATGGGACATCGTTATATAAGTACCATCATGTCATTCTTCGGCATTACGGATTTCCAAGGAATTTTTGTTGAGGGGATGGCTCAGACACCCGACAAGGCTCCGCAAATCAAAGAGGAAGCGATTAGCCGCGCGCAAGCATTAGCTAAAACGTTCTAACAAACAAGGATAAACGACTCCGTCGTCCCACTGGGACGAGCGCGTTTGTCAAGACTGATGACGCGAAGTGTAATAAAACTTATACTTTCTTATCTACTGAAAAAAGGGGCTGTCCCATAGGGTGTTCATCTTTGGGCTGCCTCTTCTTTTCACCGTTGTAATACATGGAAAACTTCCAGTTAGATGACTGTTTAGAACGATTAACGCCAAATTAACTGGAGGAATTCCTGTTAGATTTCGCTCCGTATCGAAACAAAAAAGAGGCTGCTCGCTAGGTTTTAACCTTTTGAGTCAGCCTCTTCTTTTTTACTCTTTCGTTTTTTTGCCGCGATATTGCCCCGTCCGCAATTCCAAGATATAAGCATCCGAATCCGGCATCCGCTCATCCTTCGCTTGCTGGACAGCGAGTTCAATGTCGTATGGCACTCTCACATGCTGGATATTGAACGCTGCGGGCTGTTGGTTGTGGTAGTTTCCTTCTAAAAGAACATAAGAAGCTTGTGTCAAATCCAGCGGATTCCCTACGCTTCCTGTATTGAAAAGCATTTTACCCCTAAGAACCTGCAAATAGGCGTTGTGTACATCACCATAGCCTGCCACGTCGGCTTGCAAAGGCTCACCGCACAGGTCCGAGGACTCGAACATCGACATTCGGCTTTCCATCGGGTCCCATGGCTGAATACGTTCATACACGCTTCTTGGCGAAGCATGGAATAGCCGCACGAACTTCCCGCTCATCCAAAACTCATAGCAAAAAGGCAGCCCTTTCAAATAAGTCAACCGTTCGCGCCCAAGCCTAGTCTGCGTCCAAAGTAAAACCGGATCTTCGGTAGGATTACCGATGAAATCATCCCAATTTCCCATAATAACCGTTTGGCAAAGTTCCCGCACATGATCAACAACGAGATCCGAGTGCGGTCCCTTCCCTACTAAATCCCCAAGACAAATGATCTCTGTAACATGTCGATGCTGAATATCCTTCATAACCGCTTCGAATGCAGGCATATTACCATGGATATCTGAAATAATGGCTAGTTTCTCCACCAACCCACCTGCCCCTCATGTTAATAGTTTTCATTGCGTGAAACAGATATTTCCCTCCCGCTCGCTCTGCCCACTAAAAACGGATACATGAGGTACAACCCAACCACATATAACAGGGCCGCTATATAAACAGGAAGTAAATGAACAAAGTCTATGTAGCCAATGTGAAAATGCACTAGCAAACCGGCAGCAAATCCGGGTAGTCCTCCCCAGAGAAACGTCCACCACAACCAGCTTTCGCCTTGGTTGATTCCCCATAAAGCGGAGGCTGTAATCGCTACCGCGAGTGAAAAGAGCGCTCCGCCAAATCCTGCCCGGTCATGGGCAATGAGCGGAATGATGTGATCGTTCCAAGCAGCAAGCTGCTGGACAGTCAGGCCTAGATAAGCTAAATCTGTCGGTACGAACACGGTAGTGATACCGACGAAAGATATCGTCAAGCCTCCGATGGCTAAACCAAATCCGAGTACAACGAAACAGCATTGCCCCCACTGCGCTCTGCGCCAAACAGAATCATTCAACATGCCTGGCTTCTTCCGGGAGGGGTGATCTTTCAAGCCCCGCAAGGTCATCAGCAGCATTGGCAGAAGCACGGCCGCTGCCACGGCATGAAGAGGATCAAAATAGCCATAGCCGAGGTAAAGGAAAAAGCTGCTGAAACCTACGGCACACGATGTCATTACGGCCGTTCGCGCCCAGTGAAGCCCGCTTCGCAGGCCATGTCGAGCCAATTGATAATAAAAGATACCTATCGAAATCATCGTTCCTGCTAACGTAATACGGTCATGGGACATGAAATGTATAATATGCCCATTAAAATGGTTTATGACACTTCGGCTCACGCCAAGAAAAGTTTCGTCGTAAGGCAAGAGGACACTTGTGGACGCAATGAGCCATGCGAGTACACCACCAATGATCATGCCGATACCCAGCAGGCTCATCCAGCCCCAATTGGCCCAGAATGAAGGCGGCTGGGGCTCAGCTGTTTGCCTGATGCGATCATAAATGATCGCTTCGTTGACTCGCTTGGGCAGCCCTGGCCCCGCGTACACAAGCCCGCTGTGCAGTTGGACGCTATTCGCTCCAGCTGCTAACAGCTCTAGAGCATCCTGCGGCTGATGAACGCCGCCGGCCGCAACAATCGTGCTCCGCTCGCCAAGCGATTCGCGGAGCAGCCGGACCTGGCTCAGCTGCGCCCCGAGCGCCTCCGCACCGCCGCCGACGCGTTCCCGGCGGGTGCCTGGCTCGCGCAGCGCTTCGCCGACGACGACACCGCTGAAGCTCGCGGCGGTGTCGGTGAGTTCACGCAGCATCCCGAAGGGAATCGGCTGCGGCAGGTAGAGCAGCAGCGGCTTCCCCGGGGCCGCTGCTTCAGCTATGAGGCGTACCTCGCGGAGGTACGCTATGGCTTCATCCGGTGGCCAGCCTTCGGCGAGGCCATCGATGTAGAACCCCGCCGCGTACGGCGCCAGCTTCGAGAGCAGCTCCTGCTGCTCGAGCAGCGCCTCGCGCGGCGAACTGCCCGGCATCGGCCGCAGCCGCACGAAGTGCGGCAGGCGATGCCCCGTGCCCTTGCGCAGGCGCTGGACGATCGCGTCCGCGCCGTCATTGACATAGCCATCGGGGTACACGATGGCTTCACACACCACGTCGCGATCAATCGGCGCGGCGTCATGTACTGCTCGGACCGTCACAGGTCCGATCTCGATGAAGCCGAACCCGAACTGGGCCAGCGCCTTGTGCGCGGTCCCGTGCGGATCAAGCGTGCCGCTTAGGCCGATCGGACACTGAATCGGCACCCCCGCCAGTTCATCCTCAAGGATTGGCGACAGCTCCATGTGACCCATCGTTTTGATCACGAATGTCCCTCCTGGGACACGGCTTAATCCGCCTATGGCATGAAGGGTCAAGTTCCGGGCAATGCATCCCGGCAGTTGAAATAGCAACGGACGAAATATCGCATGATAAGACCAATCAGGCATCGATATGTACTCCTGTATTTGTTTATTTTATCCAGTATACCTCGGATTCATCATCATGCCTATGACACAGATTGTTGCTATTCCTTGTGATTATAATCACACAGGCTCCCTCGTCTTGTTCGCTATACTTAGGGCATCAAGTTATTCTATGTGAAGTGAGGCGATCCTTTATGTTAACCGAGCAAACCATCCGAGTTATTAAATCCACAGTCCCCGTACTGGAAGTTCACGGTGTAACGATAACTAAACGTTTCTATGACAGGTTGTTCACAGATCACCCCGAGCTGCTGAATATATTCAATCATGCGAATCAAAAACAAGGCAGGCAGCAAACCGCTCTAGCCAACGCCGTGTATGCGGCAGCCCTGCATATTGATCGGCTCGAGGCCATTTTGCCTGCTGTGAAACAAATTGCCCATAAGCATCGCAGCCTGGGCGTCAAGGCGGAGCATTATCCTATTGTCGGCCAACATCTGCTTGCAGCCATCAAAGAAGTTCTGGGCGATGCTGCAACCGACGAAATTCTTCAAGCTTGGGCTGAAGCTTATGGAGTCATTGCCGATGCTTTTATCAGTATTGAAGCCGAGATGTATGATACGTCTGAGCAACAAACGGGTGGTTGGAAAGATTTCAGACCATTCCGAGTCGAACGCAAAAGCAAAGAAAGCGACGTCATCACTTCCTTCTACCTGACACCCCAAGATGGAGACGCACTCGCAGCATTTGAACCGGGGCAGTATGTGAGTATCCGACTTCAGATTCCAGGGGAAGAACATACCCTTATTCGGCAGTACAGCCTCTCGCATGCATCCGGGAAGCCTTTCTATCGCATCTCCGTAAAACGCGAGGATCACAATCCTGATGTTCCTGCAGGCAAAGCTTCGGTCTATCTGCACAACCAGGTGCAAGAGGGCGATGTACTGTGGTTGTCCGCGCCTGCTGGCGATTTTACACTGGATCAAAAGGATACTCGGCCTGTCGTACTTATCAGCGGCGGTGTTGGGCTGACGCCAATGGTCAGCATGCTCCATACCCTTGCAACCACGTCGCCGAATCGTCAGGTTACCTTCATCCATGCGGCTCAGAACGGTCAGCACCACGCGCTGCGCAGGGAAGTTGAAGAACTCGCCGTGCAGCATCCGCAAGTGGCTGTTGCTTGGTGCTATCAGCAACCGACGAAAGCCGACGCAGCCGAGCAAGCTTTTCATAAAGAAGGATATATCGATTTGCCTTGGCTACAAAGCATTGTACCGACTGTGGATGCTAGCTTCTATTTCTGCGGACCCGTTCCGTTTATGAAAGCAGTGAACCAAATGCTCCGTGAATGGGGTGTTCCCGACTCGGACCGCCACTATGAATTTTTTGGTCCTGCGGGCACTCTGTAAACGGAGGCATGTCTCCTTTTTTTACAGTTTTACGTTCTCCCTCAGTAGACGATTCACGGTCTCCCGGCGAAGCCCGATGAACTGACCGATTTCCTCCTGCGTTAGCACATCTGTCAGCTTCAAGTCTCCCAGATAATGCTGGAACCAGCGTTCGAGCTTCATCAGCTTGGCAGCTGGAGTCACTTCTGTCAGTTGATCAATACGCTGCTGCATCATGCGCAGTTTATCCTGTAATTGTCGCGCAATCGTGCGGAAATGCTCCGGGCTGCGCTCCAGCTCCTCGTACCACCGCGCAGCAGGAAGCACATCTATGTCACAAGTGACAAGCGCTATCGCAGTACCATAGTAAGGACTTGGACTAATGAGCGAATGATGTGGAATCGTCTCGCCTGGCACAATGATATTCACGAGCGTCGTATTCCCGTCCTCATGAGCACGGACAATTTTCAACAGTCCGGTTTGGAGCTGGTACAGCGGTCCCGTGTCTCCTTGACGGAATAGGATTTCTCCTTTGTGCAGTTTCATATTCATTCTCCTTCATATAGAAAAAAGCGACAGCATTCACTGCTGATCGCTTTTTGTTTATGGTTCCTAGCTGCAAACCAGCTATAGCTCTTTTTTTAACGGCTCCAGCTTCGTGCGAAGCGGCGAAAGTGCCAGTGACAATCTGGCAACCCAATTCAACTGCTCAACCTTGCCAATGAGCCAAATCGATCCCACCAGCCCTAAGAGAGAAACGAGGACAGCTGCAGGCAGTGCCCAGAATGAGACGGAATGTGCAAAATAGGGAATGAACGAAACGGACAGAATCGGTGCCGCGTTCCATTTGAACCACTGAATGAGAAAGATGGTAAGTATAGCTGTTATGAAAAATGATATGGCGCCGTGGCTTATCGCATACATGCTGCTGCCGAGAGTCACTGCTATGATAGCACCCATCGTGATGCGTCCAATGTCCTTAATTTGGTCCACACGGTGCATAAAAAGAAAGCTGAATGCCCCAAGCGTTGGATAAAACACCATCTTCAAGGATGGGAAATGGTAGGAAGCCCAGTAAGCTCCCATGAGATAGCAGCACATCACTAGTGAACGTAGAAACATCTTTGGTTCCAGTCCTTTGTTCTCGAATTTTTGGCACTTTTCTCATTGTACAAAAGTGACCATCCTCCGGTCAATCATATGGCGGGAATTCCCACATTTCTTAGTTCCGATCAACCGAAACCGTCGTCTCCACGAAAAATGTAGCCACAGCAAAAGATGCCGCCCCAAGCACCGTCGACCGATCGCTCAGCTCGCTGAACGCTACTTTCAGCTGCTTTCGCGGATGCGGCAGGGAGCGCTTCTCGAGCAGGGCCAACAGCGGTTTCATCAGCCATCTCTCGGCACTTGCTAAGCGGCCGCCAAGAATAATATATTCGGGATTGTACCCGTTGATAATATTAACTACGCCTACACCGAGATAATAACCAAGGCGCTCAAAAAGCGCGATCACTGCCAGATCTCCGGCTTCGGCTTTGCTCAGCAAAGCCTCCAAATCCACAGCGTCATCGTTAAGCTCGCGGCGCGCCTGCGTGAGGAGCGCGTGCTCCGACGCATACAGCTCCCAACAGCCTAAGCTGCCGCAGCTGCACTTTGGCCCGTCGTGCTGGATCGAGATGTGCCCGATCTCACCAGAGAAACCGGTCGCCCCGCGGTACAGCTCGCCCTTAATGATGATCCCGGCACCGATCCCGATGCCGATCGACACATACACCAGATTCGCCGTGTCTTTACCAGCTCCGAACTGTTTCTCCCCCACGGCTCCTGCGTTCGCTTCATTATCGATAACAACCGGAATGTTGAACGTTTCCTCGATTTGCTGCTGCAAAGGCACGTTCTCCCAGCCAAGATTCGGCGCGAACAGCAGATTGCCGCTCTCATCACAAATACCCGGCACACCGATGCCGATTCCTATAATCCCGTAGACGCTCTCCGGCGCGCTTTCGATCAGTCCGCGGATGATCGTTTTCAACAGCTGGACGACCTTTTCGACGGAAGCATTGTCATGCTGCACTCTTACCTCGCGGATGATCTTACCGCTTAAATCCGTCAGTACCGCGAGAATATCAGTAACCCCTAGGTCTACCCCGATGGCATAACCAGCCGTCCCATTAAAAAGCAGCATCATCGGCTTGCGCCCGCCGCTTGATTTACCAACGCCAATCTCTTCGACGACGCTGCTCTCGATCAATTCGTTCACAAGACTCGACACCGTCGCCTTGGTCAGCCCTGTAATTTCTGCAATCCGTGCGCGGGATATTGGAGAATTCGTGCGAATATGGTGTAGTACAATAGATTTATTTATTTTTTTCACAAGATTCAAATCGCCTGTTTGCTTCATGTTTGCCCCCATATTGCTCTAATGGCTTGTCGCTCTTTTCTAATGAACTGATTTTAACATGAAAGAGATTTTCATGCATTAACTAAGTTTGTTTAATGAATTTACAAACTATTCATTTGGTGCTATGATGACTGCATAAGCATTTATTCCTTAATTTATGGAGGCTGAATTCATGAGCTACTTTGACAACATTCAACCGATTAAGTACGAAGGCCGCACATCGACGAACCCGCTTTCCTTTAAATTTTATAATCCCGATCAAGTTATTTTAGGCAAAACCATGCGTGAACATTTGCGTTTTGCAATCGCTTACTGGCATTCTTTTTCCGCCAATGGCTCCGATCCATTCGGCAGCGGCACAGCGATCCGCGCTTGGGATCAATATTCCGGCCTTGAGCTGGCCAAAGCTCGTGTTGACGCTTGCTTTGAACTGCTGAACATTCTGGATGTCGACTACTTCGCTTTCCATGACCGCGATATCGCGCCTGAGGGCAGCACGCTGCAAGAAACGAACAAGAACCTCGACGAGATCGTTGCCCTGATCAAGGATAACATGAAATCCAGCGGCAAAAAGCTGCTCTGGAATACAGCTAATATGTTCACTAACCCGCGCTTTGTTCATGGCGCTGCGACGACGAATAATGCGGACGTATTTGCTTACGCTGCTGCCCAAGTGAAGAAAGCCTTGGATCATGCCAAAGAGCTTGGCTCTGAAAACTACGTTTTCTGGGGCGGACGCGAAGGCTACGAGACTCTGCTGAACACGGACCTCGGCCTAGAGCTTGATAACCTGGCTCGCTTCCTGCACATGGCGGTTGATTATGCCAAAGAAATCGGCTACGACGGTCAATTCCTGATCGAGCCTAAGCCAAAAGAGCCATCCAAGCACCAATACGACTTCGATGCGGCTACAACGCTATCTTTCTTGCAAAAATACGACTTGCTGCCGTATTTCAAATTAAACCTGGAAGCGAACCATGCTACGCTTGCTGGTCATACCTTTGAGCACGAGCTTCGCGTCGCGCGCATCAATGGCGTTCTTGGTTCCATCGATGCAAACCAAGGCGATCTGTTGCTCGGCTGGGATACCGACGAGTTCCCGACTGACTTGTACTCGACGACACTCGCGATGTACGAAATCCTGCTGAACGAAGGCGGTATCGGCCGCGGCGGCGTGAACTTCGACGCCAAGGTTCGCCGTACTTCCTTCGAGCCTATCGATGTCGTCTACTCCCACATCGCAGGGATGGACGCCTTCGCTCGCGGCTTGCAAGTCGCTGCCAAATTGATCGAAGACCGCGTATTCGATAACATCCTCGACACGCGCTATGCTTCATTCAAATCCGGCATCGGCGCCGACATCGTGTCCGGCAAAGCCAACTTCAAGACACTTGAAGCTTACGCGCTTGAGAACAACAGCACCATCGTGAATCGATCCGGCCGTTTGGAATTGATTAAGGCGACGGTTAACCAGTACCTGATTAACACTTAATTGTCGAAAATCCCGCTCCAGCCGTTCGGCGTGAGCGGGATTTTTTTATTTGTCTGGTGGCTTGTGCAGATAACTCCTCTTCTCTCTGTAACGATGTTTTCCATCGCTAACAGATGGGCAACGCGGAAATTTACCTCCTTAACGATATAAAACACGCTTAAACTCGAGGGGAATGACCAATCGGGGCAGGAGGCAACTCGCAAAATAGCCCTCGAGCCCGTAAATTGTTGTAAAATTTACAACATTGGTAACCGCTAACCTCAGATTATCCCTCGTAAAAATGGAAAAGATCTCTGATCGAAGAGATCAGAGACCCACAAAGCTAGAATCACAAGCCGACCTTTTCTTAGGCCACCTTTTTATGAAAAATAAAGTTCGCAGCTTCCATCCTAACGACGATGTCTAGAGCGGCAATTTGTTCGTATGCTGCAAGCAGCTTCTCGTGCTTCGGACATCTCAAACTGAAGATCAAGTGCATCATTGGGGTATTCGCGGCATTCCCTGATACGAGGGAAGCTTCGCTTCCTGGCATCATCTTTAAATTGGTGACTTGGATACCCTGTTCCCCAAAACGAGAGGTAACCAAGCTGAGGAAGCCGGGATGTTCATTGAGCATGATCTCTATTTCGTGAGTTCGGCGATGCCTTAGGAAATGCTTCTCCCACTTATTCAGGAGATACAGACTGATGAGTACTAAAAAGGTGCATACCAGCGCCCCAGTAATAAAGCCTGCACCAACGCTCAAACCGATGGCCGCTACCAACCAAACAGAAGCAGCGGTAGTCAGCCCTTTAATAACACTGCCGTTTCGCAATATCGCGCCTGCGCCAAGAAAGCCGATGCCGCTGACAACCTGTGCAGCCAAGCGGGACGGGTCTATACGAACGTTGGGTTCATTTACAAAGTCAGAGAATCCGTACTCCGACAGCAGCATGATGGTAGCGGAGCCTAAACAAACTAAAATGTGAGTACGAAAGCCAGCTGCATGATTGTTTAATTCCCGTTCAAGACCAATCAACCCACCCAGAACGACCGCCAATACCATTCTTACGATCAAATCCAAATAACTAATTTGCCACACGCTGCTTACAGTCGTCATTTATGCATCACTTCAAGCGGCTGGGACAACCATCGCTTCAGCTTCACAACCTCTGTCCCAGCCAGCATCATAATACCAACCCCGTGGTTGTCATTGGTTACGGTGAGCAGGTCCTTTTTATAATAATCAGCGGTAAAGGCATACCGCGAGCCGCTGCAAACGCCATGCACGTTGCCCTGAGCGTCGATGGCCAGCCGGGTCAAACCGTCCCATGCCTTCAGCGAGGCATGGATGAACCGATCAGGCTGCTCCAGCCAGCCGAATCGCACGCCTCTCGCAAAGGCATAGGCGAACATCGCGGTACACGAGGCTTCCTGATAAGCATCGGGATCGTTCAACACCTGATGCCACAGCCCGCTTTCAGCTTGCAGATCGGCATATCCCGCGCACAGCTCGTTGAAGAAATGCACTAACTCCGGGCGAGCTTCATGCTCTGCGGGCAGAACCTCCAGCACTTCTGTCAGCGAGAAGAGTGTCCATCCATTCCCACGCCCCCAAGGAATACCGGTTGCCATGCCGTATTTGAAATCAAAGACATGCGACATGATGCGCTGCTCCGGCATGTACAAATACTTGCGGAATAACAGAAATTGCTTCGCTGCTTCATCCAGTGCTTCGCTGCTGCCGGTTATCCCCGCATAGCGGCACAGGAACGGGGTACTCATGTAGAGGTCGTCGGCCCACATCGTATTTTCCGAATATTCATCCTGGCATATCCGATAAAAAGCTCCGTCTTCCTTACGCTCCAGCCGCATGAGCATGAATTCGGCGATTCGCTGCGCAATCGGCAAGAAGCCCGGATCCTTGTCTTCCTGATAGGCTTCAAGCATCGCGGAGCCGAAGGAGCCGCAATTATCCAGCATTTTCATCATGACTAACTGTTGATTAATCGCTGGGAACCCATACTTCTCTCGATCCCATAAGGAATATTCGAACATGTCTGTACAGCTTTGAACATGATCGAGGGCATACCCAATAATATCAGACCGCTCCAGCAACCGCCCTGCTTGCAGCAGCCCGTAAATGGTAACGCCAAGCGGATAATCCCAGCGGGCATAATTCGTGACGTTGCCGACGGTCCATTTATTGCTCAGCATAGCGTTCTCGTAATACGGACGCAGCCAGGCGTCTGGACGGTCTAACTGCCAGTACGTCTTATCGCCTGCAGCAACTGAATCTGAACCTTTCGCATAAATGCGATCGGTTCTTATTAATTCCTCATACGCAAGCGCAACACTCGCGTCCAGTGGCCCCACATAGAACCACGGATCAGCTGAACCGTGAACCTTCTGAGGAGCGCTTAAGGGGACAACCTCTCCCCTAACATAAGAATGCAGCGTGAAGCCCCACGCGTTATCTCCACAAATACTGCGAATCAACAGATCATGTTTGCCAAAAGAAAGCGGCACTTCCACCTGAAAGCTGCCTTCTTTCTCTAGCTCCAATACCTGCTTCCCATCCAGCCAAACGGTTAACGGACCTGCCGTATGACCCTTCAACAGGCAGGGTTCTTCACCTAAGCCCACCTTGTCCAATTTGGTCCACGCGTACGCTTGCTTACCAGGCTGTAAGCCGAATAAGCGCTCGCAGACAGGCTTCGCAAGCTCATCTCCACTCCACTCACAGGCCGGCAGCCAACGCAGTCCGTGCTCTTTCTCTGACGCCAAACCATTCGGCAGTGGACTACCCTCGAATAGATCGGTATCGACCGGAGCGGAAAACACCCATCCAGCCTGTCCTTGCCTTTCGGCAAACGGAGTAAGCACATTCAGAATCCGTACCTTGGCTTCATCCGATCCGAACAAGCAGCCAAATCCCGCCGCCGTATGCTTAGCTTTGATAAAAAGCCGATTCCAGCCTTTCACAAAGTTTAGATTAAGCTTAACGCTGGCGTCTGGCTTAATTTCATCGATCACATTGGAGCGATAGGCACGCTCATCATTGAAATAGAACTCAATCGGCCCCAAACATCGGAACACCACATCCAGGTTTCGTTCACCATCGCTCCAAACTAAACCATAAGCATACGAAAATTGGCCGGGTCTTGCTTCGGGAAATCTACGTCCCAGATTTAAATCAAACATTCCATCCTCGTTTTGCAAAACGCCAGATCGGTAAAAGGCCCGGAAAGCAAATGGGACAGGCGGATTGGCCCCTATATAGCGGTCCGCAAGCACCTTCAATGTTCGATTATCATCGTCTCCTAAGCGAGACTGTATACTTTCTTGTTCATTAAAATAAGTCGTCATCTCGACCTTCCTTTCTACAGTAGGCGAACCGTAAATGTTCGGTCGAACGGCGTCACCAGGTTCACATGGACGTATTTGCAGCCGGTCGGATGGTGATCTTCACGAAGCTCTGGCAGCAAATGCTCGTAGGCTCCAGTTGAAATCTCAATCGCATCTTGATCCACTGCGTATTTCATAGATCCGCTTTTTAAGAAATATTTTCCTGCCTCAGCTTCGACGAGTCCACTGCCGCTAACCGTACCCTCATCTCCAAAAATAAACGATAACTGCGTGAAAACATCCTCTCGCTCATCGGATAGGATACGAATCGTCCATTCCGTGTCTCCTTGTGTAATTTCTGCTTGATACTCAAGGGTTTGCAGATGTGTCATCGGCCGATGCTGATGCGGAAGCAAGTACCAAGGACTGAGTATTGATCTCTCCGCTGACTCCGGCAAAAATTGACGCGGAACCGGTCCGTTATATCCTTTTTCCAATACGATCCCTAGCTTGTAGATGCCTTCCTCAACTGTTAGATGTGCGAACTTCACAATCCCAGGTGAGAAGGATGTAGACAGCTTGATACCCAGCAGCCTTACTTTGCCATGGCGAAGTGAAAAAAATGACGGCGTCTGCGGCATAATCGTCACGCTCTGATCCAGCTCCCGAATGCGTACAAGCGGAGCGCCGAAGGCTAAGTGCATGCTGCTGTGCTCGATTTTCATATGGTGGCCCACGCCATCGATTTGCTTCAAATGCTCATTGATCGGATGATGCTCATTGATAACTTTGACATAACGATCAGGCAGCGGACTGCGCTCCAAATCGGAAATATCCGCCTCGGGATACAGCAACAATCCCAAGAGCGCATTATTATTTACCGCTTCCGTACGCTTAATAAAGGTACCTGCATAGTCTGACATCGCAGCGAACAATGGATCTTTATCATGTGCAGCCATTAGACGATAAATGAGGAAATAGGTCGCCATATCAAACGTCTGTCCGAAATCCTGGCGACCCGAATAATCGGTTACCACCTCGCCGGATGGATGGATCAAATACACCATCATGCGCAGATTGCGGCGCACGCATTCTAATAATTCTGGGCGGTTAAGCACACGACCCGTATGGTATAAGGCAATATCGCTGACGGCATTATAGATGCCGTTGCTGCGCTCCGTCCACTCGCCGTCATGGGTGATATCCATACCCTCTGCCAACCATTCATCCGCTCTAGCTACCAACTCAGGCATTTGGAAAATTTCATACAGCAGCGAAAGTGCCGCAGTAATAACCCATCGATGGTTCGGTGTATGACATCCGCCTGTCAGCATCGCAGGGATCGTACGCTCCAGGAAAAGCCTCAGCTTAGCGGAGGCAGGCTTCACAGCCGCCCAGTCATGCGTCTCAAGCAGTTGATAAATTTGTGTAATTCCGCCTACGACAAAGGCTGTATCTGGAGGGGAATTATAATTGGTTGAACCTAACGATATCGTACCGTCGGCATGTTGACGGTTCAAAATAAAATCCGCTGCTTTGTCGAAAGCGGCCAAAAGTGCCTCATCATGATAGTAACGTGAATCTGGATTAACGATAGCCGAAGCCCATACAGCCAAAACGTTTGGCGTGCTGAGATGATTGACACGGGCAATGCCTGTCTCATCGATAATCCCGCCAACATACTTCGATGTAGGATCAAGCACCTGCCGCTGCAGCGTATCTGCTGTATGTTCGTCATAAATGTGTACTAACTGTTTATAAGTAGCGTCCATACTGATCACCTTTTAACCTTTCATAGCTGCAATTTTACTTGTAATAAGCCTGTGGCTTTCATCAATTTCATCCGTCTGGCAAACAGCCTTCAGTTCATATACCTTGACTTTGGCAAAATCAATTGCCTCCAAAAAATGATCAAAGTATTGCAGATCTTTACTGTGTACATAAGGACACCAGTGATCCGACAGCTCAAGTGTTTCATGGATGTGTACGCCATAAATATAGCGTTTCACTTCCTGCAGCTCCTTAAGATTATCGTACAGGCCCATCCGATCCATCATCATGGCATGGCCAATGTCGTACCATAAGTAGACTGGGCTGCCTTTCAGGTTATCGCAAATGGTCTTCGCCTCCATTAAGGTCGGCATCTGATAAGACCTTGAGCGTGTTTCGATGCCGATGGCTACTGACCATCCTTGTTTGGCTGCATGCTCGCTCACTTCCTCCAGACTGTCTTGAATCCGCTTCGTATAGAGCGGACTCAACCGCTCCCGTCTTTCGGACATGATCTTCCACAGCTTTTGATATTCCGGTGAATCCTTTCCGTGATCCTTGTACAGCTTTTTCAAATCCGAATCAATGTTATATTCAAAAGGCACTTCGCCTGGATGTACGACAACGGCCTTCGCTCCATAGCGGTTTGCATATTCCATAGACCGGATCAACAGTTCCACGGATCGCTTGCGCTTCACCTCATCGTCGAAACCGAGCATGACGGAGTCCGTATCGTAATCCTTATCATTGATGAAAGGAAACACATTGTGGACACTGGATACGCCAATTTCCCCTTTTTCGATCATCGGCTCAATCGTCTTCATCATCTCTTCGGTCACGTTATAGTTCAGTTCCACCTGACGAAAACCGAGCTCCTTGATCTCTTCGATCATGTTCCTTCCAATCGAATGTTTCTTAATATTCCAGCAGGTAGAAAATGAGTATTCCCCTTTATCCAGCATGTCTGTTCCTCCTTAGAGCTTTGTTATCATCATTTAGAAAAAGAAAAGCCAGATTACCCCTATTTCTTTGCAGGGAATGATCTGGCCTTTCCTCAAGGAAGCCGCTTTATTCCGCCAGGTCACTCAGCCTACATACAGCACCTGAGCGTGCCGATAAAGTCGAAGCTTCCATTAAACGGGTCAAATCAAGGGCTATTTGTATATTTTCAGATGCTGTCGTTCCATTTTGAATGTGTGACACCCATTGTTCAAAAGGAGAAGGGAGATTCTCAGGCAGATTCGTGACCTCTTGCCACCCTTTTGCTGCTTCACCTTCCAACTTGTGGCTTCGGACTAACAGCTTGTCATCGGTTCTCGTATACATGAGGCTGCCTTCCGTTCCCTGCACCTCAATATCAAATTGGGAGTAGTTATTCACGAATCCCGCTTCAACAATGCCTATAGCCCCATTGGGATAACGTAAAGTCGCTACCGCACTATCCTCTACCTCTCGATCCGTTAGGTAACCGAAGCTTGCGCTAACACTTTCCGGTAAACCCAGGAATAGGCGCGTCAAGTACATCGGATGGCAGCCAAGGTCCATCAATGCCCCTCCACCGCACTCCTCTAAGTTGAAGAAATGAGACGGGAGTGAACCATTCGGATTTTTCTCTGTACGCAAAGCGCCGTTATGAGCAAGCCGTATACGAACCGTCGTTACAGTGCCAAGCTGACCACCCCGAATGAAGTTATATGCAGCTTGTGTGAACCAGGTATATAGCCGAGGGAGAGAAACCGTTAGCTTGACCCCAGCCGTCTCAACCGCAGCCAATATCTCATTACATTCCTTCGTCGTGGTGGCTATAACTTTCTCTGTGAAGATATGCTTACCCGCTTTGGCTGCTGCGATGATGACATCCCGGTGCTGATTCGTCGGCGTATCCACAATAACGGCATCGATATCCGGATTGGCCAAAAGCGTATGCAGATCCTCATAAAAACTAACGCTAAGCTCCTCTGCCTTTTGCCTTCCTCGTTCGGGAACTTCATCCCATACAGCCACGATTTCGGTACCCGGGTGCTCGGCAGCTAGGCGTGCATAATCCTTGGCATGTACATGCCAAAAGCTCAACATCGCTACTCTAATCATGAAAGAATGGCCTCATTTCCGGTTATTTTAGTCAAAATAAACCGCTTTTCCCGTTCTATTGGATTCGTAAATGGCTTCAAGAATTTCGGAAACGACACACGATTGTTCTGGCGTTACAATAGGCTCCTTATCGTACATTACAGCTTCAATCCATGTACGGATTTCCTTATCCTGCATACTCTCCTTTTTGCCATCGTAGAAGTCCGCGCCTTTGGCTTCGAACTGAAGTTGATTGACGTATAAACGACTGTGGTTTTCACCATTTATGCGTAAACCATCCTGCATGTCGGCTCCGCCTTCTGTACCGCAAAGCGTACATTTCGCTTCCTTCGTATCCAATGTATTTAAGGCCCAACTCGCCTCCACCATCACGGTCGCGCCATTTTTCATCACGATCATCGCAAAGGCGGAGTCTTCTACTTTGAATTTCTCAGGATCCCAAGGACCCCAGGAATTAGCGGCATTTTCTTTCCGGGAAAGCTTATGATAAGCGGTGCCAAGCACCACCTTAGGTTCGTAGTTATTCATCATCCACAGCGTCAAATCGAGCGCATGTGTACCGATGTCGATCAGCGGGCCACCGCCTTGTTTGTCTTCATCCAGAAATACACCCCAAGTGGGAACCCCACGTCTACGAATGGCATGCGCTTTGGCAAAA
Source organism: Paenibacillus alginolyticus DSM 5050 = NBRC 15375 (assembly GCF_000422905.1). Taxonomy (GTDB): domain Bacteria; phylum Bacillota; class Bacilli; order Paenibacillales; family NBRC-103111; genus Paenibacillus_E; species Paenibacillus_E alginolyticus. Next base: position 24,098 of record NZ_AUGY01000046.1, read on the forward strand.
TAAATGTCGCCTAGATCACCGTCTTCAACCACTTTTTTCAAATACTGACTATCCGCTCGGAAGCGATTATTGTAGCCAATGGTCAGCTTCTTACTTGTACGCTTGGCAGCTTCAACCATACGCCGAGCATCGGCGGCTGTTTTGGCCATCGGCTTTTCACACATGACGTGCTTGCCTGCTTCCATAGCTGCGATCGAAATCTCCGCATGCGAATCATTTGGGGTACAGACATGAACGACGTCAATCGAAGCATCAGCAAGAAGCTCATAATAGTTCTCAAATACCTTCGCTCCGGGAGCACCAAACTTCTCTGACGCTTGCTGAGCGCGTTCAAGCACGATATCAACAAAACCAACAATTTCGACCTGCTCTATCTTGGCTAGGCTGGGTAAATGCTTACCTGTTGCTATACCACCGCAGCCAATGATGGCGACTTTCACCTTATTCATTCCTTTTCCCCCCACGATGTACCATCGATATAAAGAATGAAGCTGGACATCTTAGCGATGTCTGCATGGGCAGGCACTCGCATATCCATGTCCAGCTCCCTCATTTAAATCAGTTACTTCACTTGCTCCATTTGTTGTCTAGCAATTGTCATAATATCCTTAGCAAGGAACGCTTTATCTTTATTTTCCGCATACCATTTGTTCATAAAGTCTTCAAGCTGCTTGCCGCCGGCTTTATCCCATGCCGCTTGTGCGTCTTTAATCGCTTGTTCCGGGCTGTATTTCGCACCGCTGATGATGGCCTTAACAAAAATGTCGTTTTGCTCTTTAAGAATTGTTGTATTAAGAGTTTGGAGATCAGCAGGATAGACCGGCATATGTTCCCCATGCGTCATTCCAGGGTATTGTCTTTGCGAATCGAAATAAATTTTCTGAAGTTCTTTATACATGTCCGAACCGGCTTTCTGTTCTGGTACTGCAGTATTAAATCCGTTTATCGTAAAGTTGCACTTATCTGTTCCTGAAGAGTAGAACATTTCGTAGTCTAAAGCGTAGCCTACTTCATTTTTCGATTTCGTTGGATCGATGGTCTCACGGCAGCCATTGGCGCTCTTCTTCCAATGTGTCCCTTCGTCTCCGTTAATAACCTTCAAAGCGGTTTCCGGTTTCATCATGAAGTCAAGATAGCGGCCGACAGCTTCCGGCTCCTTCGCCTTGGCGCTCACAACAGTCGTCATTTGCACAGGATTATCAACACCGCCGGTAAATGTTCCAAGCGGCGATTGCGGGTAGCCTAACGGAGCAATTTCCGCGCCTGCCACATTTTTCTTCAGCGTAGCAAAGTCGTTCATAACCAAGTCATACATGCCGCCGGAAAATTTTACGTAAATGCCGATTTTACCATTCAGGAAGTCTTGTTTTGCCTTTGCGCCATCTTTATCATTGATGTAATCTTTATCGATAATGCCATCGTCATAGAGCTTCTTCTTAAAGGTCAGGGAGGCCAGCTGATTGTCCCACAGAGGGATTACTTTTCCATCTTTAGTTCCCCAGGCAATCAAATCTTTTGACGAATTTTCACCGAAAATTTCGTTGATGGCTTGTTCCGAATATGTGCTCATATTCATCCCGTACGTATCTTTCTTGCCATTGCCGTCAGGATCTTGTTCAGCAAATGCCTTGGCTACTTTCATAAGCTCTTCCGTTGTTGTCGGCATGCTCAAATTCAGCTTTTTCAACCAGTCGGTACGAATCAATAACATGTGCTGTATGACTGCTTCTTTTACTTTACCGACTTCATACAGCTTGCCATCCGGTTTCGTCCCCGCTTTCTTCAACTGAGGATACTGTTCCAGCAGCTTCTGGTATTCAGGCATGTATTTTAAGATGTCGTCAATAGGAAGAAGCTGCTTTTGATCGTACAGGCTGTTCCGAAACGGCGTGCTGTACTCGTTCACAATATCAGGCGCAGAACCGGAGGCAAATAGAACATTCAATTTTTTCGTAGACTCGCTTCGGAGGACAGGAACGTATTTCACATTCACAGGACCGTTTTGATTGATCCATTTGGTCCAACGATTTTCTTCATAGTTCCCCTCCGACGCAGGAACCCCTCCACGATCATACATGGAAACGGTAACATTTCCGCGTTTGGCAGCTGCTGACTCCTTCGGAGCATTCGTAGCCGTAGTACCGGCTGCCGCTCCTTCTTTCTTGTCGCTGCTGCAACCAACAAGCGTTGCTCCTAATGCTACAACCCCTATTGTCATTCCCATCCACAGCTTTCTTTTCATGCGCAAACCCTCCTGTTTATATTGAAAAGTTTTGGTAAACGTGGAACCCCATTTGGTTTAACCCTTAACAGAACCAAGCATAACGCCTTTGACAAAATATCTTTGCAGAAACGGATAAACGATCAGCATCGGGACCACCATAACGACAACGCCGACAGATTTGACCATTTCCGTAGCAACCATTTGCTGCTCCTCTGATACCAGGGAAGGTGAATTTAAGATATCGTTCTTTTGCAGCATCGCTTGGACAACGACCGTCAAATTCTGCATGTCACTCTTATTGATGTACATCAGAACGCTCATAAACGCATTCCAATAGTTAATTCCATAGAACAAGGCTAAAGTAGCCAGCATCGGAAGAGATAGCGGCAATACGATTCGAATGAGGAGCGATACGTCGCTGCATCCATCAATTCGCGCTGCTTCTTCCACTTCATGAGGAATATTCTCAAAGTAGCTTTTCATGAGCAGCATATTATAGGTGCTGATAAACCCGGTGAGCCACAGAGACCAATAGGAGTCGATTAAAGACATGTTCTTTACGACGAGATAAGTAGGGATCAATCCACCTGAGAACAACATCGTAAACACCATGGCAAGCACAAACTTGCGTCGTCCTATCAAATAGCTTCTCGACAACGGATAGGCTGCCAATACCGTCCCCGCCATACTAAGTGCAACACCGACAATTGTAATGAAAATGCTATTTTTAAAAGCAGAGAAAGCCGGGCTTGTTAGAAAGAAAACCTTATATGCTGTAAACTGCAAGCCCACCGGCCAGAAGAAGACATGTCCCGAATCTACGGCCGAACGCTCACTCATGGATAGCGCTATGATATGAATAAATGGGAGTAAACAGGTTAAGGCAATTGCCCCGAGTACAACATAATTAACTGTGTAGAAAACTTTTTCACCTTTTGTCGCTTTCATGTGAACGCCCCTCCTCGTTATCAGAATAAAGCTTGGTCGAATTTGCGGGCGATCCTGTTAGCTACCAGTACGAGCGTACAGCCAATGACGGATTCGAACAGCCCCATCGCCGTAGTTACGCTAAATTGCGCATTTCCCAAACCTATTTTATAAATATAAGTACTTATGACTTCCGACACGTCAGCTACCGCTGAGTTCTGCAGGTTATAAATCTGGTCAAATCCGACCTCCATCAATTGACCCATAGCCAAAATGAGCAGCAGGATGATCGTGTGACGAATGCCTGGAATCGTAATGTGCCAAATTTGCCGCCACTTCGAAGCGCCGTCCATACCTGCTGATTCGTAAAGGGCAGGATCTATGTTCGTCAGAGCAGCCAAATAAATAATTGTGCTAAACCCCATTTCCTTCCAAACCCCTGAACCAACGAATACGGCAACCCAAGATTTTGACTCATAAAGAAAGGTTATAGGTTCAATATTGAATAGCTTGAGTACCTTGTTGATCGAGCCGTAATCGGTTGCAAATAAGGATAACACGAGACCTGCGACGATGACCCAAGAGAAAAAATGCGGCAGATAGATGATCGTTTGAACCCATTTCTTGAACCATGTCTTCCTCACTTCATTAAGCAGAATGGCGAGGAAGATGGGAACCGGGAACCCGACAACCAAATTCAAAAAGCTGAGCCAAAAGGTGTTCCATATAATCTGGAGCGTACTGGCGCTGGAAAACAAAACTTTAAAATTTTTCAGGCCAACCCATGGACTGTGCAAAATACCATCAGCAAAATTGTAGTTTTTAAAAGCGATAACAAGTCCGCCCATAGGCCAATATTTGAACAAAATGTAATAAGCAATGACAGGGGCAAGCATGATAAAAAGCGGAATATTTTGTTTCAATCTTCTTCTTCGTCTCAGCTGCCAAGCTTTTTGCTCACTTGCCGTTAGGGGGAGTCTAGGAGCTTCATTGATATTTCCGTTCAAGGCTGCTTCACTCCTTACTTCAATGTAATAAACCTATCATAAAAGTTTTGATCCAAAAAACCCTTAAAAAATTATAGGAAAATCTATAAATTCATTGGGTATGTGTCCAGATAAAAAAAGACAGCTTACTCCATCATTAGTCGAATTGTATAGGTTAATGATGCGCAAATTCCACCTAAGAGGTATATGTGTAAACATTTGCTTGCTAATCCGTGTAAAGTTGTAGTTTCTACAATTTTAGGCGATCAAATCCACGTTTTCCATGCGATTGTTGTAGGCATGTCCCCACATCTCACTCAGCTAAGCAAAATCCACAACAAACCCACGCATGCCTAATAGAAGAGAAGCTTAACCTCCCCTCCAGCCCAACTTAAAACACAAAAAGCCGCCTCCCGCAAAGGGAAGCAGCCTAATAAGCTGCAAATATATTACTCAAAAGCCATTGGAGCCGCAGTTGATTGCCTAACAATCAGCTCTGGGGGCATCACAACACGCTGCTTGGCTTTCGCTTCTTTCTTCAATTCCTGGATTAGCAAATCCACGACCATTTTCCCCATCGGCTCAATCGGCTGAGCGACAGTCGTAAGAGGTGGGTCTGTGACGGAAGCCAGGATCGTGTTATCGAAACCGATCACGGACAGCTCCTCTGGCACGCGCAAGCCAAGCTGTTTAGCCGCCTGAAGCGCACCAATAGCGAGCAAATCGTTACAACAGAATAGCGCGGTCGGCCGATCAAGGCTCGATTGTCCCAGCAGTTCAAGCGCTTCACGCTTTCCATCCGCTACAACGTAGTGGCAGTTGCGTACGCTGTTTGCTGGCAGCTGAATCCCTGCTTCTTCCAGCTTGCTCTTGAAGCCGCGCACCCTTTCGCGGCTGCTGCTTACTTTCGAGTGCTCAGCCAGAATGGCCATGCGCCGATGGCCCAAATCGAGTAGATGCGTTGCGGACAACGCACCTCCGACAAAGTCATCCACCACGACAGTATGAACGTCGAGATCAGGCATTTCCCTCGCGATCATAGCAATGGGGATCGCTCTCTCCATCAATGGAGTCAGCATGTCTTTATTATCCATCCCCGTACCGATGATCATGGCATCCACGCTTTTTTGCTGGAGCAAATTCAGATATCGCTCCACCCGTTCATCTTTATTGTCGCTGCTGCAAATGACCAAACTATACCCCATATGATGGCCTTGGTCCTCTACAGCTCGAGCAATTTCAGCAAAAAAAGGATTGGAAATATCAGGCACAAGCAGACCTAATGTATAGGTCTTTTTACCAGTCAGTGCTGACGCGATAACGCTAGGCTGATAATTGAGCCGCTCCATAATTTTTATGATTTCACCGCGTCGTTCTTCGCTTATTTTTCCTTTGCCGTTCATGACCTGTGAGACCGCCGCAATGGACACACCGGCCTCTCTTGCCACATCATAGATGGTTGCCTTCATCCTACTACCCCATTTTTCTTGAAGGATACTTTTTTTCTTCCATTATGAAGGGGCTGACGGGAACTTGCAAACCGGTTTACGCTTCGCGTGGCTTCGTCATGATCCAAGCATGTTCCGGATCATTATGAAACTTCCATGTTCGGGTAGGTCCCGCCATAACATTCAGGTAATACACATCATAGCCTGGAGGCGCCGAAACAGGGTGATAGCCACGCGGAACGAGCACGGTTTCACCATTCTTAACAATCAGCGTCTCATCGAGCGACCGGTCGTCCGTATACACACGCTGGACCGCAAAACCATGCCCCGGATCAACACGATAATAATACGTTTCTTCCAGAAACGATTCGTCTGGAAGCGCATCACGATCATGCTTATGAGGCGGGTAGCTTGACCAGTGCCCATTCGGTGTGAAAACTTCAACCACAAGCAAGCTATCCGCTGGTTCCTGCTCTGGCAATATGTTATGGATTTGGCGCTCTATATTGCCATAACCACGCGTTTCTACCCCTACCTGATCAGGAGAGATCAGACGTGCACTATGGTTGCCAGCGCCAGGAGCGGAGCAAATAGCAAGTTCCACCGCTGTCAGCGCGATGACTTCGTAGCGATCATCATTTGGTACATAGACGGAATATGGCGGGACTTTCTCAAATACGCTCATCCGCTGCCCAATATTTTTCCACTCTGCTTGCTTGGTAAGCACATCGGCTTTACCAGTGAGCAAGACCAGACAAACTTCCAGCCCAGCTGTCTCACGGCTCAAGATTTGCCCCTCCGCAAGCTGTACAACTTCGAAACCAACATACTGCCATCCAGCTGATTCTGGAGTCACTTTTAAAAGGCTGCCTTCCTCATTCGGGGAGGAGGAAGGCGTTACGATCAGTTTGGACCTGTTCATGTTAACGTCTCCTTCCCTTACTGAGATACCGAGGTCTGTTTAAGCAAATCTAACGCCTCGCTCACTTTTACCGGCCGGCCCAAACGGGAAGACAGCTTAGCAGCTAACGCGATCCGCTCAGCCTGCATACCGTCATAGCCGCTCACAGGCACAGGCTTATTATTCAACAGACAATCGATGAAAATCTGTGTTTCTTCCATATAGGCAGCTTGATAGCGTTCCAGGAAGAAATGCAGCGGCTTTTCGCTAACAATAGCATCCGCCGTACTAATTACAGCCGTGTTAGGGTGATCGTTGGCAACAGCTACACTGCCTTTGGAGCCGAACACTTCAACCCGTTGGTCATAGCCGTATACCGCTTGACGGCTGTTATCGATGACACCGAGAGCACCGTTCTGGAACCGCAGCGTTACGATGGCGGTATCGACATCACCGTGCTCGGCGAAAACCGGGTTAATGAGCACATTGCCCTGCGCATACACTTCCTCAACCTCGCTTCCCGCTACATAGCGGGCCATGTCGAAGTCATGGATCATCATATCCATGAAAATGCCGCCCGACACCTTGATGTAATCAGCGTGTGGTGGATTCGGATCACGGGACGTGATTTTCACAATATGCGGATCGCCAATTGTTCCTCCTTGAACAACCTCGCGAACCCGCTTGAAGTTGTGGTCAAATCTGCGATTGAAGCCGATTTGCAGCTTCACACCTGCCTGATTTACCGCTGCAATAGCCGCTTCGGTTTGGGTAATATCCATGCTGATTGGTTTTTCGCAGAAAATATGTTTACCCGCCAGTGCCGCCAGTTGAATGAGCGGGACATGTGTATCCGTGGATGAGCAAATAAAGATGGCGTCAATGTCTGGATTATCAATAAGCTCATGGCTATCCTTTGTAACCGTCTTAATCTGACGTGAAGCAGCCCATGCCTCTAACTCAGGACCGGCAAACAAATCACTCACCGCGATGATTTCAACTTGAGGTATTCTCAGCAGATTGTCTGCGTGGATTTTACCAATTCTGCCTGCACCAATGATACCGATTTTAATTTTATTCATTATGCGTTCCCTCCCGCTTTGCCTGTTGAACCGAATAATTGAATTTTAGCTCTAACGGAGGCGATGATCGCTTCCCGTGCCGGCATTAAATAGTTCCTTGGATCGTATGCCTCCGGATGCTCATTCAAGAACGAACGGATAGCGGCTGTACAAGCGATTTGATTATCTGTATTCACGTTGATTTTGGCTGTACCGCAAGCGATAGCCTGACGGATCTCTTCATCTGGCAGACCGCTTCCGCCATGAAGCACAAGCGGCAGTCCAGTCAGCGTTCTAATTTCCGCCATTCTATCGAAACCAAGCTTTGGCTGTCCCCGATAAGGACCGTGAACCGATCCAAGGGCAGGAGCTAAACAATCGATCCCTGTCTCCCTCACTAAACGAACACAGTCCTCGGCAACAGCGTACATGCCTTCGGCTTCGTCTACGACTAAGTCATCCTCGCGTCCGGTAATTCGGCCAAGCTCCGACTCCACCGAAACACCAAGCACATGCGCGGCTTGTGTCACCTGACGAGTAACCTCAATATTGTGCTCGAGTGTATGATGAGAAGCATCGATCATGACAGAGGTAAAACCGGCATGGATGGCACGAATACATAGGTCATAACTGGTTCCGTGGTCTAGATGAAGAGCTACTGGGACGGTTACCCCATAGTGCTCAATCAGCGATTTCACCATTCCTACAATACAGGGCAGTCCGCCCATGTAAGGGATATAAGCTTCACTAACGCCTAGAATGACAGGCGCTTGTTCCTGCTGAGCAGCCTGTAAAATCGCTTGTGTAAATTCTAGGTTATTCAAATTAAACTGCCCGACCGCATATTTGCCTGCCAAAGCCTGCTGCAGCATCTCTTTCATTGAAACGAGCGTCATGAAGTTCACCTCTCCTGTCGATAAGGTCTTACCCGCTGTTACCAGCGAGCAGTGACCATTTTCTTACGCGTATAGAACTCCACGCCGTCCGTCCCATTCGCGTGCAAATCGCCGTAGAACGATTTTTTCCAGCCAGAGAAAGGGAAGAAAGCCATCGGTGCAGGAACGCCTAAGTTAATGCCGAGCATACCGGCATCGATATTTTCACGGAATTGGCGTACATTGCTGCCATCCTTAGTGAAAAGACATGCGCCATTGGCAAAATCGGAGCGATTGGAGAGCTCGATCGCTTCCTCAAGAGTAGCCACTCTCACGATGGAAAGAACAGGAGCAAAAATCTCGTCCTCCCAAATTTTCATCCCGCACTCGACTTGGTCAAAGATCGTAGGCCCCACGAAATAACCTTGCCCCTCAGAAGCAGCGTCCTTACGGCCGTCCCGGACCAGAAGCGCTCCTTCGGTTTCACCGATTTCAATATATTTAAGCGTTCTTTCTTTATGCTGACCGCGGATAACAGGCCCTAAGAAAATGCCTTCTTCCAATCCATTACCAATCGTAATCCGATCAGCAGCTTCTAGCAGCTTACCGACTAGCGTATCGCCCACTTCTCCAACCGCTACCACGACGGAACAAGCCATACAGCGCTCGCCCGCAGAACCGAAGGCTGCATTAACGATTTCCTTCACGGCAATGTCCAAATCGGCATCCGGCATAACGATCGAGTGGTTTTTAGCTCCTGCGAGTGCTTGAACGCGTTTGCCATTGGCAGAAGCTGTTTTGTAAATATATTCGGCAACTGGCTGAGAGCCAACGAAAGAAATAGCTTTAACCTCTTTATGCTCAAGAAGGCCATTGACCACGTCATGCGCACCATGAACGATATTGAGCACGCCAGCTGGCAAGCCCGCTTCATGGAACAGCTCAGCCAGGCGATTTGCCAGATGAGGTGTGCGTTCAGATGGCTTCAGCACGAAAGTATTGCCGCAAGCAATCGCAAGCGGGAACATCCAGCAAGGCACCATCATCGGGAAGTTGAAAGGTGTGATACCGCCGATAACACCGATCGGATAACGGTACATACCGGATTCAAGATTGGACGCGATGTCTGGAAGCTGTTTACCCATCATTAGCGATGGAGCCCCAGCGGCGAATTCTACGCACTCGATGCCGCGAAGCACTTCTCCATAAGCTTCGTTGTAGCTTTTGCCGTTTTCTTGCGTAACGATTCGAGCCAGCTCTTCCCAATGCTCCACCAAAAGCTGTTGGTATTTGAATAATACACGTGCTCTACGTGGTACAGGTGTGCGGCTCCAGGTTTGGAATGCTTCTTGGGCCGTACGAACAGCGTGATCCACATCTGCCTTCGTCGAAATTGGAATATTAGCTAGAACTTCTTCTGTTGCAGGGTTATATACCGGTTCTGTTTGTGTGGATGTTGAAGCGATCCATTCGCCGCCGATCCAGTTTTTCAAAGTTGTTGTCATATGTGGACTCTCCTTAGTAGTTCGAATTAAGATGCTGTAATTTCACCGCGGTTGCAGCGCTCGATGTAGTCATTTACTTGATCCGTTGTCGGCATCGCATCAGAGCAGCTGTGACTGGAGATCACGATACAAGCTGCGGCACTGCCGTATTCCATACTTTTCTCAATCGTCCAACCTTGCATGATGCCATAAATAAAGCCGGCTGCATAAGAATCGCCTGCACCAAACGTTTTGACCACCTTAGCCGGGAAGCTCTTGGCACGATGACCTACACCGTCTTGCGTATAAGCGATAGAACCTTCCTTGCCATGCTTGATAATGACAATTTTCGCTGAATAGTCGAACCATTTAGCAGCCGTGATACGGTCATTTTTCTCTGGATTATTTTCAAAACGTTCCATCATATCGAATTCTTCACGGGTACCCAGAATAATGTCACATTTCTCAGCTGCCAGATTGTAGTAAACGGCTGTCTCTTCAGATGTCTTCCATGTGTATGGACGGTAATCCAGATCAAAAATGATGACGGCTCCATGTTTCTTCGCGTATTCCAGCGCCTGAAAGACAGCTTCGCGGGACGGGCTTTGCGCAAGTGCTGTACCAGAGATAAGCAATACCTTCGCTTCAGCAATCAGCGATTCTTGCACTTCAGCAGGTGTCAGCAGCAGGTCAGCCACATTATCACGATACATAAGGATGCTGCATTCCGCTGGGCTTTTGATTTCTGTAAAAGCCAGCCCAGTAACTGCGCCAGTATGATCTGTCACGACATTCGTTGTTTCGATGTTGTTCCGCTCTAAATAATCAGCAATGAAACGTCCCATTTGATCGTTGGCGATTTTGCCAATAAAGGCGGTTTTCATGCCCAATCTTGCCATGCCAATCGTAATGTTAGCGGGTGAGCCCCCTACATATTTGGTGAACGTCATGGTCTCTTCCATGGGACGATTAATTTCATTCGCATTCAAATCTATGCATAGTCTACCAATGGCTACAAAATCCAGCGGCTTCGACTGCGGAAAGGAAACATAGGTCATAGAAATCGTTACCTTCTTTCTTGTGGAATGAGGGATTCTATATGTTGAAGTGCTTGCTTCGCGTATTCATAAGGGTTGTGTGCAGCCGGATCCTGCTCGCCTTCCAGCATCGCCCATCCCGCATATCCTTGTGCCAGCAGCTCCTCAAAAATAGGCGCAAAGTCGATACAGCCATCACCAGGAACGGTGAACACCCCTTTGCGGATACAAGTCACGAAGTCGACCTTCTCGGCGCGAGCTTCGTCTAACACAGCTTGTCGAATATCCTTCAAGTGGATATAAGCAATTCGCTTCTCGTGCTTGCGCAGCACTGTGAGCGGGTCCGCCCCGCCATAATAGGCATGACCGGTATCAAATAGCAGGTATACGAGCGATGGATCCGTGAGCTCCATCAGCTTATCGATTTCCTCCGGACTTTCAACAACCGTTCCGCCATGATGGTGATACGTCAATTTCAGACCGTACTCCTGAGCAATTGCTCCCGCAAGGTTCAGTCCTTCCGCTAAGCTTTGCCAGCCGGCTTCATCCAGACGAAGAACTTCCTTCTCGTTCGGGGAGCGGCGCGGGTCGAAGTGGAGCGAGCCCCCAACTTCTGCCGTGCTGATTACCGTACTGCCCATTTCCTTAAGAAACTGGACATGCTTCCTATAGGCTTTCAGTTCCTCGTCCCTGTAAGCAGGATCAGAGAATAGCACGGATTTCCACTGTGACACGAGGCCTATCCCCCGCTTATCTAGCTCTTGCTTAAGCACCTCAATATCGGTTGGATATTTGCGACCCATCTCGGTACCTGTCAGCCCTAACGCCTGAATATCATCTAAAATCTGTTCATATGTGGTATCAGCGCCATGTTCTTTGACGTCTTCTCCCACCCAATTAATGGGATGAATACCTAGCTTAAATGGCAGATCTATCATAGAAATGTTCCCTCCCCGTTATCGTTAAATGGGTCTCGCCGCTTGTATGTTTTTCTTCATTTCTTCGTGCGCTGCAATTACTTTCTCGCTCTCGGAAACTTCAGGAACACCTACCTGCCACCAGGATTCATAACCCTGTGTGTTGGTTCCGGGAACAACAGGAATTTCGATCAGCGTCGTGACCGTCTCTTCCTTCGCTTTAAGCAGCGCTTCTTTGAGTTCTTCCGGTGTACTCGCTTTGTACGCTTTCAAACCTAAACTGCGAGCATGTGCTGCGAAATTAATCGGCATATATTCGCCTGTCAACTTGCCCGAAGCGGCTTCACGATATCGGAACTCATTCCCGAAGCCGTCACTGCCGTGACCCCTTTGCAGATTATGGATGCATTGAAAGCCATGATTATCGAACAGCAGCACGGTAAATTTCCGGCCTTCTTGGAGGCTCGTGACCATCTCGGAGTGCAGCATCAAGTAGCTTCCATCACCGACCACGGCATAGACCTCGCGATTCGGCTCAGCGAGCGCCGCCCCGAAAGCACCGCTAACTTCATAGCCCATACAGGAGAAACCGTATTCCATGTGATAGGTTTTAGGCTCCGATGAACGCCATAAACGGTGTAAATCCCCCGGCAGGCTCCCCGCTGCGCAAACAATGACAGCTGAAGGATCAATCGTTTGATTAATGACCCCAAGCGCGCGAGTTTGGGCAAAGCCCTCTTCACATTCCGCATTGTACAAACGGTCAACCTCGCCATCCCACTCCGCCTTCAAAGAACCTATGTAACCGGTCTCGTAACCGCTAACATAGCGCTGCGCCGTCAAAGCATCTTTCAGTGCACTTAGAGCTTCCTTCGCATCAGCCGTAATGCTGATCCCGCTCAATTTCGAAGAATCAAACCCGCTGACATTTATATTAATAAACTGCACCTTCGGATTCGCAAAAGCCGTTTTAGATGCCGTTGTAAAGTCGGAATACCGCGTCCCTACGCCGATAATCAGGTCCGCTTGCTTCGCCAGCACATTCGCTGCGAGTGCGCCCGTAACACCAATAGCGCCAACATTCAGCGGGTGGTTCCAAGGCAACGAGCTCTTACCTGCTTGAGTTTCTGCTACAGGAATCCCAAAGGCAGCTGCAAATTCCATTAATTCTTTCGTCGCATCTGCATAAAGGACTCCGCCGCCTGCAATAATCAATGGACGCTGTTTACCTACCATGCAGGCCACAGCACGATTCACTGCTTCTCTTGCTGGTGGACGTCTATCTAGATAGTGAACTTTCTTATCGAAAAAGGCTTCCGGATAATCGTACGCCTCTGCCTGCACATCTTGAGGTAAAGCCAGAGTAACCGCTCCTGTTTCTGCAGGATCTGTTAACACTCGCATCGCCTGTACAGCCGCGCTCATCAACTGCTCTGGACGAACAATCCGGTCCCAATATTTACTGACGGATTTGAAAGGATCGGTGGCCGACACCGTATAATCACTGACAACCTCAAGCTGCTGAAGCACTGGATCCGGCTGTCTTGAGGCAAAATTGTCACCTGGCAGCAGCAGCACTGGAATCCGGTTGACTGTCGCTGTTGCCGCGGCGGTCACCATGTTCAGAGCACCGGGTCCAATCGAAGTCGTGCAGGCATAGATTTGTCGACGGTTTTGCTGCTTGGCGTAAGCCGCCGCGGCATGTACCATCCCTTGTTCATTCTTGCCTTGTATATAAGTAAGGTCGCCTGCGCTCCGTTCCAAGGCTTCTCCAAGTCCTGTCACATTGCCATGACCGAAAATCCCCATGACACCACGTACAAACTTGGTCTCTTGTCCATCAACTGACACGTACTGTTGGTCCAGAAAACGCAGCAGCGCTTGTGCCATCGTTAGTCGAATCGTACTCATGACCATCTTCCTTTCACGATAAAGGTTAAGCGCTTAATCTCTCAAGGTTAAGCGCTTAATCCGATAGTACAACATATTGATTTCGACCGCAATGCCTTTTATAAAAAAACTCTTGGACGAAGAATTGATGTTGTGCCTTACAGATTTGTCCACCCTACTTAACCCTTGGATTTAGCGCTTAACCTTATGGCATAGCTCGGCCATTCCTGTATTCCTTGGGTGACATTTGGAACTGTTGTTTGAAGACATTCGTAAAATAGTTCGGCTCGTCAAACCCGATGGCAGAAGCGATCTCGAATATTTTCATATCGGTATTTCGGAGCAGCAATGCCGCCTTATCCATACGGAAACGGGTAACGAAGCGCGTAAAGCTTTCACCTGTTGCCTTTTTAAACACGACGCTAAAATAGCTTGGATTTAGATGAATATGCGACGCCACATCGGTCAAGCGGCATTCTTCATTGTAGTGCTCCTCAATATATTTGACGGCTCTCTCGATCAGATTGTCACTTTTGGCCGCCTGCCAGTTGTTAAATTGCTGCTGGAAGCTCTTCACTTGCTCGGCCGCCCAATGAAGGACTTCCTCAGAGGTCCAATGCGTCTGCGGCATTTCGTTAGGGATTCTGGCTAGCGCATTGTTATCGTCAGGATCAAATTGCTTCTGTATCGTTCCAAGCAAAGCAATGGAGAGTGATAACGCCCCTATTCGCATTTCCTCTGGCGATGAATGGGTCAGCTCCGCCAGCACCCGGTCCAAAAGAAGCTGAAGACTGTCCTCCTGACCAATCAGGATGGCAGACATCAGTTGAACTTCCATCTCTCTAACCCTCGCTTGGTTCAGCGATAGCATGATCCCCGATCCTATCTCACTTCCACTCTCAGGAAGACTGTCAACAGGTCCGTAGACAATTCCCTTGGTCAAATTATACAAATCCGCTAACTCATTAGCAGAAGGAGCGAGCCCCATTGAAATCATATGCAAGCGAATTTTCAAATACTCGAAGGAAGCACTTTGAATGGCTTCTTGCAAACTCTCTTCGACACCATGATGTGCCGAAACCAATACAAAGCTGTCATGCTCCACCAAAAGAAGCTGAGCCTCCAGCCCCGCTCCATGCAGCAGCTCTAGGGCGATATTGGAGAACGCAAATTGCACCAGACTCATGTCGCTTTTCCCATACGCTTTATTTGCCAAATCCTCACTGTTCATTTGCAGAAGCCACAGCTCCCTACCAGCCAGGCCCTCCGTTAGCCTTGCTGCTACGCTCTTCTCATAAGGCAAGTCCAATAAAGCTGCTCGAAGCTCCTGATCTTGCTGGAGCCGCAGCTGCACTTGCTGCTTCTGCTGCTGCGCATATTTTACATAGAACCGCTCGGATGCCTTATTCATCACCTGACGAACGTCCTGTTCCGTGCATGGTTTGGTCAGAAAGTCCAACGCACCATGTCGAACGGCCGCTTGTGCATACTCAAAATTTTTGTAGCCCGTCAAAATGATGACAAGCATGTCGGGATAGTTCTGCCTCAAATGCCCTACGAATTCGATCCCGTCCATGATGGGCATTCGGATATCGGTCAGCACCAAGTCAGGCTTAAGCTCATCCAGCAGCACTAAGGCATCCTGCCCGTTGCTAGCTTCACCAACCACTTCCCAACCCAATTCTCTGCCCTCTAACATCTTCATCAGCCCTTTTCGGAAATTCGGCTGGTCTTCCACAATCAATACTCTCCCGATTCTCATGCTACTGAACCTCCTGTCTCGACATTGTTTACAAAAGGCAAAACAAGGCGCATAGTGGTACCGCTTTCAATCACGCTATTGATCTCCATACGATAAGGCGTCCCGTACACCAGCTCGATTCTCCTTACAACACTGCGAACCCCGAGACTTTCTCGCCCATCTGAACGCTGTGGCAAGGATGAGCCCTCGAAGCCCAGTATTTGCGAAATGGCCACTTCGTCCATACCGCAGCCATTATCCGTTACTTCTATCTCCAGAAAGCCATCGCGACTGCTCGCTTTAATCAACAACACTTTATGCGACACTTTGTTGCGAAAGGCATGCATAAACACGTTTTCTACCAATGGCTGGAGAAGAGACCGCATAACCTGGCCATTCAGAACGTCATCATCGGCTTGAATAATCGTCTCCAGGTCCGTTTCAAAAAGCTCTTTCTGCACCTTCAAATAGTTACGGATCTGCTGAAATTCTTCCCGCACCGTGGTTAAAGTACGCACAGGCATCAGCGAATACTTGAGCATCTCCGAGATAGCCGCGATCAAGGCCGCCGTTTCGATCTCGTCCTGCAGATAAAGCTTCCAATAAATTTCGTTAAACATATTATGCAGAAAATGTGGATTCAATTGGGCCTGCAGCGCTTTAAGCTCCGCTTCCTTCTCACTTAACTGCGTCAAATACACTTCCTTAATCAGCCTTCCGACTTGTTCAGCCATGGCATTGAAGCTCTCACCAATATAAGCTAGCTCATCCTTGGTTCGAATCTCGATACGCGTATCGAAATCGCCCGACCTTACCTTGCGCAGACCCTGCAGCAAATCCTTGAGCGGCCGCAGCAGATTGCCCGTGGAGAGTACGATCAACACACTGGTGAGAAGAATGCTGATAAGGCCAGAAATTACGATTTTCTGGAATAAATCTCGATTCTTGCTTTGAATAGCCGTAAGCGATGTTCCGCTGACCAGCTTGAAGGAAGTCACCTCGGACTGTCCTTGAACGAACAAATGCTGATCCATGATCTGAGTTTGACTCAAATTTTTCAGCCGTTCCCGTTTATCTACCGAGCTTTCCGGCGTATTGCTAAATAACAACTCGTTATTTTTGTTGAACAAATAGACTTCGCCCTCTCCATTCTTCGTCAGTTCCTTGAGAGAACCCGAGAAGAACGACTCATCAAAAGCCATCACGAGCACACCGTACGTGTTCAATGCGCTATTTTTCATCCATCGGGCCACAATAATTGTGTTTCTGAACCCGCTTGGTTCCACGGAAGATGACAATGGCATATTAATCCATACGAGGTCCCCGTAGGTGTCATTGATTTTGGACCGAATTGTGCTGAATACGCTCTCATTCGGAATATTAATGGCCGAGGTGGTATAGCTGAAATAAGAAGGATTCCCTTTGAGGTCATACAAGTACATACCTGTAATATATGGCGCATCGGATTTGATCTGGAAAATCTGTTCTTCGATTTGCTTTTTGTTGTAATACAAATTAAATGGATCGGAATCTTCGCTCGAATTGATCCGTGTGATGACCTTTTCAATTTCAGGATTAAATACGACCGTTTGTGAGATCCGTACAACCTCCTGCACCTTCAGGTCCATCTTCGCCAGTGCCTCTTCGTTCGTACTCGAAAACTGCTTACTGATTTCTTCCTCAAACAGCGACAAATTATAGCGATACGTTAAATAGCCCGTTACGCCGAAGGCCAGCAAAATGATGACGGATAAGCTGAGAATCAGTTTTACCCTGAAGCTCCGGTTAATGCTTAGTAAAAGTCGACTCCATGATCTCATCTCATTTACCCCTATATCTTCGTATTGACCAATCCCTTGACGACATTATAGCAACATCATTCGTGTTCCTGCCATCCTTTTTGACTTGTAGGAAAAAATTGAAAAAAGCTTAGTTCATCGATCATGAACTAAACTTCTTGGCAAAGTGCTGTTTCTACAGCTCTTCGAATTTATTTTCTAATTTAGTATCAACCGGCTGCAGGAGCTCATCATCGTTGTTGTCACGCACCGTTTTCTGGAGAACAAAAGAAGACATCGTCAGGAACAAGGCCGTAACAGCGTAATAACCTTTGACAGAAAGCAGCTGCTCCAGGTTAATAATCCCGATAAACATACCCAGAAGTGCTAGAGCAAACGAGCTCCAGGCCAAAAAGGTGAAAGCCGCTGTATTGCGTTTGCGTGAACCGTAGCCATCCTCCAAATTATCACGAATGACCTTCTGCAAGACAAAAGCCGACATCGTGAGGAATAACGCGCATACGGCGAAATAACCCTTAACACTCAGTGATTCTTCCAACGTATAAATCCCGATGAACATCGCCAGGAATGCCCCAATGAAAGATGCCCATGCCATAAAAGTAAATGCTGTCGTATTCCGTCTCCGCTGATCCATCATCTCAAAAAGCCCCCTGTGGTTGCTGTCGCAACGCTTTAGTGTCTTGCTCTTGTTTCTCAGTATAGGAGAAATTTCCCATTCCAGATAGTACTATTTACCAATAGTACCCAAAAGCCCTGGCATAATAATGCGGCGGTGCTACAACGGCACCCAGGATTCTCGCGCGTTGAGAAAGCGAGTGCTGCAAAGGTTGATGTTAAACACATTATGCCGCCTAAGGCCTATTTGTTTAAGTATTAAATTGTTTCATAGGGGTAATGTTGTACGTTGTACAATATTTTGCAAGTTATAAATCGGCCCTCATCTGATTTACAGGTGGGGGCTATTTGACGCTTACGTTGGTCCCATTTACGTCTGCGGCGGTCGATCACTACCCTTGGCCATTTCACAGTTTTGTCCATCCATTTTCCATCCGGTCCCAATACACACCCACGTATTTCATTCCTGCTGTAGATGAGATCGTCCTCGGAGAAGAAGCACACCTCGCTGCCCAACTTCTGTCCTTCCTTGCTTAATTGACGGAAATAGGCCGGCTCGTCAAAGGTACGTTTTCGACGATAGGTCAATACCCCTATGACTGTACGTTGCATCGAAAGCATCCTTCCTGGATAAGATTACTTACCGATTATTCTTATTCATTGGGGTCTGTTTACGTACATGTATGTTTGTTGTCTGGACGAGCGGGGAATACTGATTCCATTCTGCTTAAAAACATATTGAGTAAAGAACATGAAATAACAATCGATGCTACAACAGGAACGATCAGCCTAAGCGCGAGGCTTAGGTCTTTTTTTGAATTATCACCGTCCACCCATACACATATCACGGTACAATTCGAATCGAAAGCCAGGAAGGTATAGGAACGGAAATTAATCGTATATGTTCCAATTGAACAGGAATAAAAAGCAAGATATAGTGTTATTACATAGGAGTTATGAAGGGAGTCAATTACTTTGAATGTTGAATTGTTTAAGGATTTGATTAAGGATGATCGGGGCAATTATTACGTAGCAGTCCACAAGGAAAGTAATGAGCTGACTTTGGTTAATGCGATGCTAGAGCGGTCTTACGAAGATTTATTGGAGTTTAATGAGGAATTCAAACAAAAGTATGCAGAGTACGAGCACCAGTTCATTGGCAAAATCATCATGGATAAGGTGCGGCACGACGTCGTATTCGCTTCCAAAGAGGACGGTCATGGCCGAATGCATGATTTGGGTAAGGTAATGAGCGAATACAGGGTTACGTTTATCGATATGATTGAATTTTACCGAAATCCTCGGACAGGACGCCTATGACAGCGAAACCGATTAAACTTAGTGTTTTGGATTTGGTCCCCGTTTTTGATGAGGTTGATGCAACCTTCGCACTGGGACAAGCTGTAGAGCTGGCTCAAGCAGCCGAAAGACTGGGATATTTCCGTTATTGGGTGGCGGAACATCATGATATGCCAGGGCTGGCATGCACCTCAACGGATGTGCTTCTATCGCATATCGGTGCAAAAACACAGAGCATTCGTATCGGATCCGGGGCATTGCTGTTGCCGCATTATAAGCCTCTTAAAGTTGCAGAATCCTTTCATTTACTCGCTAGCTTGTACCCGGGACGAGTAGATCTTGGTTTAGGAAGGGCGCCCGGTGGTTCTGCTGAAGTCAGCCTCGCTCTCAGTGACAACTTTCTTGAAAATGTCTGGAAAATGCCAGAATTGCTCCGAGGAGTTTCCGAGTTATTGCAGGGGAGCTATGAATACGAAGGACGTCGGATTACCGCCCGCCCAACTCCATCCGTATCGCCAGAACTGTGGCTGCTAGGGACAAATAAGAAGAGCGCGGCTTATGCAGCTGAGTTTGGAACAGGTTATGTTTTTGGCCAGTTTATGAGCGAAGTAGCCGGGGAGGAAGTATTAAGAGCTTACCGCGAAGCGTTTACTCCGTCAGCTCTTTCACCTGTACCGCGAGCGATCGTTGCCGTTGGTGTCGTTTGCGCGGAAACAGAGGAGGAGGCAGAGAGGCTGGCATCCTCGGGTACAGCTTTGTTTCAACAAGAAGCTTCCGCAGGGGAAAGGGCTCCGCTTTCGGAGCGTAAGCTGCTGATAGGCACGCCTGAGAGCCTAAAGAAAAAGCTCGAACAGTTATCTCACTTGTATGGCGTTGATGAATTCATTGTCGTTACGATGATTCCCGACTATCGGAAACGGTTGCGTTCTTTTGAGCTGCTTGCCCATACATGCTCAATGGCTTAATTCGTTTTATTATTAAAGCAGGGAGAATTCTCATGAGTAATTCAGTAATCGTAATAGGAACGATCCTCATCGATTGTAAAGGTTTTGCGTCAACCCCTTATCTACCACGAAGAAATTTGGGCTCCGTTCGGTTTATACACGGTGGTGTGGGGCGTAACGTGACGGAAAGCCTGGCCCGAATCGGGATCGATGTTGTTATGGCATCAACCGTCAACGCTGACAGTAATGGACAAGCTGTGGTGGAACATCTTCTAAAATGCGGTGCTGGTACGGATTATATCGTGCAAGTTCCGGAGCGAGGGATGGAACTATGGATGGCCATTCTGGATGAGAACGGCCATCTGGCCGGGTCAATCTCAGACATGCCTGATCTTGCAGGATTGGAGAAGCTTATGGATGAGCAGCGCGATGGCTCCCTGGTCAGCATCCTTGCCCCTGATCTGCCGTTTATTCTCGAAATAATGTAACCGGATAGCTCTCCCATATATATAGAGGGCTATTTGCCATACCTCACATTGTTATCCCTATCTATTCCTCGCACGATCACTACATTCATACTCTCATGAAATTGGTCTCACTACTATGTGTGCAGGATTTGACGCTTACGAATGATTATGCATGTCTACTATCTCACTCAAACAAACAACATCAAGAAAACATAGTCACTCACCAAAATTTACGCATTCCCCCACATTCTCACTCAACTCAGCAACAACGCAAAACAGGGATAAGCTTCCGCCTCCCCTCTAACCCCAACACACAAGGATAAACGACTCCGTCGTCCTTCAGGGACGAGCGCGTTTGTCAAGGTAGATGCGAAGCAAAAGTATAAAGCTTATACTTTCTTATCTACTCAAAAACAACCCGTTCGAGCGTTCACTCACCACAGGGCTTATCTGGTTTCTGTACAGTAAAAATTCATTCACATATGGCCACTCCAAAGGCATGATGCTCCCAGAAGACATCCTGAATTTGCTTGGTTGCCTCTTTATCACAAGCGACGAGCACAACAACTTCCGTCATTTTGTTTCGGGATGGGAGATTCGTTTTCGCTTTCTTCTTTTTTTTATGAGCGATATCAATAAAGACCCCAATCGTGAAGCCCACAGCTGCGCCAATAAGGCCCCAAAGAATGGCCCCTCCTTTTAAAATAAATCCATAGGTAGAGCCAACTACTGTGAGCGCCGTCGCGAGGGCAGTCCCCGCATCAAATAAACTTACGCCATCGGAGCGATGGATCGTGTCGAACATCTTCGGTTTGTTAGGCTTCCCCTGCAAAGAAACGGCATAAATGTGTTCCTTTGGAATGCCCGCCTCTTCAAGAGCAGTAATCGCCAGCTCCAAATAGATCGAATGTTCAAATGATGCTATTACATGCATGGTGTCACCCTCATTTTCGAAGCGAAGATTTAGGAAATGGAAATTGCGGATGCTGATAGCCCTCTTGCAGCATGCAAGCCTGCTCGTGATCAAACAGCTTGTTATATTCAACCGTATTTACATAAGCATCGTAGGCGGAAAAACCGTAAAGTGAAGGCAAAAATAAGAGCCAATGCATATCCACCACACTAGCTGACCGTGTTAAGTCCCACATGAGTAAATAGTGAATTCCTTCAAGCAAATGAGAGAAATAGCAAAGCATAATCCAGTTCACTAATATAAAAAAAGCATTGATAATCCGATGGGAGTAAAGCTGTCCCACTCCCGGCATTAACAGGGACCAGACCATCGCTAGCCATGGCGAGCGTTTATCCAGATAGTTAATTTCCATACCGCCCATTTTGAAACAATCCATGGGGGCCTTTTCCCTCTTGGCCAAAATAAACTGATGATTCATATCCACGGACGTTCGATAACTGTCGTAGATCGCAAATAAATAAACAGGCGCATAAAGCGACATCCACCGAATATTCAGCACCTCATTGGCTTTCTCGAATTGACCAGTGAAGGTGTATACAATTGCTTCGTTCAAATGCATCTGGGAATTAATCAACATTTCCCAGCCAATGAGGATAAAGCCGCGGAAATACTTGGATAGCAGTAAATGACCAAAGCCCGGAAAGGCTGCGGCCCACCATGCAATAATGAGTGGATTGCGCAAATGCAATTGGGTAATCCCTAATAAACCGACATAGGCAATTTGACGGCGTGGCTTGGTTCTCATGTGCAGCATCCTTAAGAATCAGTTTCCAATAATGCTATTATCTTCTTTCAAATGTAAGATATACATTTCGGATTTGACAATTGATTTTTAGTACCGTATAGTACTATTTATGAAAAAACAAAAAAAATTAACCAACCGTGATCTCGTGATGCAAGCGGCAACGGACTTGTTCCTGACAAAAGGCTACTTAGCAACCAGCATGGACGAAATCGTTGCCGTGAGCAAAGTGTCCAAAACGAACATTTATTATTATTTCAAAAGTAAAGAAGACTTGCTGACCGCAATTCTCGAACAACTTATTCACACCTATAACGAGATGATCCAAAAGACCGTGTCACGTTCGGAATTAAGTGTGCAGGAGCGCTTCACCGCTCTCCTACAAGTGCTGACAGGGCTTGAATGGACTTCCTTAGGCGGATGCCCGTTTCTCACCCTGTACACACAGATGCCGCAGGATGCAGATGTATTGCGGGAGAAAGTGAGCGTTTTTTTCCGGGAGCAAATGCTTACGGTGGAAGCCCTGCTCATCGAGGGTGTTCGTAACAAGGAGTTTTCAGCCACCCTGCCGACAAAAGCTACGGCTCAATTGATCGTTTCGACGATTGAAGGCGGACTGTTCCTACAGCATGCAAGCCAAGATCCAGCCATGCTCAGTCAAACTCTTTCTACTTTAGCCTTGTTGCTAAAGTAATTTTTTTAATCATGATTAGTACTATTTAGTACTAAAAAACAACGAGAGGCAGGTCATTTAGATGACACATATTTTCATCACTGGCGGTACAGGTTTCATAGGTTCACAAACGTTAGAGCAGCTATTCCGTGAGGATCATACCGTTTCGGTGCTCGTTCGTTCCAAAGCCCGGTGGGAGCAGATCCGCAAGCAATTAGATGGGCTCAGTAGCAATGGTCGGGAGGGAAGTAACGTGGGAAATGAGCGAATCTCCCCGGTTATCGGAGATTTAAGCTTGCCCTGCCTTGGATTAAGCGCGTCTGACTTGGCGTTGGTGCTGAAGGCAGATGTAATCATTCACGCGGGTGGACCGATGGATATTCGGATCGGGGAGTCCGAGGCCCGTGCGGTTTTCCTGCAAGCCGCCGAGGAAATGCTAAACTTGGCTTCGCAAATTCAAACAAGCAAAGGTTTGCAGCATTTCATCCATATTGTCGGCTTCAAAAGTCCATTTACAGCTGATAATTTCCACAATCCAGCACCTATCATTGCTAGTTTAGAACAGGATTCTCCTTACGAGCGCATGAAAATTCTAGCTGATTTGCGTATTCGCCAAGGAGCGCAGCAGCTAAATTTCCCTCTATCTGTCGTCCATCCAAGCGTTCTGATTGGCAGCTCAGAGCACGGGGATACCCAGCAAACAGGCGGACTCGGTATTCTCGTACGGGCCACCGCGCGTAGGTTGATGAGTATCACACCGGGAGGGAACTCCCATTGGCTGCCCCTCTTTCATATCAATCACGCCGCTGAGTTCATTAGCGCTCTGGCGAAGGAATCGAATCCTGTTAGTCAAACCTACTACTTGCTGAACGAAAAGAAGCATAGCCCCTCGATGACAGAGCTCGTGTCGGTCATAGCCAAGGAACTTCGTGTTAGTAAACCATGGGGAGCCATCTCACCAAAATTGTTGTCAAAGGTTCTTGGGAGCCCACTTGGACGGAAAATCGGAATTCCAAAGGAATCCCTCGATTTCATCGTGGATGTCAATCAAGCCTATCCCCTAACTGCGGCACAAGACATGCAGAGAAAGTACGGATTGGAACATGCGGTAAACGCCTCGATTATGCCGCATACCATCTCGGATCTCGACTTTCGTCTTGTTCATTCCCACCCTCAGGCAGAAGGATATTTAAGGGGTAAAAGAGGGCCTTTGGCCACACTGGAACGGGTGGGATCCGACAAAGGGAAGGCTCCGATCTTGTTCGTTCATGGCACTCTAAGCGGAGCTGACTGCTTGCTCCCGCTGGCCGAGCAATTCCCTGAGTCTTCCGTCTGCCTGGTCGATCTCCCAGGCTTCGGCCGTTCGCCCTATCACCACCGTCCCGATGTGATAGAAGGGCATATCGAATCGCTTGTCCAAGCGATTCGGTCTTTCGAGACCCCGGTTACGCTCGTGGGGCACTCGCTGGGCGGCCTGCTCGCCGCCCACGCCTACGCTCGCGTACCGGAACAGATCCACAGGCTGCATCTGCTGCAGCCTGCACTGTGCAGCGTGCTGCGGAGGTACCGCAGCGCGCGAATCAACGAAGCCGCGCTGCGTATGCTGCGCGCGGCCAGCTTGCGGAAGCAGCTGCTGGCGCAAAGCTGCTTCACGGACATAAGTGACATACCGCCTGCGTATGTCACTTATGTCCTGGCCGAGCTGCAGTCGCCGCGTGTGCGGAAGACGACTGCCGAGACCCTCTCTGCGCTGACGCGCGCAGAGAGCTTCACACAGCTGCAGCCCGATGCGCAGCTGCTGCAGGAAGCGTCGATCCTGTGGGGAACCCAGGATCGGGCGCTTCACCTACCGGAGCGCTTTCGCTCCGCGCGCACGGTGGAGATAGCGGCTGCTCACCACTTCCCCATCTCGCATCCGGCGCTGACCGCTCAGATCCTGAGGCAGCAAGGTGTATAATCGCAAGAACTCGATTCTCCCTGCCGCTGCACGGCATGGATCTCAATCGAGTTCTTTGCTTTTTTCCTGTAGTCATTTTCCTGTAGACATACACCCATCTCCTTCCCTTCGAATAAGGTAAAGAAAAAAGTAGGCTCGAAAGTAACGCCTTTGCTTACGAAGAAAGGGAGGAATCCTTATGCAAATCCACGTTGTCCAGAAGGGACAGACGTTATACCGCATTGCGCAAACGTATGGCGTGTCGGTAGATACAATCGCAACAGCCAATGAGATGACCCCCAGCCAATCCCTGGTCATAGGACAGGCATTGGTCATTCCGATTGCTGGCTCGTACTACTGGGTACAGCCGGGTGAAGGGCTTTATATGATTGCCCGAAAGCTAGGAATCGATCTGCATACCCTTGCCTCCGTCAATGGACTAACCATGTATCAATCTTTACCTGTTGGCTTTCGCCTTTATATCCCGCCAACCCCGCGTAAACAGGCAGAAGTGAATGCCTATTTAGAACCTCGCGGGACTGACGTCTCGCCCGTCCTCATTCAATCCGCCAAGGAAGCAGCCCCTCATCTGACCTACTTAGCTCCATTCAGCTTCCGTATTAAACGGGACGGCACCCTCCAAGCCCCGCAGCTGGACGATCTTAGCGGGATTGCCTCGCAGAATGGCGTCACCATGATGATGGTTGTGACCAATCTCGAAAAGGACCAATTCAGCGCTGAGCTCGGACATATCATCCTCACGGACGAAACCGTTCAGAATCATCTGCTTCAGAACATTAAAAGCACTGCCAAACAATATGGATTCCGCGATATCCATTTCGACATTGAGCATCTGTTCCCCGATGATCGTGATGCCTACAATCGCTTTCTTCGTAAAGCGGCGGAACAAATCCATCAAGAAGGCTACTTAATGTCAACGGCGCTCGCGCCAAAAACGAGCGCCACTCAAGCCGGTGCCTGGTACTCTGCGC
The DNA here is from genome assembly GCF_000422905.1 of Paenibacillus alginolyticus DSM 5050 = NBRC 15375. Lineage (GTDB taxonomy): Bacteria > Bacillota > Bacilli > Paenibacillales > NBRC-103111 > Paenibacillus_E > Paenibacillus_E alginolyticus. Next base: position 50,029 of record NZ_AUGY01000046.1, read on the forward strand.
ACGATTACAAAGCGCATGGCCAGATCGCCGATTTCGTCGTCATCATGACGTACGAGTGGGGTTATAGCGGCGGACCGCCTATGGCCGTTTCCCCCATCGGTCCCGTGCGCAAAGTGTTGGAGTACGCCATAAGCGAGATGCCCGCTTCCAAAGTCATGATGGGCCAAAATCTGTACGGCTACGATTGGACGCTGCCCTATGTCAAAGGCGGTCCCTTTGCAAAGGCTGTCTCTCCGCAAGCGGCTATTGATCTGGCCCGCAAGTATCATGCGCAGATCCTATACGATTACACGGCGCAAGCCCCGCACTTCAACTACTGGGACGATGCTGGCAAAGAGCATACGGTCTGGTTCGAGGATGCTCGCTCCATTCAAGCGAAATTCCGCTTGTTGAAAGAGCTTGGCTTGCGAGGCATTAGTTACTGGAAGCTTGGTCTTAAATTTCCGCAAAACTGGCTGCTGCTTGAGGAAAATTTTAAAGTCGTGAAAAGATCTTAACATCCGCTGGAAGTAGCGCAATTAGGCTCAAATAAGAAGGCAGGTTATTCTTGCCTTCTTATTTTTTGCTTGCTATCGAGGCAAGGAAAAGTCACCAAACCTCTAGGCTGCGGAACGTAGATGCGTTATTTTGTGAATTCTGCGCTTAAAATCGAATGAGAGGAACGTATGGACGCTATTTGATCAAAGGAACGATCTTGAGGCCAAAAACAGTGAAATAAGACATCCTCGTTCCTCTTCCTCATGATTTCGGGGGTTTTTCGTCCAAATAACGAATCGACGTTCCCCGTGCAGAAGAGTTCTTTTTAATTCACTCGAAAACGGACAAGCGCTTGCTGAAGCTGTTCCGCCATATCAAATTCATGACCCTGACCCACTTCCGCGAAAAATGTCGATTGATTGCAACTTTTGTCAAAAGTCAACCGTCTTAGGTAAAGTAAATTCTACCAATTGGTCTAACTATTTAATAGATTTGTAAAATAAATATTAAACGAACGTAAAGAAATTGTTTTTTCGTTTATTTAATTGTTTTTATGTTGCAATCTAAGGGGCTTGATCATTATTAGCCGCTGATGAATTCGGGTATATTTGGTGACTACTATTCAATTTCCCGGCGTTTATTCCGATAATAGTCAGGTTCCATAATTTTCATATACATAATCATTGAGGAACTTAATCGGAGGGAAACAGAGCATGAAGTCCAGACAAAGCAAGTGGTTATCCTTGGTATTCATTTTCATTCTAGCTGCGCAATCTTTAGTGACAGGAACCGCCTTTGCAGCTGATGAGATTTCTAAACTCGTCCTGAACAAAAACGAACTTGCCATGCAAGTCGGAGATACAGCCAATCTGACGGCAACCGCTATTTTCGTAAGCGGCTCTACGGAGAATGCAACCGTCAAAACCGATTGGAACTCAGGTTCGACTGATGTTGCCTCCGTCTATGCGGGTGTGGTGACAGCCAAAAAAGAAGGCAAGGCCGTGATAACTGCCACGTATATGGGTAAAACCGTAATTGTTAATGTTGATGTCAGCAAAAAAGTAAAATCGTTAACCAAAGATAAACAGTCCTTGGCTCTTCGCCTGAATGCGACTGATCAAGTTAAAATTACAGCTTTTTACGATGACGGCACGTCCGAAGATGTAACGAGCAAGGCTGATTACACCGTGGATACGAGCTCCATCGTGACGGTAACGAACGGTTTAGTGAAGGGCCAAAATCCCGGCAGTGCTTCGATTACGATTAAATACATGAATCAATCCCTGACATTGCCAGTCGATGTTGAAGTTGTAAGACGTATTGATGCTCAGAAATCAAATGTATCTTTGTTGTTAAACGGAACAGAGAAAATTAAACTGATGGCAACCTACCCAGACGGTACCATCGACGATGTTTCCGACAAAGCCGTATGGACAACAGATAAAGCGAACGTAGCTGATGCGATTAAAGGTACAGTTACCGGTTACAGTGTCGGTACAGCTAACCTGACTGCAACATATGGTACCAAGTCGACAACGATTAAAGTCGATGTGGATAGCACAGTTAAACTTTCCTTAGATAAACCAAATATTTTATTAAAGAAAAATGCGACAGAAACTCTTAAACTAGAAGCTACTTATGCCGACGGGACTACGGCTGATTTTACAGACCGGGCCGAATGGGCTTCGAGTGATGCAGATATCGTACAAGTGACAAAAGGTAAACTGTCCGCCGTATCCATCGGTGAGGCAACGATTTATGCCAAGTACGGCGATAAAGTGGTCACAGCTAACGTAGACGTTGAAGTTCCTCGTCGTTTAGTTGTTAGTGCGGACCTTCTCTCCTTGCAAGCAGGTCAAGAGCAATCCCTTATTCTGACTGCTACTTATGCCGATGGCACAAGCGGACCCGTCACAGATAGCGCTGTGTGGAGCGTGGATAATGATACGATTGCTTTTGTAAGCAAAGGAAAAGTAACCGCGTATAAATCCGGTGAAGCTACAGTAACCGCTGAATACGGCGGCAAAAAAACGACAACGAAAATCGAAGTCGATATCCCTACCCTCATCAAACCAAGTAAGAAAATCGTTAATTTACAAAAAGGCGGGTCCGAGAAAGTCACGTTGACCGCTTATTTCAAAGACAATAGAGATGCTCCAGATGTTACATCCTTAGCAGAATGGACCACTAGCTCTAAAGATATCGCCGAAGTACGGGGCGGTGAAATCACAGGGATCTCTACCGGCACAGCAACGATTACAGGGAAATACGGTACACGCACAACTAGCATTCAAGTATCGGTTGGCGTATTAAAGAGTCTAACAGTCAGCCAAGAAAAACTAGTGATGAAAAAAGGCGATTCCGTTACTTTAACAGCAGAAGCCATCTATACCGATGATACAAAAAACAGTAACGCAGCCGCAGATGTCATCTGGACAAGCAGCAATATCAAAACAGCCACTGTTGACGGGGGTAAAGTCAAAGCTTTAGCTTCAGGAGAAGCGACCCTGACCGCGCAGTTGGATAGCAAAACAGTGACCATAACCGTCCAAGTCGATATGGCCAGCGATCTATCAGCGAATGTCGCCAATTTAGTTTTTGACATGAATGAAACAAGATCTATCGTTCTCACGGCTACAGATGCTAGCGGCGCAGCCCGCACTGTAACTAATGAGGCTGAGTGGAAGTCAAGCAGCGCCGCCATCGCGTCAGTATCCAAGGGTGTTGTAACACCAGTTTCCCGAGGTAAAGCAACCATAACGGCAACTTATGGCGGTAAAAGTGTCTCCATTCCAGTCGAAATTGGCGTGATTCAGACTCTAGTTGCTGACAAAACTTTCATCGTCACCAAAAGCGGCGAGCAAGTACAAGTGAAATTAACCGCTACTTTAGCGGATGGCACTACCAAAGATGTCACGGAAACAGCAACCTGGAAAGTCATGGCCTATAAGCTAGGAACCGTTACGAATGGGCTTTTCACCGCTACGGGTTCAGGTAAAACAACGATCACCGGGTCTTTCGGCGGCAAAATGGTCGCTATTCCCGTGGAAATCGATTCACTGAAATATTTGAAAACCGACGTCGTCAAAATCGAGCTGCAAGAAGGCAAAACGGCGCAGATCGAGGCGTTGGCTACCTACACAGACGGATCCGAAGAAGATGTAACCAAGCCTGCCCTATGGACATCGTCGAACATCATGATTGCTGATGTGAAGGATGGTATCATCCGAGCAACCGGCAAAGGTTCAGCTAGAATTACAGTCACGTATTCCAACATGAGAACAACTGTACAGGTGACAGTCACGAAGTAATACCAAAGAAACCGTTGTTTCCCGCATTGGGGGACAGCGGTTTTTCTCAATTTCAAAGAAAAAAGCATAAGTTCTTGCATTTAGGGGAATATATCCATACCTGCACTTACAGAACCAATTCAACAAGTCTTGGAGGTATGGATCATGGTTTCCAGATTTCTGAAGCTGGGTATGATATCTTTTTTGTCAATCTCGGCTCTCCTTGGGGCGCATCACTATCGTATGCATTCCCCTAGCCAGCAAATGATTTCGCAAGTCGATAATAGAGAAGCCGCCAAGCAAGGCTCACCGACTTTCTTTGACACGAATCCGTTCGGCATGCCTGGCGCGGATGCTAATTTGCGTAAAGTGGGCAGCATGAACAGTCATGCAGCTGGTTATGGGCTTACACCCCCAACGTCGATGAAGACTTTAAAGATCCATACCCAAGAAGCAATTGGAGCAAATGACAAAGCATCGCCTTGGTGGAATTACCTAGGGCTGCTCGGTTTAATCGGACTGCTCGGACTCGGCAAACGTTCCCCGACTTCTTAGTGTGGAATGTGAAGGTTGGTTAAAGAGGCCTTGTTCCCGGTTTAGGGGAAGGCTTTTTTCTGTTTCGCCACATCGTTCGCGGACATTTGTTTACACTATAGACATTTGTTTTGGATTGCGTTAAACTAAAGATAGTTATTCGTTGAAAGGAGGCTTTTCATGGATCGTGAACAGCAAATTTTAGCACTGATACGTCAAAACCCATTCATTTCCCAAATTGAAATAGCCAGTGCCGTAGGCATTTCTCGATCTGCTGTTGCCGGCTATATCGCAGCGTTGACCAAGAAAGGTACGATCCGAGGCCGAGCCTATGTCACATCTGACGAGCAAACCGTCATGTGTATCGGCGGCGCGAACCTCGACAGTAAAGCAGCAAGCAAGCAGGCCATTCGACTGGCCTCCTCGAATCCGGTAACGGTCACCGAGTCCTGCGGCGGTGTGGCGCGCAATATCGCGGATACATTAGCTGGGTTATCCTGCCGGACTGCACTCGTAACCGTTGTCGGTGACGATAAGGCTGGCCAGTGGGTGCTTGAAGAAACACGAAAGCGCGGTGTTGACGTCAGCCAAACGATTGTCCTGCAGGGTGAGAACACGGGGACTTACACGGCACTGCTTGATGCCACGGGCGAGATGTTTTTAGCTTTTGCCAACATGGAAATTTACGATAAATGTACACCCCAGCTTTTGATGGACAAATGGTCCCATATTGCCGCTTCACAGCTCGTCATTGTCGATACGAATTTGCCTGCGGATACGCTCCAAGAATTAATTAAGCGCTGTAAAGAAGAAGGCATCACGCTATTCATTGACCCTGTCTCTTCCGAAAAAGCGAAAAAGCTCCCGCAGGAGCTTCATGGCGTTACCGCAATCTTCCCTAACCTTGAAGAGGCCCGTCTGCTTGCTGGTTCCTCGGTAGAAACAGACCAAGACTATGGCAAGCTGGCTAGAGCTATTCAGGCACGTGGCGTGAAACACGTATTCATTACACTCGGCAGCGCGGGTGTGATGTATGTAGGCGAGGAAGGCGAGCAGCTTTTCCCTCCTATTCATACCAAAGTGGTGGAAGTAACCGGCGCAGGCGATGCTCTCGTCGCTGGTATCGCTTATGGTGTGATGCATCAACATACCTATATGGACGCCTGCTCCTATGGTTTGGCTGCGGCACATATTACGCTTCAAACCAATCAATCTGTAGCTAGTGAACTAACCGAAGAACGACTGTTACAAACTATACAATCGATAACTAAAGGAGACTAAACCCTATGATGAACACATCCTACCTGACATTTACCGACGAAGTGAAAGATGCCCTCGCAAACAATAAGCCAATCGTAGCTTTGGAGACAACGATTATTTCCCACGGGATGCCTTATCCGCAAAACATTGAAATGGCCAAAAAGGTTGAGCAAATCATCCGCGACAACGGCGCCGTTCCAGCAACGATTGGCATTATGGATGGCAAAATCAAGATCGGCTTGAACGAGCAGGAGCTTGAGGCTTTCGCGACAACGGCCAATGTGGAAAAAGTTAGCCGCCGGGACTTCCCTTACATCCTATCGTCCGGCAAAATCGGCGCAACGACCGTAGCAGCAACGATGATAGGCGCGGCGCTTGCCGGCATCGAAGTGTTCGCTACCGGCGGTATCGGCGGCGTTCACCGCGAAGGTGAAGTGACGATGGACGTCTCCGCCGACTTGACGGAGCTGGCTCAAACGAACGTCGCTGTCGTCTGCGCAGGCGTGAAGTCGATCCTCGATATTGGCCGTACGCTCGAGTATTTGGAAACCCACGGCGTACCCGTGGTTGGTTTCAAAACGAGCGAGTTCCCGTCCTTCTACGCCCGCGAAAGCGGCTATGGCGTTGACTTCCGCCTCGATGAGGCAGCCGAGGTTGCGGCTATGCTGCGCACCAAGTGGGAGCTGGGCCTAGCCGGCGGCGCCATCATCGCCAATCCGGTCCCCGCGGAATCCGCGATGGCCCATAACGAGATCGAAGGCGTCATCCAGCAAGCGCTGGCTGAGGCCAAAGATCAAAACGTGACCGGCAAGAAGGTCACGCCTTTCCTGCTAGCTCGCATCAAACAGCTGACTGAAGGTCGCAGCTTGGAGACGAACATCGCGCTCGTTTACCACAATGCGCAAACGGCCGCGCAGGTTGCGGTTGCCCTTAAGAACAAATAAGCCCCCGCTTATGAGAAAACCTCTATCGAGGCCATTCAAGGATGAGCGACCGCGTTTACAGAGGAGAGACTTTGGTTTCCAACCAAAGATCCCTATATTAGGTTTTATCGCCAATAAGAAAGCGGTTTTCGGGAACCGAAAACTTATACTTTCTTATGTGGTAAAGAAAGACCTGAGGCTTTGCCTCAGGTCCTTTGTGTGCTAATCCATATGTTTGAGCTTGGGGAGGGAATTGGATATAGGGCTCCAACCGCCCATATCCGCTTTCTCCATGATCAT
>NZ_AUGY01000046.1:56822-66186 GCF_000422905.1 Paenibacillus alginolyticus DSM 5050 = NBRC 15375
CAATAGCGTTTTCTCGATTCGTTAGACTATCAAAAGCCCGCTTTTGGGCTTCATAACGTTTTCTGAGTTCGTTAGCGTTTGTCCAGAATGAATCGACAGCCGACTTTGCACAATTGCAGAAGTTCTTGAATGGCTACCTTAGAAAGGGGATACCCTTAAGCTCTACCTCGAAACTTATACTTTATCTACTCAAAAAACGAGCCCCAGAATTTCTGGCGGCTCGTTTTTTACGTTTGATGGCTATACTTAATCCAAATACAGCGCATTGCTTACAGAGGCAAGAAGCATTTCATGCACCTCAACAAAATATCGCCATACCTCTGCCCGATAAAAGCTTCGGCCTGCCAGTTCACCAAATAACTCAAGTGAATGCTCGTTGTAAACGACACATGAACGCTCGACACCCTGATTCGAGATAAGCTTTACCTCATCCCCTGCAAGCAGACCCGACACCACAAGATTTACATTTCCCTCACGCTCTGGTGCGTCCATCGGCACCACGTCGCCCATATGATACTTCCCTGCGCTCAACTCCATCACCGGACCTTCTGGGGAGTAGCTTAGAAAAACGCGCCCTGTATCGATCCCATCCAGAATGCCGTCCACGGTTCGAGAGGATGCATACACCCATGTTGTAGGAGAACTGTGACTGACGTAGCCTCCAAACCGGTGCATATCACTGCCGCCTACGGCGATGAGACGTTTGCCCATGCAAAGCTGCCCATGCCACCAATCAAGTGTCTTACGGTTGGCTTCCCGCCAAGGCCCGTTCCAAATTTCCACCCAATCATAATCGACCATCCAGTCCCATTCCCAGCCGCAGTTCGGACAATGGGGATGGTTCAGCACAACACGCGCGCCATTTGCTCTTGCCTCACGTATACGTGCCTGCACCTGCTCCGAGCTAGTCGCACGGAAATCTACCACTGGCTTAACAACACCCAAGAAGTTCGCATGGCCGTGATTCGTCGTCAATTCCATACCGGGAATTAAAACAACGCCCGTTTCATGCGGATAAGCAAGGTTTTGACTATACGTGTTATGATCCGTCATCGCTAGAAAATCACAGTCCAGCTCTTCCATAATCCGAGCATTCTCGGATAATGTCAGCGCTCCGTCACTATGGACGGTATGCATATGAAGATCGCCCTTCAGCCAGCGCCCTTCCTTGGGTGTGCAGGCAACCTTCACCATTACGGTGCATCCCGCAGGTGGAATCCGGTACGTGCCGAGCAGCACACACCACTCCCCCTCCATCAAGTACCCAGGTACATAGCCGGGAGTCGCCTTTTCAAGCTCCACATAAAACTCCGTTCGGGCTCCCCCACTCCAGCCTCTTACTTGATCCGTATCTTTTAAACCGAGATCAATGACGCAGTCGCCGGGTCCATGCGCTTCCACTTCTACACTAACGTGAATACGTTCCATGCCTGAGGCTACTTGAAAAGGAACCTCCACATAACGATCTGCTTCCTTACTTGTAATGAAACGAGATACAGTCACGATGCTCATTGGGCTCCCCCTATTCTTTCGTAGCGCCGACCATAAGGCCTGTTACGTAATATTTTTGCACAAATGGATAAATAACTACCAATGGAATCAAGGCCAGCATGACACCGGCCATCCGAACATTAGGCGTCATAAACAAGTTGCTGCTGGTTGAGTCGGACTGAATAACGAGCGAGCGCAGCGCTACCTGCAAAGTAAACTTTTTCTGATCGGTGATATAGAGCAGTCCAGGTGTCAGTTGATTCCAACGGGAGACGAATTCGAACAAAGCCACGGTGGCCAATCCGGGTTTAGCAAGCGGCACATACATTGTGGAGAAAATGCGAAACTCACCCGCTCCGTCGATTTTAGCGGATTCCGCCATTTCGTACGAAACAGCTCCAAAGAAATTTCTCATTAACAAAATACTGAAACCTGAAACCAAACTATATAAAATCAAAGCATTTACGGAATTCAATAAACCCAACTCTTTATTTACAACGTAAAGGGGGATCATCACGGCTTCATTCGGAACCATCATGGTTAGCAAAATAAAGCTAATGATCAGCTTGCGCCCAGGCAGCCCCTTGTGCAGCAGCACATACCCGGCCATTGCACATAGCAGCACGTGGATAAATGTACCCACCAACGTCAACAGCACATTCAAACCAAAAGGTCTCCACAGCTCAATGCGCTGCCACACTGTACGGTATCCCTCTAGGCTCGGCTCTGAAGGCCATAACCGAATACCGCCATGCATGGATGAGATATTAGAGGATATGGAGATGACAAAGGTGTTCCATATGGGCAGGATCATCGTCGCGACAAGCAGCAGCAGGAAGAGGCTGTTCACTAGATGAAAGGGCAAGTCCCTGCTGGTCAACGATTTATTCATAACACGATTTCACTCCTCGTCATAACGAATCAATTTGCGGGTTGCGAATACTAAGATCAGCGTTGCCAATACAACGAGAAAGCCAGCGGCTGAAGCGACGCCCATTTTGAACTCCAGAATTCCTTTTTGATACGTATACGTCATCAGGACATCCACTTTTCGGGCAATAACAGGATTACTTAGTATGATCATTTGGTCGAACATCCGGAGCATCCCGATCATATTCAGCAAGGTCACAACCTTCATCGTCGGAATGAGCTGAGGCAAGGTTACATAGCGAATCTGCTGCCAGCGTCCAGCTCCGTCCATACGCGCGGCTTCATACAAAGAAGGGGAAATCGTCACGATAGAGGCCAAATAAAGAATACAGGTTAAACCCATTTCCTTCCAGGTGTTCGTTAAGACCATCAAAGCTTGGGCATAGTCGACTTCCGCAAAAAAATGAATCGGTTTCGCAGCACCCAGCAGCTTCAACAAATCATTAACAAATCCTCCATCCGGAGACAGCATAATGATCCAGATGCCTCCTACAACAACCCAGGAGAATAAATGCGGTAAGTAAATAACCATTTGTGTCAGCTTCTTAAACCACGTTTTAAGCACCTCATTTAAAGAGAGAGCTGTAATAATCGGGGCAAAAAAACCTACAATTAACATCCCAATTCCAATAATTAAGGTATTCTCCAAAACGCGCCAGAATACCGGATCGTTCCAAACCACAATGTAATTCTGAAGACCCACGAATGGACGAGTTCCAATAATCCGAAAATTTTGCATGGAGATTTGCAAGCCCTTGATGAGCGGGTAATAAGAGAAAATTAAAAAATAAATCACAACGGGAATCATCATGAGATACATTACCCGATAACGTGCCCATGCGGTCACTAGACGTCCCTCCTTATCTATGAAAAGTAAAGCGGCGGCTAGGGAGTTACTCCCCGCCTCCGCTCTCTCATTAGTCAATTAGTTTAGCTGCTTTAAGCTCATCATTCATTTTTTTCACAGCGTCTGCTGCTGGCAATTTGCCCATCATCGCTTGGAAAGCGTAATTGGTTACGATTTTTTCAGCGCTAGGCCAGTCTTTCGTGGAGTTTTCAATCGTTGCATTATTGTCGAAAATAACTTGGCGGCCTTCAAGCGCGCCTGGCAGCGTACCAATCGGATTCTTAAAGTTCGTGTTGTTCGGGAACGGAGCACCATGATCCATACCATGCTTAACTCCCTCATCCGTTAGCGTGTATTTCCCGTCTTTAACGGTGTAATCATCGCCTTCAATCCCTAATGTACTAAGGATGTTACCCTTCTCGGAGTGCCAGAACTCTAAGAATTTCATCGCTGTATCTGCATGCTCGGCATTCACTGGAATTCCCCAAACACTTGGGTCGCCGCGACGAAGCATGATTTTGCCATCTGGACCTACGGCCCCAGCGATTGCTTTGGCTTTAAAGTTAGGATCATCCGTTTTCTTCATATTATTGAACAAACCTACCCATGCATCCCAGTACGTGACCATCCCAACGCGATTCGTCAAGAAGAGCTCTCTCATTTTGGCTGAATCGTTGGTCGCGAAGTTCGGGTCTAGAATCCCTTCCTTGTACAGCTTCGCAAACCACTCATAAATCGGAACCGCTGCTTCTGTTGCATAAGGAATCGAGCGCTTGCCACTAGCATCAATCACATATTTATATTTCACGCCTGCTGCGCTCATAAATCCTTGAATATCGTATAACCCAGCCGTGGACAAGCCATAAGTATCGTCCTTACCGTTGCCGTCTGGATCTTTTTCCTTGAATGCCTTCAGTACTTGGTAGAAATCCTCTAAGGACTTCGGCTGCTGCAGCTTCAGCTTGTCCATCCAATCTTGACGAACGGTAGGCAGCGTGCCGCCTTCTGATTTATTAAATACACTGAAGATCTGACCATTTTTGTAAGTGATCATGTCCCATTCCTTGGTAGGAATGACTGAAGGATCGGATAAAATCTTGGAAGCTTTGATCTTATCGTTTAACGGCATCAGCGCACCTTGATCAACAAGAACATCCATATTGCCTTTGCCCATATAAATGAGGTCATACTTTTCGCCAGCAGAAATCGCTGCGTATAGTTTCTTATCATAGTCAGCTGCTGGCTTCTCGATGGTGACCTTAATACCGGTCAATCGTTCTACTTCCTTCTCAAACAGGACATTCTCTTCCGGCGTCTTGCCCCCAGCAACATTGCTCAGAATGCGAAGAGTTTCTTGTTTAGCCGGCTTGGCAGTTTCGCTACTTACGTTTGGTGCGGCTGTTTTATCGGTATTCGTACTGCAAGCAGTGGCTAGTATACTTGTCGATAACACGACGGCTGCGATCATTCCTGCTTTTTTATTGAACATGGGTAGGGCCTCCTATTTGTCTATCTATTTATGGGGTTTTGTGGGTTTACTAACTCTCGCTCGGGCACATGAGCCTCTATAAACTAAACTGGCAGGAATCAATATGCGTTTGGCAATGGCATTGGGCTGACGGCACTGTTCGATGAGCAGCTTGGCTGCCTCGCTTCCCAGTACCTCCCCATTGAGCCTGACCCCTGTAAGAGGTGGCTTGAATTCAGGCGCGAAGACGGAATCATCGCTGAAAGCAAAGACAGAAAGGTCTTGCGGTATTTGCAAATTGAGCTCCGCAGCCGCTTGGTATACCCCTAAAGCCACTTTATCTGTATCCGTAATGATGGCTGTAATATGCGGATAAGCTGCTAATAGTTTCTTGGTCATCTGGTAGCCGTAGACAGTGGATGTTAGACTGCTATCTTTGTACACAATGAGCTTTGCATCAACGGACACCTCGGCTTTATTGTAGGCTCTGTAGTAGCCATGCTCGCGGTCTTGAGCGACCGTTCTTTTCTTCGGCGCATTGAGGAACGCGATATGAGTGTGACCTAATTGCAGCAGGTACTCGGTAACGATTTGTCCCATCCCAATATTGTCGTTATCCACATAAGAGACACTGGATTCGAACTCCTCCTGTGGTCTTCCTATCACGACTAGCGGCACGTTGCGCTTGATTCGCTCGGAAATTCTCTCATCATTGGAGGCGGGATCCAGAAGAATATCGCCATCTACCGGGTCTGTAGACAAGTGCTCCACTTGACTGGAGAATTCGGCAGACAGGGTGTTTACCAGCAAACGATAGCCCTGGTTATAACACTCTCTCAACACACCATTAAAGAGGCCAAGATGGAACTGACTGAATTTCACTTGCTCACCGGCCATATTTAACCCGATGATATTCGTTTTCTTATTAGCTAAACTGCGAGCCCAGTAATTGGGTCTATAATTCAAATGTAAAGCTGCCTCCAGTACACGCTGTGACACTTCCTTGCTGATCGGCCTTTTTTTGCTAAATACGTTGGACACTGTGCTCTTGGAAACCCCAGCTACTTTTGCAACATCATCTATGTTGGCCATACGAGCTCGCCTCACTTCTCTTTCATATTAAACCGGTTTTATCAACGGAGTTTTAAATAGAGCTTAATGATTTGTAAAGGAAACAAGCGCTTTCGATGATCGTTTTAATCAAAAATCAAGGGAATTCAAGCATTTTCTTGCAAGCCATGCTGACAAATCATGAAACCGGTTCGACGATTTGTTTACACAAAAAGAGAAAACCGCCAGGGAATATCCCCTGACGGTTCCTTTAGGTTCGACAAAACTTTACCTTACTCGCTTACCCATGTCGTCTTCTGTTCAAACGGCACCCGCTGCGCCTTAGGAGGAGCCATGTCTGGATAGCCGATGTAGATGAATCCGACCAGCTCCTCTTTTCCCGCCAGACTGAACACCTCGCGCATCTTCGGATGATACGTAGGTGCGCCCGTCCGCCATATCGCTCCTAGGCCTAGGGCGTGCGCTGTAAGCAGCATATTCTGCACGGCGGCATGCGCTGCCGCATATTCCTCGATCTCCGGAACGATAGGCTTCTCCGAGGGGGTTACGGCCACGGCAATAATAACAGGAGCACGGAACGCTTTCTTCTCCTGAGCGCTTTTCAGCTTGGATAACTCCTCCTCAGAAAGCGTCGGATCCGCTTCTGCAGCGGCAACCTCGGCGTAGCCTCGGCCCAACAAACCTCTGCCTTCACTGGTCATGACCCAGAACCTCCAAGGCTCTGTGTGACAATGGTTAGGCGCCCATGTGCCTGCTTCAAGGATTTCTTCGATTAGCTGTTTGTCCACAGGATCCTGTTTGACCTTCCCGATACTGCGGCGATGGCGAATCGCTTCTTTTATATCCATGAATCCCACTCCTCTCCCTGCGGCTTATTCTCTCTCTATTGTTGCACGACCCAAGCTCACTCTGCAAACCTGCATGGGAAGCAGTGCCCTAGCAGCTATGAGGTTTAACCTATACCTCAATGAATCATGCTTTCACTGCCGTTTGCGGCAGCTCAATATCATGCAAATTCAGCTTTTTATCTGTCGGAAGGAAAGCAGCCAACAACCCAATTAAAGGTAAATAGGCGCAAAGCTTAATAACAAAAGAAATGCTTGTTGCATCCGCCAGCGTCCCCAGCACAGCGGACCCGATCCCGCCTAAACCAAAGGCCAATCCGAAAAACAATCCCGATACCGTACCTACCTTGCCTGGCAGCAGCTCTTGTGCATAAACGACAATAACGGAAAAACCGGATAACAAAATAAACCCGATACACGCACAAAGCACACCTGCCCAGAACAAATTCGCATATGGCAGAAGCAGCGAGAACGGCGCAGTTCCTAGAATAGAGAACCAGATCATATTGCGTCTCCCAAAACGATCCGCCAACGGTCCCCCCATGAACGTACCTACAGCTCCGGCAGCAAGCAAGGTGAAAATGAAGAGCTGCGCTCTTTCGACCGAAAGATGGTCATGTTCAATCAAATAAAAGGCGTAGAACCCTGTCATACTGGCCACGTAAACAAACTTGGAAAATAGCAGCATGATTAGAATAAATATCGCGTACGCAACCGTTTTACGGGGGAGTTTCTTTCGGACAACCTCAGTTTTGTTGGATGTGGATGGACGGCTCCCCGCCTTTCGATACCATTTGGCAACGAAAAACTGAACAATAATCCCCGCAGCCGCGACAAATGAAAACCAGATGATACCGAATTGGCCAAACGGTACAAAGATAAGAGCAGTAAAGACAGGAGCCAAAGCCTGCCCGATGTTACCGCCTGTTTGGAATATTGACTGCGCCAGTCCTCTGCGGGGCCCAGCAGCCAAATAAGCTACACGCGATGCTTCCGGATGAAGGACAGAGGAACCCAGACCTACTAGGATAACGGCTAAAATAACCTGAGCGAACGAAGACGCCACAGCCAAGACAATCACGCCTATAAGAGAGAAAAACACACCTGCGGGCAGCAGAAATGGCTTCGGTTTCGCGTCTGTGTACAGCCCAATCAAGGGTTGAAACATCGAGGCCGTCACATTCAACGTGAAGGCAATCCACCCGATTTGTGTAAAGCTGAGCTGCAGCGAATTATGAAGAATCGGAAACACAGCTGGGATAACAGATTGAATCGCATCATTCAACAAATGAACCAAGCTTATTGAAAATAAAATAGCATAAACGGTACTATTACGAGCATTGTTTGAAACGGACATGTGATCTCAAACCCCTTTCATCATATCATCTGACGTTTATAATTAAAGGAGAATAAAGCTACTCCTGGTTAAGATACTTTTTAAGCTGGCTGACCGTATCATCTAGATTTTGCTTCGTCCAGTACTCGGCAGCCGATACATCCTTGTCTTTAATCGCTTGATACATATTTTCGTGCTGGAGATTGTTGGGATCATGTGGACTCTCGACGCTCACTAATTTGTAAGACGTTTCGAGGAGCACAGTTGAGAAAGTCCGATATAGATCGATAGCTACGCTGTTCTTGCTCGCGATGGCGATGGACAGATGGAACTTTACATCAGAGTTCAGATAAGTGCTCGTATCGCCTTTCTCCAGCGCTTCCGACCGTTGATCCAGCGCGCTTCGCATCTGTTCGAGATCATAATCATCGCGGCGCTCAGCGGCTAATCGGGAGATTTCCAGCTCGAGCATCCTCCTTACCTCATAAACCTCCAGAATCTCGGCTCTGCGAAGCCTATGATCAAGCGGCTCCTGCATACCCGTATTAGCCGTCAAAAAAGTGCCGAAGCCCTGCTTCTTTTCGAGCAGCCCCGCATGAACAAGCACTCTGACCGCTTCACGGACCGTCGACCGTCCCACACCGAATTGCTGCATCAACTCGGGTTCCGTAGGAATCTTGTCGCCAGGCTTCATTTCGCCTTCCGATATTTTCTTCTGCAATTGATTAACAACATCGTCAACCAATTTAGGCCGGTTTAACGGCTGGAATGACATTTTCGAATTCATCAGATCATCTCCTGTTTAAAAGAGTATAGCATAGCTGCTCTCGGATTTTCATCCTATTTTTTAACAATTTGACTAAGCAACTTGACAATGCATACCTCCAAATTGATTGCAAAACCGACTTATGGCGTCCGTCCTTGAGCTAGATTTTTGTATGGGTTTCTGCAAAAGAAGTTGCGCTCACGGCCTATATGCTTAAGCATTCGCTTGTTCCTCCATGCTAATGTTGTAAGTTGTACAACTTTAGGCAAGCAAATCCGCGTTTTCCACGCGATTGTTGCAAAAAATACATTACCGATGCAAAATAGCTGACATGATCAGTAAGTCTTCACGTATAAATACAATTACTTAAATATATTGTATTTATTACCATTTTGTTTTTCTGGGTACAAGCCAAAAAAGTAAAGACTACAGAAAATGACGCGTTTTTACCATTAATTTACATTTTATTCTTGTGTCTCCGCTATTCTCTCACTATGATGCGCTGTGAACTTAGCCGTTCTTTTGTCTTGCTCGTCTTCTGTCGACCCTTTGAAGTTCTACTTGGCGGGCGAAAGACAGCATTTACAAAGTTAGACCAGCTATCATAGAA